>NZ_JAHUWS010000009.1:0-318183 GCF_019218965.1 Pseudomonas sp. PDM31 | reverse complement strand
CCCTGACCATCACCGGTTACAACCCGGCCACGGGCGTGATCAGCTACAGCTACACCCTGGTCGATAACGAAACCCACCCGAACGCCAACGGCGCCAACAGCGTCGTCGAGAACTTCAGCGTCGTCGCCACCGACACCGATGGCGACAGTGCGACCGGGCAGATCAACGTCAACATCGTCGACGACTTGCCGCTGGCCAAAGCCGACACGAGCTCAGTAATCGAAGGTAATATCGTCAGCAGCAACGTGTTGCTCAACGACGCCACCGGTGCAGACGGCGCTGCTGCCAGTGGAGCGGTGGTCGGCGTGCGTGCCGGCGCCAACACCTCGACATCAGCCATAGGCGGACTCAACAGCAACATCAACGGTACTTACGGTTACTTGACGCTGGATGCGGCGGGTAACGCGGTCTATCACAGCAACCCGAACTCGGTCGGGGCTGCGGGGGCTACGGATACCTTCACGTACACCATTCGTGACGGTGACGGCGACGAAAGCACCACCACCATCACCATCGATGTGGCCAACAGCAATATCAAAGCCGTTGTGGACACTGACGTGACCGTTTACGAAAAAGCCCTGGACCTGAGCAAGGGCGGCCTGGACCTGGCGGCCGGCACAGTCATCGGCAGCGATCCGGGCAACACTGGGGAAACCGCGTCCGGCACGTTGGTTGGCTCGGTCACCGGTGCCAGCGGGGCGATCACCTATACCCTGGTCGGCAGCGCAACCGGCAGTTACGGGCAAATCCTGCTCAACGCCGACGGCAGCTACACCTACACCCTGACCAAACCAGCGAGCACTTCGCCAAACGCCAACGACGGCCCAAATACCCTCAGCGAAAGTTTCACCTACAAAGCCACCGATGCGGCAGGCAACAGCACCACCAGCACCATAGTGGTCAACATCGTCGACGACGTGCCCAAGGCAGTGGCTTCGGATCGTTCGGTGACGGCGGTGGAGATCGACTCCAATCTGCTGATCGTGCTCGATGTCTCCGGCAGTATGGTCGACCCTTCCGGCGTACCGGGCCTGTCGCGGCTGGCCCTGGCCAAGCAGGCGATCAGCGCCTTGCTCGACAAGTACGACGACCTCGGCGATGTGAAAGTGCAGCTCGTCACCTTCAGCAGCAGCGCCACTGACAGGACTTCGGTGTGGACCGATGTGGCAACCGCCAAATCGCTGCTCGCCGGCCTCATAGCGGACGGCGGTACCAACTACGACGCGGCCGTGGCGATGATGAAAACGGCGTTCAACACCTCGGGCAAACTCACCGGAGCGCAGAACGTCGGCTACTTCTTCTCCGACGGCAAACCCACCAGCGGACAGGAGATTGGCACCACTGACGAGGCCTCGCTCAAAACCTTCCTCGATGCCAACAACATCAAGAACTACGCGATCGGCCTGGGCAGCGGCGTGAGCAACGCCAACCTTGATCCGCTGTCCTATGACGGCATCAGCCACACCAATACCAATGGCGTGGTGGTCACCGACCTCAATCAGCTCAACTCGGTACTGTCCGGTACCGTGGTCGGCGCGCCGGTCACCGGTTCGCTGCTGGGCCAGGGCGGTACATTCGGTGCCGACGGTGGTTTCATCAAGACCATCACGGTGGACGGCACCACGTACACCTATGACCCGCACGGCAACAGCAATCAGGGCTCCCTGAGTTTCAGCGGCGGCGCCAACAACGGCACCTTCATTACCGCAAGCAACAGTCTGAGTGTTGCTACCAACAACAGCGGCACCTTGCTGATCAACCTCGACACCGGCGACTACACTTACATCTCGCAGAAAACCACATCGGTAGTGCTCACCGAGAACATCGGCTACACCGTCAGCGACAATGACGGCGATCTCGCCAGCTCGAACCTGACCATCAAAGTGATTCCTAACGCACCACCTGTGGCGATGGACGATAACATCATCACCAACGTGCTGTCGGGCAACATCGTGGTGCCGGGTGAACTGCTGCTGGCCAACGACACCGACGCCAATGGCGACCCGCTCAATGCATCGCCAACCAGCTTCGACACCGGATGGAAAGCCAAAGGCGCGGACTTCACGGGCTCCGGTGCTGTCTCTTTCACTGGCAGCAACGCCAATAACCCGCTCAACCAGAACCTCGCCAATGTGCGCAATTCTTTCAAGGTCAATGGCTCGACCATGACGGCGGTATTGTTGGTCACCGGTTACCTTGGCCAGATCTCCGGCTCTAATGCCAACGATGAAGACCGCATCACCGTCCACCTGAAGAAGGGCGAAACTCTCAACCTGAATCACGACCAGGCGACCGGGCAGATCGGCATGGAGTATTCGATCGACGGCGGGAGCTACATTGGCATCGCCGACGGCCAGACCATTACCGCGGCTGCGGATGGGATCTACCAGATCCATCTCATCAATACGCCCAATGGCTCGAGTGGTAGTGGTGTCAACGATGCCGAAGACTATGTATTGACCATGACAGTCAACTACGCCGGAGCCCAGACCACGCCGGATTATCACGGCACTTACACCGCCAACGACAGCCACGGCGGCAGTGACAGTGCGGCTGTGACCATCAGCTATCAGGAAGGCCAGACGCTCACTGGCACCGGTGGAGATGACGTGCTGGTGGCGGGCACTGGCACCAATATCATCAATGCCGGGGACGGCAACGATGTGCTGACCGGCGGCTCGGGCAACAATGAAATGCACGGCGATGCCGGCAACGACTTGCTCTACAGCGGCCCGGGCAACGACATACTCGACGGCGGAACCGGCAGCGACACTGCCAGCTATGCCCATGCCACCGCCGCCGTGACGGTGAACCTCGGTACGCTTGTTGCGCAAAATACGCTCGGCGCGGGTACAGACATCCTGACGGGTATCGAAAACCTTGCCGGTTCCAACTTCAATGACACCCTGACCGGCAATAACAGTAACAACGTGATTACCGGAGGCCTGGGCAACGATGTGCTCAGTGGCGGCGGTGGCGATGACCTGCTGATTGGTGGTCTGGGCAACAATAGCCTGTCCGGTGGGGCCGGGGCAGATACCTTCCAGTGGCTCAAGGGCAACAGCGGCCATGACGTCATCTCCGACTTCACCCCTGGCACCGATAAGCTCGACCTGTCGCAACTGCTGCAAGGGGAGAACGGCACATCGGCCTCGCTGGATGACTATCTGCACTTCACGGTCACTGGCAGCGGCGCAGCCGTGACCACCAGTATCGATGTCAGCGCCATGGCCGGCGCCGCGTCGAACCAGACCATCGACCTGACCGGCGTCAACCTGGCCAGCTACTACGGTGTGACGCCGGGGGCAGGTGGAGTGGTGGCCGGGGCGGATACCGCGACCATCATCAACGGCATGCTCAATGATCATTCGTTGAAGGTGGATACGGTGTGAATCAAGGGGGCTAAGCGCAAAGAATCGCAGCCTGTTGCAACGTTGCGGCAGGTTGCGATCTCAACTGTGGGACTCAGCCAACCAATCCCTTCCAGTTGTGCCCGGTTCAACTGTGGGAGATTCTATGGTTGAGGGCAATCCCTCAACTGACTGAGTACATATCCGTTGCTGCGGTAACGGCGGCTTATGGTTTCGCCCTTACGGCGAGTCACTTTTAACAAACGCCTTAAAAGTAACCAAAAATGCTTGCCCCAGCGTCCGGCCCCTCGCTTAGGCTCGGCGTTCCTTCGCTCCGGTGTCCATTCGGGGGCATCGCCTCCGGTCGGCTTCGCTTCGACCTCCTCTCGATGTGTTCGACTTCGTCGAACGGCGCTGCGCGCCTACCCCCCGGATGAACACCTCCACTCAGCCTCCCGAAGGGGCGGGTGGATCAAGATCAAAATCTGCAGGCGAGCTAACGCTCGGCCTGTTGAGTGGTGAAGAGCGGCGGCGGGTGTGCGCAACTTTGCTTTTGCTCTTCTGTGAGAACTGGCCTGACAGTGATGGCGGCCTGACAGCCGACCTGAGCTCCAGGTTGCCCCCAATCCCTGTGGGAGCTGGCCTGCCAGCGAAGGCGGCCTACGAGCCGACCAATCTCTCTCGGATACACCAGGATCCAATGGTGGGAGCTGGCTTGCTAGCGAAGGCGGCCTGACAGCCAACCCATCTCCTGCTGGTGTACGCAGTTCATCAGTGTGCCGGCTTGCTCGCGAAAGCTGGGGGCAGTCACTATCGCCGTTGAATATCAAATCGCTTTCGCGGGCCAGCCACGCACACAAGATGGCGTAGATCCGCAGGAGTGTGGCTTGCCTTCGATGAGCGCTGACGCGATTAACCTGCAAGAATCACATCGGCTCCGGCGCTCCGATCAGGCGTCCCATCGCGCCGAATATGCCCAGTTCCCGAATGACCTCCAATTCGCCCTGGGTCTCGACCATCTCCGCAATCAGCGGTAGATCGATACTGTGGGTCGCGCGAAAGATGGCATCGATAAACAATCGCTTGTCCGGTTGCTGGTCAATGCTGCGAACGTAGGCACCATCGATTTTCAGGTAAGCCAGTCCCAGTTGGGTGATGTTGCCGATCTGGCTGAAACGCCCACCGAAGTGTTGCAGACCAATGCTGTAACCCGTGTCGAGCACGCTATGGGTCAGACGTTGCAGCTCTTGTGGGGACGGCAGTTGGCGCTCGTCGATTTCCAGCGTCAGCAACGGCGCCAGTTCCGGAAGCGATTGCAGCAGGTCGACGATTTGCCGTACTTGCGCCTGATCGCGCAGCGTGCTGCCGGACAGGCTCAAAGCCAGCGGCCAGCGGTTGATCACCAGGTAATCGAGTGTCGCCTCGAGCATCGCCAGATCGAAACGCGCTGACCAGCCGAGGCGCTCGATCCAGGGCAGGAAATGTCCGGCTGCAATTGCCTCGCCCTCGGGATCGAGCAGGCGCGCGAGTACTTTGTAATGCAGTACCCGGCGGGTATCCGAGCATTGCACCACCGGTTGGAAATACAGCTGCAGTTTGCCTTGGGTCAGCGCGTCATCGATCCAGGTCCGCCATTCGTGCTGTGAATGGTTGACCATACTGTCGCTGTGGCGCAGTTGAACCCAGGGCCGCTCGGGGTGCTGCGCGGCCTCGGTCTGCGACTGGTCGAGGCGCAGCAATACATCGCCGGCAGCTTCACCTGGATGGTAGGCAACGATGCCCAGATGGGCGACCGGCATGCAGTCGCTGGCACCGGTCAGGCGCATGTTTTCCAGGGTGACGCTGATCTCGGCCACCAGGCGAGCGGCGCCCGGGATGTCCAGGCCCGGCGCCAGCAGGCTGAACTCACCCCCCCGGTTTCGCGCCGCCAGCCAGGTACGGCGCTCAGGCAACTGGGTCAGACGCTTGAGCAACTCTGCGACTGCGCCGATCAACTCGTCGGTGCCTTGGCCACCCAGACGCTGGTTCAGGCCGGCCAGATCGTTGATCCGCAGCATCAGCAAATGACCGTCGCGGCTCTGTTCGCATACCTGCAATTGGTCGGCAAGTTGCTCATCCAGCAAGCGCCGGTTAGCCAGTTGGGTCAGGCTGTCCAGGTAGGATTCGGCGCGCAGTTGTTCACTGCGAACGGCCTCTTCGGCAAACAGCCCCTTGAGCTTTTCCACCATCTGATTCATGGCCAGCACCACCCGTTTCAACTCCGGAGTGCGCGGCAGCTTGGACTGGCTGAGGAACTCGCGCTTGCTGATGGCTTCGGCCTGACGGACCATTTTGTCGAGCGGGCGAAATTGTCGGCGCAACATCCAGCCGCCAATTACCGCGCTGAGCAGACCGCACAACAGCAACCAGATCAGGCTGCCGACGGTGCTGTCCCAGAGTTTGTCCAGGGCAAATTGCGGATTGCTCACCACCTCGATGCGTGCAGCCTGTTGCCAGCCGCGCATGATCAGGGCATCACCACCTTCGGGGCGCAGCTTGACCAGGCGGATAAACCAGCGCGGCACATGGGCCGATTTCGCCGGTGCACTGCGCTCCAGCAGCGTTTGCTCATTCGCGATGTCGATGATGCGGATGCTGCTGAAGTAGCCACTGTCGAAGACCGCGCTGACCATCGTTTCCATTTTGGCCGGATCATCGGGCTGCGCGGACAATGACAGGCCCAGCGCGGTAGCGGCATCCTGGGCGTGGGCACGCAATTGGCTGAGCGTCTGCTCGCGAGAGCTTTCCAGGCTGACAAAAAAGCTGCCGCTGAAGGCCACCAGCAAAAACAGGCAGATGGCCAGAAACAGTTGATTGCGCAAAGTCATGAAACGCTCCTTGCAGGTGCGACTAACCGTCGCCTACATCGAACCCTTCGGCTTGCATTTTTTTCAGCACGTCCTGCCAGCGCGACAGTTTTTTCGAGTCGCTGCTGCGTTGACCGCCGTTCTTGCCTGGCAGGTACAAGCCTTCGGCGTTGAAGGCATATACCGGCAGCAGGTCTTTACGTTGGGAGGCGGGGCGGATGTCGCCGATCAGGTTATCCAGAACCAGAGGGTCGGCCGTGGGGCTGCTGTAGAAGGTCAGCACCATGTGCGCCTGGTTCTGAGCCAGCGCCTTGACGTAGGTGATACGCAGTTTTTCACTGGGGATACCGAGCTGGCGCAGGCTGAAGTATTTCGCCAGCGCATAATCCTCGCAGTCGGCGGCACCCCGGACCAGGGCTTCCACGGGGGTGGCCCAGTAGTCGGTCTGGCGCCAGATGCGAGTATCGTCCTGAAAATTCAGTTGCTGATTGAAGAAGCGATTGACCGCATTGAGTTGTTCGCGCTCATCCGCGCTGCGCTCTTCATTGAGCATATGACTCCAGGCTTCGATCCGCGCGCGCGCCGGACCCAGGGAGCCGTAGCGTTTTTCGGCCGATAGCAGAATCTGCGCAAAGTCCCAGTCGGCCCGGACAGTGCCAAGCCCGAACAACAGCAATCCCGCCAGCAACAGCCATCCGCCGAGCCGAAGTCGGGGCGTTGACCTTCCTGGACTACGCGGACTGCGGAACATGCCTGGCTGCTCGAGTGCGGATTGGTGAAGTCTAGGTGGTGTTTGAAGCGGGGCAGGGCAGATCGTCGGCAACAAGGCAAAAGATCGCCTCCAGCGGAAGCTCCTAACGCAGGGTTTTCTGCCGCAGGATGTAGAGGGTTACCAGCACCGCACTGGTCAGCATGAAGCCCCGTGCCCATGGCAACGGCACCAGATAGCAGGAAAACAGAATGCTCAGCCACATCAGGCCAATGGCGTAGACCTTGCCTTTGAGCGGAATGCCATGGCCATCGAGATAGTCGCGTATCCACGGGCCAAGTCGTGGATGACCCACCAGCCATTGATAGAAACGTGGCGAACTGCGGGCGAAACAAGCGGCCGCCAGCAGCAGGAAGGGGGTGGTGGGCAGCACCGGCAGGAAAATTCCGATCACCCCCAATGCCACGCTCAGCCAGCCGATGGCCAGCAGCACGTAGCGCAACATCAGGGAGCGGTTGCCTATGGGGTTGTCCATAGGCAGAACCTTAGTGGTGACGTGGCTTGAGGATCGCCGGTTTTTCGTCTGGCGCATTGCACAGCAGGTACAGCGCGGTCAGGGCTTCCGGGATCTGCACGATCATGTCGTCCATCAGATTGGCGTCTGCGGCGATGTCGGAGAACTCTGGCTGCTCGTCGAACAGACCCGAGCCGACCATGATCGGCAGCAGCATTTCGCTGACTTCGTCTTCGGCGGTTTCGAACCAGGCTTCTTCGCGCAGGAACACGCCTTCCATGAAACCGATGCACCAGCCGCGCAATTCCGAATCATCCGGGTCTTCGCCCAGGTCCAGGTCGCACGGCAGCTCGAACTCTTCATCGGAGGCCAGTTGGCGGGCGATGTGAGCCTTGAGGCCGATCAGCGTGGCTTCGATTTCTTCGCGCTGGGCTTCGCTGCTGTAGTGCGGCTCTTCGGCGAAGAGCGCATCGATCCATTCACGGTCCGGAACGACTTCGGAACAGATCGACAGGGCGGTGAGGTAACCGTGGGCGGCCACGTAGTCCAGCGCCTCGTCATGCAGTTCGTCGGCGTCGAGGAAGACTTGCAGGCGGGTTAGTTGCTCAGCGAAGGACATTAAAGGACTACCTTGGGGAATGTTCGATGCGGGAATTCTAGGCCTTCTTGAGCGCTCAGGCCAGCCGCGCGGCATATTTGCAGCGTATTCCCTGTAGCAGCGAGCCTGCTCGCGAAAAACGTCCAGGCGCCGCAGGCCTTCAGACAGCCCGCGTCATCGTTGCCGTCCATCGCGAGCAGGCTCGTTCCCACAGTTTTGGTGTTCCATGGGCTGTGTCTTATCAGCGGTGCCCTGCGCAAGGGAGGCCTCGGGTATACTCGCGCGTTTTGTGATGCCCTGCTGGCTTCACGGCTGAAATGTGAAGCGTCATGCAATGTGCACTTACGATTTGTCGGTGCAGTGTTGCGGGTTCTGAACCAGCCTTGCAGGGATGTTTCGGTGATTTTTGGAGTTTTTATGCTCGAACAGGCTCAACGCGTCCTCAAGGACATCTTCGGCTACGACAGTTTCCGTGGCCGTCAGGGTGCAATCATTGAGCGCGTGGCCAGTGGCGGCGATGCCCTGGTGCTGATGCCTACCGGCGGCGGCAAGTCCCTGTGCTTCCAGGTCCCGGCGCTGCTGCGCGATGGCCTGGCGGTGGTGGTGTCGCCGTTGATCGCGTTGATGGACGACCAGGTCGCCACCCTCGAAGAGCTGGGGGTGGCTGCCGCTGCGTTGAACTCCACCCTCAGCGCCGAGCAGCAGCGTGACCTTGCGGCCCGCATCAAGCGCGGCGAAGTCAAAATGCTTTACCTCGCCCCCGAGCGCCTGGTTCAGCCGCGTATGCTGGCCTTCCTGCAGGGGCTGAATATTGCCTTGTTCGCCATCGACGAAGCGCACTGCGTGTCGCAATGGGGGCATGATTTCCGCCCGGAATACCTGCAGTTGGGCCAGTTGGCGGAAATGTTCCCCGACGTGCCGCGCATCGCCCTGACCGCCACCGCCGACAAGCGCACCCGCGAGGAAATCGTCACCCGTCTGCACCTGCAGGATGCCGAGCGTTTCCTGTCGAGCTTTGACCGGCCGAACATCTTTTATCGCATCGTGCCCAAGGAACAGCCACGCAAGCAGTTGCTGGCTTTCCTCGCCGAACGGCGCAGCGATGCCGGCATTGTTTATTGCCTGTCGCGCAAAAAAGTCGAGGAGGTCGCAGCATTCCTCAGCGAGCAGGGTTTCCCGGCGCTGCCGTACCACGCCGGGCTGCCTAATGATCTGCGTGCCTACCACCAGAAGCGCTTCCTCAACGAGGAAGGCCTGATCATGGTCGCCACCGTGGCGTTCGGCATGGGCATCGACAAGCCCAACGTACGCTTCGTCGCCCACCTCGACCTGCCCAAATCCCTGGAAGCCTATTACCAGGAAACCGGGCGTGGTGGCCGTGACGGCCTGCCGGCGGATGCCTGGATGGCCTATGGCCTTCAGGACGTGGTGATGCTCAAGCAAATGTTGCAGAACTCCGAAGGCGATGAGCGCCACAAACGTCTGGAGCAGCACAAGCTCGATGCCATGCTCTCGCTGTGCGAAGAGACACGCTGCCGCCGTCAGACCCTGCTGGCCTATTTCGACGAAGACATGCCCGAGCCATGTGGCCACTGCGACAACTGCGTCGATGGCGTGCAGACCTGGGACGCCACCGAGCCTGCGCGCCAGGCGCTTTCGGCGATCTACCGCACCGGCCAGCGCTATGGCGTCGGCCATCTGGTGGATGTATTGCTGGGCAAGGACAACGAGAAGGTGCGCGGCATCGGCCATCAGCACCTGTCGGTCTTTGGTGTTGGCAAGGCCATGGCCGAGGGCGAATGGCGCTCATTGTTCCGTCAGTTGGTGGCGCGTGGCCTGGCCGACATCGATCTGGAAGGCTACGGCGGCTTGCGCTTGAGCGACAGCTGCCGGCCGCTGCTCAAAGGCGAAGTTACCCTGGAACTGCGACGCGACCTCAAGGCGCAGACCTCGGTGAAAAGCAGCAAGAGCCAGGCCAGCCAACTGGTCCGTGGCGAAGAGCGCGAACAGTGGGAAGCCTTGCGCGCCCTGCGGCGCAAGCTCGCCGAGGAACATGGCGTGCCGCCGTACGTCATTTTTCCCGACTCGACCCTGCTTGAAATGTTGCGCAGCCAGCCGACCTCGCAGGCGGAAATGGCCCGGGTCAGTGGCGTCGGCGCACGCAAGCTGGAACGTTATGGCCAGGCCTTCCTCGAAGTCCTCGGTGGTCAGGTCGAAGCGCCGAAAGTGGTGGCCGATGTGCGCCACGAGATGATCACCCTGGCGCGGGCCGGCATGACTCCGCTGCAGATCGCCGGGCAGTTGCAATGCTCGGAAAAGAACGTCTACACCATGCTTGCGGAGGCGATCGGCAAGCAGCAATTGTCGCTCGAACAGGCCCTGGACCTGCCCGAAGACTTGCTGGGCGAAGTCCAGGACGCCTTCCTCGACGGCGAAGGCGAATTGCCTCCGGTTTCCGAGATCGCCGCGCAGTTCGCGGGCCGGGTGCCGGAAGGGGTTTTGTATTGCGTGCGGGCTGCCTTGCAGTCGGAGTTCGAGATTTGAGAAAACTGTGCTGATGATGTAACGATTCAGTACAGATCAAGCCTTGCCTACAGCCAAGGCTCATGCTTAGCTGACTAATAATTAGTATTTCTCTATTTTCAGTCTAACCATGAGTGTTTTATGCCGTTAACCGATCAACACCGCTTTGGCATGCAACTGGCCCAGATGTCGCGCGGCTGGCGTGCCGAACTGGACCGTCGTCTGGCCGGCCTCGGGCTGTCCCAGGCGCGCTGGCTGGTGCTGTTGCACCTGGCGCGCTTCGACGAAGCACCGACCCAACGCGAGCTGGCACAAAGCGTGGGCGTCGAAGGGCCGACCCTGGCTCGTTTGCTCGATAGCCTGGAAGGCCAGGGCCTGGTGCAACGCCAATCGGTGCTGGAAGATCGCCGGGCGAAGAAAATCGTCCTCTGTGCTCCGGCGCGCCCTCTGATCGAACAAATTGAAACCATTGCCACGCAGTTGCGCCTCGAACTGTTCGCCGGCGTCGACGAGGCGGATCTGGCGGTCTGCATGCGAGTTCACGGGCACATCCTGGGCAACCTTGAAAAACCTTGAGGCATAACCGACCGCCAGGCTTTTGAGAAGGTCTGTTGGGCGGACTATAAGAACTACTCGGCAAAAACGTGTTCGTACCGGATGCACAAACACGTGCCGGTTGGTTCTGGTTCTCCAAGGGATGCTCATGCTCAAGAGTTGGCAGTTGGTATTGCGCAGTTGTGCGCGGTTTTTTCTGGCTGGAGGCGTTGTCACTTATTCGGCGTTGGCGCCCGCGCTGGGCCTGGGTGAGATCACCCTGCATTCGGCGCTGAACCAGCCATTTCGCGCCGATATTGCCCTGGTGGATGCCGCCGGCCTTGAGCAGAGTGAGCTGACGGTCAGTCTCGCGTCCGCAGAGGAGTTCAGCCGCGCGGGCGTCGAGCGGGCGGCCTTCCTCAGCAGCCTGAAGTTCACCCCGATCCTGAGGGGCAATCGCCGCCTGATCCAGGTGACATCGAGCAAACCGGTCAATGAACCTTTCCTGAATTTCCTTGTGCAGCTCAACCAACCCAACGGGCGGTTGCTGCGTGAATACACGGTCCTGATTGATCCGCCGGGCTCTGCGGACATTGTTCCGGTCGATGATGAACCGGTTACCCCGTCGTCCGCCTTCCCGAGCGTGCAGCCTGCCGTTGTCCCGCCGGCGACGACAAAGACTGCGACCACGAGTGCGGGCCCCGTTCCATCGACGCAAGCCTCCCTGGCCGACTCCTCTGCCGGACACCTGGCCGAAATTGATCTGCACAACCGGCAGCTGCAAGCCTCCATCGATAAGCTCAATGCCAGGCTTGAGGGTCAGGACGAGCAAATCGTCGAGCAGAAAAAGCAGCTGGCCGAACTGCACACCCAATGGCTGGAACTCAGGGAGGCGGCGGGAGCCGCTCCTGTCATCGCTCAACCCCCCTCGACGGACTGGCGGCTGATGGTCGGCATGCCGGCAATTGTGGCGTTGCTGATGCTGGCCTGGTTGATTCGTCGTCAGCGCCCACGAACTCACCCTGAAACAGCGGCACCATTGCCATGGGGGGATGCTTCAAACCATGCAGACAATGACAAGGGTTTTACCGAAACGGCGTTCAACGAGCAGAGCCTGCAGGACATTCGCAGCAGCATTGCGAAGCAGGGCCTTTGCAGCCCGGTGGTTACGACGGTGGTCGCTGCGACCCCGGTGGCAATACCCGATACGTGCCCGGACGAAGAATATCAATTGAACCTGGATGACCTGTCCATGCATACCAGTCAGAGCCCTGAATCTGCCCAGCAGTCACCCAAGGTTGGCCGAGTCGACATTGCCGGCCTGTCGCTGAGCCTTGAACCTTTAAGCCTGGACTCACTGAACCTTGAACCGGGCGCAGCAGGCGATGCCCGCAGGTGAACCGCTCAAGCGCTGCTGGCCGGGCTATCATGGTCGCGCCCTGGGATTCTGGAATCTGACCTCATCATGACTGCAAGCAAACCGGAAATCGTCATCACCTATTGCTCGCAATGCCAATGGTTATTGCGCGCGGCCTGGCTGGCCCAGGAACTGCTCAGTACCTTCACTGACGATCTGGGTAAAGTCTCCCTCGTGCCGGGCACTGGCGGGGTTTTTCATGTTTTCTGTGACGGTGTGCAGATCTGGGAGCGCAAGGCCGACGGCGGTTTTCCTGAAGCCAAGGTGCTCAAGCAGCGGGTCCGCGATCAAATCGATCCGGACCGCGACCTGGGGCACAACGACCGTACTCAGTGAGAAGCCGCTTCCGCGGCAACGGCCTTTTTGCTGGAGCTGCCGGCGAGCCTGCTGGAGACCACGATCGCCACAATGATCAATGCACCGCCGATCAACATGCGTACGGTCGGGTTTTCATCGAACAGCAGCCAAGCCACGGTGATGCCGTAAACCGGCTCCAGGGCAAACACCACCGCGGCGGTGCGAGCCTTGATCACGGCGAGGCTGGCGACGAATAAACTATGGGCAACCCCGGTGCAGAACACGCCGAGCAGGCCGATCCACAGCCAGTCGAGGGCGCGCACTTCGCTCAATTGTGGGGCCGCGACCGGCAGCAGGCACAGGGCGACTACTACGTTCTGGCACAGGGCTGCCTGCACCGGCGGGATTCTCCCGGAGCTGGCGCGGTTGGTCAGCGACAGCAAGGCGAACAGCAGGCCGGAGGCTATCGCCCATAGCAGGCCGGTGGTGGCACCGCTGGCCAGGTCAAAGTCAGGTGTGACCAGCACCAGCCCGACGCTCACCAGTACTACCAGCAGTATTTCGTTGGCGCGAATCCGCTCGCGGAAGATCAAGCCTTCGAGGATCACCGTGAACGCCGGGAAGCTGGCAAAGCCCAGGGTCGCAATCGCCACGCCCGCAACCTTCACGGCTATGAAGAAACTCACCCAGTGCCCAGCCAGCAACAAACCGCTGAGCAACAGGCGGCGCCTGTCCACCGCGGCAAGGGGCTGCCAGCGAGTCTGGCTGGCGAACCGGGCGAAAAACGCCAGCGCCAGCACCGCGAAGGCGGCACGGCCGAAAACGATGATCGCCGGCGAAGCGGCGGCGAGCTTGCCGAACACTCCGGTCAGGCCGAACATGAGTGCGCCGATGTGCAGGGCGCCGAGGGCGGTACGGGGAGTCATTGCATTCCTTGATGACAAACGAACAGATGCATCATTGAAGCGCGTAACCAATCACCAAGTCTGTCGGCAAACTAGCGTTTTTTGTCGCCAGCCTCGCGCCGCAGTTTGCCCGGCGATGCCCCGAATTCGCGAAGCACAGCCGCTGCAAAGGCACTTTGCGAGCTGTATCCGACGCGAACGGCGATCTCGCCGATGGGCAGCGCTGAGTCACGCAACATTTCCACGGCCCGGTGCAGGCGCCGACTGCGGATGTAATCCATCGGAGTCTGCCCGCATTCGGCCATGAATCGTGCATGCAGACGAGCGCTGGAGAGGCCTGCGACACGGGCCAAGTCAGCCACTTGCAATGGATACGCCGCGTACTGGTCGATGTGCGCATTCAATGCCGCATAGGGCAAGCGTCGACCGCCGATGGCGTCGGGCCTGGCATGGTTGAGGCTGGCCAGCAGCAGCACCGCACCTTGTTGCGCAATCAGCGGATCATCGACCGGGCTGCTCGCCAGCCAATTGACCAATTGATTTTGCCCGGCATCCAGGGCCAGCCGGCCGGCGGTGTCGAGCAAGCGGCGGCTCGATTCAGCGTGATCGCCCAATGACTCGGCAACCCATTGATCATCGGGCACATCCAGCACCAGGCAACGGCTGCCATTGGCGCTGCCGCACGCATGGTGAGCACCGGACGGCACCACCAAAAAACTCTGCTGGACCACCTGACTGCCCCGGCCGTCGACCTCGAAATCCAGCGCACCCGACAACCCGAACACCAATTGCGCGTGGTCGTGGCTGTGGACGATCAGGTCCTGGCTGTATTGGCGTAGCGTGAGGATCGGTCTCATCGAAGCTCTCCCGGATCAGGTTGCCAGTCTACACCGGGCTCGGCCGAAATCGCTGTCACAAGACTGACTTGACGCTGTCATGGCGCATTAACCGGGTCGCAGCAAAATTGGCGAAACTTGCCCAGAGGGTTGCCCATGACCAGCGCCGAGCTCGCCAAACCCACCCGTAAGCAACGAGTGCGGACTTTATGGATTTCCGACGTGCACCTGGGCACCCGGGATTGTCAGGCGGAACACCTGTCGCAGTTTCTCAAGGGTTATCACGCCGACAGGATCTATCTGGTCGGCGACATCATCGACGGCTGGAAACTGCGCGGCGGCATGTACTGGCCCCAGGCTCACACCAACGTGATCCGCCGCCTGTTGACCATGAGCAAGCGCGGCACCGAAGTGATCTACGTCACCGGCAACCACGACGAATTCCTGCGCCGTTATTCGAAGCTGATTCTGGGCAATATCCAGTTGGTGGACGAAGCCGTGCACGTCACCGCCGATGGTCGTCATCTCCTGGTCATCCACGGCGACCAGTTTGATGTAATCACCCGCTACCATCGCTGGCTGGCCTTTCTCGGCGACTCAGCCTACGAATTCACCCTGACCCTCAATCGCTGGCTGAACCATTGGCGCGCCCGGTATGGCTACGGCTACTGGTCGCTGTCGGCGTACCTCAAGCACAAGGTGAAAACGGCGGTGAGCTTTATCAGCGACTTCGAGGAAGCCATCGCCCACGAATGCGTCAAGCGCGAACTGCACGGGGTAGTGTGCGGGCATATTCACCATGCCGAGATCCGCAAGGTCGGCGAGGTGGACTACCTCAACTGCGGGGATTGGGTGGAGTCCTGCACGGCGTTGATCGAGCACTGGGATGGCTCGATCGAGTTGTATCGGTTGGCGGATGCCCAGGCGCGGGAGGTGCAGTTGAAAACAGAGAACGTTGCAGAACCGGTTTGAGGGGTGTTGTGTTTCGGCGGGCCTCTTCGCGAGCAAGCCCGCTCCCACAGGGTTGCGTGTTGAACTCGAAATCTGCATACGACACAAATCACTGTGGGAGCGGGCTTGCCCGCGAAGACGGCAGCACAGTCGACATCGCAAAACCTGTCGGACCGTTTGAACGAATCACGCCGGCGCGTGTTCTTCCATCGCCGCCTTGTAGATCGAATTCTTCGGCTGCGCAAACACGCGTTCCATCATCGGCTCGAAGAAACTCAACGCCAGTGTGTCGTACGCCGGATCAAACGCCGCCGCATCGTACTTCGCACAAAACTCGACGGTCGCCTGATACTGCGGGTGATCCTTGAATTGCTCACGCAGATGCCGGTCCATACCCAGGTGATGAAAGAAGTAGTAGCCCTGGAAAATCCCGTGTTTCTCCACCATCCATAGGTTCTCGGCACTGACGAACGGCTTGAGGATCGCCGCCGCAATGTCCGGATGGTTATAGGAGCCCAAGGTATCGCCAATGTCGTGGAGCAGGGCGCAGACCACATATTCCTCGTCGCGGCCATCGCGCCAGGCACGGGTGGCTGTTTGCAGGGAGTGGGTCAGGCGATCGACCGGGAAACCGCCAAAATCACCCTCCAGCAGCTTCAGGTGCGCGACAATCCGCGTCGGCAATTGTCGGGCGTAGGCACTGAAGTCTGCGGCGATGATCGCCCAGTCTTCCTGCGTGCCATCCTTCATGTGGGTGAAACCGGCAGTGGCATTCATCGGCAGTTCTCTTGTGACGCAGGGTGACTAGAACGGAACACGCCCCAGAATCATGTCCCGGTACATGACGAAATCACCGAGCAGGCTGTAGAGGGGATGTTGAAAGGTTGCCGGGCGGTTTTTCTCGAAGAAGAAGTGTCCGACCCAGGCAAAGCTGTAGCCTGCCACTGGCAAGATCCACAACAGCGTCCATGCACCACGGCCGATGGTCAGCGCCAGAATAAATATGACCAGGGTGGTGCCGATAAAGTGCAATCGTCGGCAGGTACTGTTGCTGTGTTCGCTGAGGTAGTACGGGTAGAACTCAGCGAAGCTGTTGAATCGTTTGATGTTTTCCACGACTGCGATCTCTGTGGTTATTGTTCTGACGGCAAGTTGTTCTGCGGGTAGCTTATTTGAGTCTAGAGTGATCATTGGTGCCAGCCAGTGACAATAGGCGCCACTTTAGTATCCTTCGCAAATCAGCCGCGTCAGACGGCACAACCAGACAGTAACCGCCATGAGCGAACGAACGACTTCTGCAAGCTGGGCGATGGGGATTGTAAAAGCGCTGGAGATGGAGGGCCTGGACTGCCGGGTTCTGTTTAGACAGCTAGGGCTCGACTACGCGGCACTGGACGATCCGGATGCGCGCTTCACGCAAGATTCCATGACGCGGCTGTGGCAACGTGCGGTCGAGTTGTCCGGCAACCCGGCCATTGGCCTGAACATGGGCAAGGTAGTGCGCCCGGCCTCTTTCCATGTGGCCGGTTATGCATTGATGTCCAGCCAGACCCTGGCCGCAGGTTTCGAGCGGCTGGTGCGCTATCAGCGGATCATTGCTGAAAGCGCCGATTTGAGTTTTCGCCTGGTGGATGAGGGTTACGCGCTGATTCTGACGGTCCACGGCGATCACCTGCCGCCCACCCGACAAAGCGCCGAAGCGTCGCTGGCCTGTGCCTTGGCGCTGTGCGGCTGGTTGACGGGGCGTACGCTGCAACCGCGAAAAGTCATGTTTCAGGGCAGCGAACCGGCCAATCCGGAACCGTACAAACTTGCCTTCCATGCGCCGCTGGTGTTCAACGCGCCTTACGATGCGTTGATTTTCGAACGTGCGGACATGGAAGCACCGCTACCGACTGCAAACGAGGCCATGGCGTTGCTGCATGACCGGTTTGCCGGTGAATACCTGGCACGCTTTTCCGAAAGCCGGGTGACCCACAAGGCGCGACAGGTGCTGTGTCGACTGTTGCCCCAGGGCGAGCCCAAGCGCGACACCGTGGCACAGACGTTGCACCTGTCCCAGCGTACTTTGCAGCGCCGCTTGCAGGAAGAGGGCACGAGTTTTCAGATCCTGCTCGACGACACCCGACGTGAACTGGCCGAGCAATACCTCGCACAGCCGAGTATGACCCTGCTGGAGATCGCCTATTTGCTGGGGTTTGCCGATCCGAGCAATTTCTTTCGTGCATTCCGGCGCTGGTTCGACGCCACACCCGGTGAGTTCCGGATGCGGCTGATGCAGGCGCCAGCGGTTGTCAGTGACGCCAAAACGCCGGAATACACAGCACGAACACCGTAATGATCTCCAGTCGGCCGAGCAGCATGCCGAACGAGAGAATCCACTTGGCGGCATCCGGCAGAGTGGCGAAATTGCCCGCCGGGCCTATCGTCTCGCCCAGCCCGGGGCCGACACCGGAAACGGTACTGGCCGCGCCCGTGAGTGCGGTCATCCAGTCGACGCCAAGCAGCGAAAGCAACAATGCGATCACGCAGATGGTGATGGCGAAGAAAAATGAAAAGGTCAGGATCGAGCGCACGATCTCTTCATCGAGGCGGTGCCCGTTGTACTTCTGCTTGATCACCGCGCGGGGGTGAATCAGCTGGTTAAGGTTGGCCTTGAGCAGGATATAAGCGACCTGGAAGCGGAAGATCTTGATGCCACCGGCCGTCGAACCGGAACAACCACCGACAAAACCCAGATAAAAGAACAACATCAGCGAGAAGTTACCCCACAGGCTGTAGTCCCCCAGGGCGAAGCCGGTAGTGGTGACCACCGAAGTCACGTTGAACGCCACGTGCCGCAGAGCCTCCAGCCAGTGCAGCTGGGTGGTCCACCAGTACCAGGTGCCGAGCACCAGCCAGGTGACCAGCAGCATGCCGAGCAGGCCTTGTACCTGCTGGTCCTTGATCAGAGCACGCCGGTTGCCACGCATGGTCGCCACGTACAGGGTGAACGGCAGGCTGCCAAGAATCATGATGACGATCGCCACCCAGTGCACGGCGGGTTGAGTCCACTTGGCCATGGACTGGTCGGAGGTGGAAAAGCCGCCGGTGGAAATGGCTGACATCGCGTGGTTGATGGCATCGAAGGGGCTCATCCCGGCCCACCAGAGCGCCAGGCTGCCGAGAATGGTGATGCCGACGTAGGCCACCACGATCAGGCGCGCCACCATGTGTGAGCGGGGCATGACCTTTTCCGAGCGGTCCGACGACTCGGTCTGAAACAGCCGCATGCCGCCGATGCGCAGCAGTGGCAGGATCGCGACCGCCATGCCGATAAAGCCGATGCCGCCGATCCAGTGCAACAATGAGCGCCACATCAGAATGCCCGGGGACATATTGTCCAGGCCAGTGAGCACGGTCGCCCCCGTGGCGGTGATGCCGGACATGCTTTCAAAGAAAGAGTCGGTGTAGCTGATGTGCTGGGTCAACAGGAACGGCAGCGCGGCAAAGATACACACCACCAGCCAACTGCTGACGGTCAGCAGGTACATGTCCCTCGGACGCAGGTGCACATGGTCGGGGCGCCCCGGAATGACCAGCGCCAACCCGGCGACAAAAGTAATCATGCTCGCCCAGAGGAACGAAGGCAGGTCGCTGGTGCGGTCGAAAACGACCAGCGTGGCCATGGGCACGACCATGGCGATCGCCAGCGTGACCAAGAAGATGCCGATGATGAAACCAATGATCCGTAAGGTCGGCAACGCCATGAAGTCCGCTCGGGCTGAAATAGGGAAGGGCGCCATTCTACCCGCGAGGCAGGCCATGTAAACCGCACTGCAACGGTAGTTACAGCTAGAATAGCTGCACAATTTTTTCTGGAGGTGGCCGATGCAGGCTCTCGACGCTTTGCTCAACCGTGTTTCCGTTCCCCGACTGCTCGATCCGGCCCCCACCGCCGAGCAGCGCGAAGTGCTGTTTGCCGCTGCCATGCGTGCACCGGATCACGGCCACTTGCAGCCTTGGCGCTTCCTTACGATAGAAGGTGCAGCGCGCGAGCAAATGGGCGAGTTGCTCGCCGAAGCGGCGAAGTTGCAGGACGGCGAAGTCACTGAAGCGGCGATCGACAAGGCGCGAAACGGCCCTCTGCGGGCACCGCTGGTGGTGGTCGTGATCGCGCGGGTGCAGGAGCACGTCAAGTATCCGAAGTCCGAGCAACTGTTGGCAGCCGGCTGTGCGGCCCACGGGATTTTGCTGGCCGCCTATGCGCAGGGTATCGGAGCGGTGTGGCGTACGGGTGATCTGGCCTATTCGCCGCACGTGGCCAAGGGGTTGGGACTGGCCGAAGGGGAAGAGGTGATTGCGTTTCTGTACCTTGGCACGCCGCAGAAAGAACCGCGGGTGGCGGAGAAGGTTGATCTGGCCGAGTTTGTCAGCGCCTGGCCAGGTAGTCGCTAAGCCCACAATTCCCTGTGGGAGCGGGCATGCTCGCGAATGCGGTGTGTCAGATAACGATGAATGCGGCTGACGCACCGCATTCGCGAGCAAGCCCGCTCCCACAAGGGATCAGGGTTAAACGATAGTGCCGGGTACCAATGGCAATTCCAGGCTGGCGATGAAGCCGCCTTCCGAATGATTGGCCAGCACCAGGCTGCCGCCATGGCGCTCCGCCGCCCGCCGGGCGATGGCCAGGCCCAGGCCATGCCCTGCGGTTGTCTGGCCGGGGGCGCGATAGAACGGCTCCCCTAGTTGATTCAAATACTCTTTCCCGACGCCAGGCCCATGGTCGCGCACGCTGACCACAATTCGCTCGCCCTGCCGCGAAGCCTGCATCTCGATTGCCTGCCCCACCGGGTTGAAGCGCTGGGCGTTGCGCAGCAGGTTGTCGACCGCCCGCTCAATCATGGTCGGCCAGCCGGTGAGATTCAGCTGCGGCTCGGCCTTCAGTTCGACGCTTTGCTCCGGCGAACCCAGTTGTGAATCCTTTTGCAGGTTGCCCAGCAGCGCATTGAGGTCGACCGGTTCAGCACTGGCATTATCGGAATCGACCCGTGCCAGCACCAGGATTTCGCTGATCAGCGCTTCCAGCCGGTCGCATTCGCGGGTCAGGCGCGGCCAGAGTTGTTCCCGTTCCTGCGGACCGGCCCGTTCCGCCAGGGCCAGGGCAATGCGCAGACGGGCGAGGGGCGAGCGCAGTTCATGGGACACATCGCGCAGCAATTGCCGCTGGCTGCCGATCAGACTTTGCAGGCGTGCGCCCATGCGGTTGAAGTCGTTGGCCAGGACGCCGAACTCATCCCGGCGACTGGCCAGTTTGACCAGACTGTTCTGTTGATAGGTGGTTTGCCCGAGGTCGTGCACCGCACCGCGCAGGCGGCTGAGCGGGCGGGTGATGGAAAAGGTCACCAGCAGACTGAACAGCGTCAGTACCACCAAGGCGATCCCCAGTGCACTGAGCGGCCACAGCAGGCTTTCACGGTGCCATGCATCCAGTTCCGGATGGCGGATGCGATAGATCAGCAGGTAGGTGTCACCGGTTTTTTCGCTGGTGTACTCATCGGTCAGACGCCGCCATGGCAGGCGCCGGTCGTCGCTGTTCTGCCTGGCTTCAAATGCCGCAGCGCGCCGTGGGAAGGTGCCGCGCACCACCGGGTCACCGCTTTCGTTGAGCACCTGAACGTCGAAGTGATAATCGCGCTTGCGCTGCTCAAGAATGGCCTGGGCGGCTTCCTCGCCCTGGGATTCATAGGTTTGAGTCCATTGTTCGGCCAGGGTGTTGAGGCCGGGGTGGCGACTGAGGATCCACGCGTCCTGGTTGAGCATGTGCCCGAGCAGTATGGAAAGCCCCGCGACCAGAGCGATGGCCAGCCAGAAGCTGGCCAGGATTCGCCAGAACAGTGAACGCACAGAAAATCCTCGAATAAAGACAGACGGCCAAACACTATCAATCTGACCCAAATCCATGTGGGAGCGGGCTTGCTCGCGAAAGCGGAGTGTCAGGCGACATCATTACTGCCAGATACTCCGCTTTCGCGAGCAAGCCCGCTCCCACATTTTGATTGAGTGGCATCAGACCCAACGGTTATCGACCATTGGGTCCGGGATCAACGCATTATTGCGCTTTTTGCGGCTGTTGCGCTTTCCACGCTTTGAATTCGGCCCATTCTGCGCGACGCTCAGCCCGTTTTTTCTGGATTTCGTCGAATTTCTTCTGTTGATCCGGTTTCAACAGGGCACGGACGTCGGCTTCGGCTTTCTGGTGCTTGGCCTCCATCTCGTCTTTCAGGGCTTTCTGGTCGGCCGGTGAGAGTTTTTCCAGGTACTTGTCGACCAGTTGCTTACGCTCATGCATCTGCTCGCCCATGATCTTGCGGATCTGCTCGCGCTGTTCGCGGCTCAGGTCCAGTTGGCTGTACGGGCCTTTACCGTGCATGCCGTGCATCTGACCGCCGTGGTGCGCACCATCCATCGGGCCCGCGCCTTCAGGCATGGCCATGGCAACGGTCGGCAGGGCAGCAGCGAACATCAGAGCGATAAGAGTCTTGCGCATGGTGTATCTCCTTGTCTCATTCCCGGTACGTTCCGGATGAGTTCAGATTACGCAGATCAAGGTCAGCCGCGGTCAGCGAAGCGTAAAGCTTAGGTAAAGACGGCTTTCCATCGAGCTGACAAAACTGACGAATCCTGTAGGGACCGCGTAGTGTCAGAGTCAGGTTTTAGAGGCTGTAGTAGTAACCACGGCTACGCAAGGCGACGATACGCGCACGCCCGTCAGGGTGCGGGCCGATCTTTTTGCGCAGGTTGCTGACGTGCATGTCCAGGCTGCGGTCGTACAGGGTCAGCTTGCGGCCGAGGGCGATTTGCGCCAGTTCCTGTTTGTCCAGGGGCTCGCCGGGCTGCTTGAGCAAAGCTTCCAGAATACGGCTTTCGGAGACGGTGAGGGTGAATTCCTGGTTGTCGATACTGACGACGCCGCGCACCGGGCTGAAGCACAAGTCGCCCAGTTCGATCTGGCTGGACACCGCCGCGGGGTGACTGCGGCGCAGCACCGCACGCAAGCGAGCAGTCAGTTCCCGCGGGTCGCAGGGTTTTGCCAGGTAATCGTCGGCACCGAGTTCCAGGCCGAGGATACGGTCCAGGGGTTCGCCCCGGGCGGAAAGCATCAACACCGGCAAGTCCGGGTGATCGCTGCGCAGTTGCTTGAGCAGTTCCAGGCCGCTGCCATCGGGCAGCATCACATCCAGCACCACCGCCGCCGGAGAGGTTTCGGTCAGCGCCCGACGGGCGCTCTGGCCGTCATGGCAGGCGCGTACCTGAAAACCTTCCTGGCTCAGCCAGCTGACCAGAAGCTCGCACAGCTCCTGGTCATCATCAATAAGTAACAGCTCGCTCATGACTCACTCAATTTAGCCATTGTCGACGTCTTCGATTGGCCCCACTGGCGAAAATACCGCACAGCAGAGCTGTCAGTGCTACTGCGGCGCCGATGACGAACCATTGTTGCTGGTCGGTCAACAAGCGTGGCAACGGGTTGCTGGCCTGGATTTCCTTGAGTTGCAGTTTCAGGCGCTGATTGTCCTGGCGCAACCGGGCCAGCAGGGCGCTTTCACGTTCACCATCGGCAGTTTGCAATTGTTTGCTCAGATCTTCTCGTTGCCGTTCGCTTTCTTTCAAGCGCTGTTGCAACTCGTTGATCTGGCTGCCAGCGCTCAGAGACAGCGGCGTTGAATTGCCGCCTTCGTCGCTTTCTTCACCGTGGGCGGGCGCCACGACCGACAACGTGACCAACATCAGACACAACGGACCTTTGCGCATCGCGACTCCTGGTTCCAATACAAGTATTGGGCAGTTTGTCGGCCGGCAATCGGGAATGATGAGCGATTGAGAGCGCGATGAACCCATAAGGTTCATCGCGAGGGGAAAAATTACGGCAGGACTTGCTTGAACGGCTTGACCAGAACATTGGCGTAGACGCCTGCAGCGATATACGGGTCGGCGTCGGCCCAGTCCTTTGCGGCGCTCAGGGAATCGAACTCGGCAACGATCAGGCTGCCGGTGAAACCCGCTGCGCCTGGATCATTGCTGTCGACCGCCGGGTGCGGGCCGGCCAGTACAATGCGGCCTTCGCCCTTGAGAACCTGCAGACGCTCAAGGTGCGCAGGTCGTGCGGCCAGGCGGGCTTCCAGGGAGTTGGCGACGTCTGTGGCAATAATTGCGTAAAGCATGTCAGTCCTCGGTTTTTGGCGTGGTGGTTTCGCTATCGTGCAGATGACGGGACAGGTAGATGCCCTGGCCGATCAGGAACAGCAGGGTCATGCCCAGGCTGCCGAAGACCTTGAAGTCGACCCAGTAGCTCTGGAAGGTGAACGCGACGAACAGATTGGCGGCACCGCAAAACAGGAAAAACACGATCCAGGCGATGTTCAGGCGTGTCCACACCGGCTCCGGCAGGGTCAGGGCGTGGCCCATGATGCGCTTGATCAGCAGTTGATCACCGATGAAGTGACTGCCGATGAAGCCCAGGGCAAACAGCCAGTTGACCACCGGGGCTTTCCATTTCAGGAAAGTCTCGCTGTGGAACGCCAGGGTCAGGCTACCGAAGACCAGGCAGGCGATGAGGGTCAGCCACTGGCTCTTCTCCAGCTTGCGCTGCTTGAAGAACAGGGCGCCGTAGACCACCAGTGAGCTGATGATGAGCATCGCCGTGGCACTGTAGATACCGCCTACAGTGACCTCGTGACCGGCAATGTCGACGACGCGTGGATCGGTTTTGAAAACGATGAAAAACAGCAGGAGCGGGATGAAATCGATGAATTGTTTCACAGTGGCAGCCAGAAGCAGGATGTGTCGGCATAATAACAAACATATGGGCGCGCGATAGCGCCAGCTGATTTGAGGTTACAAAGCCCCGTGAATGTTGATTTGCACTGCCATAGCACGGCCTCCGACGGCGCCTTGGCGCCTGCGGTACTGGTTGCGCGTGCGTTCGAGAAAGGCGTGCGAGTCCTGGCCTTGACCGATCACGACACCCTGGAAGGCCTTGCCGAGGCGCGCTGCGCCGCGATCGGGCTGGGGATGCAACTGGTCAACGGCGTCGAACTGTCCTGCACCTGGGGCGGCGCGACCATCCATGTGCTGGGTTACGGTTTTGACGTCAACGCCGAACCGTTGGTCGAGGCAATCGGCAAATTGCACGATGGCCGCTGGCTACGGTCGGAAGAGATAAGCCGCAAACTGGCGCTCAAGGGCATGCCGGGTGCGCTCGACGGCGCCCGACAGATCCAGCAGGCGCTGGGCGACAGTGGAAATGCACCGGCGCGCCCGCACTTCGCCGACTGGATGGTGCGTGAAGGTTTCGTCAAGGATCGCGCCGAAGCGTTCCGCAAATGGCTGGGTGCCGGCAAACTGGGCGACGTCAAGCAGCACTGGCCGACCCTGGAGGAAACTGTCGAAACCCTGCGCGCGGCGAAAGCCTGGGTCAGCCTGGCGCACCCGTGGCATTACGATTTCACTCGCAGCAAGCGTCGCCGCCTGATTGCCGACTATATTCAAGCAGGGGGCCACGCGATCGAAGTGGTCAATGGCCATCAGCCCGCCGAGCAAGTGGGCAGCCTGGCCATTCTTGCTCGCGAGTTCGGTCTGCTGGTCAGCGCCGGCAGTGATTTTCATGGCCCAGGGGGCTGGTCGGAGATCGGTGAATACCGCCCGCTCCCGGAGGATCTGCCACCTTTGTGGTGTCGATTCAAACATGACCCAATTATTGCCGCCGTCTGAACAGGTAGAGAATGTGAGTCAATTTTTCCAGATTCATCCGGAAAACCCGCAAGCGCGCCTGATCAAGCAGGCGGTTGAGATCATCCGCAACGGCGGGGTGGTGATTTATCCCACCGACTCTTCCTACGCCATTGGTTGCCAGATCGGCGACAAGAACGCCGTGGATCGCGTGCGCCGTTTGCGCGGGCTGGATGAAAAGCACAACTTCACGCTGATTTGCAGCGACCTGTCGCAACTGGGGTTGTTCGCCAAGATCGACACCGGCACCTTTCGCTTGCTCAAGGCTCACCTGCCTGGCCCCTACACCTTCATTCTCAACGCCACCCGCGAAGTCCCGCGGCTGTTGCTGCACCCGAAAAAACGCACCATCGGCCTGCGGGTGCCAAGCCATCCAATTGCCCTGGCGCTGCTCGAACAGCTCGGCGAACCGCTGATGAGCGTGACCCTGATCCTGCCCGGTGATAGCGAGCCGCTGACGGACCCGTACGAGATGCGTCAGTTGCTCGAGCATCAGGTCGACCTGATCATCGACGGCGGTTACGGCGGGATCAAGGCGTCCACCGTGATCAACCTCGCCGATGGCGAGCCGCAAGTGATTCGCGTCGGTTGCGGCGACCCTGCGCCGTTCATGGCCGAGGCCTAGATGTCCGCAGTAGAACCCGTCGACAGTCAGGCCGGAGCCCAGCAAGAGCTGCCCTTCGCCATGGTCTATGGCCAGGCAGTCCTGGAAATGCCGCTGGACCTGTACATCCCGCCGGATGCACTGGAGGTGTTTCTCGAAGCTTTCGAAGGCCCGCTGGACTTGCTGCTGTATCTGATCCGCAAACAGAACATCAATATCCTCGACATCCCGGTGGCGGAAATCACCCGTCAGTACATGGGCTATGTCGAGCTGATGCAGTCGGTGCGCCTGGAGCTGGCCGCCGAGTACCTGGTGATGGCCGCGATGCTGGCCGAGATCAAGTCGCGCATGCTGCTGCCCCGGGCCGAAACCGTCGAGGAAGAAGAGGACGACCCGCGCGCCGAATTGATCCGCCGCTTGCAGGAATACGAGCGCTTCAAGGCCGCTGCCGAAGGCATTGATGGCCTGAGCCGGGTTGGTCGCGACGTGGTGGTGCCCAAGCTTGATGCCCCCGAAGCCCGGGTGCGCAAGCTGTTGCCGGATGTACGTCTGTCCGAACTGTTGCTGTCCATGGCCGAGGTACTGCGCCGTGGTGACATGTTTGAAAGCCATCAGGTCAGCCGCGAGGCACTGTCGACGCGCGAACGCATGAGTGACGTGCTGGAGCGGCTCAAGGGCGGCGGTTTTGTGCCCTTCGTCGAGCTGTTCACCGCTGAAGAGGGGCGGCTGGGGGTGGTGGTCACCTTCATGGCGGTCCTCGAGCTGGTCAAGGAATCCCTGGTCGAACTGGTGCAGAATGAGCCGTTCGCGGCGATCCATGTGCGAGCCCGAGCCGAATAACGAGTTGAATCATGAACCTGACTGAACCCCGCGAGCTGGCGCCATTGCTTGAAGCCTTTCTGTTGGCCTCGGGAAAGCCGCAATCCCTGGAAAGCCTGTTCGAACTCTTCGAAGAAGGCGAACGGCCGGAGCCGCCGGTTTTCAAGAAGGCCCTGACGATTCTGGCCAAGTCCTGCGATGGCCGCGCTTTTGAACTCAAGGAGGTGGCCTCGGGTTATCGCCTGCAGATTCGCGAGAAGTTTTCACCCTGGGTCGGACGCCTGTGGGAGGAGCGCCCGCAGCGATATTCGCGCGCCATGCTCGAAACCATGGCCCTGATTGCCTATCGCCAGCCGATCACCCGGGGCGAGATCGAAGACGTGCGCGGTGTGGCGGTCAACAGCAACATCGTCAAAACCCTGATGGAGCGCGAATGGATCCGCATCGTCGGCTACCGCGATGTGCCCGGCAAACCGGCGATGTTTGCCACCACCAAGGCGTTTCTCGATCACTTCAACCTGAAAAACCTCGACGATCTGCCGCCGCTGGCCGAACTGCGCGAGTTGGAGCCTGATCCGGTGCTCGATTTCGACGACGCGCCGGTGCCGGCAGCGCTGCAAGAATTGGCGGACGCCAGCGCCGAACCGGAAGAGCCCAAGGAAGAAACCAGTTTCCATACGCTGTTGCTGGAACTGGACAGCATGGAGGAGGGGATCAAGACCGATTTCGATGATTTGTTGCGTGATGGGGTGGAGTCCGGAGCGGATTCGGAGCGTGCTGATATTCAGCCGGAAACCGGGGTTGCGCCAATCGAGGCCGAGCCGGAACTTGAAAACGAGCCAGAGCCAGAGCCAGAGCCAGAAGACGACATCCTTGGCGTGGCCGAGGCCCGAGAAAAACTGCTCGCTGCTGTTGCGGCTCTTGAACAGCCCAAACCAGAGCTAAGCGATGAAGAGGCTGAAGCCCTGGCACTCGCCGAAGCCATCGAAGCCGAACGCCGCCAGTTCGAAGACTGATTGCAATGTTTGCGGCTTAGAAGATCCCTGTGGGAGCGGGCTTGCTCGCGAATGCGGTGGGTCAGACAGCGACGATGGCGACTGGCACGGCCTCTTCGCGAGCAAGCCCGCACACAGGGGATGTGATTGGCCATCACGATCACCGGTCGGCGGAAAAACCGTTAAGTCCCGTTTGATCAACTAGTCTCTGATGCGCAAACGCCCGCATGAGCGTATGATTCGCGACCCTTCGGCGATCCCTTCGCCCAAGTACCCAGTTTTCAGACCACACCGGGAGGTGCCCAGATGAGTATCAACGACCAGAAAGACGACCAGGAAATCGGCCCAGCAGGCGAAAAGCTGCAGAAAGTCCTCGCCCGTATCGGCGTCGGCTCGCGCCGTGACGTGGAAGCCTGGATCAGCCACGGCCGCATCAAGGTCAATGGCAAAGACGCCACCCTTGGCCAGCGCGTCGACATGCACGACGCCATCACCATCGATGGCAAGGTGATCAAGCGCGAAGAGGCCGCCGAGTCGGTGCGCCGCGTGATCATGTACAACAAGCCCGACGGCGAAATCTGCACCCGCGTCGACCCGGAAGGCCGCCCGACCGTGTTCGACAAGATGCCAAAGCCGAAAGAAGGCCGCTGGATCAACATCGGCCGCCTCGACATCAACACCACCGGTCTGCTGATGTTCACCACCGACGGTGAGCTGGCCAACCGCCTGATGCACCCTTCCTACGAAATGGACCGTGAATACGCGGTACGTGTGCGTGGCGAAGTCGATGACGAGATGATCGAGCGCCTCAAAGCCGGCGTGGTCCTCGAAGACGGCCCGGCCAAGTTCACCGACATCAAGCAGGCGCCAGGTGGTGAAGGTTTCAACCACTGGTATCACTGCGTGGTGATGGAAGGTCGTAACCGCGAAGTTCGTCGCCTGTGGGAATCCCAGGGCCTGGTGGTCAGCCGCCTGAAGCGCGTGCGTTTCGGCCCGGTGTTCCTCAACTCCGACCTGCCGATGGGTCGCTGGCGCGAAATGAGCCAGTACGAAGTCGACATTCTGAGTGCCGAGGTCGGCCTGACGCCGGTCGCGATGCCGCAGATGAACGCCAAGAGCAAAGACAAGCTTGACCGGATGCAGCGCAAGTCGTCGCGTCCAATGGCCAAGACCGAGCGCGTGCGCACCCTGCGTCCGGCTGCCGGCGCTCCTGCCGCGCCACGTGCAAACCGTGAGCCGCAGATCGAAGGCGAGCGCCCGGGTCGCAAGCCTGCCGCCCGTCAGGACGGTGAGCGCGGCCCGCGTACGCCGCGTCCGGCCAATGGCCGTACCGAGCGTGGTGAAGGTCGTGGCACGCCAGTGGCGGATCGTCCAGCCGACACCAAGCGTCCGGCCAAGCCGGCGCCGAAGCGTCCGGGGATCAAGCTGGTCGACGGTGACAAGCCGTCGGGCAGCCGTCGTGGCGCACCGGCAGGTTCCGGCCAGCGTCCGGGCTTTGGTCGTCGCAAGCCAGAGTAATCGGTAAGCGCTTGATGAAAAACGCCAACCTTCGGGTTGGCGTTTTTTTTGGGCTGGTTTTAGTCCGGTAGTGTTTTTGAGGGCGCCTTCGCGAGCAAGCCCGCTCCCACAGTGGATCGCATTTATCCGTACCGACCAGGTCTCCGGTGGGAGCGGGCTTGCTCGCGAAAGCGCCAGTCGCAGCACCAGAGATCCCGAAGTGGAAAGCCAAAATTACATACTGTAAATAATTCATGACGAAATTCACTGATTAACCCCATGAATTCGCCGACCACTCAATACTGTAAGAAAACTCTTACGCTTCATTGTCTTGCGTCCATCTCCCGCCGCTCTAACCCGCTTGTTTCCCCGCTCCATGCAAGGTGTCATGCGCGTCATGCCTGTCGTGCAGGTGCATAACAAAAAGGAGGCGCAATGAACGCCGTTACCTATCTAAATCTCTCTTCGGGGCGCGTGTTTTCTGGCGTCGCCGTCCATGATCCGCAAGGGTCAGACTCAGTTTTTGCAGCCGCCCGAGCGTCTCGTGGCGGACACAGGCAATCCCGGTAACAGATACGCTGATCCAGCGGCTCTGGCAGCAGGGGGTTACCGGTGTACAATGCGCCGCGTTTTACCTGTGACCTCCTGCGCACCTGCGCAAACATCGAGGCTATCCGCCTTTTTCACTCCGTCGCGTCACGAGCGCGTCGGGTTCGATTTCGTCACAGATAAAAACAAACAGGTGACGCATGACCGTTGTAAATACGTTGAACGTGAGGCCCCTTTAATGACTGGCCAAAACTCGCAATCAGGTGAGCTGAAACGCGGCCTGAAAAATCGCCACATTCAATTGATCGCCCTCGGTGGCGCGATCGGTACCGGCCTGTTCCTCGGCTCGGCCGGGGTACTGAAATCCGCCGGCCCGTCGATGATCCTCGGCTACGCCATCTGCGGCTTCATCGCCTTCCTGATCATGCGCCAGCTGGGCGAAATGATCGTCGAAGATCCGGTGGCCGGTTCCTTCAGCCACTTCGCGCACAAGTACTGGGGCGGTTTCGCCGGCTTCCTGTCGGGCTGGAACTGCTGGATTCTGTACATTCTGGTGGGCATGTCCGAACTGACCGCGGTCGGCAAATACATCCATTACTGGGCGCCGGATATCCCGACCTGGGCCTCCGCAGCGGCTTTCTTCGTGCTGATCAACTTGGTCAACCTGGCGAACGTCAAAGTCTTTGGCGAGGCCGAGTTCTGGTTCGCGATCATCAAGGTCGTGGCGATCGTCGGCATGATTGCACTGGGCAGCTACCTGCTGGTCAGCGGCAATGGCGGCCCGCAGGCAGCGGTCAGCAACCTTTGGTCCCACGGTGGTTTCTTCCCCAACGGTGTCTCGGGGCTGGTGATGGCCATGGCTTTCATCATGTTTTCCTTTGGTGGCCTGGAAATGCTCGGTTTCACCGCTGCCGAAGCTGACAAGCCGAAAACCGTGATCCCCAAAGCCATCAACCAGGTGATCTACCGGATTCTGATTTTCTACATCGGTGCCCTGGTCATCCTGCTGTCGTTGACCCCGTGGGACAGCTTGCTGGCCACCCTGAACGCCTCCGGAGATTCCTATAGCGGCAGCCCGTTCGTGCAAGTGTTCTCGATGCTGGGCAGCAACACCGCCGCGCACATCCTCAACTTCGTGGTCCTGACCGCTGCCTTGTCGGTGTACAACAGCGGCACCTACTGCAACAGCCGGATGCTCCTGGGCATGGCCGAGCAGGGCGACGCGCCGAAAGCGTTGGCGAAGATCGACAAGCGCGGCGTGCCGGTGCGTTCGATCCTGGCCTCGGCTGCCGTGACCCTGATCGCGGTGTTGCTGAACTATCTGATCCCGCACAGCGCGCTGGAACTGTTGATGTCGCTGGTGGTGGCTACCCTGGTGATCAACTGGGCGATGATCAGCTACTCGCACTTCAAGTTCCGCCAGCACATGAACAAGACCAAACAGACGCCGCTGTTCAAGGCCCTGTGGTACCCGTACGGCAACTACGTCTGCCTGGTGTTCGTGTTGTTCATCCTTGGCGTGATGCTGCTGATTCCGGGGATCCAGACATCGGTGTACGCGATTCCGGTGTGGCTGGTATTCATGTGGGTCTGCTACTGGTTCAAGAACAAGCGCAGTGCAGAGCGTGCGTTGCAGACTTCGGCTGCCATCGCCAAGTAACGCTTGATGCATAAACGACAAACCCGGCCATGTGCCGGGTTTGTCATTTATGGGATACATGCATAACCCTGTGGCAGCGGGCTTGCTCGCGAAAGCGGTTTAACCCCCAGCGTTCAAGTCGACTGACACTCTGCATTCGCGAGCAAGCCCGCTCCCACATTGGTCTGCATCAACGTTAGGCCATTCGCGGTATCCTGCACGCTCTGAATACGGACGCTTTTCCATGCTGGTGATTTCCAACAACGTGCATCTGCCCGATGCCGAGATCGAGTTGACCGCCATTCGCGCCCAGGGTGCCGGTGGGCAGAACGTCAACAAGGTCTCCAGCGCCGTGCACCTGCGTTTTGACATTCCGGCCTCGTCCTTGCCCGAGTTCTACAAGGAACGCCTGCTGGCGCTGCGTGACAGTCGCATCACCAGCGAAGGGGTACTGATCATCAAGGCCCAGCAGTATCGGACCCAAGAGCAGAACCGGGCCGATGCCCTGGAGCGGCTGACCGAGCTGATTCTCAGCGCCACCAAGGTCGAGAAAAAACGCCGTCCGACCAAGCCGACCCTCGGCTCGAAGACCCGCAGGCTCGAATCCAAGAGCAAGCGCGGCAACATCAAGGCCGGGCGCGGCAAGGTCGACTTCTAGCGCGACGCGCGCGCTTCACGCTGGCTTGGCGCCTGTCGGTACAGATATACGCTCAGCATCAAGCCGCAAAACGCGGCGAGGGCAGCGAACAGGAAGATCGAAGCGAAACCGAACCCGGCTGCAATGGCCCCGGCCAGTGGCCCGGTGATCCCCAGCGACAAGTCGATGAACAGCGAGTACGCGCCGACGGCGGCACCACGGCTGGAGGCCGGGACCAGGTTGACGGCTTCCACCCCCAGCGCCGGAAACACCAGCGAAAAGCCGAAACCGCTCAGCGCCGCGCCCGCCAGCGCCCAATGCGCGTCCGGTGCCAGCCACAGCAACAGCAGTCCCAGGGTTTCCACTGACAGGCAGGCAATGGCGACGCGAAAGCCGCCGAGGCGGTTGATCAGGCTGCCGAACAGCAGGCGCGCGCCGATAAAACTGGCGCCGAACAGGCTCAGGCACAGCACCGCGTTGTCCCAGTGTTGCGTGGCGTAATACAGGGTGATGAAAGTGGCGATGGTGCCAAATCCGATGGAACCCAGGGCCAGGCCGCAACCGTGGGGGAAGACCCGCCCGAGCACGTGCATGAACGGCAGGCGTTCACCGGCCACGATCGGTGCGGCGGTTTTCGGCCAGGCCAGCAGCAGGCCGATGATGGCCAGCAGCACAATGCTCACACCCATGCTCCACAAGCCCAGTCGATTGACCAGCAGTACGCCCAGCGGCGCGCCGACGGCCAGTGCGCCATAGCTGGCGATGCCGTTCCAGGAAATCACCTTGGCGGTATTCGCCGCGCCGACCCTGCCGATGCCCCAGCCGATCGAGCCCGAGCCCACCAGGCTTTCCGCGCTGCCCAATACCAGGCGGCCAATCAGCAGGCTGATCAGGCTCAGGGTCGGCAAGCTTTGGGTCCAGGCTGACAGCAGCATGAACACACCGCTCAGGCCGCAACCGGCCAGGCCATACATCACCGCCAGCTTGCTGCCCTTGTTGTCGATGATTTTCCCGGCATACGGGCGGCTCAGCAGGGTGGCCAGGTATTGCACGCTGATCACAAGGCCAGCGATCACCGCACCGAAACCCAGGTCGCTGTGGACGTAGCCTGGCAGTACAGCCAGGGGAATGCCGATATTCAGGTAACCGATAAAGGTGAACAGGACGATGGAGACGACTTGCAGCGTGACCGCCAAGGGGCGCCGGGTTTCTGACATGGGTAAAGGTCCACGGGACAGCAGGATAGATAGGCTGCTTATGATAACGGCGTGAACGCTTACCGGTCGTGCAAAAGTATAACTATTTACCGGATGGCATCAGTCGGGTTTGGCGGGAGCGACCAGTTGCGTGGTGACCAGGGCGGCCAGGGCATTTTCTTCAGTGCCGAAACGTGCGAGCAATGCGGCCTGTTTCTCAGGGGAGAGGCGATTCCAGATCTCGATCATTTTCTCGGCGGTGCCGATCAGAACGCTGGCTTGAGCTTCGCTGAAGTCTTCGGTCATGGTGGGGCTCATGGTTCAGGCAGTGTGGAAAGCGCATGTTAGCGCTTTCCACACGGTCTGTACGGCGCGTTACTCAGTCTTCGCTGTCAGCCTGGCGACTGTCAGTGGCTTGTTTCGGCTCGGGCTGTTGGGCGCCGGCTTGTTGCGTGGTTGTCTGCTCAGTTTCGTGCAGGCTTGGGAAGGGGAGATTAGGGATCTCGTGCATAGTCGCGCTCCTCGCTAAGTCTGTTGATAGATCTGGTAGATCCGCGCTTTGAAAAAAGCATGGGCAGGATACAGCAGTAAAAATGACAAACGGACTTTTATATCCATTAGTTTCGACGGATGGGATTGTCTAGACAGGTCAGCAGGAGCAACGCTCACCCACTGTGGCGAGGGGGCTTGCCCCCGTTCGGTCGCGAAGCGGCCGCCGTTTTACCCGACAGGTATCGGCTGCTGGAGGTGGGGCTGCTGCGCAGCCCAACGGGGGCAAGCCCCCTCGCCACAGAGGGGGCCTGCCAGTGCTTCAAATTACTTGCAGACTTCGGCGATTGCTTCGGCCAGCAGATCCAGGCGCGTCGCATCTATCCCGGCCACGTTTGCACGGCCAGTGCCGACCATGTACACGCTGTGATGATCGCGCAGCTGTTTGACCTGCTCCGGCGACAAACCGGTGTAGGAGAACATTCCGCGCTGCACACCAATATGCGCAAAGCGCTCGCGCAAGCCGTGAGGTTCCAGTGCTTCGACCAGACCGCTGCGCAATTGGGCGATACGCAAGCGCATGGCTTCCACTTCGTCAGCCCAGAGACTTTTCAGCTCCGGGTCGCCGAGGATGGTTGCGACTACCGCAGCCCCGTGATCCGGCGGCGTCGACCACAGGTTGCGGGCGATGTTGGCCAGTTGGCTGCGGATATCCAGCAGTTTCTCGGTGGTTTTCGCGCAGACAATCAATGCGCCGGTGCGATCACGGTAGAGCCCGAAGTTCTTCGAGCAGGAACTGGTGATCAGCACTTCCGGTAGTTCGGCGGCGAACAACCGGGTCGACCAGGCGTCCTGTTCCAGGCCATCGCCGAAACCCTGGTACGCGAAGTCGATCAGCGGCACCAGATCCCGATGGCGCACCACTTCCAGCACCCGGCGCCAGTCGTCATGGGACAAATCGAAACCGGTCGGGTTGTGGCAGCAGGCGTGCAGCAACACCACATCGCCTTTGGGCGCTTCGTTGAGCGCTGCCAGCATGGCTTCAACGTCGAGGCGGTTGTCACTGCCGACATAGGGGTAGTGGTTAACCTTGAGCCCGGCCGTGGCGAAAATGGTTTCGTGAATCGGCCAGGTCGGATTGCTCAGCCACACACCACGCCCCGGCAGGCACTGGGCGATGAAATCCGCGCTCAGGCGCAGCGCACCGGTACCGCCCGGCGTCTGGGTGGCGCCGGCCCGTTGTTCGGCGATCAGCGCAGAGTCGGCGCCAAGCACCAACTCATTGATGACTTTGCCAAACGCCGGCTCTCCGTGACCGCCGATGTAGGTCTTGGTGGCCTGACGATCAACCAGACGCTGTTCGGCAATCTTCACCGCCTGGGGAATCGGCGTCAGGCCCAGGGCGTCTTTGTAGACGCCCACGCCAAGGTCAAACTTGCGCGGGTTTGTGTCCTGCGCATACGCCTCCATCAACCCCAGAATCGGGTCGCCAGGTACTCGACCGATGGCGTCGAAATGCATTATTTGCGGCCCTCGGCGTCCTTGGCCACTTCGTCGGTGCGCGCGGCCATGATGAAGTCGTTGCGGTGCAGGCCCTTGATCGAGTGGCTCCACCAGGTGACGGTGACTTTGCCCCACTCGGTCAGCAGGCCCGGGTGGTGGCCTTCGGCCTCGGAGATTTCACCGACGGCGTTGGTGAACGCCAGCGCGTGCTTGAAATTCTTGAACAGAAAAACCTTTTCGAGTTGCATCACGCCATCGCGTACTTCGATGTTCCAGTCCGGGATCTGTTTGATCAGTACCGGCAGTTCTTCGTCGCTGACTTGTGGGGCGTCGGCGCGGCAGGCTTCGCAATGGGCTTGGTTCAATGTGGACATGATGTTTTCCTGAAATCGAATAATGGGAAATCGGCCATCAGTAACACCACGCTAGAGCAAAGCGTCGGTTCCTGACAGGTTCACTTGATTTTAAAAGCAGCGGATCACGCCGCTTTTGGTTTTGGCGGAAATTTAGGTGCGTGCAGACCCATCTGCATCGCTTGCTTGACCATGCCCATGATGTCTTCGTGGGCCAGGTCGAACAGGCGCTTGAGGTTCGGCAGAACGAAATACAACGGCTGCAGGATGTCGATGCGATAGGGCGTGCGCATGCATTCCAGCGGATTGAACGCCTGATGCTCAGGCTCGTCCGAGAGGCAGTACACGGTTTCTTTCGGTGAAGACAGAATGCCGCCGCCGTAGATGCGCTGGCCTTGCGGGGTATCGACCAGGCCGAACTCGATGGTCATCCAGTACAGGCGCGCCAGGTAGACGCGTTCCTCCTTGGAGGCCTTCAGACCCAGTTTGCCGTAGGTGTGGGTGAACTCGGCGAACCACGGGTTGGTCAGCAGCGGGCAGTGGCCAAAAATCTCGTGGAAAATATCCGGTTCCTGCAGGTAATCCAGCTCTTGGCGGGTACGAATAAAGGTCGCCACTGGAAACTGCTTGCTGGCCAGCAATTCGAAGAAAGTCTGGAAGGGAATCAGTGCCGGTACCCGGGCAACCTGCCAGCCGGTGGTTTCACCGAGGACTTTGTTGATTTCGCCGAGTTGAGGAATGCGGTCGTGGGGCAGACCGAGTTTTTCGATACCGTCCAGGTATTCCTGGCACGCACGCCCTTCGATCACTTTCAGTTGACGAGTGATCAGCGTGTTCCACACCGCGTGTTCTTCGGCGGGGTAGTCGATAAAACCATGCGCATCGGGCTCGCGAGCCACGTATTGCGTCTGCTTCATGCTGCTCTCCTGCTAGGGGATTTCGTTCTTGTTATGTGCTGCTATGGACCTAGGAATACCCCAAGGATTGCGTTGTTGCAGCAGGTGATTCGTGGTGTGCGTAGGAAAATTCGCTGATATTTGTAAAGTTTTCGTTACGAAGCGGCCGGGGTCGCGCAGCTATTGAGTGTTTCTAGTTTGAAAAACGCTTTGTCTGTCACATAATCTTGACGACTATTTGGGTGCTTCTGCAGAAATCTCCGCCTCAAAGGCGCCGCCGCCCCCTGTGGGAGCGGGCTTGCTCGCGAAAGCGGTCTGTCTGATACATCAATGTTGGCTGCGTCTAAGCCTTCGCGAGCAAGCCCGCTCCCACAGGGGGCTGCGCCAGGCATCAACTCCATCACCGCTTTTTCGGGCCTTTTATATGCGTATCAAAGTCCACTGCCAGAACCGCATCGGCATCCTGCGCGACATTCTCAACCTGCTGGTGGAATACGGCATCAACGTCGCTCGCGGCGAGGTGGGCGGAGAGCATGGCAACGCCATCTATCTGCATTGCCCGAACCTGATCAACATCCAGTTTCAGGCGTTGCGCCCCAAGTTCGAAGCGATCGCCGGGGTCTTCGGCGTCAAGCGCGTAGGCCTGATGCCCAGCGAACGCCGACACATGGAGCTCAATGCGCTGCTCGGCGCCCTGGAGTTTCCGGTGCTGTCGATCGACATGGGCGGCTCCATCGTTGCGGCCAACCGTGCGGCGGCGCAACTGCTCGGGGTGCGGGTCGACGAAGTGCCGGGGATTCCCCTGTCGCGCTATGCCGAAGATTTCGATTTGCCGGAGCTGGTGCGCGCCAATAAATCGCGGATCAACGGGCTGCGGGTCAAGGTCAGGGGCGATGTGTTTCTCGCCGATATCGCGCCACTGCAGTCAGAGCATGACGACAGCGAAGCCATGGCGGGTGCGGTGCTGACCTTGCACCGTGCCGACCGCGTCGGCGAGCGTATTTATAACGTGCGCAAGCAGGAGCTGCGCGGCTTCGACAGTATTTTTCAGAGTTCGAAAGTCATGGCCGCAGTGGTGCGCGAGGCGCGGCGGATGGCACCGCTGGATGCGCCGCTATTGATAGAAGGCGAAACCGGCACCGGCAAGGAATTGCTCGCGCGTGCCTGTCATCTGGCCAGCCCGCGCGGACAGTCACCCTTGATGGCGCTCAATTGCGCCGGACTGCCGGAGTCCATGGCCGAGACCGAGCTGTTCGGATACGGGCCTGGTGCCTTCGAGGGCGCGCGTGCCGAAGGCAAACTCGGGCTGCTGGAGCTGACGGCGGGCGGCACACTGTTTCTCGATGGTGTGGGGGAAATGAGCCCGCGCCTGCAGGTGAAACTGTTGCGCTTCCTGCAGGACGGTTGCTTCCGTCGGGTGGGCAGTGATGAAGAGGTCTACCTCGATGTGCGCGTGATCTGCGCGACCCAGGTCGACCTGTCCGAATTGTGCGCCCGGGGCGAGTTTCGTCAGGACCTGTATCACCGTTTGAACGTGTTGTCGCTGCACATCCCACCGTTGCGAGAGTGCCTCGACGGTTTGCCACCTCTGGTCGAGCACTTCCTCGACCAGGCCAGCCGGCAGATTGGCTGTCCGCTGCCCAAGCTCGCCCCGGCGGCCATGGAGCGGCTCAGTCACTACCACTGGCCAGGTAACGTGCGGCAGCTGGAGAACGTGTTGTTCCAGGCGGTTTCCCTGTGCGACGGCGGCACGGTCAAGGCCGAGCACATTCGTTTGCCGGATTATGGTGTGCGCCAGCCCCTTGGCGATTTTTCGCTGGAGGGTGGGCTGGACGAGATCGTCGGGCGTTTCGAGAAGGCGGTGCTGGAACGGCTGTATTCGGAACATGCCAGTAGCCGCTTGCTCGGCAAGCGACTGGGCGTCTCTCATACAACGATTGCCAACAAGTTGCGCGAATATGAAATAGGCAAACTTGAGCGTTGAGGAAATATTTAATTAAGAGCCGTTACTAGATGCTAGTGATTCACTAGTGATTCAAGTTCCTATTTAAGCAGTTACCCCCTGCCATTGATCCAAATCATGGAAGTTACCCAATAGGCCATCTACGCTCTTCTCAACGTTTGGCAGGAGCGCTGACCATGTCATCAATGGATGACTCTACCCGGCGAGTTCGCAAAGAAACTCGCCTGTTCTATTTCCTGATCATCGTCCTGTTTCCACTGTTATCGGTGGCGATAGTCGGTGGTTACGGCTTTTTCGTCTGGTTTCTGCAAATGCTCCTCGGTCCGCCAGGCCCCCCAAACTGAAACTGATCGTCATCTATCTCTAATTCAGCAGAGAGTCCGGGTCATGGAAAAGACGCTGCACATTGCCAGTCTGGTAGTACATGCCCGTCCGGCCCTGTTCGAAGCAGTAAAAGCCAACCTGCGTTTGCTCACGGGCGTCGAGCTTCACCAGGAAAGCCCCGCCGGCAAATTGGTGGTAGTGCTGGAAACCGAACACGAAAGCCAGATTCTTCAGCGAATCGACCAGATCAATCGCTTGCCAGGCGTGCTCAATGCGGCCCTGGTTTATCACGAGATTCTCGATATAACGGGAGAAAGCACATGCCTATGACGCGGCGAGAGTTTGTCAAAGTCCAGGCGGCCGGGATCGCGGCTGCCGCTGCGGGCCTCCCGGTGTTTACCTCTGCCAGCAACCTGATCACCGAACAAGACATGGCGACCCTGGACTGGAACAAAGCGCCCTGTCGATTTTGCGGCACCGGTTGCAGCGTCATGGTGGCGACCAAGGACAATAAGGTTGTTGCAACCCACGGTGACGTAAAAGCCGAGGTCAATCGCGGGTTGAACTGCGTCAAAGGCTACTTTTTATCCAAGATCATGTACGGCGTGGATCGGCTGACCCAGCCGCTGTTGCGCATGACCAATGGGCAATATGACAAACAAGGCGAGTTTCACCCGGTGTCCTGGGAACAGGCGTTCGATGTAATGGAGTTGAAGTACAAGGAGGCGCTGAAGAACAAGGGCGGGGAATCTGTCGCCATGTTCGGTTCCGGACAGTGGACGGTCTGGGAAGGCTACGCGGCTAACAAGTTGATGAAGGCGGGCTTTCGCTCCAACAACATCGACCCCAATGCACGCCATTGCATGGCCTCGGCGGTCATGGGGTTCATGCGCACTTTCGGTATGGATGAGCCGATGGGCTGTTATGACGACATCGAAGTCACTGATGCATTCGTCTTATGGGGCTCAAACATGGCGGAGATGCATCCGATTCTTTGGAGTCGGGTGACCGATCGGCGGTTGAGCCAGCCGAATGTGAAAGTGGCCGTGCTCTCTACGTTCGAACACCGCAGTTTTGAACTGGCCGACATTCCGATGGTGTTCAAGCCGCAGACGGACCTGCTCATCCTCAATTACATCGCCAATCACATCATTGAAAGCGGTTCGGTCAACAAAGACTTCGTCAGCAAACACACCAAGTTCGCCAAAGGCACCGATGACATCGGCTACGGTTTGCGTGCCGATAATCCGCTGGAGATGAAAGCCAAGAATGCCGACAAGGCGAACACCTGGACCGACATCGACTTCGAGCAGTTCGCTGCTTTCGTAAAGCCCTACACCCTTGAGCGCACCGCGAAGGAAACCGGCGTACCAGCCGAGCGCCTCAAGGCATTGGCCGAACTGTACGCCGACCCCAAGCGCAAGGTGGTTTCGTTCTGGACCATGGGTTTCAACCAGCACACCCGTGGTGTTTGGGCCAACAACCTTATCTACAACATCCACCTGCTGACCGGGAAAATCAGCGAGCCTGGCAACAGTCCGTTCTCCCTGACGGGCCAGCCTTCGGCCTGCGGGACGGCACGTGAAGTGGGCACGTTCTCCCATCGCTTGCCGGCCGACCTGGTGGTCACCAACCCGGCGCACCGCGCCACCGCGGAAAAAATCTGGAAACTCCCGGCAGGCACCATCAAGGAAAAGGTCGGGTTCCACGCCGTGCAGCAAAGTCGCATGCTCAAGGACGGCGTGCTCAATGTGTACTGGACCATGGCCAGCAACAACATGCAGGCCGGGCCCAACATCATGCAGGAAGTATTGCCGGGTTGGCGCAACCCGGAGAACTTCGTGGTGGTGTCGGATGTGTATCCCACCGTCTCGGCACAGGCGGCCGATCTGATTTTGCCAACGGCAATGTGGGTGGAGAAAGAGGGCGCGTACGGCAACGCAGAGCGGCGTACGCAGTTCTGGCATCAACTGGTCTCGGCGCCGGGTGACGCCAAGTCGGACCTCTGGCAATTGGTCGAGTTTTCCAAACGCTTTAAAACCGACGAAGTCTGGCCGCAGGAGCTGTTGGCCAGTTCACCGCAATACCAGGGCAAGACCCTGTATGAGGTGCTGTTCAAGAATGGCCAGGTCGATCAGTTCCCGGTGGAACAAATGGCGCAGGGCTACCAGAACGACGAGGCCCGGGATTTCGGTTTCTACCTGCAAAAAGGCCTGTTCGAAGAATATGCCCAGTTCGGCCGTGGACATGGTCATGACCTGGCGCCTTTTGATCGTTATCACTCCGAGCGCGGCTTGCGCTGGCCCGTCGTCGAAGGCAAGGAAACGCTCTGGCGCTTCCGCGAAGGCTACGACCCGTATGTCGAGAAGGGCAGTGGCGTGCAGTTCTACGGCTACCCCGACAAGAGAGCGATCATCTTCGCACTGCCTTACGAGCCTCCTGCAGAAGCCCCGGACGCGGACTTCCCGTTCTGGCTGAGCACCGGTCGGGTGCTTGAACATTGGCACACCGGGACCATGACCCAGCGTGTCGAGGAGCTCCATAAAGCGATCCCCGATGCGCTGGTCTACATGCACCCGGCCGATGCCAGGGCCTTGAATGCCCGGCGTGGCAGCGAAGTGAAGCTGATCAGTCGGCGCGGCGAGATGCGTGCGCGGATTGAAACCCGGGGGCGCAACAAGCCGCCCCAAGGCCTGGTGTTCGTGCCGTTTTTCGATGCCAACAAGCTGATCAACAAAGTCACGCTTGATGCAACGGACCCGATCTCAAAACAGACCGATTACAAGAAATGCGCGATCAGGATTGAGTTGATCGCGACGGCATAAGGAGAGCTTTCATGAATTATCGTTCGCTGTCCTTTCTTGTCGTGCTGCTGACGTGGCTGCCCACGACATTTGCCGCAGAGCCCGCTTACCCCCTGGATGCACCGGCACCGGATGGTCGCAGAGCCGGCGGGACCCTGACCCAGGAGCTGCCGGCACCGCCTATCGCAGAAGACGAGAACAAGGACCTCAAGCGTGAGCGCAATTACCCCGAGCAACCGCCCACCATACCCCACAGTATTCGCGGGTATGCCATCGACATGAACAGCAATAAGTGCCTGACCTGCCACAGTCGCGCCAACAGTGCGCGTACCCAGGCGCCGATGATCAGCATCACTCACTACATGGACCGTGACGGCCAGGCTCTGGCGGCGGTGTCGCCGCGCCGCTACTTCTGCAACCAGTGTCACGTGCCGCAAAAGGATGTGAAGCCACTGGTGAACAACAGCTTCAAGAACATCGACCAGGTCTTGCAAGATGAAATACACCAGCAGCCGAAACCTTGAGGAGAGGCCATGAAATCTTTGCTTGCCTTGTTCAAGGATTATTGGGGTGTGCTGCGTCGGCCCAGCGTGCATTACAGCCTGGGTTTTCTGACCCTCGGCGGGTTTATCGCCGGGGTGATTTTCTGGGGTGGATTCAACACCGCGCTGGAAGCGACCAACACCGAGCAGTTCTGCACGTCCTGCCATGAAATGCGCGACAACGTTTTCGTCGAGTTGCAGGAAACCATCCACTACACCAACCGTTCGGGCGTGCGCGCCACGTGCCCGGACTGTCACGTCCCTCACGAGTGGACGCACAAGATCGCCCGCAAGATGCAGGCTTCCAAGGAGGTCTGGGGTAAGCTGTTCGGCACTATCAGCACCCGGGACAAGTTCCTGGACATGCGCCGGGAGCTGGCCGAACACGAGTGGGCACGGCTCAAGGCCAACGATTCGCGGCAGTGTCGCAACTGCCATAACTTCGAGTTCATGGACTTCACACGCCAGGGCAAGCGCGCCGCCAACATGCACTCCACCTCGTTGGCCAGCGGCCAGGCAACCTGTATCGACTGCCATAAAGGCATTGCTCACAAGTTGCCCGACATGAGCGGCGTGAAAGGCTGGTAGCCGGCTTTTCACGGCGTTGCCGCCAAGCGGCATCAGCGCGCCGGTTTTTCGTCTTCGATACATCGTTCAATTCCCTTCCGATCAGCCCCAGCCCCCTGTTTAAAAGGGGTTGGCGCCGCTGCGCGCAAGTTGGTCTGCAAATTGCTACAACCTGCGCAACACAGCGGTGGGCGGCAACCGTCCGGCATGCAGAGGAAAGATTGTGGACAAGTACCTTTATGTGGCAATGACCGGCGCCAGCCAGAATGCACTGGCGCAAAAGGCTCATGCCAACAACCTCGCGAACATCTCCACCAACGGCTTCCAGAAGGACCTGGAGCAGGCGCGTTCGATGCCGGTGTTCGGTGACAGCTTTCCGGCGCGTGCGTTTGCCATGTCTGAACGCCCGGCCACCGACTTCTCCCCTGGCAGCCTGGTGGAAACCGGCCGCGACCTCGATGTTGCCGTGCAAGGCAATGGCTGGCTGGCGGTGCAGAACCCCGATGGCGGCGAAAGCTACGTGCGTACCGGTAGCCTGGTGGTCGACGCCCTGGGCGTGCTGCGCGCTGGCAATGGCATGCCGGTGATCGGCAATGGCGGGCCGATTGCCGTGCCACCCGAGCAACAAATCGAGGTGGGCGAGGACGGCACCATCAGCATTCGCGCGATGGGCGAAGGCCCTCGTGTCATGGCGGAAGTCGACCGCATCAAGCTGGTCAACCCGGACATCAAGAACATGACCAAAGGCCTGGACGGTTCGATTCACACCCGGGACGGCCAGCCGGCGCAAGCCGATGCCAACGTCAAGCTGGTGTCCGGGTTCCTTGAGTCGAGCAACGTCAATGCCGTGGACGAGATGACCTCGGTACTGGCCCTGGCCAAGCAATTCGAACTGCACATCAAGATGATGAACACCGCCAAAGACGATGACCAGGCCATGGCTCGGGTCTTGCAGATCAGCTAATTATCAGAACGTCGCGCCGTAAAACAGGCGCACGAGGAGAATCGAATGCTTCCGGCTCTATGGGTTGCCAAAACAGGTCTGTCCGCCCAGGACACCAACCTCACCACCATTTCCAACAACCTGGCCAACGTATCGACCACGGGCTTCAAACGTGATCGCGCCGAGTTCCAGGACCTGCTCTATCAGATCAAGCGTCAGCCAGGCGCCCAGTCGACCCAGGACAGCGAACTGCCGTCGGGTCTGCAACTGGGTACCGGTGTGCGCATCGTCGGCACCCAGAAAAACTTCACCGCCGGCAGCCTGCAAACCACCGAGCAGCCGCTGGACATGGCCATCGACGGTCGCGGTTTCTTCCAGATCCTGCAACCGGACGGCACCACGTCCTACACCCGTGACGGTACGTTCCACCTGGACTCCAACGGCCAGATCGTCAACGCCAGCGGCTTCGCCCTGGAACCGGCCATTGTCATTCCGAACGACGCGCAAACCTTCACCGTCGGTCGTGACGGCACCGTGTCCATCACCGTTGCCGGCAATCCGGCTTCCCAGGTGATCGGCAACCTGCAAACCGCCGACTTCATCAACCCGGCCGGTCTGCAGGCAGTGGGCAACAACCTGTTCCTGGAAACCGCTGCCAGTGGCGCGCCGCAAGTCGGCACTCCGGGCCTGGCTGGCTTCGGCACCACGCTGCAGAACACCCTGGAAACTTCCAACGTCAGCACCGTTGAGGAGATGGTCAACATGATCACCACTCAGCGCGCCTACGAGATGAACTCCAAGGTGATCTCCACCGCCGACCAGATGCTCTCGTTCGTAACGCAGAATCTGTAATCAAGTCTATGAGGCGGTCATGAGGCCGCCTGCAACACCGTGAGGTAGGGTCATGAATCGCTTTGTATCTGTTCTGGCACTGAGTGGGGCTGTTGTGCTCGCCGGCTGCGTTCCTTCGACGCCCAAGCCCAACGACCCTTATTACGCGCCGGTGTTGCCGCGTACGCCGTTGCCGGCTGCAGCGAACAATGGCTCGATTTATCAGGCCGGGTTTGAACAGAACCTTTACAGCGACCGCAAGGCGTTCCGGGTGGGCGACATCATCACCATCACCTTGAACGAGAGGACCCAGGCCAGCAAAAACGCCAACTCGCAAATCGGCAAGAACAGCCAGGCGAGCATCGGCTTGACTTCGTTGTTCGGCGCCACACCCAGCACCAACAACCCGTTTGGCAGTGGTGACCTGAGTCTGGATGCCAGCTACGAAGGCGATCGCGCGACCAAGGGTGACAGCAAGGCCGCACAGGGCAATACCCTGACCGGTTCGATCACGGTGACTGTTGCGGATGTATTGCCCAACGGCATCATCGCGGTTCGTGGCGAGAAGTGGATGACCCTCAACACCGGCGACGAGCTGGTGCGGATCGCCGGACTGGTTCGCGCCGATGACATCGCCACCGACAATACCGTGTCGTCGACCCGTGTCGCCGATGCGCGCATCACCTACTCGGGTACAGGTTCCTTTGCCGATGCGAGTCAGCCAGGCTGGTTCGACCGTTTCTTCCTCAGCCCGCTGTTTCCTTTCTAGGTGGCTTTCCAGTTGAGCATGTTGAACTTCAGAAGTCTCATCGTTGCCGCCCTGATGTTGCCGGTCGCCTTCAGTGCTCAAGCCGAGCGCCTGAAGGACATCGCCAGCATTTCCGGCGTGCGTTCCAACCAATTGATCGGTTATGGCCTGGTGGTCGGGCTTAACGGCACCGGCGACCAGACGACGCAAACCCCGTTCACCCTGCAGACATTCAACAACATGCTTTCGCAGTTCGGCATCAAGGTGCCGCCGGGTTCGGGCAACGTACAGTTGAAGAACGTCGCGGCGGTGTCGATCAGCGCCGACTTGCCGCCGTTCGCCAAGCCTGGGCAGCAGGTCGACATCACGGTTTCCTCCATCGGCAACTCCAAGAGCCTGCGCGGCGGTACCTTGCTGTTGACGCCGCTCAAGGGTATCGACGGCAACGTCTATGCGGTGGCCCAGGGTAACCTGGTGGTCGGCGGTTTCGACGCCGAAGGCCGCGACGGATCGAAGATCACCGTCAACGTTCCGTCGGCCGGTCGCATCCCTGGCGGTGCCTCGGTCGAACGAGCGGTACCGAGCGGGTTCAACCAGGGCAACAGCCTGACCCTGAACCTCAACCGCTCCGATTTCACCACGGCCAAGCGCATTGTCGACAAAATCAACAACATGCTCGGCCCAGGCGTGGCCCAGGCCATCGACGGTGGCTCGATTCGCGTTAGCGCGCCGCTCGATCCAAGCCAGCGGGTCGACTATCTGTCGATTCTCGAGAACCTTGAAGTCGATCCGGGCCAGGCGGTGGCGAAAGTCATCATCAACTCCCGCACCGGTACCATCGTGATCGGCCAGAACGTCAAGGTATCCCCGGCCGCCGTGACCCACGGCAGCCTGACCGTGACCATCACCGAAGACCCGATCGTCAGCCAGCCCGGCCCTCTGTCCAACGGTCAGACGGCCGTCGTGCCCCGCTCGCGGGTCAACGCCCAGCAGGAAGCCAAGCCGATGTTCAAGTTCGGCCCGGGTACCACCCTCGACGAAATCGTCCGTGCGGTGAACCAGGTCGGCGCGGCACCGGGTGACTTGATGGCGATCCTCGAAGCTCTGAAGCAGGCCGGTGCGTTGCAAGCCGACCTGATCGTGATCTGAGGACGGCCATCGTGGATATGCGCAAGAGCGGTCTGGTCAGCAGTAGCGATTCGGGTTCCTATTCGGACCTCAATCGTCTGAATCAGCTCAAGGTCGGTGACAAGAACAGCGACGGCAACCTGCGCAAGGTCGCGCAGGAATTCGAGTCGCTGTTCCTGGGGGAAATGCTCAAGTCCATGCGTTCGGCCACCGACGCGCTGGGCCAGGACAATCCGCTCAATACGCCGGCGGCCAAGCAGTACCAGGAAATGTACGACCAGCAGTTGGCCGTTTCCATGTCCCGCGAAGGCGGTGGCATTGGCCTGGCGGACGTCCTGATGCGGCAGATGTCGAAAGACAAACCGCTGGCGCCGGGTGAAGCGGCCGCTGCATCGCTGGCCAAACAGGAGGCGGCCAAAGCTGCCGTGCAAACACCGGTGGCTGCCGGTACGGTGGCGCTCAACGGGCCGCTGTCGCGGATCAATGGTCAGCGTCCATTGTGGGCTTCGCGCTCGGTGCATGCGCCGCAAGAGGCGGGCGAGGGTGCCCATCGCAATGACATGGCGCTGATCAATCAGCGACGCCTGGCTCTGCCGCCCAAGCTGGCGGATCGTCTGCTGGCAGGCTTGGTGCCTTCAGCGACGCCTTCGGTAACAGTCAACAAGACGCCTTTGCCGGAACGTATCGGCACGACCGGCTCGGGGCCGTTGTACAACGGCGACTGGCTGGCGACTGCACAGCAGCAGGCATCGGGCGGGCGCGTGCAGATTTATGGTCGCGCAATGGCGCAGATTCCCCTGGCGCCGGCGAAGAAAGCGTTCAATTCCGCCGACGATTTCGTCAACACCATGCTGCCAATGGCCAAGGAAGCTGCCGATCGCATCGGCGTCGACCCACGTTACCTGGTGGCCCAGGCCGCACTGGAAACCGGTTGGGGCAAATCGGTCATGCGCGCCCAGGATGGCAGTAGCAGCCATAACCTGTTCGGCATCAAGGCCGGCAGCAGCTGGAACGGCGGTTCGGCGCGGGCGATCACCAGCGAGTTCCGCAACGGCGCGATGGTCAAGGAGACGGCCGAGTTCCGTTCCTACGACTCCTACAAAGACAGTTTCCATGACCTTGTCACCTTGCTGCAGAGCAACAATCGCTATCAAGAAGTCGTGAAGTCGGCCGATAACCCAGAACAGTTTGTACGCGAGTTGCAGAAGGCCGGTTACGCAACCGACCCGGACTACGCAAGCAAGATTTCGCAGATAGCCAAGCAGATGACCAGTTACCAGAACTACGCTGCGGCGGGCGCTTCCACCACGCCTTTATAGGCATAAGGGTCTGAACCATGAGTTTGCTAAACATCGGGATGTCGGGGCTGAGTGCCAGCCATAACGCCTTGGCGACCACCGGCAATAACATTGCCAACGCCGACACCGCCGGCTACTCGCGCCAGCAGACGGTACAGAGCAGCAAAAACTCCATTCAGTACGGCAATGTGTACATCGGCACCGGCACGACCCTGGCCGATGTGCGCCGGGTGTACAACAGCTACCTCGATGCACAATTGCAGACGACGACTTCGCTCAACAGTGATGCGGCCGCCTACCAGGGGCAGATCACGCCGCTCGACACGCTTTTGTCAGACAGTGCCACCGGCCTCAGCGGTGCGCTGACCAAGTTCTTCGCCTCGGTACAGAACGTCAATGCCAAACCCGGTGACGACGCTTCCCGGCAGTTGTTGCTCAGCGATGCGCAGGCCCTGAGCAATCGCTTCAACTCGGTGGCCGGGCAGTTGAACTCACAGAACTCGACCATCAACGGCAACCTGACGGACATGGTTGGCCAGGTCAACAACCTGGCCAGTACCATGGCGCAGTTGAACAGGAAAATCGGCGAAGTGACCAGCGCCGGCGGTACGCCGAACGAGCTGCTCGACGCGCGCAACGAGACCATGCGCCAGCTGTCCTCTTTCACCGGGGCGCAGTATATCGAGCGTGACGGCAACATAGACATTTACCTGGGCAGCGGGCAGCCCTTGGTGATTGGCGACACCGTCAACAAGCTGGAGGCGGTGCCGGGCAAGGATGACCCGGGTCGTCTGGCGCTGCAGCTCAATCGTGGTGCGAGCACTATCGAAATCACCTCGATCATGACCGGGGGCGAAATCGGCGGCCTGTTGCGCTATCGCAGCGAAGTCCTCGACCCCGCCTTGAATGAATTGGGCCGTGTCGCCCTGGTCGTCGTCGATCAGATGAACAGCCTTCAGGCTCAGGGTATCGACAAGAACGGCAGTTTCGGTTCGAACCTGTTCAACGGTCTTAATAGCGCCGCGCAGATGTCTCAGCGCAGTATTGCCTCGACTGGCAACAGTGCCGGTTCAGGCAATTTCAATGTGGCGGTCAAGGACACTGGCAAGCTGACGATCAACGATTACAAGGTCACCTTCACCAGCGCCACCAACTACACGGTCCAGCGCCTGCCAGACAATACGTCGATGGGTAGCTTCAGCACCGCGACCACGCCTGCGCCAGTCATCGACGGCTTCGCGATGTCGTTCAGTGGTGGTGCTGCCACCGGCGATACGTTCAGGATCACCCCGACCCGCAACGCGGCCGCAACCATCCAGACCGAGATGACCGACCCCAAGCGCCTGGCCATCGCCGCACCCCTGAGCGCGGCCATTGCACCGGGCGGCAGCGGCACCCTGACGATCCCGTCCAGCGGCCAGCCGGCCCTGACCACCAGGTTCGACATTTACGACGCGGCCACCGCCACGGCCATGCAGAACGGCCTCAAGAATTCGACGCCGGTCAAGCTCGTGTTCGGCTCACCGTCTGCCGACGGCAGCACCCAGACCTATCAGTTGCTCGACGCCAAAGGTGTCGAAATCAGCAATGGCACGATCAAGCCAAACGCGAACAACACCCTGAGCCTGAGTGTGCCGCTCAAGGACGCCTCGGGTGCGCCGATCATGGATCCGGGGCCGCCTGCCGTGCAGCGTACCGCGACCTTCGAGATGACCGTGGCCGGTTCGCCGGGCAAGGGCACAGCGATCGACATCAGCATCGCGCAGCCGGGCACCCTGGACAACCGTAACGGCACCGCACTGGCGGGCTTGCAAACCAGGCAGGTGGTGGAAACCGGTACGGCCAGCAAGGGCATTTCCCTGACCGACGCCTACGGCAAACTGGTCGAAGGCGTGGGTGCCAAAACCGCCCAGGGCAAGCTCGACAGCGCCGCAACCGGCGCCATCCTGGCCAACGCCAAGGGTGCTCGCGACTCGCTCTCGGGTGTCGACCTCGATGAGGAAACCGGCAATCTGGTCAAGTATCAGCAGTACTACACCGCCTCTTCGCAGATCATCAAGGCTGCGCAGGAAACTTTCAGCACACTGATCAACAGTCTCTAAGGAGTCGTAGCCCATGCGCATTTCCACTGGCCAGTTTTACGAGTCCACCGCGGCGAATTATCAGAAGAACTTCGCTAATGCGGTCAAGAGCAGCGAAGAGGCCAGCAGCCTGGTTCGCGTCAATACCGCCGCCGATGATCCGGTCGGCGCCTCGCGTCTGCTGCAACTGGGTCAGCAAGCGTCGATGCTCGATCAGTTCAACGCCAACACCAACACGATCAAGGCCTCCCTGGGGCAGACCGAGTCGGTAATGACCAGTATCAACAACGTGCTGCAGCGCGCCAAGGAACTGGCTATTGGTTCCGGTAACGGCAACCTCACCGACGCCGACCGCCAGGCCAATGCCTCGGAGCTGGGCCAGATCGAAGAACAACTGTTGAGCCTGATGAACGCCAAGGACGAAAACGGTACCTACATTTTCGCCGGTTCCAAGGGCGATACCCCACCGTTCTCGCGCAATAACGACGGCACCTACAGCTATAACGGCGATCAGGTGACCCTCGACCTGCAGGTTGGCGACACCATGTCCATGGCCACCAACAGCACCGGCTGGGAGGTGTTCCAGCAGGCGATCAATACCAGCCGTAGCCAGGTCACCATGACCGCGCCGGCCATTGATGATGGTCGCGTGACACTGTCCAACGGACAGGTATCGTCGAACGTCGCCTACGACAGCAAGTTCCGCAGCGGCGAGCCGTATACCGTGTCTTTCGTTAGCGGTACCCAGCTGAAAATCACCGATGCCAGCGGTACCGACGTCACTGCCGAAGCCTCTCGGGTGGGCGTTTTCGATCCGAGTACCCCCGCTGGGCAGGCTGTCAGTTTTCGCGGTGTCGAACTTAACCTCAACATCAATCTGCAAAGCGGTGATAGCGCCGCGGCAGTGCTGCCTGGCCACAGCTTCACACTAGGTTCCAAGCCCGATACGTTCACGACAACCCGCAGCCCTGGCAACGCATCGACAGCGCAGGTTACTGCGGCCACCATCAGCAACCCGACCGATTATCACGCCAGTTTCCCGTCTGGCTCGGCCGTCCTGAAGTTTACCAGTGCCACCGACTTCGAACTGTACGCGGCGCCCTTGACCGCCAGCAGCAAGCCGGTTTCCACCGGGACCATGGCGGGCAACGTCGCCACCGCATCGGGTGTGAGTTTCACCCTGACAGGCCCGCCGGGCCCGTCTGCCAATGATCAGTTCAGTATTGCCGTCAATGCTCACCAGACCCAGAACATCCTGGATACCGTGAGCCAATTGAAGAGCGCGTTGAACACGCCAACCAACGGCAACCAGGTCCTGATCCAGAAGCAGCTGGCCGCCGTGTCCTCAGGCATCGCCAACCTCGCCAGTGGCAACGATCAATTGTCCAGTGCACTGAGTTCGGTGGGTGGGCGTGGCTCGGCTCTGGATACTCAATCGGCGATCAACCAGAGCCTGAACATGGCCAACAAACAGACCCAGTCGGCCATCCGCGATTCCGATCCGGCGGAAGTGATGACGCGTCTGACCCTGCAGCAAACCATGTTGCAGGCCTCGCAACTGGCGTTCAGCAAAATCAGTCAGTTGGGTCTGTTCAACAAGATCTAAAGGTGTCGGGCGCGAAAGCTCCCGGCCACAAATCGCCGAATATCTATCGTCTTTTTTCAGCGGTTTCAGGTGCTCACCCGCACGGGTGAGCGTCTATCGCTTGAGAGTCCCGCCGTGAATCCAGTCTCGTTAGTCAGCCTCGTCATTCCCGCCTTCAACCCGCGCTTTTTTTCCCGGGCCCTGCACAGTGCCTTGATCCAGCAATACGCCAACCTTGAGATCATTGTGTGCGACGACAGCCGCGGCGATGAGATTGCGCAGGTTGTCGAGTCGCTGACGGGTGATGCAGCGTTGCGCGTGCGTTATGTACGAAACCCGCAGACATTGGGGTTTGTCGGCAACCTGCTGGCGTGTCTCGACGAAGCAAAAGGCGATTACATCAAGTTCCTCTGCGACGATGATCAGCTGTCTCCTGCGTGCATCGAGTACCAGGCGCAGGTGCTGGTCGAGAATGCGGACATCAATCTGGTACTGGCTCAGCGCACCTTCTGGGATGCCGACAACCATCCGTTGCCGTCCCGGCTGGAGAACAGCACGTTGTCGCCGGCTTGCGGGATCTACAAGGGCGATGACCTGCTGGCGATTTTTGAAAGGTTTCCCATCAACTTCCTCGGTGGCTTCAGTAATGCACTGTTTCGCCGCGAGGATGTCCTGGAGTTGCTGCCGGCCCTGACTCAACCCGGCCATTGCTTTGTCGCCTCTCTCGATCTGGCCCTGTACATCTGCCTGATGCGTCGGGGCAATATGGCGCAGCTAAACTACGTGCTGAGCGTCGAACGCCTGCATCCGGAGCGATTGAGCCGCCAACAACCGATCAAAGACGCGGCCGAGGTGGAAAAGGACTGGCTGGTGCAGATGCTCAAGGTTCGCGGCGGCGAAGATGCGCCTGCCGGGGGCTGGGTTCGTTACTTGCCATTGAGCCGCAGCAAGGAAGAGCCGCGGGTCTGGGATGAGGTGGCCGTGAGTCGAAACCTGGGTGCCAGCCAGGCCCACCAAGAGTTTCGGGTGGGGGTGGCCAGCGAGAGTTTTCCCCAGCTTTACACTCAGTGGCTGGCGTGTCGCACGCTCAGCGAAACCGCTCGCCGTCACTTGCCGGAAACCCTGGCCGGTTGGGCGCGGCAACCGAAAATCGTCCCGATCATCATCGATGACCAGGCCAGTCGTGCCGCTCTGGATCTCACCCTTCAGAGCCTCGCCCAGCAGCTCTATGCGCCGGAACTGACCCTGGTGTTATCCAGCGCCTGCACTGAAGCCTATCTTGACGAGCGGGTGTTCAATTTACCGTTGCAAGACGACGGGTTTGAGCAGATCAACGGGTTGCTGGCACAGCTCGACGGGGCTGACTGGTTTTACATGCTGCGTGCCGGCGATCGTCTGGTAGAACCGGCACTATTGCTGCTGGCCGAGCGCATCAGTGTCTCGTCGGATGTTTTGTGTATCTACGCCGATGAAGGCAGATTATGTGACGGTGAGTCGCAAGACCCGGTCTTCAAGCCGGATTTCAATCTGGACCTGATGCGCAGTTACCCTTATGTCGGGCGCTCCCTGGCATTTCAGCGCGAGAGTTTCCTCAAGCTTGGCGGCTTCAATTCGAACTACGGCGAATTGGCGCCCCACGATGTGCTATGGCGCATGGTTGAAAATGACGGCATCAAGGTTGTCGAGCATATCGCCGAGGTGATGCTTGAGTCGCCATTAGGCCTGGCGCAGTGGTTGGTATTGCCCGAGGTCATAGAACTCAATCCGCTGGTGCTGGAGGCGCATCTGCAACGACTGGGCATCGCCCATGAGATTCGCGAGGGCAGTTTCACCTCGCTCAATCGTGTCGATTACTTGCACGCGACCCGGCCGCTGGTGTCGATCATCATTGTCTGTAAAGACCAGTTGGCTGCCGTGCAGCGTTGCGTCGAAACGCTCCTGGAAAAAACCACTTACAGCGAGTACGAGTTGCTGCTGATCGACAATGGCAGTGAGTCACCGCATACACGTGAGTGGCTCAGTGGCATGGCCGAAATGGGCAGTGAGCGGTTGCGGGTGAAGTCGTTTGCGCCGCAGGGAAATATCGCGGCAACGCGCAATTTTGCGGCGCAGCAGGCCCGTGGCGAATACTTGCTGATGCTCGACCCGTACGCGGTGATCACCCGGGGTGACTGGCTGGATGAGATGCTCAACCATGCCCAGCGTCCTGAGGTCGGTGTGGTCGGGGCCAAGCTGTTCAACGCGGACGGCCGTGTGCAGCATGCGGGCTTGATCCTCGGGTTGCAGGGGCCGGCAGGCTCGCCATTTGTCGGCGACCCGCTGAATTCACAGGGTTATATGCAGCGTTTGCAGGTGGTTCAGGACATGAGCGCAGTCGGTGCCGATTGCCTGATGGTGCGCAAAGCGCTGTTCGACAGTGTTGGGGGGTTCCAGCAGGACTTTGCCTTGACCCTCAACGAGGTGGATCTGTGTCTGCGGATCCGGCAAAACGACTATCTGGTGGTCTGGACGCCGTATGCCCAACTGGTCCTCGGGACATCGCCTGCGGTCGAGGCAAGCGCGGCCGAGGCGGCACTTCGCAGTCAGGAGCAGCAAACGTTTTACCGGCGCTGGCTGCCCGTCATTGCCCGCGATCCGGCTTACAACCCTAACCTGACGCTGAATACGCCGGGGGGCTCCAGCTTCAGTCTGGAGCCAGGCTTATGCGCAGGCTGGAGCCCGTTTTCCGCGCGCCAAGTACCGAAAGTCATGGCGTTGCCGGTCAACTCCTCGGCGGTTGGACACTACCGGGCGCTCCAGCCACTGATCGAACTGGAGAAAGCGGGCCGGGCAACCGGGCGCGTCTACTACGATCTGCCATCGATTATCGAGATCGAGCGCGAATCACCTGACGTCATCATCCTGCAGGGGCGCTACAGCGAAGGACCAATCAGCGACATCGCCGCCATTCGGCCCCACACCAATGCCCGAATGATTTATGAGCTCGATGACTACGTCATCAAGGCGCCGAAGAAGAACCTGCACATTCGCAACATGCCGGACAATGTCGAAATGGAGCGTCTGGTTCGTCGCGCCATCGGCCTGTGTGATCGGGTGGTGGTATCGACGCAGCCGCTGGCCGAAGCGTTGTCATCCATGCATCACGACATTCGGGTGGTGCCGAACATGCTCGCCACTGACCTTTGGAGTGATCTGCGCAGTCAGCGTCGCACCTCGAAAAAACCGCGGGTTGGCTGGGGTGGCGGAACCAGTCACTCAGGCGACCTGGCGATCATTGCCGATGTGGTTCGTGAACTGGCCAACGAGGTGGATTGGGTATTCTTCGGCATGTGCCCCGAAGAGTTACTGCCCTACGTCTATGAGTTCCATGGGGTGATCGACCTGAGCATCTACCCGGCGAAGCTGGCCAGCCTGAACCTTGACCTGGCGTTGGCGCCGCTGGAATTCCATATCTTCAACGACTGCAAGAGCAACCTGCGTTTGCTGGAGTACGGCGCGTGCGGCTACCCGGTGGTCTGTACCGATACCGAGGCATATCGCGGTTACCTGCCTTGTACGCGGGTGATCAGCAACACTACCGATGAGTGGTTGCAAGCCATCCGCATGCACCTGGCAGACCCGGATGCCAGCTACCGCATGGGCGATGAATTACGCGAGGCGGTACTGCGTGACTTCATGCTGCGTGGCGACAACGTGCGCTATTGGGAGAATGGCTGGCTGGCCGATTGATCCATCCCTGATGTAGTCGCTGCCCCAACGGTAGCGGCTACATGGCGCCGCCGTTCGAGCTGGCGCGTTTCCTGCAAGTCCCCTGAAAATCGCCATAAATCTAGCATGTGCGACGCAGTCAGAAGCTATGGATGCGGCCTTGTGCGATTTATCCAGATGCTCGAAAAGCCTTTTCAGGCTTGGGCTGGCGCTGTGAAGAACAAGAGGGGAACAGATGAAGGCAGTTATTCTGGCGGGTGGTCTGGGCACGCGTATCAGCGAAGAGTCGCACCTCAAGCCCAAGCCAATGATCGAGATCGGTGGCAAGCCAATTCTCTGGCACATCATGAAGCAATATTCCGCTCATGGAATTCACGACTTCGTGATTTGCCTTGGCTACAAGGGTTACGCGATCAAGGACTTCTTCGCCAATTACTTCCTGCACACCTCTGACGTCACGTTCGACATGTCCAACAACCGCATGGACGTTCACCAGAACTACAGCGAGCCGTGGCGCGTGACCCTGATCGATACCGGCGAGGACACCATGACCGGTGGCCGCCTGCGTCGTGCCGCGCGCTATCTGGAGGGCGAGCAGGCGTTCTGCTTCACCTACGGTGACGGTGTCTCGGACCTGAACATTGGCGCCCTGGTGGACTTCCACCTGACCCACGGCAAGCTCGCGACCGTGACCGCCGTACAGCCACCGGGGCGTTACGGCGCGCTGGAGCGTGACGGTGACAGCGTCAAAGGCTTCGTCGAGAAGCCGCGCGGCGACGGTGGCTGGATCAATGGCGGCTTCTTTGTGCTGTCGCCCAAGGTGCTGCCGTACATCGCCGATGATCAGACTTCGTGGGAATCCGAACCTTTGGCCGCACTGGCCAACGAGCAACAGTTGCAAGCGTTCCAGCACGATGGTTTCTGGCACCCGATGGATACCCTGCGGGACAAAAACCACCTTGAGCACCTGTGGCAGAGCGGGGAGGCCCCATGGAAGCAATGGGACTGAGCCCGGAGTTCTGGCGCGGCAAGCGGGTTCTGCTGACTGGCCATACCGGCTTCAAGGGCAGTTGGTTGACGCTGTGGCTGCAAAGCCTCGGAGCCGAGGTCAGCGGGTTCTCGCTCGATCCGTCGACCGAACCGAGCCTGTTCGAACTGGCGCGGGTGCACGAGGGCATCAACGATCAGCGCGGCGACCTGCGTGACCTGGGCGCGTTGCTGGAGCTGATCGCCGAGACCCGACCGCAAATCGTCCTGCACCTGGCGGCTCAACCGCTGGTGCGTGAAGGCTATCGCGACCCGCTGGGGACTTACTCCAGCAACGTCATGGGCACACTCAATCTGCTTGAGGCGATCCGTCAGGTCGGCGGCGTGCGCGCGTGCGTGCTGGTAACTACCGACAAGGTGTACGCCAACCAGGAATGGGCGTGGCCGTATCGCGAAAACGAAGCGCTGGGCGGGCACGACCCTTACAGCAGCAGCAAGGCTTGCTGTGAATTGTTGGCGCAGTCCTATGCCGCTTCTTTCTTCCCTGCGCACAAATACGCAGAACACGGTCTGGCCCTGGCCACCGCGCGCGCCGGCAACGTTCTGGGTGGCGGTGATTTTGCACCGGAGCGTTTGATCCCCGATGTGCTCAGGGCCTGGACCGCCGACGAACCGGTGACCTTGCGCTACCCGCACGCCGTACGCCCGTGGCAACACGCGCTGGAGCCGCTGGCGGGTTACCTGCAACTGGCCGCCAGCCTTTATGAAAAAGGCCCCGAATTTGCCGGTGCATGGAACTTCGGCCCGAGCGAAGCCGACATGTGCAGCGTTGGCGAGGTGGTCAAGTTGCTCTCCAGCCGCTGGCCGCAAGCGCGAGGCTTGCGCATCGAACCGAGTGAACTGCACGAGGCGGGCCTGTTGCGCCTGGACAGCAGCCGCGCCCGTCAGTTACTGGGCTGGCAACCGCGCTGGTCGTTGCAGCAGTGCCTGACCCAGACCCTCGATTGGCACCTGGCCTGGCAAAACGGCGACGACATGCGCGCAATCTCCCAGGCTCAGTTGAACCTGTACCGAGGCGCGCTGTGAGTGAGTTTGTGTTGAAGCCATTGCCCTTGGGCGGACTGTTCAGCGTGCAGCACAAACGCTTCGAAGACGAGCGCGGACACTTTGCCCGGCTGTTTTGCGAGGGCAGCCTGAGCGCGTTCGGCGAGCCGTTTCATATTCGTCAGATCAATCATTCCTGCACGCGTGAACGCGGCACTGTGCGCGGTCTGCATTATCAGAACGCCAGTGCGCCGGAGGCCAAGTTGATCACCTGCCTGCGCGGTGAAGTCTGGGACGTGGCGGTGGATTTGCGTCCCGATTCCGCCACCTTCCTGCACTGGCACGCCGAGCACCTGCGTGCCGGTGACGGTCGCAGCCTGCTGATCCCGGCCGGTTTTGCCCATGGCTTCCAGACCCTGACCGCCGACGCCGAGTTGCTCTATTTGCACAGCGCCGATTACACGCCCGCCCACGAGGGTGGCTTGTCGGTGAACGATCCACGGCTGGCGATTACCTGGCCGTTACCTGTCAATAATCTGTCGGCCAGGGATGCCAACCATCCTTTGCTCGATGAACACTTCGCCGGAGTGACTCTATGAACTGCCGTGGTTGCGGTACTGCTCTGGCTTTGCCGCTGATCGACCTGGGCACTTCGCCGCCGTCCAATGCCTACGTGCGCGCCGATCAGCTGGAGCACGCCGAACAATGGGTGCCGCTGAAGGTTGCAGTGTGTCAGCAGTGCTGGCTGGTACAGACCGAGGATTACACCAGCGCCGACAGCCTGTTTGACGCCGAATACGCTTATTTCAGTTCGTTCTCCAGTACCTGGCTGGCCCATGCCGAACGCTATGTGGCCGAGATGGTCGAGCGCTTTGGCCTGAGCGCCGACAGCCGCGTGGTGGAAATCGCCGCCAACGACGGTTACCTGCTGCAGTACGTGGCCGGGTGCGGCATCCCCTGCCTGGGCGTCGAGCCGACCCGCAGCACCGCGCAAGCGGCGCGGGAAAAAGGCCTGGAAATTCGTGAGCTGTTCTTTGGCCGCGAAACCGCTGCGCAGTTGATCGCCGAGGGCTGGTCTGCCGACCTGATGGCGGCCAACAACGTGCTGGCCCATGTGCCGGACATCAATGATTTCCTCGGCGGTTTCGCGACCCTGCTCAAACCGACCGGTGTAGCGACGTTCGAGTTTCCGCAGTTGCTGACACTGATGGCCGGGCAGCAGTTCGACACGCTGTATCACGAGCACTATTCCTACTTGTCGCTGACCGCCGTGCAGGCCTTGTGCGCGCGCAATGGCCTGGAAGTGTTCGACGTCAGTCAGTTGTCGACCCATGGCGGTTCGTTGCGGGTGTTCGTCCAGCGCGCCGACGGCGTTCGCCGCGACGTGCAGCCGGCGGTTCAACAACAACTGCAAGCCGAGCTTGCCGCCGGGGTGAAAACCGTCGGGTACTACGCGACCCTCGCGCCTGCCGCCGAGCGCATCAAGCACGAATTGCTGCGCTTCCTGTTGCAGGCCAAGGCGGACGGCAAGCGTGTGGTCGGTTACGGCGCCGCTGCCAAAGGCAACACCTTGCTTAACTACGCCGGGGTCAAGCCGGACCTGTTGGCCTGGGTGGCCGATGCCAATCCGCACAAGCAGGGCAAGTATTTGCCGGGCAGTCGCATTCCGATTGTGGCGCCTGGGCAGATCGATATAGAGAAGCCGGACTACGTGTTGGTCCTGCCGTGGAACCTGCTGCACGAAGTCAGTCAACAACTGGCGCAGGTGCGTCAGTGGGACGGCCGCTTCGTGATCGCCGTACCCGAGTTGACTGTCCTGTGAAAGTGCTCGTGACCGGTGCCACCGGGTTCGTCGGCCGTCATCTGGTCGCCGCCTTGCTCGCCCGTGGCTGTGAAGTCCGGGCCGTGGCACGCAGCGCCGAGACCGCCGCGAGTGTGCCGTGGATCAATGCAGTGGAGTTCATCGCTGCGGATATTCACGCCCCGACGCTGAACCTCGACGCGCTGACCGATGGCATCGACGCCCTGGTGCATCTGGCGTGGCCAGGCTTGCCGAACTATCAGGCGCTGTTTCACTTCGAGCACAACCTGATGGCCGACTACCGGCTCATCAAAGGCGTGGTGGAGTCGGGCGTCTCACAGGTATTGGTTACTGGCACCTGTTTCGAATACGGCATGCAAAGTGGTCCGCTCAGTGAGCAGACCGAGCCGCAGCCAGGCAACCCTTACGGTTTGGCAAAAAATACGCTGCGTGTGTTTTTACAGAATCTGCAGCGGGTTCAGCCGTTCACCCTGCAATGGGCGCGGTTGTTTTACCTGCACGGCGAGGGGCAAAACCCGAACAGTCTGCTGGCCGCACTGGACCGGGCCATCGATGCCGGGGATGACAGCTTCAACATGTCCGCTGGCGAACAGTTGCGTGATTACCTATCGATTGAAACGGCTGCCGGCTACCTCGCCGCGATCCTGCATCAGCGCGACTTCGATGGTGTCATCAATTGCTCCAGCGGCCAGCCGATTTCGGTGCGAGCCCTGGTCGAGCAGCGGCTGCGCGCGCGCGGTGCATCGATCCAATTGAACCTCGGTCACTACCCATATCCGATCCACGAACCGATGGCGTTCTGGGGTGTGGCGGACCGTCTGCAACAGCTACTGGGAGCATCGCATGAGGCATGAGTTGTATCGGGTCGCCGACCTGCCGGTGTTGCAGAACCGCACCTTTGCCGACCCCGCGTCGGCCAGGGCCTCTGCCTGCGCCGACATGGTGCTGGTGCAAGACCACAAGAGCGGGTTGATCTTCAACCAGGCTTTCGATGCCGACAAGCTCAGCTACGACGCCGATTATCAGAACGAGCAAGCGCACTCCGGCCAGTTCCAGAAACACTTGAGCGATGTCGAGGGCATCATTGCCCGTCACTTCAAGGGCCGGGAACTGATCGAAGTCGGCTGTGGCAAGGGCTACTTTCTCGAACTGTTGAAAGGCCTCGGCTACGCCATTACCGGCATCGACCCTGCTTACGAAGGCGATAATGCCGATGTGATCAAGGCGCCGTTCACGCGCGGCCTGGGGCTGGCGGCGGACGCCATCGTGCTGCGCCATGTGCTGGAGCACATTCAGGACCCGGTGAGCTTTCTCGCCGAAATGGCCGATGCCAACCAGGGCGGGCAGATCTACATCGAAGTGCCGTGCTTTGACTGGATCCTCGATCACAAAGCCTGGTTCGACCTGTTCTACGAGCACGTCAATTACTTCCGCCTCGATGACCTGCGCCGGATGTTCGGCACGGTGCATGAGGCCGGTCACCTGTTCGGTGGCCAATACCTGTACATCGTTGCCGACCTTGCGACCTTGCGCCTGACCCCGGAGCAACCGGTGCCGCGCCTGGACCTGCCCGACGGTTTCACCAGCAGCCTGGAGCGCGCGGTGCAGATCATTCAGGCCGCGCCCGGGCAGGGCTCGGCGATCTGGGGCGCGTCATCCAAAGGCGTGATCTATTCGCTGTTCCTGCAACGGGCGGGCGTAACGGTAGATCGTGTGGTGGATATCAACCCGGCCAAACAGGGGCGGTACCTGCCCCTGAGCGGCGCGCGGGTTTGCTCGCCGCAAGAAGCCATGGATGCGCTGCCAGAAGGCGCCAATGTGTTTGTGATGAACTCCAATTACCTCGAAGAAATCAAGCGGATGACCGATGGACGCTACGTCTATCACGCCGTCGACAGCGCTTCGTTCCAGTGACTATTGAGATTCTAAAATGACCGACAACACCATCAATAAAGCCTTCGAAGCCGAATGCCAGGAACAGATCGCCCAGCAGGGTGACAACCAGAAACTTACCGGCCTGGCGCAGGATTTTTTCAACGAGTCGGCCCGACACAAGTACAGCTACCACTTCTCGTGGATGGGCCGTCCGATCATTCAGTTGCCGCAAGACATGATGGCAATGCAGGAGATCATCTGGCAGGTCAAACCGGACCTGGTGATCGAGTGCGGCATCGCCCACGGCGGTTCGATCATTTACTACGCGTCCCTGCTGGAGCTGCAAGGCCACGGTGAAGTGCTGGGCATCGACCTGGACATTCGTCCGCACAATCGCGAAGCCATCGAAAGCCACCCGATGAGCAAGCGCATCAAGATGATCGAAGGTTCGAGCATTGACGCGGGCATCGCGGCCCAAGTGCGTGCTGCCGCCGCAGGCAAGAAGGTCATTCTGGTCCTGGACTCCAACCACACCCACGACCACGTGCTCGAAGAGCTGCGTCTGTACGCGCCGCTGGTCTCGGTGGACAGCTACTGCGTGGTCATGGACACCGTGGTTGAAGACATGCCGGCCGATTTCTTCCCGGACCGTCCATGGGGCCCGGGCGACAACCCGAAGACCGCCGTATGGAAGTACCTGGAAGAAAACGCTGATTTTGAAATCGACCGTCAGTTGCAGAACAAACTGCTGATTACCGTGGCGCCGGACGGCTATCTGCGTCGGGTTCGTTAAGCAACAGCATCATTGTTGAGTTCATCGGGCAATAGCCAGTGGCGGGGAAGAAAATGCAAGGCAAGTACGGTTCTGAAAGCGGATTACCACTGAACGAGTTGTTGACGGTGGTGCTGGTCACCCATAACCGTCCGGCCTTTGTGCGCCGGGCAATCAAGTTTTACAGCACCTTGCCTTGCAGGATTTTGCTGCTGGACTCTTCGACCCGGGTCACCGATGGCATCGACGGCGTGTTCCCGTCGGTCGACTACCGGCATGTGCCGCAGTTTGGCTATCAGGGCCTGCGGGCCAAGCTCGACTACGGCGTGCAACAGGTCACCACGCCGTACATGATATTCGCCGCCGACGATGACTTCATCGTGCATGACGCGATCCAGGCTTCGGTTTCGTTTCTGGAGTCGAACCCGGATTACGGCATGTGCCACGGCTATTGCCTGATGTACCTGACCCTGGCGAGCAGCGTGTGCTACTACCGTCGGGACAAGAAGGTCTGCGAAGACTATTCGTCCGAGCGTGCGCAGGACCGGGTCATCGATTTCATGCAGCAGTACATTCCGCCGTTTTATGCCGTCCACCGTGTCGAACTGTTGCGCGACTGGTACGCAGTCATGCCGGAAAACACCAGTTTCGAATGGCAGGAAATCGGCCATGCGTACTACATGCTGGCAAGGTCAAAGGCGCGGCTGCTACCCATTCCTTATGTCGTGCGAGAGGCCAATTACATGACCTCGGAGCACAATACCGAGGTCATGACCACCCTCAGCGCCAGCGATGCCAAATCGGTGTCGGAGCGTGAGGCTTTCGCCGAGTTGCTGTCGACACTGCCAAGTGTGCAAACCGGACTGGATCCGGCACAGGGCAGGCAGTTGGCTCTGGACAGTTTTGAGGCAATGGGTCAGTGCCTGCGCACTTCCAGATCGTTGACCATCGAACCCATTTTCGAATCGCGCTGGAGCAATGTGCAGAATGGGCCAGACCGTAAATTCGGCCTTTTACAATACGTCGAGATGCCTTACTACAATCAGGCATTCTTCGACCTGTTGACTCAAATCGAATTTTTGCTGCATGCCATGCCGGCCGGTCGTCTTCAGCTACAAGGGCTTGAAGGTATTTGGGCGGACCAGGAAAACATGATGCGGCCACGCAACAACGACACCGCCCAAAGCGTCGTCGATCGGCTGTGGCACGCATTTGACAGCGGCCCATTCAACCGTAGGGTGGTCACGCGTCTGGCGCAACAGCTGGAACTTCTGGGTACAGCCCAAGAGGCACAGGATATGTTCGCCTGGAGCGAGCGCCTGGACGCCGTATCGACCCAAGACCATACAGAAGCATTCGGTGCCATGCGTTCCGGTCGCCTGCTCAAGTGGCTGGCAGCGCGTACGCCGGACGCAGACGAAGTCGCCGCGACTTCGCGTCACCTGGCGGCCCACAACGGTGGTCCGCAATTCGGCATTCTGATACTGGACCTCGACAACGACGCGGCCAAGCTGCAGATCACCCTCGATAGCTTGCTGGAAGGTCACAACCACGCCTTCAAAATCGTGGTGTTCACCACGGGTGAGCCGCTGACGGCGACGACGGAGCAGAACACGCTGCACTTTGTTCGAGTGACCCAGGCCAACTTTGTCGACAAGCTCAATCAAGTCGCGCGTCTGTCTACCTGCGACTGGTTGCTGCTGACCGAGGCGGGTGACGAGTTCACCGCAGGTGGCCTGTTGCGCGCCGGTCTGGAATTGCACGCCGCACCTGACTGCCGAGCGGTGGCAATGGACGAAATTCATCGCGACGCCCATGGCGCGCTGGTTGACGTGTTTCGTCCGGGCTTCAACCTTGACTTGCTGCTCAGCCTTCCAGCGCTGATGGCGCGGCACTGGCTGATCCGCAAGGATGTCTGGTTGGACGCCGGCGGTTACCAGGCCGACTTCAGCAAGGCGCTGGAGTTCGACCTGCTGCTGCGTGTCATCGAACAGGGCGGCATGGCCTGGCTGGCTCATCTGGACGAGCCTCTGTTGATCGCCCCTGCAGCCGTACGCGAAGAAAATGCCCACGAGCGCCAGACGTTGATCCGTCACCTCGCCACCCGCGGCTACAAGGCGCAAGTCACCTCGGACACGCCGGGCACTTACCGCATCGACTACCGGCACGCTGAGCGCCCGCTGGTGTCGATCATTGTGCCGAGCCAGGACAACCTGGCGCAGGTTCAACGTTGCCTGACCGCAATTGTGCAACGTACCCGCTACACCCGTTACGAAGTGCTGATCGCCGATAACGCCAGCCAGTCCCCCGACATGCTGCAATGGCTGGACGGTCTGGGACAGCCAGGCGACAGGGCCCGTGTCCTGCGGGCACACGAGCCTCTCAGCGCGTCGGCCTTGTACAACGAAGCCTGTCGGCAGGCCCAGGGTGAATACCTGGTGCTGTTGGCGCCGGACAGTGAAGTGGTCAACCCGACCTGGCTCGAATCGCTGCTCAACCAGGCCCAGCGTCCGGAAGTGGGTGTGGTCGGTGCCAAGCTGCAGGACCGTGATGGCAACGTCACGCAGGCCGGGCTGATTCTGGGCATGAACGACGGTGTCGGTTGCGCCTTTGCCGGCGAACCGAAAGAGGCCAGGGGTTACCTTGATCGCCTGGTGCTTGAGCAAAATTACTCAGCTGTCTCGGCCGTGTGTCTGATGATCGGCAAAGCGTTGTTTGACGAGGTTGGCGGATTGGACGAGGGCGTGTTCGCGGACGCCTTCAGCGACGTCGACCTTTGCCTGAAAACCGGCCAGGCGGGCTATCTGGTGGTGTGGACGCCACAGGTTCAGGTCATCCACCCGGGCACCTTGCCCGAGGCACCGCAGGCCCTTGAAGCCTTGCGGGAAAAGTGGCCCGGGGCATTGAGCCACGATCTGGCGTACAACCAGAACCTGGCCATGACCGGCAAGGGCTTTACCCTCGGCACCGCGCGCAGTGTGAACTGGGCGCAGTTGCTCGCTCAACTGTCTGATCAATAAAAGGACGCTCACATGCTCAACGGCGAAATGATGTTCGAGGCCACGCGTGCCTGCCCGCTGGTTGGGCGTTGTGTCGAGTCATGGTCATGATGCCCTACCGGATTCCCTACGGCCGGCAGAACATCGACCAGGCAGACATCGATGCCGTGATGGAGGTGCTCAAGTCCCCCTGGTTGACCCAAGGGCCAACCATCGAGCGCTTTGAACGGGCCTTGGCCCAACGTTGCGAGGCTGAGTATGCGGTAGCGGTGTGCAATGCCACGGCGGCGCTGCACATTGCCTGCCTGGTCGCCGGCCTGGGGCCGGGCGACGTGCTGTGGACGAGTCCGAATACCTTTGTCGCGTCGGCCAACTGTGGTCGCTATTGCGGCGCTGAAGTCGATTTTGTCGACATTGACCCGGGCACCTTGAACCTGGATGCGCGGTTACTCGCGCAGAAACTCGAGATCGCCCAAGCCTGCGGCAAGTTACCCAAAGTGGTGGTGGCGGTTGCGTTCGCCGGTCAGAGTTGTGACATGCGCGCGATCGCGCAGCTATCCGAGCGCTATGGTTTTACGCTGATCGAGGACGCCTCCCATGCAGTGGGTGCTTCGTACCTTGGGCGGCCGGTGGGTTGTGGCCAACACGCGGCAATGACGATTTTCAGTTTTCACCCGGTCAAGATCATCACCAGCGCCGAGGGTGGGATGGTGCTGACCAATCGCCCGGAGTTCGCCGAGCGCTTGCGACGCCTGCGCAGCCACGGGATCACTGGTGATCCGGCACAGATGAACGTGCCGGACACGGGATTGTGGTACTACCAGCAACTGGAACTGGGCTTCAATTACCGCATGACCGATCTGCATGCGGCACTGGGATTGTCGCAACTGGCGCGGCTGGACGGGTTTGTCGCCAGGCGTCGTCAATTGGCCGCCCGTTATGAAACGCTGTTGGCGGGCCTGGCGGTGACATTGCCGACGGTTCAGCAAGGCGCCGAGTCAGCCTGGCACCTGTACGTGGTCAGGTTGCAGTTGTCGCAGATCAAACTCGACCAGACTCAGGTGTTCGAAGCCTTGCGCGCAGCCGGGTTGGGTGTGAACCTGCATTACATTCCGGTGCATTTGCAGCCGTACTACCGTGAACAGGGTTTCAAGGACGGCGATTTTCCGCAGGCCGAGCGCTATTTTTCCGAAGCCATCAGCTTGCCGTTGTACCCGGACCTGACGGATGAAGAACAGGATGAAGTGGTGGAGCATTTGAGACGGGTTCTGGGTTGAACATCATGATTTATCGTCTTGTATCGGGGCGGCGACGGTGAGCAGCGTCGCGATCATTCCTGCGCGTGGCGGCAGCAAGCGAATCGCGCGCAAGAACCTCAAGCTGTTCGACGGCGTGCCGATGATCGTCCGTTCGATTGCTACGGCGCTGCAATCGAATCTGTTCGACGAGGTGATCGTCAGCACCGACGATGAAGAAATTGCCGAAGTCGCACGGGGTCACGGGGCGCGGGTGCCGTTCATGCGTCCGGCGTCGTTGGCCGATGATTTCACCGGCACGGCGGCAGTGATCGTCCATGCCCTGGGTGAACTGCCGGCGTTCGACTATGCGTGTTGCATCTACGCGACCGCGCCGCTGTTGCAGGCGCGATATCTGCATCAGGGCTTCGAGTTGCTTGAACAGCATGCAGACAAGGCCTTCGCCTTTTCCGTAGGCAGTTTCGGATTCCCGGTGCAAAGGGCCTTGACCCTCGACGAGCAGGGCGCCTTGACCCCGCTCTACCCGGAGTTTCGCCAGACCCGTTCCCAGGACTTGCCCGCAGCCTTCCAGGATGCCGGCCAGTTCTACTGGGGGCGCAGCGAGGCCTGGTTGCGTGGTGATGCGCTATTCTCGCCGGCAAGCCTGCCAGTGATTCTGCCGCGGCATCTGGTGCAGGACATAGACACGCTTGAGGACTGGACGCGTGCCGAATACCTTTACGCCGTGCTCAAGGCCGGCGGGGAATTGCAATGAGGGTGCTGATTCGTTCCGACTCGTCGCCAGCCATTGGCAGCGGCCATATCGCTCGTTTGTTGCCGCTGGCCAGAACCCTGCGCAAGCAGGGATCGCACGTCGTATTTGCCTGCCGACGGTTGCCGGGGCATCGGCTCGATACCCTGGCGGGCGAAGGCTTCGAAACCTTCGCGCTGCCGGATCGTTATCCCGGTGAAGACCCGTTGCAGGCCATCGAGTCCATGCTGCCGTGGCAGGCGGATATCGACGCGCTGGCGCTGGTGCTGGAAGGTCATCCGGCGTTCGACTGGATCATCGTCGATCACTACGGCCTCGACCATCACTGGCAAACGGCGGCTCGCCGCTGGGCGCCACGGATCGCCGCGGTGGATGACCTCGCAACCCGCCAGTACCGCGTCGACCTGCTGCTCAATCAGAACTTGTCTGGCACGCCCCAGGCTTATGCCTCGCTGCTGCCGCCGGACTGCCAGACGCTGTTCGGCCCACGATTTGCCATGCTGCGCGAAGAGTTTTGCTGCCCGGCCATCGAGATCAAACCCCGGGCCAGGCGAGTACTGGTGAACTTTGGCGGCTTTGATGCAGCCATGCAGACACAACACGCGATGCTGGCGCTGGCGGACTTCCATGAACTGGAGGTCGACTTCGTCGCCGGGGCCGACAACCCCGCCTGGAACCAGATGCAGGCGCTCGCGGCGGGGCATCCGAACTGGCGCTTGCACAGCTTTGTCAGCGACTTCTACCGCTTGATGACCGAGGCGGACCTGTTTGTCGGCGCCGGTGGCGGTACCAGCTGGGAACGGGCAGCGATGGGGTTGCCGACGATCTGCATCGCTGTGTCCAATAATCAGCAAGCCAACGGCGAGGTGATGGCGGCTGCAGGTGCGCACGTCTATCTTGGCGTTCGCGAGCAGGTCAGCGTCGAGCAGTTGCGTCTGGCTATCGGTTTTGTGGCGGACAATCAGGGCATACGCCAGAGCCTTGCCGATCGTTCACGGCAATTGGTCGATGGTCGGGGGGCGCAACGGGTGGCGGCAGCCCTGGCTGGAGCAGTTTTGCGCATCCGACCTGCAACCAAAGAGGATGCGCAGCTGTTGTTCGACGGGCGCAATGCCGAGGCAGTACGGCGCTGGTCGTTGCAAACCGGTGTAGTTGAATGGCCGTCCCATCAAAACTGGCTGGCCGCCAGTTTGAGTAATTCCCAGCGCTTGTTGTTGATCGCCGAAACCGATGACGGCCCAGTGGGTGTGTTGCGTTATGACCTGCACGGTTTTGAAGCCGAAGTCTCGATTTATCTGTTCGAAGAACGCTTCCGCCTGGGCTGGGGCAGGGCGTTGCTGGCGCGGGGCGAAGACTTCGTGAGCGCCCACTGGCCGCAGCTGCTGGCTATCACTGCGCAGGTATTGCCGGCCAATCAGCCGTCGCTGAAAGTCTTTCGTGAGGCAGGTTTCACTCAGGGTACCTGCCAGTTCACGCGCGTATTGAAGGATCACAAATGACTGGTTTCAAGATTGGCAACCGTTGCATCGGGGCCGATGCGCCGCCGTTCATCATCGCTGAAATGAGTGGCAACCATAACCAGTCGCTGGATGTGGCACTGCAGATTGTCGACGCCGCGGCCAAGGCCGGTGCGCATGCCTTGAAGCTGCAAACCTACACGGCCGACACCATGACCCTGGACCTGTCCGAGGGCGAGTTCTTCATTAAGGATCCCAACAGTCTCTGGGCCGGTTCCTCGTTGTACGCGCTGTATGAGAAGGCTCATACGCCATGGGAATGGCATGCGCCAATCTTTGCCCGGGCCAGGGAACTGGGCATGCTGGCGTTCTCCACGCCATTCGATGACACGGCGGTGGACTTCCTCGAAAGTCTTGAGGTGCCGGCCTACAAGATCGCCAGTTTCGAGAACACCGACCTGCCGCTGATCCGGCGGGTCGCGGCCACCGGCAAGCCGCTGATTATCTCCACCGGCATGGCCAGCATCGCCGAACTCGACGAAACCGTGCGAGCCGCCCGTGAGGCCGGTTGCAGGGATCTGCTGTTGCTCAAGTGCACCAGTACCTATCCGGCAACGCCGGCCAACAGCAACGTGCGTACCATCCCGCATTTGCGCCAATTGTTCGGCTGCGAAGTCGGCCTGTCCGATCACTCGATGGGCGTCGGGGTGTCCGTGGCGGCGGTTGCGCTAGGCGCCTCGGTGATTGAAAAGCACTTCACCCTGGATCGAGCTGCCGGTGGCGTCGACGCCAGTTTCTCCCTGGAACCGGCCGAACTGGCCAGCCTGGTAATCGAAACCGAGCGCGCCTGGCAGGCCATGGGCCAGGTGCATTACGGCGTGACCGAGGCCGAACGCAAGTCACTGGTGTACCGGCGTTCGCTGTATGTCACCCGGGACATGGCGGCCGGCGAGCTGTTTTGCGCCGACAATCTGCGGGCCATTCGCCCGGGCCTGGGGTTGGCTCCCCGGCACGCTGAAAGCCTTATGGGCCGGCGCGCCGGGCAGGACCTCAAACGCGGTACACCGCTGGATTGGTCATTGGTCGAATAACGTCTTGTCGGGCGGATTCGGCAAAATAGAGTGACCTGTGAGTCATTACGCGCATCTTCACTGTATTGTATTGATCGGGAAGGTGGCGCCTGGCTTCTGTCTGGCCCAGTGATAGCCTTTTATTCTTCCCGTGGTCGCCGCTTCGGGGCGACGTATTTCTCTGTTTGTCGGCGCCCCTCGAATCATCACGAGCGGTGGTATTGGGCTGTTTATTATTGGGAAGCCGTAATGATTGGCATAAAGAGCATTGCGAGCTACGTTCCTGTAGCCGGCTTGGACAATTACGCACAAGGTGCAAAATTCGACAAGGATGAAGAGTTCATCCTTGGCAAGATCGGTTCGGCCTTCCTGCCTCGTAAAGGCGAGGGCGAGGAAACTTCGGACCTGTGTGTCGAAGCGGCCAATGCGCTGTTCGCCAACAACCCTGATTTGAAACGTGAAGCCATCGACGTGCTGATCGTGGTCACCCAGAACGGTGACGAAGAAGGTCTGCCTCACACCGCTGCCATCGTTCAGGACAAACTGGGCCTGCCAACCAACGTGGCGGCGTTCGATATTTCCCTGGGCTGCTCCGGCTACGTCTACGGCATCTACGCCATCAAGGGCTTCATGGAAGCCGCGGGCCTGAAGAATGGCTTGCTGATCACTGCCGATCCGTATTCGAAGATCGTCGACCCGGAAGATCGCAATACCACCATGCTGTTCGGCGATGCCGCCACCGCGACCTGGATGGGCGAAAACGCACCGTGGCAGCTGGGCAAAGCCAAGTTCGGCACCGACGGTTCCGGCGCGCCGCACCTGAAAGTCAGCGATGGCGTGTTTTTCATGAACGGTCGTCAGGTGTTCAACTTTGCCTTGCTCAAAGTCCCGGCGCATTTGCATGAACTGCTGGCCGAGGCGCAACTGACGGCTGACGATGTCGATGCCTTCTGCATTCACCAGGGCAGTGCGGCCATTGTCGATGCCGTGGCACGCCGCTTCGAAGGGGACCCTGCGAAATTCATCAAGGACATGGTCGAGACCGGCAATACGGTGTCGTCGAGCATTCCGTTGCTGCTGGAAAAGCACGTGCTCGATTCCAGCTGGAAGCGTGTTGCGCTGAGTGGTTTCGGTGTTGGCTTGTCGTGGGGTTCGGCGATTATTTATCGCCCCTGACACGAACTTTGTGGCATAAAAAATAGCGCTCCGGGTGTAACCTTGAGCGCTATTTTTTTCGTTGGTGCGCGAGGCGATATGAGCGACAGCTTTGACCACAATGCTCAGGTGATAGAGCGACGCTGGCCGGCACTGTTTGCGCGGTTGAGTACCGAACCCGGCATGCAAGAGCAGGCTGAGTTAGTGCAAGGCTTGGGCTCGACGCTGAGTATTGGCGGTATTCAGCTTACCAGTCGCCATGATCGCACCCGTGAAGCACGACTGCAGGCCGCCAGCTTGCCCCCGGGCAGCCCGGTGGTGCATGTCTACGGCACAGGGCTGGGTGATTTGCCGACAGTGCTGCTCGAAGGCGCAGACCTTCAGCGTTTGTACGTGCATATCCTCAACGGTGCGATTTTCATGCTGACGCTACAGTTACTCGATCAGCGGCATTGGCTCGACGACCCGCGCGTCGAATTGAGGTATGCCGGTGATTCGCCGGAAATTTGCCAGCCATTTTTTGCCTTGCCTTCCGAGATGCTCCTGGCCGATGACTTCAATGCCAAAATTCGCGACCGCCTGCTCAGTGAAGTGCACCTGACGTTCAATAATCGCGAGTTCGATCCGCAATCCCCGGAGATTGTCCAGCGGCTGCAAGAGAGTTTCGGGCTCGTCAGTCAGGATGCCGATGTTGCCGAGTTGTTCGCGACATGCCCGGGACGGGAGGTTTACGTGATCGCCACCGGGCCTAGCCTTGAGCAGCATTTCGAGCAGCTCAGGGCTGTGCGCGAACAGGTGCCACGACCGTTGTTCATCAGCGTCGATACCGCCTACAAACCTCTGCGCGAGCATGGCATCAAACCGGACGTGGTGGTCAGTATCGATCAGCGCATCGGCTTCAGGCATCTGCCGCCCGAGGACACTGGCGACATCCCGCTGGTCTATCTGCCCTTGAGCGATCCGCGGGTGTTGGCGGCCTGGCAAGGTGTGCGTTACGTCGGGTACTCCGCCAGCCCGGTCTATGCGGCTCTGCGCCGGCAGGTCGCCAGGGCTGAACTGTATGTCGGTGGCAGTGTGATTCATCCGGCAGTGGACTTGGCGGTGAAGATGGGCGCGCAGCGGATTACGCTGTTCGGCGCCGACTTTGCGTTCCCCATGAACAAAACCCACGCCGGCTGGAACGATGGCGACCTGGGGCCGGCACTGAGTCAGGCCAGGTACTGGGTGCTCGACGGCAATGGCGAGCGTGTCAGCACGCAGTTGAATTTTCGCAGTTACCTGTGCGAGCTGGAGCGCTACATTGCCGGGCACCCGCAGGTACAGTTTTTCAACAGCAGCCGGGCAGGCGCAATGATTGTCGGTACGACGTTCAATCAGGAGTTCGTGCAATGAGCGGGTTTGCGCAATGTGTCATTGATTGCCGCCAGTGCGCGCAGTTGTTTCGACTTGGGCGTGATGTCGAGGCGGCGCTGAACATGGTCGATATCTTCGAAAACTCGCAGGCGTTGTTCAGTCAAACGCCTCAAACGATCCAGCAGCAATGGGCGCAATTGCTCATGTCGATGTTCGCCGCTCAAGAAGCAATGGACTGGCTGGGGCTGGCGGATTCGATGGAGTATGAGTTGGTCGATTTGCTGGAAGCGGGGGACGCTCACCTCTGAGCGTTACTCCGTCTGCCGGCGTGATTCATTCGTAATTGTGTTGTGGGCGACTTTCTGGCGCCATTTTTCTCGCGTGGGTGTCTTGCAAGCCTTTGTTTTCGTAGGGGTGGCAGTGTGATGGCATTTTTTTTCAAAAAAGCCCTCAAGCAACCTGCAATAGCGACGATAACTATTACGAAGGTTCTCTAGGCCATACCCGGCGGTTGCCAGGGCCGGAAGCCAGTACCCAACCAACGAGGAATACATCATGCCATTAGGCGTAAACACTAACGTTGCCTCCCTGAACGTTCAAAAGAACCTGGGCCGTGCATCGGATGCTCTGTCGACCTCCATGACCCGCCTGTCTTCCGGCCTGAAAATCAACAGCGCTAAAGACGACGCCGCCGGCCTGCAGATCGCTACCCGTATGACCAGCCAGATTCGTGGTCAGACCGTGGCAATCAAGAACGCCAACGATGGTATCTCGATGGCTCAGACCGCTGAAGGCGCTCTGCAAGAGACCACCAACATTCTGCAACGTATGCGTGAACTGGCTGTCCAGGCACGTAACGGTACCAACATCACTGCTGACCGTACCGCAACCAACGCCGAGTTCACTCAGCTGTCCGACGAGCTGACTCGTATTGCCCAGAGCACCAACCTGAACGGCAAAAACCTGCTGGACGGTTCTGCTAGCGTCATGACCCTGCAAGTGGGTTCCAACACCGGTACCGCCAACCAGATCACTCTGGCTCTGAGCACCAGCTTCGCCGCCTCCAGCCTGTCCGTAGGTTCGGGTACTACCGTTCTGACTGGTGCTACCAGTGCTGCTGCTTTCGTGGCAATCGACGGCGCAATCACCGCGATCGACAAAGCTCTGGACACGGTGAACGCCACTCGCGCCAACCTGGGTGCTTCGCAAAACCGTCTGACCAGCACCATCTCCAACCTGCAGAACGTCAACGAAAACGCCAGCGCTGCACTGGGTCGCGTTCAAGACACCGACTTCGCTGCTGAAACTGCCAGCCTGACCAAACAGCAAACTCTGCAACAAGCTTCCACCGCTGTTCTGGCTCAAGCCAACCAGTTGCCTTCCGCCGTACTGAAACTGCTTCAGTAATTCGGTTGAGTTTTAGCGGGGGAGTGCGCCAGTCGCGCTCTCTCGCTTTTTGCTTCAGGAGGTGATGGATATGGACATGAGCGTCAAGCTGAACTTGTCTTACCTGGCCGCTCAACCGTCAAATACGGCTTCTGCTCAGCCGGCTGGCGTCACTCGTAGCGACAGCAGCACCGAACGCGATAGCGTCAAGTCAGTAGCTGCAAGAGATGACTCGGATCCCGAGAAGCTTAAACTGGCCGTGCAAGAGATCGAGAAATTCGTTCAGTCGATCAAGCGCAATCTGGAGTTCTCGATCGATGAGGCTTCCGGCACAGTTGTGGTGAAAGTGATCGCCTCGGAGTCCGGTGAAGTGGTGCGCCAGATTCCTTGCGAAGAAGCCCTGAAACTGGCGGAAAGTTTGACGACGGCAAGCAACGTGCTGTTTGAAGCAAAAGCCTGACAGCTGGCATGAATCGTGTTTGTACGTTGATGTGACGGCGTGACCGGTCAAAAGACCGGCAGCAGACATAAAGGGGAATGTGCATGGCAAGTCCGATTACACCAGGTTTGGGCCTTGGGTCCGGTATTGATATCAACTCGATCGTTACAGCATTGGTCAACAGCGATAAATCGGCCAAGCAGACTCAGATCACCACTCAGACCACGATCAATACGTCCAAGATTTCTGGTATAGGCACACTCAAAAGTGCTCTGGCCGCCTACCAGGCTGCCATGAACAAGCTCAACAGCGCGACAAGCCCTGCGTTTTCCGGTTTTGCGGCAATCTCGTCAGCGCCGACGGTTTTGACGACAACCTCGGACAACACTGCCGTCAACGGTACTTACACCATCAAAGTCGACAACCTGGCTACCGGCTCCAAGGTTGCCAGTGCTTCTTTCGCGGGCGGTGCGTCCAGTGCCATTCCGACTGGTACATTGAACATCAGTCAAAATGGCACTGCCTACAGCGTTGCTATACCGAGCGGTGCGACCTTGCAGTCGACCCGTGACGCTATCAACACAACACTGGGTGCCCAGGGTATCTCGGCCAACATCGTCACCGACAGCAACGGGTCGCGACTGGTGATCGGCTCGACCACGACCGGCAAGGGCACGGATCTCATTGTCAGCGGCATCGCGGGCCTTGAGATCGATGGCAGCCAGATCATGGGGACCATTCCCGATCCGGCGAATCCGGGGGCGACCCTGCCTGATCCGAACAGTGCCGGCACCATCGGTGCGCTGGCGGCTGATGCGAACCTGACGATCGATGGTCTGGCAGTGACCAGCAAAACCAACACCGTCAACTCGTCAGTCAGCGGCTTGAGCATGACCTTGGTGGCAGCAGGCACCTCGACCGTGACCGTGGCGACCAATACGACGGGGTTGCAGACTTCGATCCAGTCATTTGTCGACGCCTACAACACGCTGGTGAGAACGGTTAACTCGCTGACTCAGGCCACTGTCGGTGCTGATGGCAAGCCGACTGTCTCTGCGGCAATGACCGGTGACGCCATGCCCCGTTCGTTGATTGCCGATATCCGCAAGGAGTTGACCACACCAGGCCCGGGTGGGCAGTTGTCGGTGCTGGCGCAATTGGGTATCACCACCGACCAGAAAGCCGGTACGTTGAATTTTGACTCGGCAAAATTCACCAAGGCGATGACCAGCAAGTCGCTGGGTGGTGAGGTTCAGACGCTGTTTACCGGTACCAACAGTACCAATGGCCTGCTGGCCCGCATGAGCGCGGCGATCAAACCCTATTCTCAGACCGGTGGCATTCTTGATCAGCGCACCACCAGTCTGAACAAGCAGAAAAGCGAGCTGAGCAATCAGCAGATGGCATTGGACCTGCGCGTGACGTCGCTGACCGCGTCGCTGACGGCCAAGTACAACGCCATGGACCTGTTGGTCGGGCAAATGAAGGCGACGGCGACCAACATCACCTCGTTCTTCGACAGCCTTAATGCACAGGCTTCCAAAAGTTAAGCGTTGAGCCCATGACAAAAAACCCGGCGACGTTTTAAACGCGCCGGGTTTTTGTCTTCCGGTTTAAAGTTCTTTGACTCGTAGACGATATATTGGTCAGGTGAGTCCTAAAGTTGCGATGAGGTAAGAACATGAATCCGATGTTGGCCCTTCGGCAATATCAGAAAGTTGGAGCGCAAGCTCAAGTCTCCGAAGCCAGCCCGTACCGCCTGGTGCAGATGCTGATGGAGGGTGGGCTGGACCGTATTGCTCAGGCCAAAGGCGCCATGGAGCGCAACGATATTCCGGGTAAAGGTGTGTTGATCAGCAAGGCCATCGGGATCATTGGCGGCTTGCGTGAGGGCCTGGACCTCGAGAACAAGGCTGAAGAGGTAGAGAGGCTGGATAATCTCTACATGTACATGATGAAGCGTCTCGCCGAGGCGAACATCACGACCGATCCAGCGATTCTTGACGAAGTTGGCGACTTGCTTCGCACCGTCAAAGACGGCTGGGACGGTATCGCCCCTGCGAGTCCGCAGTTTTAAGGAGATCATCATGAGTCTTGTCCTGCAGCGAATCGAACACACCCGCCAAGCTCTGGTCGGCGCATTGGCCGAACGCAATTGGCAAGCGATCGGTGAGTTGGACCTGGCGTGCCGTTCCTGCATGGAAGACGTCTTGAGTGAAACTTCGGTGGACGAGGCCGCGTTGCGCGACAATCTTCAGGAGCTGCTAGGGGTGTACAAGCAGCTTCTTGAGGCGGCTACGGGGGAGAGGCAAGCGATAGTCGATGAGATGTCGCAGATCCATCAAGCACAAAACGCGGCAAAGGTTTACCATCTGTTTGGTTAAATAACCTCAGAGTTGTGCGCCATAAATTTGACTGTGCACGGTTTTTTGACTTAACTAGAGCTGGTTCCAGATTTCAGTCGTCTTCAGGCATAACAAGTCTGCAAGCGTCTAGCTTGCCCCAACATTTTGGGTATTGAGTTGACTAGGGAAGTTGCTATTGCATGTGGCGTGAAACCAAAATTCTGCTGATTGATGACGATAGCGTCCGCCGCCGCGACCTGGCGGTGATCTTGAATTTTCTCGGTGAAGAAAATTTACCCTGCGGCAGCCATGACTGGCAGCAGGCTGTCGGCTCTTTGTCATCAAGTCGTGAAGTAATCTGTGTCCTCATCGGGACCGTCAATGCTCCTGGCGCACTTGGGGGCTTGCTTAAGACACTGTCAACCTGGGATGAGTTCCTTCCGGTTTTGCTAATGGGCGATAATTCTTCCATTGAGCTGCCCGAAGACCAGCGTCGCCGAGTGCTTTCGACGCTCGAGATGCCGCCCAGCTACAGCAAATTGCTCGACTCCCTGCATCGTGCCCAGGTCTATCGCGAGATGTACGACCAGGCGCGCGAGCGGGGGCGTCATCGCGAACCCAATCTGTTCCGCAGCCTTGTCGGCACCAGCCGGGCGATCCAGCACGTGCGGCAGATGATGCAGCAAGTCGCCGACACCGATGCCAGCGTGCTGATCCTCGGTGAGTCCGGTACCGGCAAGGAAGTGGTCGCGCGCAACCTGCATTATCACTCCAAACGCCGTGAGGCACCGTTCGTGCCGGTCAATTGCGGGGCCATTCCGGCAGAGTTGCTCGAGAGCGAGTTGTTCGGTCACGAGAAGGGCGCTTTTACCGGGGCGATCACCAGCCGTGCCGGGCGTTTCGAGCTGGCCAATGGCGGCACGTTGTTCCTCGATGAAATCGGCGACATGCCACTGCCGATGCAGGTCAAGCTGCTGCGCGTGTTGCAGGAGCGCACCTTTGAGCGCGTCGGCAGCAACAAGACCCAGAGCGTCGACGTGCGCATCATTGCCGCGACCCACAAGAATCTCGAAAGCATGATCGAGATCGGCACCTTCCGCGAAGACTTGTACTATCGCCTGAACGTGTTCCCGATCGAGATGGCACCGCTGCGCGAGCGGGTCGAAGACATTCCGCTGCTGATGAACGAATTGATCTCGCGCATGGAGCACGAGAAGCGCGGTTCGATCCGTTTCAACTCGGCCGCCATCATGTCGCTGTGCCGGCATGGCTGGCCGGGCAACGTCCGTGAGCTGGCCAACCTGGTGGAGCGCATGGCGATCATGCATCCGTACGGGGTGATCGGTGTGGTCGAGCTGCCGAAGAAGTTCCGCTACGTCGACGATGAAGACGAGCAAATGGTCGACAGCCTGCGCAGTGACCTTGAAGAGCGCGTGGCCATCAACGGCCATACGCCGGTCTTCACCGCCAGCGCCATGCTGCCGCCGGAAGGCCTGGACCTCAAGGACTACCTCGGTAGCCTGGAGCAGGGGCTGATTCAGCAGGCGCTGGATGATGCCAATGGCATCGTGGCCCGTGCCGCCGAGCGGCTGCGCATTCGACGTACCACGCTGGTGGAGAAGATGCGCAAGTACGGCATGAGCCGTCGTGATGGAGACGAACAGGCGGATGATTGACGCCTGTTTTTCAAGTGCTTCATTTTTAGGCTGTTTTTTTTAGGCACGGGTATTGCTACGTCCCTCGCAACGTTCCGTTTAACTGACGGTCAGCCACGCGAGAGAGCACGATGCCCCAAGCCGCCCAGATGTCTCCTGTCCCTGACGTTTCGGGGCAACCGTCGTCCGTAGAGCAGGCGAGCCGGCTTGGTCTTGAGCAGGCGTTCTCTCTGTTCAACCAGATGTCCAGTCAGTTGACCGATTCCTACAGCCTGCTGCAAGCCCGGGTGACCGAGCTCAAGGGCGAGCTGGCGGTGGTCAGCGCCCAGCGCATGCAGGAACTGGCGGAAAAAGAGCGCCTGGCCAATCGCCTGCAAAATCTCCTTGATCTGTTGCCTGGCGGTGTCATTGTCATCGACGCCCAGGGCATCGTGCGCGAAGCCAACCCGGCGGCCCGCGAGTTGCTCGGTCTGCCGCTCGAAGGCCAGTTGTGGCGCCTGGTCATTGCCCGCTGCTTTGCGCCTCGCGAAGACGACGGCCATGAGGTTTCACTCAAGGATGGTCGGCGCCTGTCGATTGCCACCCGCTCGCTGGACGCCGAACCCGGTCAACTGGTGTTGCTCAATGACCTGACCGAAACCCGTCACCTGCAGGATCAGCTGGCGCGCCACGAACGGCTGTCGTCCCTTGGGCGCATGGTGGCCTCGTTGGCCCATCAGATTCGTACGCCCTTGTCCGCCGCGTTGCTTTACGCCAGCCATTTGACTGAGCAGGCTTTGCCGGTCGCGACCCAGCAACGTTTTGCCGGGCGCCTGAAGGAGCGCCTGCACGAACTGGAACATCAGGTGCGCGACATGCTGGTGTTTGCTCGTGGCGAGCTGCCGTTGACCGACCGGCTCACGCCTGGCCAATTGTTGCAGTCGCTGCAAGCGGTTGCGCTGCCCCATGTGCAGGACCTGCCGATCCGCTGGCAGTGCGACAGCCATGCTGGGGAGTTGCTGTGCAATCGCGACACCCTGGTCGGAGCAATTTTGAATTTGATCGAAAATGCCATCCAGGCCAATGCCGGCGACCTGCGCCTCAAAGTTCATCTTTACACCCGTGGCAATCATCTGCGCCTGTGTGTCAGCGACAGTGGCAGCGGTATCGATGCCGGGGTGCTGGAGCGTCTGGGTGAGCCGTTCTTTACCACCAAAACCAACGGTACCGGCCTTGGCCTGACGGTGGTCAAGGCGGTGGCGCGTGCTCACCAGGGGGATCTGCGTTTGCACTCGCGCCCGGGTCGCGGTACGTGCGCACTGGTAATCCTGCCGTTGTTCTGCGGCGCCTTGGGCGCGGAGTGACGGACATGGCAATCAAGGTTCTACTGGTCGAGGATGACCGCGCGTTGCGCGAAGCGCTGGCCGATACGCTGATGCTCGCGGGGCATGATTACGCCGCCGTGGGGTCGGCAGAGCAAGCATTGGCCGCTGCCGCTGGCCAGTCTTTCAGTCTGGTGATCAGCGACGTCAACATGCCGGGCATGGACGGCCATCAGTTGCTCGGCCTGTTGCGTGCGCGACAACCGCAATTGCCCGTGCTGCTGATGACGGCTCATGGGGCGGTGGAGCGCGCAGTCGATGCGATGCGCCAGGGCGCGGTGGACTACTTGGTCAAGCCATTCGAGCCCCGGGCGTTGCTCGATCTGGTGGCGCGTCACGCCCTGGGCAACCTCGGTACGACGGCGTGCGAAGGGCCGATTGCCAACGAGCCGGCCAGCGCGCAATTGCTGGAACTGGCGGCGCGGGTAGCGCGCAGCGACTCCACGGTATTGATCTCCGGTGAGTCGGGGACCGGCAAGGAAGTGCTGGCGCGTTACATTCATCAGCATTCCCATCGGGCCAGCCAGCCGTTCATTGCGATCAACTGTGCAGCGATCCCGGACAACATGCTCGAAGCAACCCTGTTCGGCCACGAAAAAGGTTCCTTCACCGGTGCTATCGCCGCCCAGGCCGGCAAATTCGAGCAGGCCGACGGTGGCACCATCCTGCTCGACGAAATTTCCGAAATGCCCCTCGGGCTGCAGGCCAAACTGCTGCGCGTATTGCAAGAGCGCGAGGTTGAGCGGGTCGGGGCGCGCAAGCCGATCACCCTGGACATCCGCGTGGTCGCCACGACCAACCGCGACCTGGCTGCAGAAGTGGCGGCCGGGCGTTTCCGTGAAGACCTGTTCTATCGTCTGTCGGTGTTTCCCCTGGCCTGGCGGCCATTGCGCGAGCGCACCGCCGACATCCTGCCGTTGGCCGAGCGCTTGCTGGCCCGTCACGTCAATAAAATGAAGCATGCGCCCGCCAGGCTGTCGCCCGAGGCGCAGGCGTGCCTGGTCGGGTATCCGTGGCCGGGTAATGTACGGGAACTGGACAATGCGATTCAGCGCGCCTTGATTCTGCAGCAGGGCGGTTTGATTCAGCCGCAGGATTTCTGCCTGGCCGGGCCAGTCGCCTGTGCGCCATTGCCGGTATCGACGCCCGCAGCTGCGCGCGCCGTGGAAATCGAATCCGAGTCGGCGGGAGCCTTGGGCGATGACCTGCGCCGGCGCGAATTTCAGATGATCATCGACACCTTGCGCGCCGAACGCGGCCGTCGCAAGGAAGCGGCCGAGCGCCTGGGCATCAGTCCGCGAACCTTGCGCTACAAGCTGGCGCAGATGCGTGATGCCGGGATGGACGTGGAAGCCTTTCTATTCGCTACTTGAATCTGTTCCTGTAGGAGCGAGCATGCTCGCGATGGTCGTCAACGATAACGCTGGGAACCTGACACCCCGCGTTGTTCTCAGGCTCATCGCGAGCATGCTCGCTCCTACAGTAGGCGGATGCCGGTTGCGCCACGGTCCCCTGTAGGAGCGAGCATGCTCGCGATGGTCGTCAACGATAACGCTGGGAACCTGACACCCCGCGTTGTTCTCAGGCTCATCGCGAGCATGCTCGCTCCTACAGTAGGCGGATTCCGGTTGCGCCACGGTCCCCTGTAGGAGCGAGCATGCTCGCGATGGTCGTCAACGATAACGCTGGGAACCTGACACCCCGCGGTGTTCTCAGGCCCATCGCGAGCATGCTCGCTCCTACAGTCGGCAATAGGCGGATGCCGGTTGCGCCATGTGGCTAGAGCTTTTGTTCGAGTTTGCCGTGGAGCTGGCACCCTTGTTGCTAACACCTGACTACCCGCCGAGTGAACGTCAAAAAATTGCGGGTCGCCAACGAGAGTAGATCATGAGCCAAGGTATTGAATTCAATCGATTGATGCTGGATATGCGGGCCATGCAAATGGATGCCATGTCTGCGCCGAAATCGACTGCCGGCGTCCCTGAAGTGGCGGGCAGCAGCTTTTCCGACATGCTCGGTCAGGCCGTTAATAAAGTGAACGACACCCAGCAGGCTTCCACTCAGTTGGCCAGTGCATTCGAAATCGGCAAAAGCGGCGTCGACCTGACGGATGTGATGGTTTCCTCGCAAAAGGCCAGTGTGTCATTCCAGGCGTTGACCCAGGTGCGCAACAAGCTGGTTCAGGCCTATCAAGACATCATGCAGATGCCGGTTTAAAGGACGAGATTGAGTCATGGCAGAAGCAGTCGCCGATAATGTTCCGGCCAAGGCCACCCCGATAGACGGCAAACCGCCGCTGTTCGGATTGTCGTTCCTGGAAAACCTTTCAGAGATGACCATGTTGCGTCAGGTGGGCCTGTTGGTCGGCCTGGCAGCGAGCGTGGCGATTGGTTTTGCCGTGGTGTTGTGGTCCCAGCAGCCGGACTACCGGCCTCTGTACGGCAGCCTTGCCGGTATGGACGCCAAGCAGGTCATGGATACCCTGGCCAGCGCCGATATTGCGTACACCGTCGAACCCAACTCCGGCGCCTTGCTGGTCAAGGCCGAGGATCTGTCCCGTGCGCGACTCAAGCTCGCGGGCGCTGGTGTCACTCCCAGCGATGGCAACATCGGCTTCGAAATCCTCGACAAGGAACAGGGCCTGGGGACCAGCCAGTTCATGGAAGCGACCCGTTATCGTCGCGGCCTCGAAGGCGAACTGGCGCGGACCATTTCCAGCCTGAACAACGTCAAGGGTGCCCGGGTGCATCTGGCGATTCCCAAGAGTTCGGTGTTTGTGCGCGACGAGCGCAAGCCGAGCGCCTCGGTGTTGGTGGAACTGTATTCCGGTCGCTCCCTGGAGCCGGGCCAGGTCGTGGCCATCGTCAATCTGGTGGCGACCAGTGTTCCTGAACTGAGCAAGTCGCAGATCACCGTGGTCGACCAGAAGGGCAACCTGCTTTCCGATCAGGCGGAAAACTCCGAACTGACCATGGCCGGCAAGCAATTCGATTACAGCCGTCGCATGGAAAGCATGCTCACCCAGCGCGTGCATAACATCCTGCAACCGGTGTTGGGCAATGATCGTTATAAGGCCGAAGTGTCGGCCGACGTTGATTTCAGCGCCGTCGAGTCGACCTCCGAGCAATTCAACCCCGATCAGCCGGCATTGCGCAGTGAGCAGTCGGTCAATGAGCAGCGCACCGCCAGCAATGGCCCCCAGGGTGTGCCGGGTGCCTTGAGCAACCAGCCACCGTCGCCGGCTTCGGCCCCGCAAACCACCGGTGGCAGCACCGCGCAAGCTGGCATGGTCCAGCCGGGGCAACCGTTGATCGATGCCAACGGCCAGCAGATCATGGACCCGGCCACCGGCCAGCCGATGCTCGCACCGTACCCGGCAGACAAACGTCAACAGTCGACCAAAAACTTCGAACTCGATCGTTCCATCAGTCACACCAGGCAGCAGCAGGGCCGTTTGAATCGCCTGTCGGTGTCGGTGGTCGTCGATGATCAGGTCAAGCTCAACCCGGCCAGCGGTGAAACCGCCCGGGTGCCGTGGAGTACCGACGAATTGGCACGCTTCACCCGTCTGGTTCAGGACGCGGTCGGTTTCGACGCCAGCCGTGGCGACAGTGTCAGCGTGATCAACATGCCGTTCTCCGCCGATCGCGGCGAAGTGATAGCCGATATTCCGTTCTACTCCCAGCCGTGGTTCTGGGACATCGTCAAGCAAGTGCTGGGTGTGCTGTTCATTCTGGTGCTGGTGTTCGGTGTCCTGCGTCCGGTGCTCAACAACATCACCGGTGGCGGCAAAGGCAAGCAGCTGGCCGGTATCGGCAGCGATGTCGAGCTGGGTGGCATGGGCGGCCTGGATGGCGAACTGGCCAATGATCGTGTCAGCCTCGGCGGCCCGCAAAGCATCCTGCTGCCGAGCCCGAGCGAAGGCTATGACGCACAGTTGAACGCAATCAAGAGTCTGGTGGCAGAGGATCCGGGTCGCGTGGCCCAGGTCGTGAAAGAGTGGATTAACGCAGATGAGTGATAACCGAGCCGTTGCCGCCAAACTGACCAAGGTCGACAAAGCCGCGATCCTGCTGCTGTCGCTGGGTTCTACTGACGCCGCCCAGGTACTGCGCCACATGGGGCCCAAAGAGGTTCAGCGCGTAGGTGTGGCCATGGCCCAGATGGGCAACGTGCACCGCGAGCAGGTCGAGCAGGTGATGAGCGAGTTCGTCGACATGGTCGGCGACCAGACCAGCCTGGGCGTCGGCTCCGATGACTATGTGCGCAAGATGCTCACCCAGGCCTTGGGCGAAGACAAAGCCAATGGTCTGATCGACCGTATCCTGCTCGGTGGCAACACCAGCGGCCTCGACAGCCTGAAGTGGATGGAGCCGCGCGCCGTGGCCGATGTGATCCGTTACGAGCACCCGCAGATCCAGGCGATCGTCGTGGCGTATCTCGATCCGGATCAGGCCGGGGAAGTGCTCGGCAACTTCGACCACAAGGCACGCCTGGACATTATCCTGCGGGTTTCTTCGCTCAATACCGTGCAGCCGGCAGCCCTGAAAGAGCTCAACCAGATTCTCGAGAAGCAGTTCTCCGGCAACTCGAATGCCTCGCGCACCACCCTGGGCGGCATCAAGCGCGCAGCGGACATCATGAACTTCCTCGACAGCTCGATCGAAGGCCAGTTGATGGACTCGATCCGCGAAGTCGACGAAGACCTGTCCGGTCAGATCGAAGACCTCATGTTCGTGTTCAACAACCTGGCCGATGTCGACGACCGCGGTATTCAGGCGCTGTTGCGTGAAGTGTCTTCCGACGTTCTGGTACTGGCCCTCAAAGGTTCGGACGAAGGCGTCAAGGAAAAGATCTTCAAGAACATGTCCAAGCGTGCGGCCGAACTGCTGCGCGACGACCTGGAAGCCAAAGGCCCGGTGCGCGTAAGCGACGTGGAAACCGCGCAGAAAGAAATCCTCACTATCGCCCGCCGTATGGCCGAAGCCGGAGAAATCGTTCTCGGTGGCAAGGGCGGCGAGGAAATGATCTAACACCATGGTCAAGAATGATGAGTCAGCCACTGACCTGATCCGCGCCAGGGATGTCAGTGGCTTCGATACCTGGGCGTTGCCCAGTTTCGACCCGCCAGAACCCGAGCCGGAACCTGAGCCTGAGCCCGAACCGCCGGAAATGGAGGAGGTGCCGCTGGAGGAAGTCCAGCCACTGACCCTCGAGGAACTCGAAAGTATTCGCCAGGAAGCCTACAACGAAGGCTTCGCGGTGGGCGAGAAGGAAGGCTTCCACAGCACCACGCTTAAGGTGCGTCAGGAGGCCGAAGTCGCCTTGTCGGCCAAGATTGCCGGGCTGGAACAGTTGATGGCGCACCTGTTCGAGCCCATCGCCGAGCAGGACACCCTGATTGAAAAGTCCCTGGTCGACCTGGTGCAGCACATCACCCGTCAGGTGATCCAGCGCGAACTGGCGATCGACTCAACGCAGATCGAGCACGTCATGCGCGACGCCCTCAAGTTGTTGCCCCTGGGCGCGGGCAATGTGCGGTTGTACATCAATCCGCAGGATTTCGAACAGGTCAAAGCCCTGCGCGAGCGCCATGAAGAAACCTGGCGCATCGTCGAGGACGAGTCGCTGTTGCCTGGCGGTTGCCGGGTGGAGACCGAACACAGCCGCATCGACGCCACAGTCGAAACCCGGGTTGCACGGGTCATGGATAAACTCTTCGATCAGTTGCATGACCAGGCCCTGCGTCCAGCCGCGCCAGACCTGAGCCTGGAGCTGCCGATCGAAAGCACGCCTGCGGGCGCAGCTGAGCCGGACGTTGCCGATGCGCCTTGATCGCACCAGTTTCGCCAAGCGCCTGGGCAGCTATGCCGAGGCCACTGAGCTGGCCGGTGCGCCGATTCTCGAAGGTCGCTTGTTGCGTATGGTCGGCCTCACCCTTGAAGCCGAAGGCCTGCGCGCTGCCATGGGCAGTCGTTGCATGGTCATCAATGACGACAGCTATCATCCGGTGCAGGTTGAAGCCGAGGTCATGGGTTTTTCTGGCAGCAAAGTTTTCCTGATGCCGGTTGGCAGCGTCGCCGGCATTGCGCCCGGTGCCCGCGTGGTGCCCATGGCTGACACCGGTCGCCTGCCGATGGGCATGAGCATGCTTGGGCGTGTTCTCGACGGCGCCGGTCGTGCGCTGGACGGCAAGGGCGGCATGAAGGCCGAAGACTGGGTGCCGATGGACGGCCCGACCATCAACCCGCTCAAGCGTGAGCCCATCAGCGAACCGCTGGACGTAGGCATTCGCTGCATCAACGGAATGCTCACTGTCGGCCGTGGTCAGCGACTGGGTCTGTTCGCCGGTACCGGTGTTGGCAAGTCGGTGCTGCTGGGCATGATGACCCGCTTCACCGAGGCGGACATTATCGTCGTTGGCCTGATCGGTGAGCGGGGTCGTGAGGTCAAGGAGTTCATCGAGCACATCCTCGGTGAAGAAGGCCTCAAGCGCTCGGTGGTGGTGGCGTCCCCGGCCGATGATGCGCCGTTGATGCGCCTGCGCGCCGCGATGTATTGCACGCGCATCGCCGAATATTTTCGCGACAAGGGCAAGAACGTCCTGTTGCTCATGGATTCCCTGACCCGTTTCGCCCAGGCCCAGCGGGAAATTGCGTTGGCCATTGGTGAACCGCCGGCGACCAAGGGCTATCCGCCTTCGGTATTTGCCAAACTGCCGAAACTGGTAGAGCGGGCGGGCAACGCCGAGAAGGGGGGTGGCTCGATCACCGCTTTCTACACCGTGCTGTCCGAAGGTGATGACCAGCAGGACCCGATTGCCGACGCGGCGCGCGGCGTGCTCGACGGGCACATCGTGTTGTCCCGGCGCCTCGCCGAAGAAGGGCATTACCCGGCCATCGATATCGAAGCGTCCATCAGCCGGGTGATGCCGGCGGTGGTGTCGCCGGAACACATGGCGCGTGCGCAGTATTTCAAGCAATTGTGGTCGCGTTATCAGCAGAGCCGCGACCTGATCAGCGTCGGCGCCTATGTCGCGGGTGGCGACCGCGAGACCGACCTGGCGATTTCCCTGCAGCCGCAGTTGGTCAAATACCTGCGCCAGGGCCTCAACGACAGCATCAGCCTGGGCGAAAGCGAAGCGTACCTCGCGTCGATCTTTGCGCCCGCGGCTGGCGGTTAAGCGGCCATGGCCCAGACTCGGGCAGGGCGCCTGGCGCCGGTGGTGGACATGGCCGAAAAGGCCGAGAAAACCGCCTCTCAACGGTTGGGCCATTTTCAGGGGCAGGTGCGGCTGGCGGAAAGCAAGCTGGGTGACCTGGAAGCCTTTCGACTCGATTATCAGGAGCAATGGATCGTACGCGGCAGCAGCGGCGTCTCGGGTCAATGGCTGCTGGGGTATCAGGGCTTTCTCGCGCAGTTGGGCACGGCCATCGACCAGCAGCGCCAGAGTCTGGCCTGGCATCAGAACAATCTGAACAAGGCGCGGGAAACCTGGCAGCAGGCGTTCACCCGGGTCGAAGGCCTGCGCAAACTGGTCCAGCGTTATGCCGATGAGGCGCGGGCGCTGGAAGACAGGCGCGAGCAGAAGCTGCTCGATGAGTTGTGCCAGCGGTTGCCACGCCAGGATCAGTATTAGCGTTGCCTGAAAAAAGATCGTCCGAACTCGGCCCGGGCCTGCGATCCTTTGACCTTGCCTCTCTCAGATGCTAAACCTTCTAAACGTATTCCAAAGACTAGGACGCGGTAAATGTCAGTGATTTCCGAGATGTCCCAGGACGGGCAAAAGCTGACGATTTCGATCAAGGGACGATTCGATTTCGCCAAGCATCAGCAATTTCGTGATGCCTATGAGAACAAGGAACTGGCCGCCGTGGTGGTCGACCTGAAAGACGCGACCTACCTCGACAGCTCCGCCCTGGGGATGTTGCTGCTGCTGCGCGATCATGCCGGTGGCGACGACTCCGACATCCGCGTGGTCAACAGCAGCAGTGACGTGCGCAAGATCCTCGCCATTTCCAATTTCGACAAACTGTTCGACATCAGTTGATTGCCATGCAGCCGCAGGTGCAACTGACCATCCTGATCGCCGAGGACAGTGCCGCTGATCGCCTGTTGCTGTCGAGCATCCTGCGCCGACAAGGGCATGTGGTACTGACGGCGGCCAACGGCGTTGAAGCGGTCGACGCGTTTCGCCGGCAAACACCGCATCTGGTGTTGATGGACGCGATGATGCCGGTCATGGACGGCTTCGAGGCCGCCCGGCAAATCAAGGCATTGGCCGGTGAAACCCTGGTGCCGATCATCTTCCTTACGTCCTTGTCCGAAAACGAAGCCCTGGCCAGTTGTCTGGAAGCTGGTGGCGACGACTTTCTGGCGAAACCCTATAACCAGGTGATACTCGCCGCCAAAATCAAGGCGATGGAGCGCTTGCGCCGATTGCAGGCCACGGTGCTGGAGCAACGCGACCAGATCGCCAGGCACCACGACTATTTGCTCAACGAACAGCGGGTGGCCAAGGCCGTTTTCGACAAAGTGGCGCATTCCGGTTGCCTGAATGTCGCCCCCAACATCCGATACTTGCAGTCGCCCTACGCACTGTTCAACGGTGACCTGTTGCTGGCGGCATTCACGCCATCGGGCGATATGCACGTGCTACTGGGCGACTTTACGGGGCACGGGTTGCCGGCGGCGGTGGGCGCCATGCCGTTGGCGGAAGTCTTTTATGGCATGACCGCCAAGGGCTACGGCCTGGCGGAGACGTTGCGCGAGATGAATGCCAAGCTCAAGCGCATCCTGCCCGTGGACATGTTTTGCTGTGCGACCTTGCTGTGCCTGAGTTTCCAGCGGCGCTCGGTGGAAGTCTGGAATGGCGGCATGCCCGATGGATACCTGCACCGTATCGCCAGCGGCGAGCGCACGCAGCTGGCGGCGCGCCATCTGCCACTGGGCGTGCTGAGCCCTGAGGCATTTGATGATCGCACTGAGGTGCTGCCAATGGCACTCGGCGATCGGGTGTTCCTGTTGTCCGATGGTGTGATCGATACGCGAGATGCCAACGACCGGTTGTTCGGTGAGCAGGGTTTGCAGCGAGTGTTCGAGAGCAATCGTCAGCCTGACGCGCTGTTTGAAGAGGTCCAGCAGGCCTTGCGCGATTTTGGCGGGCAAGCGCGTGACGATGTCAGCATGGTCGAAATCAGCCTGCTGCAACCGGCGCAGATCACGCCGCCGGCACTGGTTTACTCTGATAGTGGGCAGTCCTGCCCGCTGGATTGGTCGGTGAGTTTCGAGTTCCGTGCCGCTACGCTCAAGCGCTTCAATCCGCTGCCGTATCTGTTGCAGTTGTTGCAGGAGGTCCACGGTTTGCGAGCCCAGAGCGGGGCGCTCTACAGCGTGCTGGCGGAACTGTATTCCAATGCTCTGGAGCATGGTGTGCTCGGTCTGGATTCGAGTCTCAAGCGCGATGCCGGCGGTTTCGCCCGCTACTATCAACTGCGCAATGCTTGCCTGGATGCGTTGCAGGACGGCTATGTCAGGGTGCATTTGCAGGTCACGCCGACAGGCGAGGGCGGTTGCCTGACGATCCGCGTCGAGGACAGTGGCAAAGGGTTCGATGTTGCGCGGGTGATGCAAAGACCTGTGGACGACATACGTCTGTCGGGACGCGGGGTCAGTCTGATCCGCCAGTTGGGCCGAAATGCCCGATGGAGCGATGACGGGCGAAGTGCTTGCGTGGAGTTTTTCTGGGAGGCTCTGGCATAATCTGCACAATTCTTGATCAAGGAGTGAGCAAGTGGCTGACACACATCTGGATCGCGACGTGTTGAATGCGTTGCAGGAAATCATGGAAGGCGAGTATCCGACGTTGCTGGATACCTTTCTCGATGATTGCGAAATGCGTTTGCAGCAGTTACGCAAGGCGCAGACCGCGGCGCAATTGATTGAGGCCGCCCATAGCTTCAAGGGCAGCAGCAGCAACATGGGAGCCTTAAGGCTCGCCGCGTTGTGCTGTCGGCTGGAAAAGAGCGCAACCCATTCATCGAAGGACGATATTCAGCAATTGATTACTGAAATCGTCAGCGAGTTTGCTATTGCCCGGCCACTGTACGAAGAGGAGCGGCAGCGATTCCTGATGGACCGTTAAGCCGTTCGACGCGACATTCGAGTGAATCTGGCGCGACCCTTGCTTTACTCTCCGCAACTGTACCTACGTATCCAGTGCAGCGGAGATCGTTTCATGCCCGTTACCCCCGATATTTTTCTTCAGGCCGCCACACAGGCCAAGGCTAAAGCGCCCCCCGCCAGTGCCCCGGTGTCGTCCCCTGAGCCTGGGAACAAGGCGTCCAGCTTCGCTCGGGTGTATGCCGATCAAACCCCGGATAAATCTGCTGCCGCCGGTAACGGATCAAATGAGCCGATTGGTAAAAAAACCACCGAAGGGCCCGAGACGCAAGATTCTGGCGAACACAGTTCTGCCGCTGTAGAGCCGGCTGTTGCCGATGACGGCAAATCCTTGCCAGTCAATCACCTGGTGCAGGCAGACGATAAGTCCGCCAGCGACGAAACGACGGATATCGAGCATAAGGCGGTGGGTGACTGCGCGCCGATCGATCCGGCTTATGATCCGGCATTGGCTCAGGTTGTCCAGATTGTAGTGCCGGCGCCAATTGCAACGGCCGCCGAAGCCGTGGTGGACCCGGCCTTGGCACAAGCTGTCCAGGCTGCAGTGCCGGTGCCGGTGCCGGTGCCGGTTTCGGTTTCGGCGACCGCCAAGACGACGGTGGCCCCGGCGCTGACCGCCACGGATAACGACTTCAATCCCGAAGCTGACCCACTCGATGCATTGCCGGCAGTGCGTCTGGCAATGGAACACAGTGGCCATGTGTCCGCTTCCAGCCAGGGCCAGGCCAAGGCAGCACCGATACCAGTCCAGGCTGATGGCGAGCTGACTTCGGCACAGAACTTTGCAGCGGGCATGGCGAGCATGCTGGATATGCCGCCCGACAAGGACAGTACCAGCCAGGGTGGCGACAAGGCGTTCAGCGGCTTGATCGACGCCGGTCTCAAGGATCTCACGTCCGCCAGCAGCGACACCCGTGTCGACAATTTCGCCAACCGTCTGGCGGAACTGACACAGGCCGCCACACCGAAAACCGCGAATGCCTTGCCGGTGAACCAGCCGATCGCAATGCATCAGAGCGGCTGGACACAAGAGGTGGTCAATCGGGTCATGTACCTGTCCAGCACCAATCTCAAGGCCGCCGACATTCAGTTGCAGCCAGCTGAACTTGGGCGCCTGGACATTCGGGTGAACATGGTGCCGGATCAGCAGACCCAAGTGACGTTCATGAGTGCCCATCCAGCTGTCCGTGAAGCGCTGGACGGCCAGATGTATCGCCTGCGTGACATGTTTGCGCAGCAGGGCATGGGCCAGGTCGATGTCAACGTTTCGGACCAGTCCCGTGGTTCGCAGCAGGGCCAGGATCAGTCTCAACAGGCTCAGCGAGGGCGCGCCAATGCTGGCGGCGGGGGGCTGGATTCGATGGATGATGATCTTGCGCCGAGCGTTGCCGAAGTGGCTGCCAGTACCACTAGCGTGATCGGCTCCAGTGCGGTCGATTACTACGCCTGACCACACACGCCACTAAACCCTGCGGGAGTGAGCTTGCTCGCGATGGCGGTGTAGCAGTCAATGAAGATATTGGCTGTTCTGCCCTCATCGCGGGCAAGCCCGCTCCCACAGGTAATGCTGTTCACTTAAGCGGGGCAATACACCTTGTGGCGAGGGGGCTTGCCCCCGTTCGGCTGCGAAGCAGTCGCAAAACCATTACACGCGGTGTACCTGATACACCTCGGTGGCAGGTTTTGGGGCCGCTCTGCGGCCCAACGGGGGCAAGCCCCCTCGCCACAAAGGTGTGACCTGGCTTAAGTGAACAGTATTGCGCTCCCACAGGGGGTTTATGTGTCATCCACACTACATTTCTCCAGCACTTCTTCCCTAGGGCGCTTCTGGCATAACACTTGCTCTTGCCTTGCCGTGCGACTGTGAAAACCCGAATAGTGACGGATTATTGGCATGGCGAAGAGCGACGCAGTAGTAAAAGAACCCGCAACCAAAGGCAGGCTCAAGCTGATCATCTTGATGGTAGTGGCGTTGCTGCTCGCGGTCGGTTTGTCCGTGGGTGCGACCTGGTACTTCATGCACAGCGCCCAGAGCAAGCCCGCCAGCGCCGAGGCCGAAACTCCACTCGGCAAGCAGCCAGCGATTTTCGAGGCGATTGCCCCGGCCTTCGTCGCCAATTTCAACCAGAACGGCCGCCAGCGCTACCTGCAAGTGAGCATCACCATGCTCGCCCGCAACCCGGTCGATCTGGAGGCGCTCAAGGTTCACATGCCGGTGATCCGCAATAACCTGGTCATGCTGTTCTCCGGCCAGGATTTCGCGACCCTCGCCTCGCCGGTCGGCCAGGAAATGCTGCGCCAGAAAGCCACGGCCAGCGTCCAGGAAGTGGCGCAGAAAGAGGTCGGCAAAGTGGTCATCGAACAGTTGCTTTTCACTAATTTCGTACTGCAGTAGGAACACGACATGGCCGTGCAGGACCTGCTGTCCCAGGATGAGATCGATGCGCTGTTGCATGGCGTCGACGATGGTCTGGTACAGACCGAAAACGCTGCCGAACCCGGCACTGTCAAAAGCTATGACCTGACCAGTCAGGATCGCATCGTCCGTGGACGCATGCCGACCCTGGAGATGATCAACGAGCGTTTCGCCCGCTATACCCGCATCAGCATGTTCAACATGCTGCGCCGTTCGGCAGATGTGGCGGTAGGTGGCGTTCAGGTGATGAAGTTTGGCGAATACGTGCACTCGCTGTACGTGCCGACCAGCCTCAATCTGGTCAAGATCAAGCCGTTGCGCGGCACCGCGCTGTTCATCCTCGACGCCAAGCTGGTGTTCAAGCTGGTGGACAACTTCTTCGGTGGCGATGGCCGTCACGCAAAAATCGAAGGGCGTGAATTCACGCCGACCGAACTGCGCGTAGTGCGCATGGTGCTGGAGCAGGCTTTCATCGATTTGAAGGAGGCCTGGCAGGCGATCATGGAAGTGAACTTCGAGTACATCAACTCGGAAGTGAACCCGGCCATGGCCAACATCGTCGGCCCGAGCGAAGCGGTCGTGGTGTCGACCTTCCACATCGAGCTCGATGGCGGTGGCGGCGACCTGCACGTGACCATGCCGTACTCGATGATCGAGCCGGTGCGCGAAATGCTCGATGCCGGCTTCCAGTCGGACCTCGATGACCAGGACGAGCGCTGGGTCAACGCGCTGCGCCAGGACGTTCTGGATGTCGACGTACCGATTGGTGCCACGGTCGCCCGTCGCCAGTTGCGCCTGCGGGACATTCTGCACATGCAGCCGGGGGATGTGATCCCGGTTGAGATGCCCGAAGAAATGATCATGCGCGCCAACGGCGTGCCGGCCTTCAAGGTCAAGATGGGTTCGCACAAAGGCAACCTCGCGTTGCAGGTGATCGAGCCGATCGAGCGCCGTTGAAGCAGTGCCCCAATCCTATTTTATTGACTGCTTCTAATTGAACAGTTGCCCCGCCGAGGACAAGTGATGGCTAACGACATGAATACCCAGGACGACCAGGCGCTGGCCGATGAGTGGGCTGCGGCCCTGGAAGAAACCGGAGATGCCCAGGTCGATATCGATGCTTTGCTGGCAGCCGATACCGCCTCGTCGGCGAACAACCGCCTGCCAATGGAAGAGTTCGGCGGCGTGCCGAAGAGCAACGAGCCGGTCAGCCTGCAAGGGCCGAACCTGGACGTGATCCTTGATATCCCGGTGTCGATTTCCATGGAAGTCGGCAGCACCGACATCAACATCCGCAACCTGCTGCAACTGAACCAGGGCTCGGTGATCGAGCTCGATCGCCTGGCCGGTGAGCCGCTGGACGTGCTGGTCAACGGCACGCTCATCGCCCATGGCGAGGTGGTGGTGGTCAACGAGAAGTTCGGCATTCGCCTGACCGACGTGATCAGCCCAAGCGAACGCATCAAGAAGCTGCGCTGAGTGAAAAAGCTTCTCGCAGTCTTGTTGGGGGCCGTGTTGGCGTTGCCGGTATGTGTGCTGGCGGCTGAGACCGTTGCCACGACCGCCGCTGCGCCGGTGGCCAGTAGTGGCGTGGCCGGACAGTTGACGCAACTGGTGTTCGGTTTGCTGTTGGTGCTGGGGCTGATCTTTTTCCTCGCCTGGCTGCTGCGCAGGGTTCAGCAGGCGGGACCGGCCGGTAAAGGCCAGGTGATCGAATTGATCGGCTCGCGTGCGCTGGGCCCCCGCGACCGGTTGATGCTGGTGCAAGTGGGCAACGAGCAGATTCTGCTCGGCCTGAGCCCTGGCACCATCACCGCATTGCATGTGCTCAAGGAGCCGGTGCAGGTGCCGAGCAGCGAGAAAGCGACGCCGGAGTTTGCCCAGCGTCTGATGGACATTCTGGGCAAAGATCAGAAGGATAAGAAGTAATGGGTGCGTTACGTGTCGTCCTGACACTGGTCCTGATGCTGGCCGCGCCGCTGGCGCTGGCAGCCGACCCGCTGTCGATCCCGGCGATTACGCTGGGCACCAATGCCCAGGGCGCGCAGGAATACTCGGTCAGCCTGCAGATTTTGCTGATCATGACCGCGCTGAGCTTCATTCCAGCCTTCGTCATGTTGATGACCAGTTTCACCCGGATCATCATCGTCTTCTCAATCCTGCGCCAGGCCCTTGGCTTGCAGCAGACCCCTTCGAACCAGATCCTCACCGGCATGGCGCTGTTCCTGACCCTGTTCATCATGGCGCCGGTGTTCGACCGGGTGAACCAGGATGCCTTGCAGCCGTATCTGGCGGAGAAACTCACGGCCCAGGACGCCGTGGCCAAGGCTCAGGTGCCGATCAAGGATTTCATGCTCGCCCAGACGCGTACCAGTGACCTGGAGTTGTTCATGCGCCTGTCCAAGCGCACGGACATTGCCACGCCGGATCAGGCGCCATTGACCATCCTGGTGCCGGCCTTTGTCACCTCCGAGCTGAAAACCGCCTTCCAGATCGGTTTCATGATCTTCATCCCCTTCCTGATTATCGACCTGGTCGTTGCCAGTGTGTTGATGGCCATGGGTATGATGATGCTCTCGCCGCTGATCATTTCCCTGCCGTTCAAGATCATGCTGTTCGTGCTGGTGGATGGCTGGGCGTTGATCATCGGCACGCTGGCCAGTAGCTTCGGTGGTGTCTCGCCATGACCCCTGAAGTCGCGGTCGACATCTTCCGTGAAGCGCTGTGGCTGACCACCATGATGGTGGCGGTGCTGGTGATCCCGAGCCTGCTGATCGGCCTGCTGGTGGCGATGTTCCAGGCCGCCACCCAGATCAACGAACAGACCCTGAGCTTCCTGCCGCGTCTGCTGGTCATGCTGGTGACCCTGATCGTTGCCGGCCCGTGGCTGGTACAGACTTTCATGGAATACATCGTGCAGCTGTACGGCAGCATTCCTCAGGTCATCGGCTAAGCCATGTCGCTGCTTCAGCTGACCGATACGCAGATCAGCACCTGGGTGGCGACGTTCATGTTGCCACTGTTTCGCGTCGGCTCCCTGCTGATGGTCATGCCGGTATTCGGCACAACCCTGGTGCCCGTGCGGGTACGTCTCTATTTCGCGCTGGCCATTACCCTGGTGATCTCGCCTGGCCTGCCGCCCATGCCGCCGGTGAATGCGCTGGACCTGAGCGGGCTGATGCTGATTGCCGAGCAGATCCTCATCGGCGCGATCCTGGGGTTTTCCTTGCAGTTGCTCTTCCAGGCCTTCGTGGTCGCCGGGCAAATTGTCGCGATTCAGATGGGCATGGGCTTCGCTTCCATGGTCGACCCTACCAACGGTGTGTCGGTGGCGGTGATCGGGCAGTTCCTCACCATGCTGGTGACGCTGCTGTTCCTGTCGATGAATGGCCATCTGGTGGTGTTCGAAGTGCTCACCGAAAGCTTCACCACCTTGCCGGTCGGCAGCGGCTTGATGGTCAATCACTTCTGGGAGCTGGCCGGCAAGCTTGGCTGGGTGCTTGGCGCCGCGCTGATGCTGGTGCTGCCAGCGGTGACCGCGTTGCTGGTGGTCAACATTGCCTTTGGCGTGATGACCCGGGCGGCGCCTCAACTCAATATTTTCTCCATCGGCTTTCCGCTGACCCTGGTATTGGGGTTGTTCATTTTCTGGGTTGGCCTGGCGGACATCCTCAATCAGTATCAACCGCTGGCCGCAGAGGCCCTGCAGTTTTTACGCGAACTGGCAAAGGCGCGCTGAGTCATGGCTGAGAGCGAGAGCGGTCAGGACAAAACAGAAGACCCCACGGACAAAAAGAAAAAGGACGCCCGTGAGAAGGGTGAGATTGCCCGTTCCAAGGAGCTCAACACCCTGGCGGTCATGCTCGCCGGCGCGGGCGCGCTGCTGGTGTTCGGCGGCGCACTGGCCCAGGACATGATGGAGCTCATGCGCCTGAATTTCTCGTTGTCTCGCGAAGTCATTCTGGATGAGCGCTCCATGGGCACTTACCTGCTGCATTCGGGGCAGATTGCCTTGCTGGCCATTCAGCCGGTGATGATTCCCTTGTTGCTGGCGGCGCTGATCGGGCCTATCGCACTGGGTGGCTGGCTGTTCTCGGCGGGCACCATGGCCCCCAAATTCAGCCGTATGAACCCCGGCCCCGGCCTGAAACGGATGTTTTCGGCCAAGGCGCTGGTGGAACTGCTCAAGGCATTGGCGAAGTTTTTCATCGTGTTGTTCGTGGCCCTGGCAGTCTTGTCCTCAGACATCGATGACCTGCTGCGCATCGCCCATGAGCCTTTGGAGCTGGCGGTCATTCACAGCCTGCAGCTGGTGGGCTGGAGCACCTTGTGGATGGCCTGCGGGCTGATCATCATCGCCGCCGTGGATGTGCCGGTGCAGCTGTGGGAAAGCCACAAGAAACTGCTGATGACCAAGCAGGAAGTGCGCGACGAACACAAGGATCAGGAAGGGCGACCGGAGGTCAAGCAACGGATCCGCCAGTTGCAGCGCGAGATGTCCCAGCGGCGGATGATGGCGGCGATTCCCGAGGCTGACGTGGTCATCACCAACCCGACCCACTACGCCGTGGCCCTCAAGTACGACCCGGACAAGAGCGGGGCGCCCATGCTGATCGCCAAGGGCAGCGACTTCCTGGCCCTGAAGATTCGTGAGATTGCGGCGGCCAACGAGATCCTGCTGCTGGAATCGCCGGCGCTGGCGCGGTCGATTTATTACTCGACCGAGCTTGAGCAGGAAATCCCTGGCGGGCTCTATCTGGCGGTGGCGCAGGTGCTGGCTTACGTCTATCAGATTCGCCAGTACCGCGCGGGCAAGGGCAAGCGTCCGGATCCGTTGAAGGATGATTTGCCGATCCCACCGGATCTGCGGCGCGATTCCTGATAGGCCCACCGCTAGTCAGGCAACACACAGAAACCAGCGAGCAGGCCCGCTCCCGCAGGTTCAGTTCCTCTCTTGAAGCTGTCCCTGGCCCTGTGGAGCGATGAGATTCATCGACAGTTCTCCAGGCATGATGATCTGCAGAGTCACCATATTTTCAAACAAATCCACCACTTATTTATATTATTTCTTAATTTAAGCGAAGTACTTCTTTCTAATTGCAATGGCTTGATCTTGTATTGTCTTGCTATTTGGGTTTCTAATGCTCATAAGTTTGAGTTTGTAGCTTTTTATTTTGTCAGCGGATGGGCTTGGTTTATCTGGTATTACTTCAATTCTGTCTGCCAAGTCGCGCAGCTTTTTCTCAGAATAATCCAGGAAACCATTCTTAAGGGTCGGTTCATCTTTTATATATTCAAGGAAATTTCGCTGTTTAACCTCACTGTCGGAGAGGTTGGTTCTTTGAAGAGCATTGAGATCTTTAAGGTATTGTTCATTTTGTAGAGGGGCGTGAGATGATTCCATGAGTAGCACTCTGTATTCTTCGAATGCCTCGACAGCTTTCTCCGGGGTTGGGTCTCCGATGATTTTGGAATATATTTTTTCGTCGGATAGGGATGAGTCAACCTTCTTGTGCAGTCTTGCAACGTAAATTCTAGCCTTTCTTTGGCTGGATAGGAGTGATTTTAGTGCGGTGATTGGGTCCGTGCCATTTGGGTCGCTACGATTGATTGGATCCCCCATGCAGTAAGCATATGAATTTAGCCCTCCCTTGCCAAACGGACTCAAACTGTCCGGACTATTAAATCGCATCAAAAACGGATTAAACGCCCGATACCCATTTCCCAATAAATAATGTCCGGTCACCGGGTCCGGCCGTTCGCCGTTGAAGCCGAGCAGGCTGAGTATTCCGCTCGCAAAGGGACGATGGCCATAAGGCAAATACGCAATGGATTGTCGTGGGTGATTGCCCTTGAGCGTTTGCAGCACCGAACGCTGCAGGTCGGTAGCCAGTAGTGAGGTGTCGATTGCGCCAGCCTCGTTTTGTTGCTGCGCTAACAACTGGTCACCGTGTTGGACGATCGAACAGTGCATCGCACCTTGTATCTCGGTCACCAGCCTGCTTTTGCAGTAGAAACGATGGCGTGCAGGGGTGTTCAGCAGTGTTTGGCTGATGAGTCGATCAAGGGGGTCATGGCCATAACGACAAAGCAGGGGTGGCGGTTGCGATGGCATGGTGAGTGCTCCGAGGGCCAAAATACTGGCACTCAGTATTGATCGGTGCGGTGGAGTTGGGTACTAGCAGAACTAATAGTCTTGCCGTTGCAGACTTGTTCGATTATCTGCTTCACCGACGACCAGAATGCGGGCCGATTTATTTTCTCTTAAATAAATCTGTCTCCATTTCCGCACATTTCCAGGTCAAAATACTAACAGTTCTGATAGTAGGCAACGACTGAAAAAAGAAAGATGCTCAAGGCTCGTATTTGGATCATGCACGGAGCAGTCAATGCCTACCTCAACTCGTGGTACCCCATTGGGCAGATATCGGTACGACGCGCTTGATCGTCAGGTCGAATGCACACCCTTTCAACAGGCTGCCATACAGAGCTATTACTGCCAGAAGCGCCTGAGCAGCGAAATACAATCCGCAGTACAACGCAGTCTTGTGCAGTTCGACGACCAGCTATTGGCGCAACAGCAGTACGAGGGCGGGAAGGTTGTCGCCACGCTGCTGGCGACGGACCAACAACGTTCGGTGTTGCACGCGCTCGACGCAAATCGGCTGTATCCCTTTGCTTACACACCTTACGGCCATCGACTTGGTGGTGTCAGTTTGCCCAGTATTCCTGGCTTCAATGGTGAGCGGCCGGACCCTGTGACCAGGCATTATCATTTGGGTAACGGCTATCGCCAGTTCAACCCGGTGCTGATGCTGTTTAACAGTCCGGACAGTATGAGTCCGTTTGGGAAGGGGGGCTTCAACGCGTATTCGTACTGTGGCGCAGATCCAATCAATCGGAGTGACCCGACTGGGCACTCTGCCCTGTTTGTCCTGCTGCTGGGTGGGGTTAGTGTTGCTGCGGCTGGCGTGGTGACTTCTGTGGTGGGGACGGTTATTGACAATCCAACTGTCAAAACGGTTGGGTGGATCGCCGCAGCGTTTGGTGTCGCTGCGGCGACGATAGGGCTGTTTCGTGGGCCAGTCAGATCTCTTGGCATCAGTAGTGCCGGGAACCGTCCCCTCCGGGAATCTCGTTCCAACAGTTTTGCAGGGAGCGGTCCACCCCCTCCGTATGATGTGGCTCTATTTATGCCAAAACCTGATTACAGTCACTTAAATGTTTCCTCTGTCGTGTCTACTTCTCTTCAGGCAGGTCCACAAGTTACGATCAATGCGAACCCCCGTTCCGTAAAGCTTTCCAATGGTCCCACTGTTGGTCAAAGCGCTATACCACCATTATCGCCTAGGGGTACAGATTTAAATAGTGCTCGTCTCAGTGCCACTAATATCAATAGTGCTTCATCTTCACGCAGCAATAGTTTTAGCAGCGGCGACGTAAAATTTATCCGCAAGTAGCGAGGGCGTGTGCGCGCCGTAAGTCAGAACGAAGACAGCAGAACAGAAAGGGCGCAGCAGGAAGGGGATCAACGAGCCCCATTTATCCAAGGGGTTTAATATTTCGAAGCGCGTGATCTCGTATGTATTGTGCTCTTCTGATTATTGTCTTGCCTGCTGCTTCACTCATAATTTTTTTGTGATGTTCTGATCCGTTACCTTGGGCTTGATGATGAAAGTAACTTAAACTATCGTCGAAGAAATCGGTGCGTAATGTTTCCTGACCTTGCGCATTAGTCATTGTTATGGGAGCTTTTGGGTTTGGGATACCATTTTTGTCGAATGGAATTCCCTCATTTTTATGCTCGAAATATCGGGCTGTGGAAAGTTTTTCCGCTGCTGTAAATCTTAACGGCTTGATATCGCCAGAAATTTTTCCGACTTTATTCAATTGGCCGCTTTCATTTATTAATGTCTCGATTTCATCGAGGGCTTGCGTCTTGGCGGTCTCTCTTTTATGGAACATTTTTTTAGGTATTTTTGATAGTCTTTTTTGTATTTTATTTACAATGGCTTTATATGAATAGTTCGTGATGGCAGTCCTGAATGGATGCGGGGCGTGCCCATTTTGATCGTGATGGTTGATCGGATCCCCTAGACAATATGCATATGAGTTCAATTCCCCACTCCCAAACGGACTCCAACTGTCCGGACTATTAAATCGCATCAACACCGGATTAAACGCCCGATACCCATTCCCTAGCAAATAACATCCCGTCACGGGATCCGGCCGTTCGCCGTTGAAACCGAGCAGGCTGAGTAACCCGTTTTCACCGGGCCGGCATCCGTAGGGCGAGTAGGCAATGGGTTGTCGTGGATGATTGGTTTTGACCACCTGCAGCACCGAACGCTGCTGATCGGTGGCCAGTAGCGTGGTATCGAGGGCATTACCTTCGCGTTGCTGTTGCGCCAGGAGCTGGTCACCATGCTGGAAGATCGAATAGCGCATCGCACCCTGTATCTCGGTGGCCAGTCGGCTTGTGCAGTAAAATCGCTGGCGCTCAAGGGTGTTCACCAGCGTGTGACTGGTGAGTCGATCAAGAGGGTCGTAGCCATAACGGCAAATCAGGGTGGTAGGTTGTGATCGCATGGTGAGTGCTCCGAGGGGCCGAAGTGCTGGTGTTCAGTATTGAGCGTTGAGTTGGGGTTGGGTACTAGCAGAACTGATAGTCTCGCCGCCGAAGGCTGCGATCTTTTTTTCTGCAAAAAACCTCCATTTCAACCTCCCGCCAAAGTTGGAAGGCTTCTTGCAGTAGCCGCCCTGCGCCCGCTTCAGGCGTCAAAAGTTTGCTTTAAAGGAACGGGGAATACCGGTGGATCGCTCTCAGTTAATCAACACAGCCCGCACGAACGTTGCCGATTTGAGTCGTGGCAATCTGGGCGTGCCGTTGTTGCTGCTGGTCATGCTGGCGATGATGATGTTGCCGGTGCCGCCGTTCCTGCTGGACGTGTTCTTCACGTTCAACATTGCCCTGTCCATTGTCGTGCTGCTGGTCTGCGTGTACGCCTTGCGTCCGCTGGATTTCGCCGTGTTCCCGACCATTCTGCTGGTGGCGACGTTGCTGCGGCTGGCGTTGAACGTGGCCTCCACGCGAGTGGTGATGCTCCACGGGCAGGACGGCCACGCCGCCGCGGGCAAGGTGATCCAGGCTTTCGGTGAGGTAGTCATCGGCGGCAACTACGTGGTGGGTATCGTGGTCTTCGCGATCCTGATGATCATCAACTTCGTCGTGGTGACCAAGGGTGCCGGGCGGATTTCCGAGGTAAGCGCGCGTTTTACCCTCGATGCGATGCCCGGCAAGCAGATGGCGATCGACGCCGACCTCAACGCCGGATTGATCGATCAGGCCCAGGCCAAGGCCCGTCGCTCGGAAGTCGCCCAGGAGGCCGAGTTCTACGGTTCGATGGACGGTGCCAGCAAGTTCGTTCGCGGTGACGCCATCGCCGGCCTGTTGATTCTGTTCATCAACCTGATTGGTGGCATGGCGGTCGGGATTTTCCAGCACGGCATGAGCTTCGGTGATGCCGGCCGGGTGTACGCGCTGCTGACCATCGGTGACGGTTTGGTGGCGCAATTGCCATCACTGTTGTTATCGACAGCGGCGGCGATCATGGTGACCCGTGCTTCCGGCTCGGAAGACATGGGCAAACAGATCAATCGGCAGATGTTCGCCTCGCCCAAGGCGCTGGCAGTGGCGGCCGGCCTGATGGCCGTCATGGGCCTGGTGCCCGGCATGCCGCATTTCTCCTTCCTGACCATGGCCGCCCTCGCAGCCGGTGGCGCTTACCTGTTCTGGAAAAAGCAGAATGCGGTGAAGGTTCAGGCACTGCAGGAGGTCAAGCGCCAGCAGGAGCTGCTGCCATCACCGGCCCGCGCCATGGAAACCAAGGAGCTTGGCTGGGACGACGTCACGCCGATCGACATGATTGGCCTGGAAGTCGGTTACCGCCTGATTCCGCTGGTGGACCGCAACCAGGGCGGCCAGTTGCTGGCGCGGATCAAGGGGGTGCGCAAGAAGCTGTCCCAGGATCTGGGCTTTTTGATGCCGACCGTGCACATCCGTGACAACCTCGACCTGGCGCCAAGCGCCTATCGCCTGACTTTGATGGGGGTGATTCTCGCTGAAGCAGAGATTTACCCTGACCGCGAATTGGCCATCAACCCGGGGCAAGTCTACGGTTCGCTCAATGGCATAACCGCCAAAGATCCGGCTTTTGGCCTGGAGGCGGTCTGGATCGAAATCAGTCAGCGCGCCCAAGCGCAATCCCTCGGTTACACCGTGGTCGACGCCAGCACGGTCGTGGCCACCCACTTGAACCAGATTCTGTACAAGCACTCCAGTGAACTGATCGGTCACGAAGAAGTGCAGCAACTCATGCAATTGCTGGCAAAAAGCTCGCCAAAACTCGCCGAAGAGCTGGTTCCGGGTGTGGTTTCGCTGTCGCAACTGCTCAAGGTTCTGCAGGCGTTGCTGGCCGAGCAGGTGCCGGTGCGCGACATTCGCAGCATTGCCGAAGCCATCGCTAACAACGCCGCCAAGAGTCAAGATACTGCCGCTTTGGTGGCCGCCGTGCGCGTCGGCGTGTCCCGTGCAATCGTGCAAAGCATTGTAGGCACTGACTCCGAGCTGCCTGTGATCACCCTGGAGCCAAGGTTGGAACAAATATTGCTCAATAGTCTGCAGAAGGCAGGGCAGGGCTCAGAAGAGGGTGTTCTGCTGGAGCCGAGCATGGCTGAAAAGCTGCAGCGCTCGTTGATCGATGCGGCACAGCGTCAGGAGATGCAAGGTCAGCCGGTGATTCTGCTGGTAGCCGGTCCGGTTCGCGCGATGCTCTCGCGATTCGGCCGACTGGCAGTCCCGGGTTTGCATGTGTTGGCTTACCAGGAAATTCCTGACAACAAGCAAGTGACCATCGTTGCGACAGTAGGCCCCAACGGCTGAGGTAGTGGTTTATGCAAGTTAAGCGTTTTTTCGCCGCCGATATGCGTCAGGCCATGAAGCTGGTTCGTGATGAGCTGGGCGCTGATGCCGCCATCATTGGCAACCGCCGGATCGCCGGTGGTGTCGAGCTGACGGCTGCGCTCGACTACAAATTGTCGGCGCTGGCGCCTCGTGTTCCGAACATGGAACTCGAAGACGAGCTGCGCAAGACCCAGTCGCGGATCGTCACCGCCCAGGCCGAACTGAGCCTGCGTGGCGAAGGCGAGAGCGACAATGCAACCAATCGCCAGTTGTTCGCCGGCCTGCCCCTGACAGCCGCCGAGCCGCTGATCGAACCGACCCTGGCCGAGCCGCGGCGTCCCGCTCCGGCCCCGGCTGCGGCGGCAGGTGTCGATCCTCGTGCGCTCGACTCCATGCGTTTTGAACTCAACAGCCTGCGCGAACTGATGGAAGTCCAGCTCGGCTCCCTGGCCTGGAATCAACTGCAAGGCAGCCGTCCGGATCAGGCCAACCTCTGGCGTCGCCTGCAACGTATCGGCCTGTCCGGCCCGTTGTCACGCGACCTGCTGGGGCTGATTACGGATATCGAGGAGCCGCGTCAGGCCTGGCGCATGTTGCTGGCGCATCTGGCGCGGATGATCGTTACCCCGGAAGTCGAACCTCTGGAAGAGGGCGGTGTGATCGCCATGGTGGGTCCTGCCGGCATGGGCAAGACCACCACCCTGGCCAAGCTGGCGGCGCGTTATGTGCTCAAGTACGGCGCGCAGAACATCGCGCTGGTCAGCATGGACAGTTTCCGCATCGGTGCCCAGGAGCAGCTCAAGACCCTCGGACGCATCCTCAATGTGTCGGTGACCCACGTCGATCCGGGCCAATCCCTGGTGCAGGCGCTGGAGCCGTTGCTGCGCAAACGGGTGGTGTTGATCGATACCGCCGGCCTGCAGGCCAGCGATCCGGCGTTGCGCATGCAGCTCGAAAGTCTGGCCGGTCGCGGCATCCGTTCAAAAAATTATCTGGTTCTGGCAACCACCAGCCAGAAACAGGTTCTAACTGCCGCTTATCACAGTTACAAGCGCTGTGGGCTTGCTGGCTGCATTCTGACTAAACTGGATGAGACGGCGAGCCTGGGCGAGGTGTTGAGCCTGGCGATCGGCCATGAGCTGCCGGTGGCTTACCTGACTGATGGACCGCGGATCCCGGATGATTTGCATCTGCCCCGTCGTCACCAGTTGGTCAGCCGCGCCGTCAGTGTGCAAATGCAGGAAGAGCCCAGCGAAGAAGCCATGGCTGACATGTTCGCTGATATCTACCACAGTCCGACCAAGCAGGTTGGCTGAGGTAATAATGAATAGATTTTGTACCTACATCGATGGTCTGCCATGCATTGTTCCGTTTGCGAACGCGCAGCCAGTAATGTGGCCTCCGTCTATGCAAGACAAGGTAGTGAAATAACATGGGCAGCATGCATCCTGTACAGGTGATCGCGGTGACCGGCGGCAAAGGTGGCGTCGGGAAAACTAACGTGTCAGTGAACTTGTCCCTGGCTTTGGCTGAACTTGGCCGGCGCGTCATGTTGCTGGACGCCGACCTGGGCCTGGCGAACGTTGACGTCCTGCTGGGGCTGACACCCAAACGTACCCTGGCCGACGTGATCGAAGGCCGCTGCGAACTGCGCGATGTACTGCTGCAGGGCCCCGGCGGCATCCGTATCGTCCCGGCCGCATCCGGCACTCAGAGCATGGTGCATCTGAGCCCCGCGCAACACGCCGGCCTGATTCAGGCCTTCAGTGATATCGGCGACAACCTCGATGTACTGGTGATCGACACCGCTGCGGGCATTGGTGAGTCGGTGGTCAGTTTCGTTCGCGCAGCCCAGGAAGTGTTGCTGGTGGTCTGCGACGAACCGACCTCGATCACCGACGCCTACGCCTTGATCAAGTTGCTCAATCGCGACTACGGCATGAACCGCTTCCGCGTCCTGGCCAACATGGCCCAAAGTCCGCAGGAAGGGCGCAACCTGTTCGCCAAGTTGACCAAGGTCACCGATCGCTTCCTCGACGTTGCCTTGCAATACGTCGGCGCGGTGCCCTACGACGAAAGCGTGCGCAAGGCCGTGCAGAAGCAGCGAGCGGTCTACGAAGCGTTCCCGCGTTCCAAGTGTTCGCTGGCGTTCAAAGCGATCGCGCAGAAGGTCGATGCCTGGCCGCTGCCTGCCAACCCCCGTGGGCATCTTGAGTTTTTTGTCGAGCGTCTGGTGCAGCAAACCGCAGGTCCGGTTCTATGACAGCCAGCGGTTACAACCTTTACAAGAAGTCGGCGCGTGACGCGCAGTACGAGCTGATCGAGCGTTACGCGCCGCTGGTCAAACGCATTGCTTACCACTTGCTGGCGCGTCTGCCGGCCAGTGTCCAGGTCGAAGACCTGATCCAGGCCGGGATGATCGGCCTGCTCGAAGTTTCAACCAAATACGACGCCAGCAAAGGCGCGAGCTTCGAAACGTACGCGGGCATTCGAATCCGCGGCGCGATGCTCGATGAAGTGCGCAAGGGGGACTGGGCGCCACGTTCGGTCCATCGCAATACCCGCATGGTCAGCGACGCAATTCGCTCGATTGAAGCTAAAACCGGCCGTGACGCTAAAGATCACGAGGTTGCGGCCGAACTCCAATTGAGTCTCGACGATTATTACGGGATTTTGAACGACACCCTGGGCAGCCGGTTATTCAGTTTCGACGATCTGTTGCAGGACGGCGAACACGAAGGGCTGCACGAGGATGGCGCGAGTGCTCATCTGGAGCCGTCACGCGATCTGGAAGATGAACGCTTCCAGGCAGCGCTGGCGGACGCGATTGCCAATTTGCCGGAGCGTGAGCGACTGGTGTTGGCGCTGTACTACGACGAAGAACTGAACCTCAAGGAAATCGGAGAGGTCCTGGGGGTCAGCGAATCTCGGGTCAGCCAGTTACACAGCCAGTGCGCGGCCCGTTTGCGGGGGCGTTTGGGGGAGTGGCGAGCGCGCTGAAGGCAGTGTGGGGACACTGCGAACGAGACTGGTGCGGATTTGAACGGCACCGGTCGCGATCTGTTGTGCTCCAGACAGTCATCGAGTGCTTTGCCGGATTGATTGAAATGGCGCGTCCAGGTGCTGGGCGCGTTTAAGACTGCTTGGAGGTCGAATTGGACAAGAACATGAAAATCCTCATCGTTGATGACTTCTCAACGATGCGGCGGATCATCAAGAACCTGCTGCGTGACCTTGGGTTCACCAACACCGTCGAGGCCGACGATGGCACCACTGCCATTCCGGTGCTCAACAGCGGAAGTATCGACTTTCTGGTAACGGACTGGAACATGCCTGGCATGACCGGTATCGATCTGTTGCGTCACGTGCGCGCCGATGAAAAGCTCAAGCACTTGCCGGTGCTGATGGTGACCGCTGAAGCCAAGCGCGAGCAGATCATCGAAGCGGCCCAGGCCGGCGTCAACGGCTATGTGGTCAAACCCTTCACGGCCCAAGCGTTGAAAGAAAAAATCGAGAAGATTTTCGAACGCATCGGTTGATGAGCGCGCCACGGGGGAGCTATGGGCAATAACGAGTCTTCATTGGGCGATTTTGAATCGACCCTGAAAAAACACGCCGTCGAACTGGTCGCGAGCCTTGAGAAAGGCAAGTTCGGCGAAGCGGTGCAATTGATCCATGAGCTCAACCAGACCCGTGACCGCGGCCTGTATCAGGAAGTGGGCAAGCTCACCCGCGAACTGCATAGCGCCATCGTCAATTTCCAGATTGACCCGAACATGCCGCAGGCCAAGGAGGTCTCGCAGATCACCGACGCCACCGAGCGTCTGGGTTATGTGGTCAAGCTGACCGAGGCCGCAGCCAACCGCACCATGGATCTGGTGGAAAGCGCCACGCCACTGGTCAACAGCCTGGCTGATGAAGCCCAGGCCTTGAGCACCGACTGGGGACGCTTCATGCGCCGTGAAGTCGGGGCTGAGGAGTTCCGTGCATTGGCGCGGCGAGTCGATGGCTTCCTGGCGCGCAGCTGCACGGACAATCGTGCGGTGTCGAGCAACCTGAATGACATCCTGCTTGCTCAGGACTATCAGGACCTCACCGGTCAGGTGATCAAACGTGTGACCGCACTGGTCACCGAAGTTGAAAGCAACCTGCTCAAGCTCGTGCTCATGGCCAGCCAGGTGGACCGCTTTGCGGGCATCGAGCATGACCGTGAAGCGATGCTTGCCGAAAAAGATCCACAAAAACATCTCTCTCAGGGTGAAGGTCCGCAGATTCATGCCGATAAAAGAGAAGACGTTGTGTCCGGTCAGGACGATGTGGACGATTTGCTATCCAGCCTAGGGTTTTGAAATTTTAGGTTTTTTAGGTTTTTAGACCTGTTAGGAGCACCCCATACATGAGCTTCGGCGCCGATGAAGAGATCCTTCAGGATTTCCTGGTGGAGGCTGGCGAGATTCTGGAGCAGCTGTCCGAACAGCTGGTCGAGCTGGAAAGCCGACCTGATGATGCTGACTTGCTCAATGCAATTTTTCGCGGTTTCCACACTGTAAAGGGGGGCGCCGGGTTCCTCCAGCTCAACGAACTGGTGGAGTGCTGCCACATCGCCGAGAACGTGTTCGACATCCTGCGCAAGGGTGAGCGTCGCGTCGACTCGGAACTGATGGATGTGGTTCTCGAAGCGCTGGACGCGGTCAACGGCATGTTCAGCGAAGTCCGCGAGCGCAGTCCGATCACCGCTGCCACACCACAATTGCTTGCGGCACTGGCCCGCCTGGCCGAGCCGCAATCGGCTGACGAAGTGGCTGCTGTCACTGCAGTTGTTGAAACGCCTTTGGCTGAAGCCGAAACGGGCGATATCACCGACAATGAATTCGAACAACTGCTGGACTCGCTGAACGCCGTCAAGGCTCAGGCCGAGGCGCCGGCACCTGTTCCTGCGCCGGTCAGCGCCGCTGCCGGCAGCGATGAAATCACCGATGCCGAGTTCGAGTCGTTGCTCGATCAACTGCACGGCAAGGGCCAGTTTGCCGTTGATGCGCTGGTCCCGACTGCGGCATCGCCAGAGGCGCCGAAAGCGGCGGGCGACAGTTCCGATATTACTGACGACGAATTTGAAGCACTGCTGGACCAGTTGCATGGCAAGGGTAATTTTGCTGTCGAGGCCCTGGAGTCGGCCATTGCTGCGGTGCCTGCACCCGCGGCGCCGACTGCAGCGGCGGCCGGCAGCGATCTGATTTCCGATCACGAGTTCGAAGCGCTGCTCGACGAATTGCACGGCAAAGGCAAATTCAGCGAAGTCGGTACCGCCACGGCGGTGGATGGCGGCAATGCCGCCGTTGCGACTTCCGTCGTTAAGGCCGTGGCAGCCAAACCGGTTGCCAAGGCGCCCGAAGCAAAAGTGCCAGCGCCTGCCGCTGCACCGGCTCCAGCTCGTGCCGCCGCTGCGGCGCCAGTGGAAAAGCCAGCCAGCGAAGCCGAGACCACCGTACGCGTGGATACCGCGCGACTCGACGAAATCATGAACATGGTCGGCGAGTTGGTGCTGGTGCGTAACCGTCTGGTTCGCCTGGGTGCCAACAGTGCCGATGAGGCCATGTCCAAGGCCGTATCGAACCTCGACGTGGTCACGGCCGACCTGCAGACCGCGGTGATGAAGACCCGGATGCAACCGATCAAGAAGGTTTTCGGGCGCTTCCCGCGGCTGGTTCGCGACCTGGCTCGCCAGCTCAAGAAAGAGATCAACCTGGAGCTGGTGGGCGAAGAAACCGACCTCGACAAGAACCTCGTCGAGGCCCTGGCCGACCCGCTGGTGCACTTGGTGCGCAACGCGGTCGACCACGGCATCGAGTCACCGGAAGAACGCGAAGCCTCGGGCAAATCCCGGGGTGGCAAGGTGATCCTGGCGGCAGAACAGGAAGGCGATCACATCCTGTTGTCGATCTCCGATGACGGCAAGGGCATGGACCCGAACGTCCTGCGCTCCATCGCAGTCAAGCGCGGAGTGATGGACAAGGATGCCGCCGACCGACTGAGCGACACCGAGTGCTACAACCTGATTTTCGCCCCGGGCTTTTCGACCAAGACCGAGATCTCCGACGTGTCCGGGCGTGGCGTGGGCATGGACGTGGTGAAAACCAAGATCTCCCAGCTCAACGGTTCGATCAACATCTACTCGGCCAAGGGCCAGGGTTCGAAGATCGTCATCAAGGTGCCGTTGACCCTGGCGATCATGCCGACGCTGATGGTCATGCTAGGCAACCAGGCGTTTGCGTTCCCGCTGGTGAACGTCAACGAGATTTTTCACCTCGACCTGTCGACCACCAACGTGGTGGACGGCCAGGAAGTGGTGATCGTGCGGGACAAGGCACTGCCATTGTTCTACCTCAAGCGCTGGCTGGTCAGATCCGCCGCTCACGAAGAGCAGCGTGAAGGCCATGTGGTGATCCTTTCGGTGGGCACCCAGCGGATCGGCTTTGTCGTCGATCAGCTGGTGGGCCAGGAAGAGGTGGTCATCAAGCCTTTGGGCAAGATGCTCCAGGGAACCCCGGGCATGTCTGGCGCCACCATTACCGGTGACGGCCGCATCGCGCTGATTCTCGACGTACCGAGCATGCTCAAGCGTTACGCCACACGGCGTATTTGATTCTGGTGGAGCGGGGCGACTGAGCCTCGCTCTGTCTAACGGAGTGTTTATGGCAGTCAAGGTCCTGGTGGTGGACGATTCGGGGTTTTTCCGCCGCCGCGTCTCGGAAATTCTTTCGGCGGATTCGAACATCCAGGTCGTCGGCACGGCGACCAACGGCAAAGATGCGATCGACCAGGCGCTGGCGCTCAAGCCCGACGTGATCACCATGGACTACGAAATGCCAATGATGGACGGCATCACGGCAGTGCGGCATATCATGCAGCGCTGCCCGACGCCGGTCCTGATGTTTTCCTCGCTGACCCACGAAGGTGCTCGCGTCACCCTTGATGCTCTGGACGCCGGTGCGGTGGACTTCCTGCCGAAGAATTTCGAAGACATTTCGCGCAACCCCGAGAAGGTCAAGCAACTGTTGTGCGAGAAGATTCTCAGCATCTCGCGCAGTAACCGTCCTGTCCGCTCCTACAGCGCCCCGGCTCCTGTCGCTGCACCTGCCCCGACAACTGCGTCTTCGAGCATCGGCAGCTATGCCAGCAACGCGCCCGTGCGACCGGCCCCGGCTCCGATCCCGGCCCGTGTGCCAGCCGCCAGTCATTCATCACCGGCACCCAAGCGTAAAGCCTACAAACTGGTTGCCATCGGTACCTCCACCGGCGGCCCGGTTGCCCTGCAGCGCGTCCTGACCCAGTTGCCGGCCAGCTTCCCGGCGCCGATCGTGCTGGTTCAGCACATGCCGGCGGCCTTCACCAAGGCGTTTGCCGAGCGTCTGGACAAACTCTGCCATATCAGCGTCAAGGAAGCCGAAGACGGCGACATTCTGCGTCCGGGCCTGGCGCTGTTGGCACCGGGCGGCAAGCAATTGATGATCGACGGCCGGGGCGCGGTGAAAATCCTCCCGGGCGACGACCGACTCAACTACAAGCCGTGCGTGGACATCACCTTCGGTTCCGCGGCCAAGTCGTACGGCGACAAAGTTCTGGCGGTGGTGCTGACCGGCATGGGCGCCGACGGTCGCGAAGGCGCTCGCCTGCTCAAGCAGGCTGGCAGTGCTGTATGGGCCCAGGACGAAGCAAGTTGTGTGATCTATGGCATGCCGATGGCCATCGTCAAAGCTGAACTCGCCGACGCGGTGTACAGCCTGGACGACATTGGCAGGCATTTGGCCGAGGCGTGTATCTAATGGATGTTCTAAGCCTGATTGGCATCATCATGGCGTTCGTCGCCATCATCGGCGGTAACTATCTCGAAGGCGGCCACCTCGGCGCACTGGCCAACGGCCCGGCTGCGCTGATCGTGCTCGGCGGGACCATTGGTGCGGCATTGCTGCAATCGCCGATGAGCGCGTTCAAGCGCGCCATGCAGATTCTGGCGTGGATTCTGTTCCCGCCCCGTGTCGATCTGGCCGGTGGCATCGATCGCGTGGTGAACTGGAGCCTGACCGCCCGTAAGGAAGGCTTGCTCGGCCTTGAAGGTGTAGCGGATGCCGAGCCCGACAGCTACGCGCGCAAAGGCCTGCAACTGCTGGTTGACGGTGCCGAGCCGGAAGCGATCCGCAGTATTCTGGAGGTTGATTTCTACACCCAGGAAAGCCGCGATATCGAAGCTGCCAAAGTCTTCGAGAGTATGGGCGGCTACGCGCCGACCATCGGTATTATCGGCGCGGTGATGGGCCTGATTCACGTCATGGGCAACCTGGGCGATCCGTCACAATTGGGTAACGGCATTGCCGTGGCCTTCGTCGCTACCATCTACGGTGTAGCCAGTGCCAACCTGGTGCTGCTGCCCATCGCCGCCAAGCTCAAATCCATCGCTTTGCGCCAGTCACGTTATCGCGAAATGTTGCTGGAAGGGATCCTGTCGATCGCCGAAGGTGAAAACCCTCGCTCCATTGAGTTGAAGCTCCAGGGCTTCATGGATTAAGGGATAACCTCATGGCCCGTCGTCGCCAGCATGAAGAACATGTAAACCATGAACGTTGGCTGGTTTCCTATGCCGACTTCATCACCTTGCTGTTCGCCTTTTTCGTGGTGATGTACTCCATCTCGTCGATCAACGAAGGCAAGTACAAGATCATCTCCGAGGCGTTGATCGGGGTCTTCGCCGATAACGACAGCGCCCTCAAGCCGATCCCGATCGGCGAAGAGCGGCCCAAGACCGTGACCCCGGCCAAGCCCCTGGTCAAGGACAGTGAGCAGGTCGATGCCGGCGTCGCCGGTGCCAGCGATCCGCTCAAAAGCATCGCCGACGACATCAGTGCGGCCTTCGGTGACCTGATCAGTTCCAATCAGATGACCGTGCGCGGCAATGAGTTGTGGGTCGAGATCGAGCTCAATTCCAGCCTGTTGTTCGGCAGCGGCGACGCCATGCCCAGCGACATTGCATTCAATATCATCGACAAGGTGGCGGCGATCCTGAAACCCTTCGACAACCCGATTCACGTCGAAGGCTTTACTGACGATCAACCGATCCGCACCGCGCAATACCCGACCAACTGGGAGCTGTCGTCGGCCCGTTCTGCAAGCATCGTGCGCATGCTCGCGATGCAGGGGGTGAACCCCGGTCGCCTGGCCTCGGTGGGTTACGGTCAATTCCAGCCGGTGGCCAATAACGCGACCGCCGAAGGTCGCGCACGCAACCGCCGGGTGGTGTTGGTGGTGTCGCGCAACCTTGATGTGCGCCGCAGCCTGACGGGCACCGGCACCGCTCATGCGCAACCGGATGCGGCATTGAAGCGTGCTGGCACACAAACTGCACCGACCCCGGCCAAGGCGCCGGTACGAGAGAGTGCCGTCAATTCTCCGTCACCCGCATTAACACGTTGAGCTATTTCTCGGTTGGTTCATTGGGCCGGGAGGAACAATCCGAATGAGAGTCTGGGCAGTCGCCAATCAAAAGGGTGGTGTTGGTAAAACCACTTCCTCTATCGCCTTAGCCGGTTTGCTGGCCGAAGCGGGCAAGCGCGTGGTCGTCGTCGACCTCGACCCCCACGGCTCCATGACCAGCTATTTCGGTTACGATCCGGACAGTCTGGAACACAGTAACTACGATCTGTTTTTGCATAAGGGCAGCGTGCCCCAAGGCTTGCCCGGCCAGTTGCTGCTGTCGACCAGCGACAAGCGCATCTCCCTGTTGCCGTCCAGTACCGCCCTGGCCACCCTTGAACGTCAGTCGCCGGGCCAGAGTGGTCTGGGGCTGGTGATTGCCAAGAGTCTGGCGCAGCTGTGGCAGGACTTCGATTACGCGGTGATCGACAGCCCGCCCTTGCTCGGTGTGTTGATGGTCAATGCCCTGGCGGCGAGCCAGCAACTGGTGATCCCGGTGCAGACCGAACACCTGGCGGTCAAAGGCCTGGAGCGCATGGTCAACACCCTGGCGATGATCAACCGGTCACGCAAACAGGCGTTGCCGTTCACCATCATTCCAACCTTGTTCGACCGCCGCACGCAAGCCTCCCTCGGGACGCTGCGGGTGTTGCGCGACAAGTTCCCGGAAGAAATCTGGCAGGGCTACATCCCCGTGGACACGCGGCTGCGCGACGCCAGCCGGGCCGGGCTCACGCCTTCACAGTTCGACGGCAAGAGCCGTGGCGTCCTCGCATACCGTGCGCTTCTCAAGCATCTGCTGACCGCACAACTTGTCCCGCAGGTGGCCTGAGATGACCTCGGCTTTTGTAGGAGCAAGCTTGCTCGCGATGGACGACAACGATAGCGCGGGCTGTCTGAATGATCGCGTTTTCCGGGAGTGTTTCGCAAGCAAGTGGAATCGTCGCTCCGTCGCTTCTGCAGGTGAGCGCTCATGAGTCGACTGGTCAACACGACATCGCGCCCGCAACTGGCGTTGCAGTCTTATCTGGACAATCTGCTGCAAGACGCAACCCTGGAGGCGTTCGAAGCGCTCCCCGTGGTGGAGGAAGTCGTCGAAGCGGTCAAGGCTATCGAAGAGCAGGGCGTACTGGATGAATTCCAGGCCGCCGTACTCGAAGAACAGGCACGTGACGCACAGAAAGTTGCAGTCGCCGTACCGCACGTTGCTTCTGCAGTTCCTGTGGCCAAGCCGGTAGTGACCGAAACTGCATCTCCCGTTCTGGCACCGGTTTCGACCATCGCGCCGCTGCTGCAAGCGCTAGTGGCGCCGGTGGTCGAAGTGCCGCAAGCCCTCGTGGAATCTTCGGTCGAGGTGCCCCAGGCCCTGGTACCACCGGTGGTCGAAGTGCATCTGCCACCGGGCAACACGCCGCCACCTGTGCAAACCGACGGTCGTCCGGCCTGGGCGGCAGAGCCTTTCGAATGCCTGCTGTTCGATGTTGCCGGGTTGACCCTGGCGGTGCCGTTGGTGTGCCTGGGATCGATCTATTCCCTGGCCGGCCAAGAGCTCACGCCGTTGTTCGGCCAGCCGGAGTGGTTCCTGGGCATCCTGCCCAGTCAGGCCGGCAACCTGAAGGTGCTGGATACCGCGCGTTGGGTCATGCCGGATCGATACCGCGACGATTTCAGGCAGGGCCTGCAATATGTCATTTCGGTCCAGGGCTACGAGTGGGGTCTGGCGGTGCATCAGGTCAGCCGCTCATTGCGCCTGGACCCGAACGAAATCAAATGGAGAAGTCATCGAGGTCAGCGGCCATGGCTGGCCGGCACGGTGATCGAACACATGTGCGCTTTGCTTGATGTCGCCTCGCTGGCCGAATTGATCGCCAGTGGCGGGGCAAAGCAAATGGCCGGCGTCAAGCCGATCCACAAGCACACATAAGCCGAATAACAGACTAGCGACGCCACTCGATGGCGTCGCACGGAACACACACCGCCAGGGCGGTTTTTTGAGGGGGCAGGGTATGAACGACAAGGCAACGGCGGCAAAGGGTTCCGAAGATCCGATCCTGCAATGGGTCACCTTCAAGCTGGACAACGAGACCTACGGCATCAACGTGATGCGCGTCCAGGAAGTGCTGCGTTACACCGAAATCGCCCCGGTTCCCGGTGCCCCCAGCTACGTGCTGGGCATCATCAACCTGCGCGGCAACGTCGTCACCGTGATCGACACCCGCCAGCGCTTCGGCCTGATGAATGCCGAGATCAGCGACAACACCCGTATCGTCATCATCGAAGCCGACAAGCAAGTGGTCGGGATCATGGTCGACAGCGTGGCCGAGGTGGTTTACCTGCGGCAGTCGGAAATCGAGACCGCGCCGAACGTCGGTAACGAAGAGTCCGCCAAGTTCATTCAAGGCGTGTGCAACAAGAACAACGAACTGCTCATCCTGGTCGAACTCGACAAAATGATGAGCGAAGAAGAATGGTCGGAACTGGAGAACATCTGATTGATTCTCGAGGTTGCGGTCATTGTCCTGTTCCTGTTCTGGGCAGGCACCCTGGCAATGTTCCTGGCGTACATTCGTGCCCAGAAACTGATTGCCGCACAACAGGCCAAGGGCGATGTGCTGCGCGAACAGCGCATCAAGGACCTGGCCAAGCGCGTTGACGATTATCAGAACGGCAATGTGCGCATGGGCGAAGACCTGCACGAACTGCGCTCGATCGTCGCGCCGCTGCCGGACAAACTGGCCCAGCTGGAACAGCGCGACCCAACCAGCCTGTCGTTCGCCCAGGCGGCGCGGCTGGTCGGCATGGGCGCCAGCGTTGATGAACTGACTCAGTCCTGTGGCTTGACCCAGGCTGAGGCGGAGTTGATGAGCAAGTTGCACAAACACTGATAGAAATCTGTAGGAGCGAGCCTGCTCGCGATGGACGTTAACGATGACGCGGGTCTCCTGGAGAAACGCGGCGCTCATACCTCCATCGCGAGCATGCTCGCTCCTACAGTGGTTCTATGTCCGGCACAGAACATGTGTTCACCGCAGATTAGCTGTGGAGGCGCAGTTGATGAGCAAGTTGCACAAACACTGATAGAAATCTGTAGGAGCGAGCCTGCTCGCGATGGACGTTAACGATGACGCGGGTCTCCTGGAGAAACGCGGCGCTCATACCTCCATCGCGAGCATGCTCGCTCCTACAGTGGTTCTATGTCCGGCACAGAACATGCGTTCACCGCAGATTACCTGTGGGAGCGAGCCTGCTCGCGATGGCGTCCTCGAATCCTCAGAAGTCTTTCCCGCGCTCGGTAATGTCCTTGCCGACCATCAGCGCATCCGGATCCTGCCCCACCGGAAACTTCCCCTTCAAACTCCAGGCAGACGCATTGATCTCGGCAATCGAAAGATCAGGCTCCTGCGCAATACCCCCCCTCTGCGCGTCTGCAACCTCAACCCTCCACTTTCCTGAACAGGCACTTAATGATCTCGTGCAGTTTCGCACACGAGAAAAGGACCACGTGGTCCTAGGAATCGGACTACTTGATTTGAGGAATGTGCCGACTTGAGGCAATCGGCCTCCGTCATTACCGTGCGGTGCATGTATGTGCACTTGTTTCTGGGCTGATGTCCTGCCCATGTTCAAACGCGGAAGCTCACCATGCGCCCAATCATTGTTATCGACGATCCGACCTCTGCTGGAGGGCGGGTGTGTGAAGGCTCGCCCTGGACAGATATCAACGGTCTCGCGGTTGCCAGAGTCGGAGATCGCGTCTTGTGTCCGCACGGGGAATGCATGATCGCAAGTGGTGATGAAACACTGCTGGTCGATGACCGGGCGGTTGCTCGTGACGGGGATCTGACCTCCTGCGGTGCAAGGCTGATAGCGACGCAAAAGGACACTGGCCTTCTCTAAGGAACAGAGATGAAAAAACGAACAAGTATCTACGATCGGATCTCCGAACGACGGTTGGCAGCGCAGGAGGCGCAACGCCTGGCGGACGCGGCATTTCCCAGGGGGGATTTTGCCTCCAACTGCGTCAGCATTGCACAAGCCTGGGTCTGGCTACCTTGCGGCGCCTATGACGCACCTTTGCCGGTGAGCGAACTGGCAGGCAAGCGTATCGACTTCTCTCACGACCCACGTCTGCTAGATGCCCGCGCAATGCGCCGGCCCATTCGCCGTCTCGCCACTCCCGCCGAAGGTTTGCCGGCAGTCGAGGTGCTTGCTCGTTGCAGCGAAATTCTGCAGGGCGCCATGAAAAAATGGGCGCCGGCATTGCGCGAATCAATCGACTGGTCGAACACCCAGGTTGTGTTGTTCGCACCCGGTGCGGTCGATGCGATGGACTGGATAGAACGAGTCGTGAACCTGTGGCCCCGTGAGCTGATGCCGCTACGTGGTTTCGACCTGCAGACCCAAGCCCCCGCGCAGTGGTTGCCCGAGGTCCTTGGTCACACTGCCGGGCCGCAATACCTGTTATGCCTGAGTCTGGACACTTGGGTCTGCAAGGAACAGGCGCCGTGTCACGCAGCGGATGAGATAGCCGGCGAAGCGGTCAGCGCGGTGTTACTGCGTCGCCAGCCGAAACTTGCGGACCCTCGGACCGACAGCGCTTTGAAACTGTTTGCGCCGATCCAGCTGGATCACCCGGCGCGCACTGCGCAGGCGCGTACCGATACACAAACCCTCGAGCGCTTGATGGCAGAGCTATGTGAGCTCACGACCATCGATCCGGCGCGGGTCAGCGTGTTGATCGCAGAGGGCGCACTGGATGGCAACCGCCTCTCTCAGCTCAGCGAATATGCCCGTAATTCCTTGCCTGGCCTTAACTTCGAGCAACAGGTTCGCCTCGACACAATGGGTGGCCGGTTCGGACCTGTCACCGAGCAATGGGTGCAAATCGGCCTCGCCTGGCTGATCGCAAGCGCTGAACCTGGCTGCGCCGTGTGGGTACTGGAACGCAGGTTGTCCGACCAGACCAGGGGCTGGCTGATCGGCTGAAACCTCATGGATTTACGAAACAGGGAGTTTGAACAGTGAATTCAATTACAGACATAGCATGGGGCTCCTTTGCCCAGCCGTTGAGCCAGGCTGGACGACTGTTGCAACTGACGACGCCCCAAGGGCAGGACCTGTTCGCGCTGCGAGCCCATGCCCAGGAGCGGGTGGGCCGGGTGCCTCGCTACACGGTTGACGTGATCAACCAGGCCACGGAGTTCGACCCGGAACAACTCATAGGTCAGGCGGTGCAACTGAGCATCATGCTGGACGACGGTAGCTTGAGCCCCAGGCATGGTTGGGTGGAAAGCGTGCGATACCTGGGAAGTGACGGCGGCCTGGACGACTGGCAACTGGTCTTCGCGCCCTGGTTCAGCCTGCTGGAGTACCGCGTGGATTGCCGGATCTGGCAGGACGTGAGTCTTCCCGACATCCTCGCCCAAGTGTTCCAGCACTACAGCCAGGCACGGGGCGGGTACCGCTTCGAACTGTTTCGGGAATATCCGCTGCTGTCCTACGTCACCCAGTTCAACGAGACGGACGCCCATTTCGTGCAGCGCTGGTGTGAACAGGAGGGTTTGTACTGGTACGTGGAGCATGCGCTCGATAGCCACTGCATCGTCTTCACCGACCATGGCATTTTTTTGCCGACCTTGGACCCGCCCGCCTTGCGTTTTCATACGCAACAGGCCGCTGACGACCAAGACAGCATTACCCAATGGAGCCCAGGTACCCGATTGCACAATGGCGTGGTGCAAGCAAGCAGCAACGACTACCGCTGCCATGCCCGCTCATTAATCACCCAGACCCCAGCGCTGTCTGCATCTTTGGCGCCGCCGGCCCTGGAGCGTTATCAGTACCGTGGGCAATACGCCTGGCAAAACATGGACCATGGCGATTGGCTGAGCCGTGTGCAGATTGAGCAGGACGAATCGGCTGCCAGGCGAATCCATGGGCGAGGTGGCGTGCGCCAGATGCAGCCCGGTTATGGTTTCGAACTGACCCAACATCCGTTGTATGAACGCAAGCCGGTCAAGGAGCGTGAGTTCCTGATCATCGCGGTCGAGTTCTTCGCCCAGAGCAACCTGCCGGTTGGCACGCAGCGAGTCAGCCCGCCCGGTAGCCTGAAAGCGCTTTTCGAGTCCGGGCAGGGGGCGGCGACGCTTGCAGCGGGTAACGAAGGTTTCTACCAGAACCGCTTTGAGACCCAGCGCCTGGACATCGCTTATCGCAGTCCTTTTGCCCATGCCAAACCGGCCAATCCCGGCCCGCAGACCGCCGTCGTCGTGACCCCGAGCGATCGCGAGGTATTTACCGACAATCTCAACCGTATCTGCGTACGTTTTCATTGGGACCGTCTTATTAAGGATGGCGAACTGGGCTCGTGTTGGCTGCGCATGATGCAGGCCAGCAGCGGCGAAGGTTGGGGAAGTGTGAACGTGCCGCGCTCAGGGGAAGAGGTTGTGGTGACGTTCCTCGACAACGACATCGACCGTCCCGTGGTGATGGGCCAGGTCTATGGTGGACACAAGCCGGCCTGGCACACCAGCGGCTTGATGAGTGGGTACAAGAGCCGGGAGATCAAAGGATCGGGCTACAACCAATGGGTGATGGATGACTCCACCGACCAGGTACGCACCCAGATCCACAGCAGTCATGGCCACAGCCAGTTGAACCTCGGTTATCTGATCGACCAGCAGGGCAATCAGCGTGGCGCCCTGCGCGGCACAGGTTTTGAATTGCGCACTGATGCCTACGGTGCCTTGCGCGCACAGCAAGGTCTGTATCTCAGCACCTGGCCTCGCAACAATGCACAGGGCGGCCAGGTCGATGTCCAGGAAGTCCGCACGCAACTGACGAACGCACAGGAGCGGGTCAAGGCATTGTCCGAGGCCGCTCGCCAGCACAATGCCCTGCCCATGCAGGGAGGTGTCGACAGCCTCGATCAACTTAACCTCGATACTCGGCTGGACTATGGCAACGAAGGCCAGTACATCGTCGATCCTCGCCGACAACCACGCAATGGCGGCGACACCGATGCCGCGATCAGCAGTGGTGGCCGTGGTAGCACGGCCGGCTTGCACAAGCCGCTGTTGATCGCTTCCGCGCCCGCCGACATCGTCACCGCGACGCCGCAAAATACCCATGTACATAGTGGCAAGCAATTGACCCTCTCGAGCGCAGAGGACATCAACCTGGCCAGCGGCCAGTCATTGCTGGCCAGTGTTGCCCAAAGCATCAGCCTGTTCGCCAAGGCAGCAGGCGCCAAATTGTTCGCGGCCAAAGGCAAGATTGAAATACAGGCGCAGAGCGATGCCATCGAGCTCACGGCCCAGAGTAGCGTGCGTATCACTTCGACCGCACGCTCCGTCGAGATTGCCGCTCAGGATGAAATCCTGCTCACCAGCGGCGGCGCCTACATCCGCATCAAGGACGGCAACATCGACATTCATGCCCCCGGCACGGTGGATGTAAGGGGCGTGAAGAAGTCCTTCAAGGGCCCGGCACAACTCAATCGCGACAACCCGGCGTGGCCGGCAGGGTCGGTCAGGCAGTCGCTGATGTTGGCGGTTGGCAACAGCAGTGCAGCAGGTTTTCAGCCGTGGGCGGGCATGCCTTACACACTCTTTGCCGATGGGGTACAGACCGCAAGCGGTGTCATGGACGCCACTGGCCGCATTGCTGTCGACCACCACGTCACCACCGCCCGTTATCACATCGAACTGGCCAACGGTGTCAGCTACGAGGTGCCGGTGGGCGGCGACTACCTGGGAGAGCCGGGCAATGCCGAACGGGCCAACCAGGGTTACCACCGTCATGAGCGCCAACCTCAGCCGGGCGATACGCCGCTGGACAGTTCCAGCCGGTTCCGCCAGGCCTACACCCGATTGAACACTCCAGAATCGAAGGCTTGAAGATGACCCTACCCACGATCAAAGTGCCGATCGCCACGAGCAAGACCACTTCATGCCAGCTCAACCTGCCGTGGTTCGTGCAGTGCACCGAGTACGACCCGGCGCCCGCCACCTTCGAGCCGCTGGTGAACGGCGAGCGCGCCTTCGGCTCGGTATATGACGCCATCGAGGCCGCCAAAAGCAGCGTGGAAATCATCTGCTGGGGCTTTCAGCCGTCGATGCACTTCAAACGCGGCAAAACCAGCTCCCTGTGCATTGGCGATCTGCTGATCAAGAAAGCCCATGAAGGTGTTCAAGTCCGAATCCTGTGCTGGTACGACACGTTGCGCCTCGCCCAGACTTCTGAAAACCCGACGCCCGGCGACAACGTATCCAACTGGTTCGGCACTTACCGGCAGAACCGCAACGACGCGCAAGTCGAGTATGACAAGCTGTGGTATCGCCAGATCCGGCTGGCCTACACGGGCGCCGAAACCGGCCCCGTCGAGCTGGGCCAGCGTTTCTTTCGCTTGATGCGATGGGGCAACGATCTCTCCCCTGGCACCAAGAACATTGAATTCGTCACGCGCGACTTCAGCTTGCTGGAGCGTGCAGAGATTGCCTGGCGCCTGACCTTTAAGGCGTTGGACAAGGATCGCGACACGACCAACAAAGTCATGAGCTCGGTGGCGATGGTTGCCGAGCCGAGCCACCACCAGAAAATGGTGCTGGTGGACTACGAGCAACCGCAGATCGCTGTCGGGTTCGTGATGGGGCACAACACGCTGGATGCCTATTGGGACAATGATGATCACAGCCATGTGCGACACCATGCGCAGTTCGGACGCAACGGCGAAACGCCCCGGCAGGATATTTCCAGCCGAGTGAGCGGTCCGGTGCTTGAGTTCTTGAACGACAACTTCTGCGCCGCCTGGAAAAAAGAAACCCGCGTCGACCTGTTGGGCCCTCGCCAGCACATCGCTGAACAACTGCGCGTGCGCCCAGGCTATGGCCCTGCGGTCATGGCGCAGATACTCAGGACCCAAAGCCAGGAAAACATCCGGGACATCGAGAAGGTCTACCTGAAGGCCGTCAATAACACGACCCGATTCATCTACATCGAGAACCAGTACTTTCGCTGGCCACCGCTGGCGGACAAGATCAAGAGCGTCGTGCAAAACCTTCTCAACGGGGGCCGTGATCTTGAAAAGGACGGGCCGGTGTATCTGTTCGTCGTGACCAACTCCTCCAGCGAGGCCATGGGCGATGGCTCCGTCAATACCTTCCGCATGTTGAAGCGCTTGGGCCGCCCGCAGTTGATGCCGGGTGTCGCCAGGGCCGAGCGGCGTGACGATCTACTGGCCGACCTTGCCCAAGCCAGGCTGGCCGAGCGCCTGGCTTCCATCAACGCAGGCATTTTCAAGGATCAACGCGATACCGATCACGACCAGACGGCGGCTCGGTACTACGAAACCTTGAAAGGCAAGCTGGAGCAGGCACGCGCCAGGGTCGCACAGCTTGAAAAGGAGTTTCCCGAGAAGGATCAGGCCGTCATTTCGCCTACGGAAATTCCCGGACTGAAAGTGCACATTTGTACCTTGGTGGCACCTGATTCCCCTCCCGAAAACTGGATGGATGTGTATGTGCACAGCAAGTTGATGATTGTCGATGACGTGTTTACCACGCTGGGTTCCGCGAACATCAATACCCGCAGTATGCAGGTGGATAGCGAATTGAATATTTGTATTGAGGATCCTGCGGTGACGAGGCCGTTGAGGGAGCATTTGTTTGGGGTGCATACGGGGGGGAGGGCGACGGGGGATGATATGTATGAGGTATACGATAAATGGCAGGACATAATTAATCAGAATAGAGATCGCAAAACTAATGGGGCGCAGAAACAAAAAACAAAAATATGGGAGGGTCCGATCGCATCATTAATTGAATTTATGCAGGAAAGCCCGATCAGGAAGGATTGGGACTGAGCGATGAATAGAGTTGTAGCTGTTTTATTTTTGTGTATCTCCATGTCGGCTTGTTCAAAAAAGGAAGAAAAGATGCCCGATGTTACGCAGATGGATTTTGCCTACAGTAGATTGGAATTTGAGTGTGTGCACGAGCGCGACTCGTTACCGGTTTTGAACCAAGACGCAGACGTGCTTTATCGGTACGGACTTTACTTGGAGAAGCGTCAGGGGCAGAGAGATAACGACGAGATTACCCGTTTTTATCGCATCGCGGCGGCATACGACCACTACAAGGCAGCGGCTAATCTGCAATTTTTGCTGTCAACTGGGCAAGCTAGCTCTCCTGATCCCAGCAAGGAGACGATTGATTTGGTCGAATACTATATTGCATTGGGCATTCCTGGCGCTTACTACGATATGGCGCATTACCTTGAATTAGGTTATGGAGTTAAGCAGGATGTTTCCACGTCCAAAGCCTACTTTCGGCGAGCGGCCGATATGGGAAGTCCGGAAGCGCAGTATTACATAGGTAGGCTGCTTTCCTACGTGCCTAATACGGCCGATATCATGCTGGCAATGTACAAGTGCGCAATGGAACAGGGTAATCGTTTGGCGGGTAGAAGTTACGCAAGTTACTCGAAAGTCTTAGGGGCTTTCCAAGAGTCGCTCGAAGGTTACCAATCTGCAATTCGAAACGGCGACGCAAACAGTGCTGGCAATCTTGTAAGTGCTTTCGCAGGCCCCCAGAGGTCTGATGAGCTTTACTACTTGGCTCTGCAACAAGATGACGGGCGCGTCGATCGATATAAAAAAATTCAGTATTTCCTAAGGCGCCACGAGCATCTCGGTGCAAAGATTCCCGATCTGGATGACATCGTCCCACTCCCACCTGCGACCCTCCCCGAGTGGGACGGTACCTTCCAATGGAAACGAGAGCGTGACTCGGCTGTTCCAAACATTCCTTCAGCAGAGCTGATCGAGAAACTCAGCGCCGAAAAGGGACTTGATCCCGCCACGGGGTTGCCACTGCCAAAACCCACCGGGAATACCTGACCGTTACCGTCGGGGCGCGAGTTGGGCAGTTCGGAGGAAGTGAGAAGATGATGCGTAATTCATTAATTGTCGAGTGAATCTATGCCGGGCAATTTAATAAATAATCGGGCGGGGGCGAGTAAGCTGCTAGTGGCATTGTTCAGCTTCTTGATGATCATGGCCTGCTCAAAAAAAGAAGAGCAGGTGCCTGATGCCGCGTCGGTGGACTTTGCCTACAGTGGGCCGGAATTCAAGTGCGTATATGAGCGCGATTCCTTGCCTGTGTTGAACCAGGACGCGGACGTTTTCTATCGGTATGGTCTTTACTTGGAAAAGCGTAAAGGGCAGAAGGATTACGACGAGATCGCTCGTTACTATCGTATCGCGGCTGCACACGATCATTATAAGGCCGCGACTAATCTGCAGTTCATGCTGTCAACCGGACAAGCCCGCTCTCCTGACGCCAGTAAAGAGGTCATCGACCTGGCTGAATATTATGTTGCTCAACATATCCCGGGGGCTTATTACGACATGGCGCATTATCTGGAACTGGGTTATGGCGTCAAACAGGATGTCGCAGCCTCAAGATCCTATTTTCGGCGAGCGGCCGATTTGGGGAATCCGGACGCCCAATACTATATAGGCAGGCTTCTATCCTACGTACCCAATACGGCAGAAACCATGCTGGCGATGTACCAGTGTGCGATGGAACAAGGTCATCGCGCGGCGGGAAGAAAATACGCAATTTATTCGCAAGGATCAGAGCTGTACCAAGAAGCTCTACAGGGCTTCCAAATAGCAATTCGCAATGGCGATGACAGTAGTGCTAGTCAACTGGCGAGTGCCTTCGAAGGGCCGCCAGCGTCCGATGCACTGTACTATCTGGCTGTTGAGCAAGATGACGAGCGAGTCGATCGATACAATAAAATTAGCGATTTTCTGACCCGACACGAGCACCTAGGCGCAAAAATGCCTGATCTGGATGACATCGTCCCACTCCCACCTGCGACTCTCCCCGAGTGGGACGGTACCTTCCAATGGAAACGAGAGCGTGACTCGGCTGTTCCAAACATTCCTTCAGCAGAGCTGATCGAGAAACTCAGCGCCGAAAAGAGACTTGATCCCGCCACGGGGTTGCCACTGCCAAAACCCACCGGGAATACCTGACCGTTACCGTCGGGGCGCGAGTTGGGCAGTTCAGAGGAATTGAGTAGATGATGCGTAATTCATTAATTGTCGAGTGAATCTATGCCGGGCAATTTAATAAATAATCGGGCGGGGGCGAGTAAGCCGCTACTGGCATTGTTCAGCTTCTTGATGATCATGGCCTGCTCAAAAAAAGAAGAGCAGATGCCTGATGCCGCGTCGGTGGACTTTGCCTACAGTGGGCTGGAGTTCAAGTGCGTATATGAGCGCGATTCCTTGCCTGTGTTGAACCAGGACGCGGACGTTTTCTATCGGTATGGCCTTTATCTGGAAAAGCGTAAAGGGCAGAAAAATTACGACGATATTGCCCGCTATTATCGTATCGCGGCTGCACACGACCATTACAAGGCTGCAACCAATCTACAATTTCTGTTGTCAACCGGACAAGCCCACTCTCCTGACGCCAGTAAAGAGGTCATCGACCTGGCTGAATATTATGTTGCTCAAGATATCCCGGGAGCTTATTACGATTTGGCGCATTACTTGGAATTGGGGTATGGCGTTAAACAGGATGTCGCGGCCTCCAGGGCGTACTTTCGGCGGGCGGCCGACTTAGGTAGCCCAGACGCTCAGTATTACGTAGGGAGGCTTCTATCCTATGTACCAAATACGGCCGATATCCTATTGGCGATGTATAAGTGTGCAATGGAGCAAGGTAATCGATTGGCAGCGAGAGACTACTCAAGCTACTTGCAAGATTCGGGACTTTATCAAGAGGCTCTGAAGGGATACCATACAGCGACACGAAATGGCGATGATCTGAGTGCGTATAGTCTCGCCAATGCATTCAAAGGCCCACCTGCTTCTAACGAACTTAACTATCTGGCTTTACAGCAGGATGACGAGCGCGTCGTTCGATACAATAAAATCAGCGACTTCCTGACGCGACACGAACATCTCGGGGCAAAAATGCCCGATCTGGATGACATCGTCCCACTCCCACCTGCGACCCTCCCCGATTGGGACGGTACCTTCCAATGGAAACGAGAGCGTGACTCGGCTGTTCCCATCATCCCATCAGCAGAACTGATCGAGAAACTCAGCGCCGAGAAGGGACTTGATCCCGCCACCGGTTTGCCGCTAACAAAATCCATCGGAAGCCTCTAATCAATGTTGTCCCGGCACTAACTGCACGTGATGGTGGGCATCAACTGCCCCGGTGCTGCAGATTGACCGGGGCGGGGGGCGGAGTTGATGAGCAAGTTGCATAGGCGCAGTTAGTATTTAAATTGGCAAGTCAAAAAAAGAAAAAATCCCAGCCTGAGCTGCGATTTTTTTTGTTGGAATTATTTTGTTATTCAGTGTTGTGCATTGTTTATTTTGTTGCGTTAAATATTTGAATCTATTTCGGGTGTGTGATTTTTTTGCCGAGTAATCAAGTTGGCGCTTTAGAGGTGTTAGCTGGTATATCTGACAGTATTCTCGCTGCTGCATTGTGTGTTTAATGGGGCTTCTCATTCGATGTGGGGATGAGGCGATGTAAAACATTAATTTTTGATAAGCGTGAGGTTTATATGGAAAGTAACTCGAATCGCACAGCAGGAGTTATTGACTCCTTTACACCGGGGGCTCCGGGTTATGGCGATCGTTCGACTTGCACGGTCCGGGATGATGACCTTGAAAATGAAATTTACAAGGTGAATATTAGACAAAATATGTGGTTGCTGGACCATCTGCCGCTTGTCGGTAAACGTATTCGCTTCTCGAGAACCCGAGGGCAACAGGGACTAGTCGCCGAAGAAATTGAGTTGGAGTGAAGAGTGGCGCTCTTAAGTGATTAATTAGTTGATTGTCTCTATTTGGCATGCTCGCGATGGACGTTAACGATGACGCGGGCTTCCTGGAGAAACACGGCGCTCATACCGCCATCGCGAGCATGCTCGCTCCTACAGTGGTTCTATGTCCGGCACAGAACAAGCGTTCACCGTAGATTAGCTGTGGGAGGCGCAGTTGATGAGCAAGTTGCACAAGCACTGATAGAAATCTGTAGGAGCGAGCATGCTCGCGATGGACGTTAACGATGACGCGGGCCTTCTGGAGAAACGCGGCGCTCATACCTCCATCGCGAGCATGCTCGCCCCTATAGTGGTTCTATGTCCGGCACAGAACATGTGTTCACCGCAGATTAGCTGTGGGAGGCGCAGTTGATGAGCAAGTTGCACAAGCACTGATAGAAATCTGTAGGAGCGAGCATGCTCGCGATGGACGTTAACGATGACGCGGGCCTTCTGGAGAAACGCGGCGCTCATACCTCCATCGCGAGCAGGCTCGCTCCTACAGTGGTTTTATGTCCGGCATAGAACATGCGTTCACCGCAGATTAGCTGTGGGAGCGGGCTTGCCCGCGAAGACGTCCTCTAAACCTCAATAGTCATCCCCGCGTTCGCTGATGTCCTTCTCCACCCTCGGCGCATCCGGATCCTGCCCCGGCGGAAACTTCCCCTTCAAGTTCCAGGCAAACGCAATGATCTCGGCAATCGTCCGATACAGCTCCTCAGGAATACTGTCCCCCAGCTCCATGCGCGCCAGCATTCTCACCAGCTCGGCGTTTTCATAGATTGGCACTTCGCAGTCGCGGGCAATGCGCAAGATTTCTTCGGCCAGTTCTTCGTCGCCCTTGGCGGTGAGGGTAGGGGCGTGGCTGCCGTCGTACTTGAGGGCGATGGCCTGGCGTGGGGCGTTGGGGTTTTTCATGCGGTTTCGTCGACCCAGCGTTGATCGAGGCGGGTTTGGGGGCCTTGGGGCGGCGAGCCGTGGTGACAGTCGAGGTCGCCGACGTTCAGGCCGCAGGACAGCAGGCGTTCGCGCAGGCCGGCGAGGTTGCTTTCAATCAGGCTGGCGGTATAAGGCCGTTCGGCCCACAGCTGGCTGGACAGGCTGCCTTTGATCAACTGTGCCTGAATCTGCAAGGGGCCCAAGGGTTCCATGTCGAAGGCCAGCTCTACACGCCACAGTTGTTGTTTCGTTTCGCGTTCTTCGCGGCGCTCATTGGGGTGGTCGTGCTCAGGGGCCTCTTCACGCTGGAACTTGACCTGCAAGGGCACGATGTCTTGCAGATTGCGCATCGGGATTTCCAGCTGCCAGGTGCTCATCAGCCGTCCGTCGGCGGTGACGCCAGTTTGTTCCAGGCTTGCCAACTGGTGGCTCTGCAGGCGTGAAACCGCGGCGGCGGCCAGGCGCAGCAGGTGTTCGAGGTCATCCTCACCCTCGGCGCCTGGCAGTTGGCGCTCGGCAAGCGGAAAGCCGGTCGGCGACGGTTTGGCGCTGACCTGGCCGAGCATGCCCAGGGCGTTGCGCACGAAACTCGGCATGGTCTGGGCGAGGGTGTTGGCCGCAACGATCGCGCCGAGGCTGGTGTTGGTCGGCAGGCCCTGACTCAATTGCGCCACCAGTTTGAGCAGATCGCCCTTCATGTCGGGCGCCAGCGTCGGGTTTTGCCCGGTGAGCAGTTTGCTTTCGAGAAACACACCGCTGCCGGCAAGGGCCTGGGCAAGGCCTTTGGCCGTACTCAACTGTTGAACATCCGGCAGGCCGGCGAGCAAAAGGGTAGCGGCGCTGCGCAACTCAGCGGATGTCTGGTCTGAGGGTGGAAGGCTCTGCAGGAGCTTGAGCAAGCCATCCAGCGATCCCTGGCGACTTTGCTGGTCGACCAGTTGCCGGGTCACCGCCAGTTGTTCCTGTCGACTGCTCAGAGGCACGAATTTCACGGTCTGGGCGTCCTGCACCTGCGCGCTCAACAAGGTGCCGATGCGCAAGGGCTGCGGGCTGTCGATGCTCAGGGTGCTGCCGCTCAGTGCGGTGTTGAGCAGGCTCACCATCGAGCGAAATACCAGGGGCTGGCCGGGCAACCGGGGCAGCACTTGCGAGGTCAGTACTTTACCCTGCAGCAAGGTGCCAACGGGCAGTTGCGCGGTGTCGAGGCGGGTGAGGGTGGCGATGCTGGAAGCAATGGCCTGTTGTACCGTCACGGCCAGGCTGCCGGCCGAGGGTTGGCTGACGACCAGTGTGGTGCCCAGGGCCAACGGTTGATTACCGGTAGTCTGGACCGTGGTCTGGCGGCCGCTGTCGAGTGTGACCTTGAGCAGCATCTGGAAAGTCTGGTCTGTCTGCTTAAGCGACAACACTTCGGCCTGGGCGGTTTGACCGACGCTGATCAGCCCGTCCATCGGCGTCTGCAACTTGAGCAACTCACCGCTGAGCACCTGCGGGCGCGAAGTCGCCGGGAGGATTTGCGGTAGCGTCAGGATGTTCATTTCGCCTGTCATACGCGGTCACAACCTGAGGAAAATGCACTCTTTAGAGTAAGGCATGGCATGTATAATGCGGCGCCGTTGTATCCAAAAATGGCGAAAACTTTGCAATTATTTGACGCAGCTCTCTGGAACAAGCTGTCATTGCATTTATGCTGCATCTCTTTAACGGCCGCGCCAGTGCCGACTTGAACCGTATAAGGCCCGTGATCCCTTGACCAGTCCCGTCCTGCAAACCGTTGACCTTGCCTGCGAGCGAGACCTTCGGCTGCTCTTCGAAAACCTCGAGTTGCGACTGGCCAGTGGCGAAATGGTACAGATCAGCGGCCCCAACGGCAGTGGCAAGACCAGTCTTTTACGCCTGCTGAGCGGGCTGATGCAGCCGACCGCGGGCCGGGTGTTGCTCAATGGCCAGCCGTTGAACGCGCAACGCAGCGAGCTGGCGCGCAATCTGCTGTGGATCGGTCACGCGGCGGGGATCAAGGATTTGCTGACGCCGGAGGAGAACCTGAGCTGGCTGTGTGCCTTGCATCATCCGGCTGACCATGAGGCGATATGGCAGGCTTTGGCGGCGGTCGGGCTGCGTGGGTTCGAAGACGTTCCGTGCCACACCCTGTCCGCCGGCCAGCAGCGTCGCGTCGCGCTGGCGCGCTTGTACCTGGACAGTCCGCCGTTGTGGATACTCGACGAGCCGTTTACCGCCCTCGATAAACAAGGCGTGGCGCAGCTTGAAGAACACTTGGCCGGCCACTGTGAACGTGGCGGCATGGTGGTGTTGACGACTCACCACACCCTGAGCCGGATGCCGGCCGGTTATCGCAACATTGATCTGGGGAACTGGGCCGTATGAGTGTTTTCGGCCTGTTGGTCGCCCGCGAGGCTCGCCTGCTGTTTCGTCGTCCCGCGGAACTGGCCAATCCGCTGGTATTTTTCGCCATCGTGGTTGCGCTGTTCCCGCTGGCGGTCGGACCCGAGTCTCAATTGTTGCAAACCTTGTCTCCGGGACTGGTCTGGGTGGCGGCACTTTTATCGGTCTTGCTCTCGCTGGATGGGCTTTTCCGCAGTGATTTCGAGGATGGATCGCTCGAACAGTGGGTCCTTTCGCCGCACCCCCTGGCTCTTCTGGTTTTGGCCAAGGTGCTGGCACACTGGGCGTTTTCCGGCCTGGCACTGGTGTTGCTCGCGCCTTTGCTGGCGTTGATGCTCGGTTTGCCTGCCGCCTGTCTGCCGGTGTTGCTGCTTTCGTTGCTGCTCGGTACACCGGTGCTGAGCCTGCTCGGTGCAGTGGGCGCGGCATTGACGGTGGGATTGAAACGCGGCGGCCTGTTGCTGGCGTTGCTGATTCTGCCGCTGTACATCCCGGTATTGATCCTTGGCAGTGGCGCCTTGCAGGCAGCCTTGCAGGGCATGCCGGCGACCGGTTATCTCCTGTGGCTTGGCAGCCTGACCGCCCTGGCGATAACTCTGACACCTTTTGCAATAGCTGCTGGCCTGAAGATCAGCGTCGGCGAATAATAATGAGGCCTGGTTAAAAATTAACCACTCTTTTTGAAAAAAAAAGCAGGCCCTGGCTCTTCACAGTAAAGAGCAACCGTGACGGAAACAGAGTATGAACTGGACGTGGTTTCACAAGCTTGGCTCGCCCAAATGGTTTTACGGCATCAGCGGCAAACTGCTGCCCTGGCTGAGCGTCGCGGCGTTGCTGCTGATCGGCATTGGCGTGGTCTGGGGCCTGGCCTTCGCGCCGCCGGATTACCAGCAGGGCAACAGCTTTCGCATCATCTACATCCACGTCCCGGCTGCCATGCTGGCGCAGTCCATCTACGTGATGCTGGCCGTGTGCGGCATCGTCGGCCTGGTCTGGAAAATGAAACTGGCCGACGTCGCCCTGCAATGCGCCGCGCCCATCGGTGCCTGGATGACCGCCGTGGCGCTGGTCACCGGGGCGATCTGGGGCAAACCGACCTGGGGCTCGTGGTGGGTCTGGGATGCACGCCTGACGTCCATGCTGATCCTGCTGTTCCTGTACTTCGGTCTCATTGCGCTGGGCAACGCCATCAGCAATCGTGACAGCGCGGCCAAGGCCTGTGCGGTGCTGGCGATTGTTGGTGTGATCAACATCCCGATCATCAAGTACTCGGTAGAGTGGTGGAACACCCTGCACCAGGGCGCGACCTTCACCCTCACGGAAAAACCGGCGATGCCCGCCGAGATGTGGCTGCCACTGCTGTTGACGGCGTTGGGTTTCTACTGTTTCTTCGGCGCGGTCCTGCTGCTGCGCATGCGCCTTGAAGTGCTCAAGCGCGAAGCCCGGGCCAGTTGGGTCAAAGCCGAAGTGGAAAACAGCCTGGAGGCCGCTCGATGAGTTTCGCTTCATTCGGCGACTTCATCGCCATGGGTCATCATGGCCTGTATGTCTGGTCAGCCTATGGCATCTGCCTGGTGGTGCTGACCCTCAACGTGGCGGCGCCGATCCTGGCCCGCAAGCGGTATCTGCAACAAGAGGCGCGTCGTCTGCGCCGGGAGAACGGCAAGTGAATCCGCTGCGCAAAAAGCGTCTTATCATCATTCTCGCGATCCTGGTCGGGGTCGGCGCTGCCGTTGGCCTGGCCCTGAGCGCCCTGCAGCAGAACATCAATCTGTTTTACACACCGACCCAGATCGCCAACGGTGAAGCCCCGCAGGACACGCGCATCCGTGCCGGCGGCATGGTCGAGGCGGGCTCGCTGCAGCGCTCCGGCGATTCCCTGGATGTGAAGTTTGTCGTCACCGACTTCAACAAATCCGTGACCATCACCTACCGCGGCATCCTGCCGGACCTGTTCCGCGAAGGGCAGGGCATTGTCGCCTTGGGCAAGATCAACGCCGATGGCGTGGTAGTGGCAGACGAAGTGCTGGCCAAGCACGATGAGAAGTACATGCCGCCGGAAGTGACCAAGGCTTTGAAAGACAGCGGTCAATCAGCTCCAACGCCCGCGAAGGAGGGTTGATCCATGACGTCCGGTATCTTTATTCCCGAACTTGGGCACCTGGCCATGATCCTGGCCCTGTGCTTCGCCCTCGCCCAAGCCGTGGTGCCGTTGCTCGGTGCCTGGCGCGGTGACCGCCTGTGGATGAGCCTGGCCCAGCCGGCCGCCTGGGGGCAGTTCACCTTTCTGGCGTTTGCCTTCGGCTGTCTGACTTATGCCTTCATGGTGGATGATTTTTCCGTCGCCTATGTGGCCAATAACTCCAACAGCGCCTTGCCCTGGTACTACAAGTTCAGTGCCGTGTGGGGTGCCCACGAAGGTTCCTTGCTGTTGTGGGCGTTGATTCTGGGTGGCTGGACCTTCGCGGTATCGGTGTTCTCCCGGCAGTTGCCGCAAGTCATGCTGGCCCGCGTGCTGGCGGTGATGGGCATGATCAGCACCGGTTTCCTGCTGTTCCTGATCATGACCTCCAACCCGTTCAAGCGCATCCTGCCGCAAGTGCCCACCGATGGCGCCGACCTTAATCCGTTGTTGCAGGACATCGGCCTGATCGTTCACCCGCCGATGCTGTACATGGGCTACGTCGGGTTCTCCGTGGCCTTCGCCTTTGCCATTGCGGCGCTGATGGGCGGTCGCCTGGATGCCGCGTGGGCACGCTGGTCGCGTCCATGGACCATCGTGGCCTGGGCCTTCCTCGGTATCGGCATCACCCTCGGTTCGTGGTGGGCCTACTATGAACTCGGCTGGGGCGGCTGGTGGTTCTGGGACCCGGTGGAAAACGCCTCGTTCATGCCATGGCTGGTCGGCACCGCGCTGATTCACTCCCTGGCGGTCACGGAAAAACGTGGCGTGTTCAAGAGCTGGACGGTGCTGCTGGCCATCGCCGCGTTCTCCTTGAGCCTGCTGGGCACCTTTCTCGTGCGTTCCGGCGTACTGACTTCGGTGCACGCCTTTGCCTCCGACCCGGAGCGTGGCGTGTTCATCCTGATTTTCCTGCTGTTTGTGGTCGGTGGTTCGTTGACCCTGTTCGCCCTGCGCGCGCCGGTGGTCAAGAGCCAGGTCGGCTTCAACCTGTGGTCGCGGGAAACGCTGTTGCTGGGCAATAACCTGGTGCTGGTGGTAGCGGCTTCGATGATCCTGCTGGGCACTTTGTATCCGCTGATTCTCGATGCCATGACGGGCGCCAAACTGTCGGTCGGCCCGCCGTACTTCAACGCGCTGTTCATTCCGTTGATGGCGTTGCTGATGGTGGTGATGGCAGTCGGTATGATCGTGCGCTGGAAAGACACGCCGGTGAAATGGCTGTTGAGCATGCTCACGCCGGTACTGCTCGGCAGCGCCGCCCTGGCCGTTGTGGCCGGTATTGCGTATGGCGATTTCAACTGGGCGGTCCTGGCGACCTTCATGCTCGCGGCCTGGGTGTTGCTGGCCGGTGTGCGTGACATCTTCGACAAGACCCGGCACAAAGGCCTGATCAAGGGCTTGCCGACCCTGACCCGCAGCTACTGGGGCATGCAGGTCGCGCACCTGGGCATCGCCGTATGCGCCCTGGGTGTCGTGTTGTCGAGCCAGAACAGCGCCGAGCGTGACCTGCGCCTGGAACCGGGCGAGTCCATGGACCTGGCCGGTTATCACTTCGTGTTCGAAGGGGCCAAGCACTACGAAGGCCCCAACTTCACCTCCGACAAGGGCACTGTTCGCGTCATCCGCAACGGCAAGGAAGTCAGCGTGCTGCACCCGGAGAAGCGTCTCTACACCGTGCAGAACTCGGTGATGACCGAAGCCGGGATCGACGCCGGTTTTACCCGTGACATCTACGTTGCCCTCGGCGAACCCCTGGGCGATGGCGCCTGGGCCGTGCGCGTTCACGTCAAACCGTTCGTGCGCTGGATCTGGTTCGGCGGTCTGCTGACCGGTTTGGGCGGATTGCTGGCGGCGCTGGATCGGCGTTATCGGGTCAAGGTGAAAAGCCGTGTGCGTGAAGCACTGGGCATGTCGGGAGCCACTGCATGAGACGTTGGTTGATGTTGTTGCCACTGGCGATTTTTCTGGTGGTTGCCGTATTTCTGTACCGTGGGCTGTACCTGAACCCGGCCGAGTTACCTTCGGCGATGATCGGCAAGCCGTTCCCGGAATTTTCCCTGCCGGCGGTGCAGGGCGACAAGACCCTGACCCGTGCCGACATCCTCGGCAAACCGGCGTTGGTCAATGTCTGGGGTACCTGGTGCATTTCCTGCCGGGTCGAGCACCCGGTGCTGAACAAGCTGGCCGGGCAGGGCGTGGTGATCTACGGCATCAACTACAAGGACGTCAATGCCGATGCCTTGAAGTGGCTGAGCGAATTCCACAACCCCTATGTGCTGGACATTCGTGACGATGAAGGCTCGCTGGGCCTGAACCTCGGCGTGTATGGCGCGCCGGAAACCTTCTTCATCGACGCCAAGGGCATCATCCGTGACAAGTTTGTCGGCGTGATCGACGAGCAGGTCTGGCGCGAAAAACTGGCGGCCAAATATCAGGCGCTGGTCGACGAGGCCAAGCCATGAAGCGCTGGATTGCCGCCGCTGTTCTGGGCTTGAGCATGGCCGGCGTCGCACATGCAGCCATCGACACCTACGAGTTCGCCAAGGAAGGCGATCGCGAGCGCTTTCGCGAGCTGACCAAGGAGCTGCGTTGCCCCAAGTGTCAGAACCAGGATATTGCCGACTCCAACGCACCGATCGCCGCCGACCTGCGCAAGGAAATTTTCCGCATGCTCGGCGAGGGCAAGGACAACCAGCAGATCATCGACTTCATGGTCGATCGCTACGGTGACTTCGTGCGCTACAAACCAGCCCTGAACGCCAAGACCGCGCTGCTCTGGTTCGGCCCGGCCGGCCTGCTGCTTGGCGGTGTGGTGATCATCGCGGTGATCGTGCGCCGCCGTCGTGTGCAACGCTCTGACACCAAGGATGAGCTTTCCGCCGAGGAGCGCTCGCGCCTCGACCACCTGTTGGATAAAAACCAAGAATGATTGATTTCTGGCTTGCTGCAGGTCTGCTGCTACTGGTTGCCCTGAGTTTTCTGTTGATCCCGATCCTGCGCAGTCGTCGTGCACAACTCGAAGAGGATCGTACCGCCCTGAACGTCGCCTTGTATCAGGAGCGCGTGGCTGAGTTGCAGACTCAGCAGGAAGAGGGCGTGCTTGATGCGGCGCAGATGGATACCGGGCGCGCCGAGGCAGCCCGGGAGTTGCTGGCGGACACCGAGGGGGTCGAAGCGCCGCGGGTGTCTCGTTTGGGCAAGCCCTTGCCATTGCTGGCGGCAGTTCTGGTGCCGGTTCTCGGTCTGGGCTTGTACTTGCATTACGGTGCCAGCGACAAGGTCGAACTGACCCGCGAATTCGCCCATGCACCGCAAACGATGGAAGAAATGACCCGTCGCCTGGAGCGCACCGTCGCCGCTCAACCGGATTCCGCAGAAGGCGTGTATTTCCTCGCTCGTACCTACATGGCGCAGGATCGTCCAGCGGATGCGGCGAAGATGTTCGAGCGCACGGTGAGCCTCGCCGGTCGCGAGCCGGAACTGCTCGGCCAGTGGGCCCAAGCGCAGTATTTCGCCGATGGCAAGAAGTGGTCGGACAAAGTCCAGGCCCTGACGGATGAAGCGCTCAAGGCCGATCCGAAAGAAGTCACCAGTCTCGGCCTGCTCGGTATCGCCGCGTTTGAAAGCGAGCGTTATCAGGACGCCATCGATTATTGGAACCGGCTTCTGGCGCAACTGGCACCTGAGGACAAGTCTCGCGAGGCGTTGCAAGGCGGCATTACCCGGGCCACGGAGAAACTGGTGGCCAGTGGCGGCAAGGTTGCAACAGCACCTGTGGCGAAGGCTGCGGCACTGCTCAAGGTCAGCGTCGATCTGGCAGCGGAGCTCAAAACCAAGGTCCAGCCCGGCGACAGCGTATTCATTTTCGCCCGTGCGGTATCCGGTCCACCGGCTCCGCTGGCGGTCAAGCGCCTGACCGTGGCAGACCTGCCGGTCACCGTCGAACTGGGCGATGCCGATGCAATGATGCCGCAATTGAAACTGTCGAACTTTCCTGAAGTCCAACTGGTTGCGCGCATTTCCCGTGCCGGCAAACCAACGGCAGGCGAGTGGATCGGTCGCAGCCAGCCCCTGGCCAGCAGCACTACCGCGCTACAACAACTGACCATCGACAGCCCGGATAAATAACAGGAAACGCCACCATGACCGCCATTGCTCGTATTGCCCTGCTCAGCGCTGTTTTGGGGTTAAGCGCTTGTGCGGTCCAGCGTCCACCGGAACAGCCGACCCCGACACCGATGCCGCCGTCGCAGCCCAAACCTACGCCATCGACGTCGCCCACCCCGAGCAAACCGAGCGTCCCGGCCAAACCGGCCAAGCCGATGCCGCGTACCTCGGCCAGCTTCGCGCCGCCGCCGGGCGGGAACAGTCATTGGGATCAGAAGCTGGGGGTTTATGTGCTTGATGACCAACCCAATACCTTCTATCGCCAGCGGACTTACTACCGTTGGGATAATGGCTGGAGCCGTTCGATCAGCCCGAAAGGGCCTTGGGAGGAAACGGATATCCACGGGGTGCCGGGCGGGTTGGGACGGCAGTTCGAGCAGTAACGCAGAGAGGCGATCTTCGGGTCGCCTTTTTTGTGGGCGTTGAGTGTTTTTCGGGCGGCGTGTGAACTCTTTGGGAATGAGTTTGTTCGCGAAGGCGGCCTGATAGCCGGCCTGTCTTTTGTTGACCGGATACATATCCGTTTCTGCGGTAATGGCGACTTATGGTTCCGCTCTTACAGCGGGTCACTTTTGGCAAACGCCCGGAGTGCCGGCCCAGCCAAAAGGAACCAAAAGGTCTCGCCCCTTACGTACGGCCCCTCGCTGAGGCTCGGCGTTCCTTCGCTCCGGTATTCATCCGGGGGCATTGCCCTCCGGTCGGCTTCGCTTCGACCTACATGCAATGAGTTCGACTGCGTCGAACGGCGCTGCGCGCCAATCCCCGGATAAACACCTCCACTCAGCCTCCCGAGGGGGCGGGTGGATCAAGATCAAACGCGGCAGCCCCCCAGCTCAACCTTTCACAAAACCTTCATCAAATGATTCACCCAGTGACATGTGCAAGTCATAGGGCTGACATGCGACGTGCCTAAAGTCTGTTGAACTCAAATACGGCCACGGACGGCTGTTCAACCAGACAGAGAAGCCCATGAACGCAGCTATCCATGTCGATCATCTGAACAAGACCTTTGCGCGTAAGACCGCACTGGTCGACCTCGAACTGACCATCGCGGCCGGTGAGATGGTCGCGCTGATCGGCGCGTCCGGCTCCGGCAAATCCACCTTGTTGCGCCATCTCGCGGGCCTGGCCTGTTGCGATAAAAACAACGGTGGCAGCGTCAAAGTGCTGGGGCGGGAAGTACAGGCGAGCGGACGGCTCAATGGCAAGGTGCGCCGCTTGCGCGCCGACATCGGCTACATCTTCCAGCAGTTCAACCTGGTCAATCGCCTGAGCGTGCTCGACAACGTGCTGCTCGGTTGCCTGGGCCGCATGCCGCGCTGGCGTGGCAACCTGGGCCTGTTCAATGCCGAGGAAAAACAGTTCGCCATGGAGTCCCTGGCCCGCGTCGGCCTGGCTGACCTCGCCGCACAGCGCGCCTCGACCCTGTCAGGTGGGCAGCAGCAACGCGTGGCGATTGCCCGTGCGCTGACCCAGCGTGCCGAAGTCATCCTTGCGGACGAGCCGATCGCCTCCCTGGATCCGGAATCGGCGCGCAAGGTTATGGAAATCCTCGCCGACATCAATCGCCGCGACGGCAAGACCGTGGTGGTGACCCTGCATCAGGTCGACTACGCCACCCGCTATTGCCCGCGCGCCGTGGCGCTGAAGGCCGGTCGGATTCATTTCGATGGCCCGGGTACTGAGCTCAGTGGCGCGTTCCTCAACGATCTGTACGGTGCCGACATCGACACCAGCCTCATGTGCTCCGAGCCTTCCCGTCACAACGAAGCTGCACCCCGGCTGGTGCTGGCGCGTGTTTGATCACTCCGGATTCCCCAACCGTTCACCCTTAGGAAACTTTTCCATGTTGAACCGTATCGGTCGCGTTTTTGCTGGTGCAGCACTGCTCACCGGTTGTTTGATGGGCACCGCCCAGGCTGAAGAAAAAGCCATCAACTTCGGCATCATGTCCACCGAGTCTTCGCAAAACCTCAAGAGCGTCTGGCAGCCATTCCTCGATGACATGCAGAAGCAAACCGGCTTGAAGATCAACGCCACATTCGCTTCCGACTATGCCGGCCTGATCCAGGGCATGCGTTTCAACAAGGTCGATGTAGCGTGGCTGGGCAATAAGGCTGCCATCGAAGCCGTGGACCGTTCCAACGGCGAGATCTTCGCCCAGACCGCTGCAGCCAGTGGCGCTGCCGGTTACTGGAGCGTGTTGATCGCGCGCAAAGACAGCCCGATCAACTCGGTCGACGACATGCTCAAAGACGCCAAGAACCTGACCTTCGGCAACGGTGATCCGAACTCCACCTCGGGCTATCTGGTGCCGGGCTACTACGTGTTCGCCAAGAACAACGTCGATGCCGCCACCGCGTTCAAGCGCACGCTCAATTCCAGCCATGAGGTCAACGCCTTGAGCGTGGCCAAGGGGCAACTGGATGTGGCGACGTTCAACACCGAAAGCTGGGATCGCCTGGAAGTCACCCAGCCCGACAAAGCTGCGCTGCTGAAAGTGATCTGGAAGTCGCCGCTGATCCCTGCCGACCCACTGGTATGGAGCAAAGCGCTGAGTGACAGCGAGAAGAGCAAGATCCGCGATTTCATCTTCAGCTACGGCGACACCGACGAAGAGAAAGCGGTGCTCAAGGGCATGCAACTGGGCATGTTCCTGAAGTCCAGCGACGACCAGTTGCTGCCGATTCGTCAGCTCGAGTTGTTCAAGCAACGCACCACGATCACTGCGGACACCAAGCTTGATGCGGCCGATAAAACCAAAAAACTGGCCGAGATCGATGCCGAGCTGGCGAAGCTGCAAGAGCGCATCACCTTGCTCGACAAAACCGCCGACAAAAAATCCGCAGCCAACGGCTAACCCCGGTAGGAGCGAGCCTGCTCCGGGCGGCGTTCCGTCGATGAACGTATGGACACCGCGTTTCTCCCGGTTTCCCGCGTCATCGTTGACGACCATCGCGAGCAGGCTCGCTCCTGCAGGTTCTGCATTACGCAATCTAGAGAACCCTAATGACCACTCTGCACGCTGAAGCTGTTGGCAAGCGTACCTGGCCGCAATACGCCGCTTGGGGCCTGTTTCTGGTCCTGCTGGCCTGGGCCTGGCACGGCGCTGAAATGAATCCGATGGCGCTGTACCGCGACTCGGGAAACATGGCGACGTTCGCCGGGGACTTCTTCCCGCCGGATTTCCATGAATGGCGCATGTACCTCAAGGAAATGCTCGTCACCGTACAAATCGCCCTGTGGGGCACGGTGCTGGCGATTGTCTGCTCGGTGCCGCTGGGCATTCTCTGCTCGGAAAACATCACACCGTGGTGGATCCACCAACCGCTGCGCCGGGTGATGGATGCGTTCCGCTCGATCAACGAAATGGTCTTCGCCATGTTGTTCGTGGTGGCCGTCGGGCTGGGGCCGTTTGCCGGGGTATTGGCGCTGTGGATCAGCACCACCGGCGTACTCGCCAAGCTGTTCGCCGAAGCCGTCGAAGCGATTGATCCGGGCCCGGTCGAAGGTGTTCGCGCCACTGGTGCCAGTGCCTTGCAAGAGGTGATCTACGGCGTGATTCCGCAAGTGATGCCGCTGTGGGTGTCCTACGCGTTGTACCGCTTCGAGGCCAACGTACGTTCGGCGACGGTGGTGGGAATGGTCGGCGCAGGCGGGATCGGGGTGATTCTGTGGGAGAACATCCGCGCCTTCCAGTTCACGCAGACCTGCGCCGTGCTGCTGGTGATCATCGTTATCGTCAGCCTGATCGACATCCTGTCGCAACGCCTGCGCAAGCAGTTCATCTGACTTTTTCGGAGGGGTGCCCCCGGGCGCTTTTTTTAAAGCATGCAGTTGTCTAGACAAGATGAGCCGGTGTACCGCGAATTGGCCGACATCCTGCGGCGGGAGCTGGCGGAGTACCGCGCCGGGGATTTCATGCCGGGCGAGGTGATGCTGGCCGAGCGCTTCGGCGTCAATCGCCACACCTTGCGCCGTGCCATCGATGAACTGGTGTTCGAAGGCAGCCTGTTGCGCCGCCAGGGCAAAGGTACCCAAGTGCTGGAGCGGCCGCTGATTTATTCGATGACCGCCGACAGTGCCTACAGCCAGTCGCTGTCGGCCCAGGGGCATGGCGTCGAAGCATTGTTGCTCAAGCGCCGTTACTGCTTTGCCAGCCGCGAAGAAGCCCAATATCTGGGCATCGCCGAGATGGCGCCGATGATCGAATTGCAGACCTTGCGCAAGCTCGACAATCAACCGGTCAGCCTGATCCGCCATCGCTACTGCGCCACTCACGCGCCGCTGCTGGCCGACTACACCGGTGGCTCTTTGCGCAAATACCTGAGCGAGCGGGACCTGCCGCTGACCCGTACCCAGAGCCTGATCGGCGCCCGATTGCCCAACCGCGAAGAAGCCGCGCTGCTGCTGATGCCCCGGCATCTGCCGGCGCTGAGTGTCTTCACCCTTTCCCGCGACCGCGACGGCCGTGCGGTGGAGCTGGCCCAGTCCACCAGCCGTTCGGATCGCTTCCAGTACCAGGTCGTCACCTGATGGAGAATGCCATGCAAAACCCTGTTCCTCACGCCGAACGGCAGCACTGGATCGGCGTACTGGCCCGCGCCCGTCGCAGTGAATTGCAGCCCTTTGAGGATGCGCTGCGCGACATTGAATACCAACTGATCCGCGCCCCGGAAATCGGCATGACCCTGGTCCGTGGCCGCATGGGTGGCAATGGCGCGCCGTTCAACGTCGGCGAAATGAGCGTGACCCGCTGCGTGGTGCGCCTGGCCGATGGCCGCACCGGCTACAGCTATCTGGCGGGGCGCGACAAGGTTCACGCCGAACTGGCCGCCCTGGCCGACGCGCATTTGCAGGGCGTGCAACAGCGCCATTGGCTGGCGGACATGATCACGCCTCTGGCTGGCGCTCAAGCTGAGCGCCGGGCACAAAAAGAGGCGGAAACCGCCGCCACCAAAGTCGAATTCTTCACCCTCGTGCGAGGAGAAAACTGATGAGCGCACAGCTGTTGCAACCGGCCTTCAGCGACCCGGTGCTGGATGCCCAGCGCGGATTTCGCGCTGCACTCAAGGCCTTGGCCGGTCCCGGTCTGATCCAGACGTTGCACCCCACGCCGACCCTTGAAGGCCTGGCACCCGCGACATATGCACTGTGCCTGGCAATGTTCGATGTCGACACACCGCTGTGGCTGGCGCCGTCCTTCGACACACCGCTGATCCGCGCCAACCTGGCGTTCCACTGTGGTTGCCCGCTGACGACCCAGCGTGAAGACGCGCGATTCGCCTTGCTTGCCACCGAGGATCTGCTCGACCTGAGCGGTTTCGACACCGGCAATGATCGTTATCCCGACCAGTCCTGCACTTTGTTCATTCAGCTGACCAGTCTCGATGGCGGGGCAGGGCTGAAGTGGCGTGGACCGGGGATTGAAAGCGAACACGACGTGGCGCTGCCGGTAGCCGATGGCTTGTGGCGCGAACGTGAACGTCGCAACGAATTCCCCCGTGGCCTCGACCTGTTTTTCACTGCCGGCCACGACCTGATCGGTTTGCCGCGCAGTACCCGCATCGCAGAGGAGCGTGCCTGATGTACGTAGCCGTCAAGGGTGGCGAACAGGCCATCGACAATGCCCACCGCCTGCTGGCAAAAAAACGTCGGGGCGATACCGCAGTCACTGAGTTGAGTGTCGAGCAGATCCGTCAGCAACTGCCGCTGGCAGTGGCGCGGGTGATGAGCGAAGGCTCGCTGTACGACGAAGAACTCGCCGCGCTGGCGATCAAGCAAGCGGCGGGGGATCTGGTGGAAGCAATCTTCCTGCTGCGCGCCTACCGCACCACGTTGCCGCGCTTCAACCCGAGCCTGCCGATCGATACCCAGAACATGCAGCTCAGCCGACGCTTGTCCGCGACCTTCAAGGACGTGCCGGGCGGGCAACTGCTGGGGCCGACCTTCGATTACACCCACCGTCTGCTGGACTTTGCCTTGCTGGCCGAAGGCGAATATCCGGGGCCGCAAACCACGCCGAATGCCAGCCTCGAAGCGTGCCCGCGAGTCCTCGGTTTGCTGGCGCAGGAAGGCCTGATCAAGACCGAATCCGACAGCGGCGAAAGCGTGGCCGACATCACCCGCGACCCGCTGGAGTTGCCCGCCAGTCGCGCTCAACGCCTGCAAGCCCTGGCCCGTGGCGACGAAGGTTTCCTGTTGGCGCTGGGCTATTCGACCCAACGCGGTTATGGCCGCAACCACCCCTTCGCGGGTGAAATCCGCATCGGCGAAGTCGAGGTCTGGATCGACCCTGAAGAGCTGGGTTTTGCGATCAACCTGGGCAGCATCGAAGTCACCGAGTGCGAGATGGTCAACCAGTTCGTCGGCTCGGCCACGGAGCTGGCGCAGTTCACCCGCGGCTACGGTCTGGCCTTCGGACACGCGGAGCGCAAGGCCATGGGCATGGCGCTGGTGGACCGTGCGTTGCGCGCCGACGAGTACAACGAAGAGATCGTCTCGCCAGCACAACATGAAGAGTTCGTGCTCATGCACTGCGACAACGTCGAGGCCGCCGGCTTCGTCTCGCACCTCAAGCTGCCTCACTACGTCGACTTCCAGGCCGAACTGGAACTGATCCGCAAACTGCGCAAGCCTGCCGAGGGCCAAAACCATGAATGACGTGAGCCAGGCACCCGTGCGCGATGCGGCGTACAACTTCGCCTACCTCGATGAACAGACCAAACGCATGATCCGCCGCGCCTTGCTCAAGGCCGTGGCGATCCCCGGTTATCAGGTGCCGTTCGGTGGTCGCGAGATGCCGCTGCCTTACGGTTGGGGCACCGGTGGCATGCAGTTGACCGCCGCGATTCTCGGTGACGAAGACGTGCTCAAGGTCATCGATCAGGGCGCCGACGACACCACCAACGCCGTGTCGATCCGCCGCTTCTTCGCCCGCACCGCAGGCGTCGAAACCACCGAAAGCACGCCTGACGCGACGGTGATCCAGACCCGTCACCGCATCCCGGAAACCCCGCTGCACGCCGATCAGATCATGGTCTATCAAGTGCCGATTCCCGAGCCGCTGCGCTTCATCGAACCGTCGGAAACCGAGACCCGGACCATGCACGCCCTCAACGATTACGGGGTCATGCACGTCAAGCTTTACGAAGACATCGCCACCTTCGGCCATATCGCCACGGCGTACGCCTACCCGGTGATGGTCGACGAGCGCTACGTGATGGACCCGTCGCCGATCCCCAAATTCGACAACCCGAAGCTCGACATGAGCCCGGCGCTGATGTTGTTCGGCGCTGGCCGCGAGAAGCGTCTGTACGCGGTGCCGCCTTACACCAAGGTAACCAGCCTCGACTTCGAGGATCATCCCTTCGAAGCGCAGAAGTGGGAAGCGTGCTGCGCGATTTGTGGCAGCCGTGAATCGTTCCTCGATGAGTTGATTCTCGACGACGCCGGCACCCAGAGCTTCGTCTGTTCCGACACTTATTACTGCGCCCAGCGCGTCAGCCAGCAGGAGCAGGGCCAATGAACCAGGCGCTGAAAAACGATCTGTCCGTGTCCACTGAACCGCTGCTGCGAGTGCGTGATCTGTCGCTGTTGTACGGGCCGGAAAAGGGCTGCCAAGACGTCAGTTTCGACCTGTACCCCGGTGAAGTATTGGGAATTGTCGGCGAATCCGGCTCGGGCAAATCCACCTTGCTCTCGCTGCTCAGCGGCCGCCTGCCGCCGCAGCGCGGCAGCATCGGTTACCGCGACAAACAGGACCAATGGCTGGACCTGTACAGCGCCAGCGAAGCCGAACGTCGCACCTTGCTGCGCACCGAATGGGGGTTCGTCGAACAGAGCCCGCGTGATGGTTTGCGCATGGGCGTGTCCGCTGGCGCCAACATCGGTGAGCGCCTGATGGCCCAGGGTGTGCGCAATTATCAGCAGCTGCGCGGGGCCGGTCTCGACTGGTTGAGTCAGGTGGAAATCGATCCGCAGCGCATCGATGACTTGCCCCGGACCTTCTCCGGCGGCATGCAGCAGCGCCTGCAAATCGCCCGCAATCTGGTGTCGAGTCCACGGTTGGTGTTCATGGACGAGCCAACCGGTGGCCTCGATGTCTCGGTGCAGGCGCGCTTGCTCGATTTGTTGCGCGGACTGGTGCGTGAACTGGATCTGGCGGTGGTGATTGTCACCCACGATCTCGCTGTTGCGCGTCTGCTGGCTGACCGTTTGATGGTGATGCGCCGCTCGCGGGTGGTGGAAACCGGACTGACCGATCAGATCCTCGACGATCCGCAGCACCCTTATTCGCAACTGCTGGTGTCGTCGGTGTTGCAGCCGTGAAGCCCCGTTCAATAGTGGAAACCGAGCGATGAATACCTTGATCGAGGTCCGTGACCTCTCGAAAACTTTCACCCTGCATCAGCAGCACGGCGTGGTCCTCAATGTGTTGCGCGGGATCGATTTCAGTGTGGCGGCCGGTGAATGCCTGGTGCTGCACGGTCAGTCCGGTGCGGGTAAAAGCACCTTGCTGCGCACCTTGTACGGCAACTATCTGCCCGCAGGCGGCAGCATTCGCGTGCAGCACGATGGCCAATGGCTGGAGCTGGTGGGCGCCGAACCCCGGGACATCCTGCAAGTGCGTCAGCGCACGTTGGGTTATGTCAGCCAGTTCCTGCGGGTGATCCCCCGCGTGGCCTGCCTGGACGTGGTCATGGAACCGGCGCTGGCCCGGGGCTGGGCGAAAGAGCAGGCGCAAGCGCGTGCCGAATCGCTACTCAGCCGTCTGAACATTCCGCAACGTCTTTGGCAACTGGCGCCCGGCACGTTCTCCGGGGGCGAGCAGCAACGGGTCAACATTGCCCGGGGTTTCATGGTGGCGTGGCCGGTGATGTTGCTCGACGAGCCGACAGCATCTCTCGACGACAACAATCGCCAGGTGGTGCTGGAACTGATGAATGAAGCAAAAGCGGCAGGGGCTGCACTGATCGGCATCTTCCACGACAGCATCGCCCGTGAAGCGGTTGCCGACCGCCATCTCGACATGACCCCAGCCGCAGTCAGCCAAGAGGAATACGCCGATGCCCGTTGAACAGATCCTCAGCAATGCCCAACTGGTCACCGCTGACCGTGTGTTCTACGGCACCGTGGTGCTGCGCGACGGCTTGATCGCTGAAGTCTGCGAAGGTCCGAGCCGCTTGCCTCAGGCGCAGAATCTGCATGGTGATTACCTGCTGCCGGGTCTGGTGGAGTTGCACACCGACAACCTGGAGCGTCACATGACCCCGCGCCCCGGTGTGGACTGGCCGTCGGTACCGGCGGTGCTCAGCCACGATGCACAGATCATCGCGGCGGGCATCACCACGGTGTTCGATGCGGTGTCCATCGGCGACGTAAACCCGAAGGGCAATCGCATGCAGAAATTGCCGGCGATGCTGGAGGCAATCACCAAAGCGTCCGATGCCGGCCTTACCCGCGCCGAACACCGTTTGCACTTGCGCTGCGAGCTGTGCCACCCGGACACCTTGAGTGTGTTCCGCGATCTTGTGGAAAACCCGCTGGTGCAACTGGTGTCAGTGATGGACCACTCGCCGGGCCAGCGCCAGTTTGTGCTGGAATCCAAGTACCGTGAGTACTACATGGGCAAGTACCACCTGACCACGACGCAGATGGATGACTTCATCACCCTGCAAATGGCCAACTCGCGGCAGTACAGCGACAGGTATCGTGCGGCAATTGTCGAGCACTGTCTGGCCCTTGGCCTGTCGGTGGCCAGTCATGATGACGCGACCCTGGCCCACGTCGAGGAGTCGGCGCGCTACGGCATGACCATCGCCGAGTTCCCGACCACGGTCGAGGCGGCGCGCGGATGCCGGGAACGGGACATGAAAGTGTTGATGGGCGCACCGAACATCGTGCGCGGCGGATCGCACTCGGGTAACGTGGCCGCCGCGGAACTGGCGGCCGAAGGCTTGCTGGATATCCTGTCCAGCGATTACTACCCGGCGAGCCTGTTGCAATCGACGTTCGCGCTGGCAGCGCAGAACAATCGCATCGGCCTGGCCGAAGCAGTGCGCATGGTCAGCCTGAACCCGGCCCGCGCTGCGGGTTTGCATGATCGTGGCGAAATTGCAGCGGGCCTGCGGGCCGATCTGGTGCAAGCACGCAGTCACGACGGTCTGACGGCGGTTCAACAAGTATGGCGGCAAGCGAAGAGGGTGTACTGATGTCGGGCAGGTTGATCTATCTCATCGGACCTTCCGGGTCGGGCAAGGACAGCCTGTTGGACGCGGCGCGAGGCCGGTTGGCCGAAAGAGGCTGCCGCATCGTGCGGCGGGTCATCACCCGTTCGGCGGAGGCGGTGGGCGAGGCGGCCTTGGGTGTCAGCCCGCAGCAGTTCGCCGAGATGGAGGCTCAGGGCGCGTTTGCCCTGAGCTGGCACGCCAACGGTTTGTCCTACGGCATCCCGCGGGAAATCGACGATTGGCTGAAGGCCGGACAAGATGTGCTGGTCAATGGCTCGCGCGGGCATTTGCACAATGCCCGTGAGCGCTACCCGCACATGCTTGTGGTGCTGCTGACCGTGGATCAATCGGTGTTGCGCGAGCGCTTGCTGGCACGAGGACGGGAGTCCGTGGTGGAAATAGACGCACGGTTGGCGCGCAACACCCGATTCAACCAAAGCGTACTGGCCGACGACGACCCGATGGTGCATGTCCTCGATAACTCCGGGGCACTGGAAAATACGGTGGAACGCTTGCTCGGCTGCATCGACGAACCCTCCATATGCGCTTGACGTTGCTCGGTACTGGTGATGCCCGGCAAGTTCCGGTCTACGGCTGCGAGTGCGTGGCTTGCGACCGGGCGCGTAAGGATCCGCGTCAGCAACGTCGACCCTGCTGTGCGCTGATCGAGTGTGGCGATCAGCGCTGGTTGATCGACAGCGGCCTGCCAGACCTGTGCGAGCGTTTTGCGCCGCGCAGCTTCAACGGCATATTGCAGACCCACTACCACGCCGATCACGCACAGGGCTTGTTGCATCTGCGCTGGGGTCAGGGCCTGGTGATCCCGGTCCACGGCCCGGTGGACCCGGAAGGCCTGGCCGACCTCTACAAACACCCCGGCATTCTCGATTTCAGTCAGCCGTTCGAGGCCTTTGAAACACGTGTTTTCGGCACGTTGGGTGTTACAGCGTTGCCGTTGCTGCATTCCAAACCGACCCTGGGGTACTTGTTGGAAGGCGAGGGGCGACGGATCGCCTATTTGACTGACACCGTGGGCCTGCCATCGGACACCTTGAACTGGCTGCTGCGCGAACCGCTGGACGTGCTGGTGCTGGACTGCTCCCTGCCACCGCAACCTCAGGCGCCGCGCAATCACAACGACCTGAACCTGGCCTTGCAGTGCATTGACGAACTGCAGCCAACGTCAGCGGTGTTGACCCATGTCGGGCATACGTTGGATGCGTGGTTGATTGAGCATCGCGATGAATTGCCGGGCAATGTCAGTGTCGGGTTTGATGGGTGTGAGCTGTAAAAAGATCGCAGGCTGCGCCAGTTCCTGCGTTAATCGTGCATATGGCCCTGTAGGAGCTGGCGCAGCCCCTCCTTCCTGGCGGATGCTGCGATGGAGAAGCTGGTTCGAAACTGAGTCGTACTCGTACGTGGCCTTCGCGGGCAAGCCTTTAATGCTTACGCCGTCGCCAACGAACCCTTTTGCGAAATGCTCAAGAACCGCAACAACGCCAACAGTGGAAATGCGCTGCCGACAATCACGATCCACAACCAGCCACCGTGTTCGTATACCGGGCTGGCCACCGAAGAGCCAAACGCGCCACCGATGAAGATGCTGGTCATGTACAGCGCATTCAGACGGCTGCGACTTTTGGCGTCGAGAGCGTAAACCGCGCGTTGACCGAGGACCATGTTCATCTGCACGCAGAAATCGAGCACCACGCCCGTCACGGCCAGACCGATGACGCTGTAGACCGGATGGATGAATGCGGGCAGGAAGCTCAGGCTGGCGAACAACAGGGCCAGCAAGGACGCGATGCGGGTATGCCCGGCATCTGCCAGGCGTCCGGCGATGGGCGCGGCGATGGCGCCGATGGCACCGACCAGGGCGAAGATCGCAATCTGGCTTTGCGACAAGCCGTGATTACGTGTCAGTTCCAGAGGCACGGCGGTCCAGAACAGGCTGAAGGTAGCGAACATGCAGCCTTGGTAGAACGCACGCTGGCGCAGCACCGGTTGCTTGCGCAACAGTGTCCACAGCGAGCCCAGCAGCTGACCGTAAGACGCACTGTGATCAGGCTGGCGCTTGGGGATCGTGACCGCCAACACAATGCTGATCGCTGCCATCAACAGCGCGGCGATAACAAACATCGCGCGCCAGCCGAAATGATCGGCCACCACGCTGGATACCGGCCGCGCCAGCAGAATCCCCAGCAACAAGCCGCCCATGATCCCGCCGACTACCCGGCCGCGAGATTCTTCCGGGGCGAGGTGAGCGGCCAGCGGGATCAGGATCTGCACCGACACCGAACTGAAGCCCACCAGCAGCGAGATCAGCAAAAACACATTGGGCTGATCGGTGAACGCCGCGCCCAGCAGGCTGGCAATCGCTACCAGCGTGGTGATGATCATCAACCGGCGATTTTCCAGCAGGTCTCCCAGCGGCACGAGAAAGAACAGACCCAGTGCATAACCGATCTGGGTCAGCGAAACGATCAGGCTGGCCATGCTGTTGGTCAGGCCGATGTCGGGCGCGATAAGACCGATTATCGGCTGGGCGTAGTAGATGTTGGCGACGATCGCGCCGCAGCAAAAGGCGAACAGCAGCACCATGCCTCGGGTCATCGTTGCGGCACTGTGGGGCGCCTGGGTCGCAGGGGTCATGACGTGTCTCGCTGAACATTGGAATGTGCGCAGGTTAAGCGGCAGACGCAGAGGGCGGAAGAGTAATTGCAGTGATAGTGATTATTCCCTTGCGGCATGGGTGGCCTGAACCACGACTGCCTGGATGCACAGCCTGCGTAGCTTGCGTAACAAATCGCAGAGCCCATAAAAAAGGCGACCTTCGCAGGTCGCCTTTGGCATTGCCACTCAGCGTTTACTGGCCGGTGTAAATCTGGTCGAAAACGCCACCATCATTGAAGTGGGTCTTCTGCACGGTACGCCAGTCGCCGAAGGTTTTTTCCACCGAGAGGAAGTCGACTTTCGGGAAACGATCGGTGTACTTGGCCAACACGGCCGGGTCGCGGGGACGCAGGTAGTTGGCGGCCGCGATTTCCTGACCTTCAGGCGACCACAGGTACTTCAGGTATTCCTCGGCGGCGGCACGGGTACCTTTCTTGTCGACGGTTTTGTCGACCACCGACACCGGTGGCTCGGCTTCGGCGGAGACGCTTGGGTAGATGACTTCGAACTGCTCGCGACCGAACTCGCGGGCAATCATCTCGGCTTCGTTTTCGAAGGTCACCAGCACGTCGCCGATCTGGTTGGTCATGAAGGTGGTGGTGGCTGCACGGCCACCGGTATCGAGCACTGGTGCTTGCTTGAACAGTTTGCCGACAAACTCTTTTGCCTTGTTCTCGTCACCGCCGTTTTTCAGCACGTAACCCCAAGCCGAGAGGTAGGTATAGCGGCCGTTGCCGGAGGTTTTCGGGTTCGGAACGATGACCTGTACGCCATCCTTGAGCAGGTCTGGCCAGTCTTTGAGGGCTTTCGGGTTGCCTTTGCGGACGATGAACACCGTGGCCGAGGTGAATGGCGCGCTGTTGTTCGGCAGGCGGGTCACCCAGTTGTCCGGGACCAGCTTGCCGTTGTCCGCCAGGGCGTTGATGTCGGTGGCCATGTTCATGGTGATGACGTCAGCCGGCAGGCCGTCGATCACCGAGCGCGCCTGTTTGCTGGAGCCGCCGAAGGACATCTGCAGGGTGATGTTTTCGTTGTGTTCAGCTTGCCAGTGCTTCTGGAACGCAGTGTTGTAGTCCTTGTAGAAATCTCGCATCACGTCGTAGGAAACGTTGAGCAGGGTCGGTGCGGCGTGGGCCATATTGCCCAAGGCCAGGCCAGCGGCGAGAAGTGAGGCGCCAAAGAGTTTTTTCACTGCGCATTCCTTGTTCTACAGGGGTGTTGTTGAAATAGGGGTGATTGCGTTTTGCCAGCGACTATAGCCGTGCTTTCATAGTCCTTTAAAGATTAAAAAGTACTTTGCTTATTCCATTTTCTTGAACAGGGCATTACCACAACGTGAACAGAACGCTGCGCCGTGTTCGTGGCTGTTTTTGCGGCACACCGGGCAGTCGTGTTGCAGTTGTTCGCCGCGCATGGCGTTGGCCAGCTCTGCGGTGAAAATCCCTGTTGGCACGGCGATGATCGAGTAACCGGTGATCATCACCAGTGACGAAATCACCTGGCCCAGAGGCGTCTTTGGCACTATGTCGCCGAAGCCCACGGTGGTCAGCGTAACGATAGCCCAGTAGATGCCTTTGGGAATACTGGTGAAGCCATGTTCCGGGCCTTCGATCACGTACATCAAGGTGCCGAACACCGTCACCAGAGTGCAGACGCTGACCAGAAACACCACGATCTTCTGCTTGCTGCCGCGCAGCGCCGACATCAGGTAGTTGGCTTGTTTCAGGTAGGGGCTCAGCTTGAGCACGCGGAAAATCCGCAGCATGCGGATGATCCGGATGATCAACAGGTACTGCGCATCGGCGTAATACAGCGCAAGTATCCCGGGCACGATCGCCAGCAAATCCACCAGGCCGTAAAAGCTGAAGGCGTAGCGCAGGGGCTTGGGCGAGCAGTACAGGCGCAGGATGTACTCGCCCAGGAAGATAACGGTGAAGCCCCACTCGATGTACGCCAGCACATCGGCGTAGTCACGGTGAATGCTGTCGATGCTGTCGAGCATCACGATCACCAGGCTGGCGAGGATGATCAACAGCAAAATGCCGTCGAAGCGCCGACCAGCCTTGGTGTCGCTCTGGAAAATCATGACGTAAAGGTCTTCACGCCAGTTTTTGCTGCTGTCCATGGAGAACGCCTGAACCGGGAATCAACGCAGCCTAGGTTGATTCTCCCCGGGAGTGCAAGGTGCACTGGCATCCGTGGCTTTGCCGAGCACTTGAACAACCGTACGCAGCAGCCAGCAGGCGAGGATGAACGGCGCGGTCAGCGTGGGCAGGCCAATAGCGGCAAACATTGGCGTCAGCAGCAGCGCCGCTGCAATGCCGATCAGTGGTAGCCACGGCTGCTGGCGCTGCGCGCTGAAGGCGAGGGCAGCGAGCACCGCGTTATAACCACCAAGGCCGAGCAGGGCGGTGTAGAAGTCGTGGTGCAGCAGGCTCCAGCCCATGCCCGCGACAGATGCCAACAACGCCCAGCAGAATGCGCGACGGTCAGCGATCAGCAAGCCGGCGGCAATCAACGCTCCGGCCAGCGGATGACCGAGGAACATCACCTGGCCGAGGCCTTTGAGTGGTGCGGCGAGCATGTTCAGTGCGGTGACTTCGATCAGATGCGCCTGGGTCGACGGCGTGGCGAAACCCAGCAGTAACCAGCCCAGGCCCACGAAGGGCGCGGTGTAGGCGGGCAGGTATCGGCTGATCCGGGAGCGCTTGAGCCACTGTTGGGTGAGCATCGCGCTCAAGCCGCCGCAGGCAATGATCATTAAAGGCAGCATGGCCGACCAGGGGAAGTACAGGCTCAGCAGCAGGCCGAGCAATACGCCGTTATAGCTGAACAGGCCGGCCTGGCGGTCAGCCTTTTCATAGCCGCGACGCTGTGCGGTGAGCAGCCCGGCGACGCCACCGAGCAATGCGCCGCCAAGCAGGGCTGGCGCCGTGAAAAGTACTGCCAAAAGGCACAGCAAACCAAACAGTGGGTGGCGCTGCAGGAAGATCTGGCTAAAGCCGTTGAGCAGGGCCGTGGCCCAGTCGGGACAGTGGGTGTTGAAGTGATTGGCAGGCATGGCAAGTCTGAAAGTCAGTGAAACCGGGTTTGCTGCATCGCCAGCAGGCTGGATCCCACACTGAATCTTTGTTCAGTCTTGATTGTGTGATCGACACAAAACCAATGTGGCAGCCAGCCTTCTGGCGATGAGGCCGGTATGGGCGCTCTAGATCAACGTCTCGATGCGCAATGAGTTAGTCGACCCCGGCTGCCCAAACGGCACACCGGCGGTAATCAATAATGTATCGCCACGCTGCGCCATGCCCTGGGCCTGGGCAATCTCCAGCGCCGTCGAACACACTTCATCCACCTGGCGCAGCCGATCATTGACCACCGAGTGCACGCCCCAGGCCACGGTCAGGCGGCGAGCGGTCTGCTGGTTGGGTGTCAGGTTGAGGATCGGCACCGTCGGCCGTTCCCGTGCCGCGCGCAGGCTCGAAGCGCCGGACTCGCTGTAGTTGACCAGCACCGCTACCGGCAGCACGTTACTGATGCGGCGAATCGCACAGCTGATGGCATCGGAAAGGGTCGCTTCGGCTTTCGGCCGGCTGACATCCAGTTGGGTCTGATAGTCCGGGCCGTTCTCCACCTGGCGGATGATCTTGCTCATCATCTGCACGGCCTCGAGCGGGTATTCGCCGGACGCGGTTTCCGCCGACAGCATGACCGCATCGGCGCCTTCGGCCACGGCATTGGCGACATCGGTCACTTCGGCACGAGTAGGTGCAGGCGAGAAGCGCATCGACTCCAGCATCTGCGTCGCCACCACCACCGGTTTACCGAGTTGGCGGCAAGTGCTGATGATGTTCTTCTGGATCTGCGGCACGCTTTCGGCCGGCACTTCCACGCCCAGGTCACCCCGGGCGACCATGATCGCATCGCTCAGTTCGGCGATTTCCCGCAGTTGGTTGACCGCCGACGGTTTTTCGATCTTGGCCATCAAAAACGCTTTGTCGCCGATCAGCGCACGGGCTTCGCGGATATCCTCCGGGCGCTGCACAAAGGACAGCGCCACCCAGTCCACACCGAGTTCCAGACCGAAGCTCAGGTCGCGACGATCCTTGGCCGTCAGCGGGCTGAGGTCGAGCACCGCTTGCGGCACGTTCACGCCTTTGCGGTCCGACAGTTCGCCGCCGTTGAGAACGGTGGTGTCGATCGCGTCGGCGTATTTGCTCACGACCCGCAGGCGTAGTTTGCCGTCGTCCAGCAGCAGGTCCATGCCCGGCTCCAGCGCGGCGATGATTTCCGGGTGCGGCAGGTTGACCCGGCGCTCATCCCCCGGCGTGGCATCGAGGTCCAGGCGCAGGGCCTGGCCGCGCACCAGTTGGACCTTGCCTTCGGCGAACTTGCCGACCCGCAGTTTCGGGCCCTGCAGGTCCATCAGAATGCCCAGCGGATAATTGAGCTGGCGCTCGACTTCACGAATCCACTGATAGCGCTGGGCGTGATCGGCGTGATCGCCATGGCTGAAGTTCAGGCGAAAAATATTGACCCCGGCCTCGACCAGCTCGCGGATATCGTCGATGCCTAATGTGGCGGGGCCGAGGGTGGCGAGGATTTTGACCTTTTTATCAGGCGTCATGTTTAGGGTTCTCGAGAATCAGGATGGCACGGAAGTCGTTGACGTTGGTGCGGGTCGGCTCGGTGACGATCAGTGCGTCCAGCGCCTCGAAGTAGCCATAGCCGTTGTTGTTGTCGAGCTCGTCGCTGGCGCTCAAACCGAGGGACTCGGCGCGGGCGTAGCTGTCCGGGGTCATGATCGCGCCGGCGTTGTCTTCGGAGCCGTCGATGCCATCGGTGTCACCGGCCAGGGCGTAGACGCCGGGCAAGCCTTTGAGGCTGTCGGTCAGGCTCAGCAGGAACTCGGCGTTACGCCCGCCACGGCCGTTGCCGCGCACGGTGACGGTGGTTTCACCACCGGAGAGAATCACGCAGGGGGCGGCCAATGGTTGACCGTGCAGGACGATCTGTCGGGCGATGCCGGCGTGGACTTTCGCCACTTCGCGCGATTCGCCTTCCAGGTCACCGAGGATCAGAGGGCTGAAGCCGGCCTGGCGGCACTTCACCGCAGCGGCTTCGAGGGATTGCTGGGGGCGTGCGATCAGCTGGAAATGGCTGCGCGCCAGGCTCGGGTCGCCGGGCTTGACGGTTTCCGATTCCGGGCTTTGCAACCAGTTGCGCACCGAGACTGGCACTTCAATGTTGTAGCGTTTGAGGATCGCCAGGGCTTCGTCCGAGGTGCTCGGATCGGCCACCGTAGGGCCGGAGGCGATGACCGTGGCAAGGTCGCCCGGCACGTCGGAAATCGCGTAGGTGTAAACGGTTGCCGGCCAGCAGGCTTTGCCCAGGCGGCCGCCCTTGATCGCCGAGAGGTGCTTGCGCACGCAGTTCATCTCGCCGATGGTCGCGCCGGATTTGAGCAGGGCTTTGTTGATCGCTTGCTTGTCGGCCAGGGTAATGCCGGCAGCAGGGAGGGCCAGCAACGCCGAACCACCACCGGACAACAGGAAGATCACCCGGTCGTCTTCGCTGAGGTCACTGACCAGCGCCAGCACGCGCTTGGCTACCGCCAGGCCGGCGGCATCGGGAACCGGATGCGCGGCTTCGACCACTTCGATTTTTTCGCAGCAAGCGCCGTGACCGTAGCGGGTGACTACCAGCCCTGTGACTTCGCCCTGCCAGCAGCGCTCGACCACCTGGGCCATGGCGGCCGCGGCCTTGCCGGCACCGATGACGATCACGCGACCACTGCGGTCCTTGGGCAGATGAGCTTCGAGGACATGTTGCGGATGCGCCGCGTCGATGGCTGTAGCGAACAGTTCGCGTAGCAATTGTTGTGGTTCGACCGACATGGCGGGCTCCCGGAATTCTTGTTATTGGAAGGGCACTCGATCCAGTGTGGGAGCGGGCTTGCTCGCGAAGGCGGGGTATCAGTCAGCATTGATATCGACTGACACTCCCTCTTCGCGAGCAAGCCCGCTCCCACATTGGGGGGCGGCAGGGCTTACTTCTTGTCGCGAATCGAGAAGTTCGCCATGTGCTCCAGGCCTTTGATCAGCGCCGAGTGGTCCCAGTTGCTGCCACCGATGGCCGCGCATGTGCTGAACACTTGCTGGGCGTTGGCGGTGTTCGGCAGGTTGATGTTCAGCTCCTTGGCGCCTTGCAGGGCCAGGTTCAGGTCCTTCTGGTGCAGGCTGATGCGGAAGCCTGGATCGAAGGTGCCCTTGATCATGCGCTCGCCGTGTACTTCAAGGATCTTCGACGAAGCGAACCCGCCCATCAGTGCTTCACGCACCTTGGCTGGATCGGCACCGTTTTTCGAAGCGAACAGCAGGGCTTCGGCCACGGCCTGGATGTTCAGGGCGACGATGATCTGGTTCGCGACTTTCGCGGTTTGACCGTCGCCGTTGCCACCGACCAGGGTGATGTTCTTGCCCATGGCCTGGAACAGTGGCAGGGCGCGTTCGAAGGCGTCGGCATCGCCACCGACCATGATGCTCAGGGTCGCGGCCTTGGCGCCGACTTCACCGCCGGATACCGGGGCGTCCAGGTATTGCGCGCCTTTTTCGTTGATCTTCGCGGCGAAGGCCTTGGTGGCGGTCGGCGAGATCGAGCTCATGTCGATCACCACCTTGCCTTTGCCAACGCCGGCAGCGATGCCGTCTGCGCGAAACAGCACGTCATCGACCTGCGGGGTATCCGGGACCATGACGATGATGAATTCGGCTTCCTGGGCGACTTCTTTCGGGTTCGCCAGGGCAATGGCGCCAGCGGCGACCAGGTCTGCCGGGGCAGCGTCGTGGTGTGCCGACAGGAACAGGCTGTGACCGGCTTTCTGCAGGTTCGCCGCCATTGGGTGGCCCATGATGCCGGTGCCGATAAATCCGATTTTAGCCATGAGAAAATCCTCTTGTTTTTGTGTAGCTCCTGGCACTTGGCCGGTGAGCTCTTTGTGGCGAGGGGGCTTGCCCCCGTTGGGTCGCGAAGCGGCCCCAATGTATTTACGCAGTCAGTCAGATAGAACGCATTTGCTGGTTATACGCCTGCTTTGCAATCGAACGGGGGCAAGCCCCCTCGCCACAAAAGCGCTTCTGACAATCAGATTGCGTTGTGGGTTTTCAGCCAGCCCAGGCCCGCTTCCGTAGTCGTCAGCGGCTTGTATTCGCAGCCGACCCAACCCTGGTACCCGATGCGGTCCAGGTGTTCGAACAGGAAGCGGTAGTTGATTTCTCCGGTGCCAGGTTCGTTGCGCCCCGGGTTGTCTGCGAGCTGCACATGGTTGATCTCGCCCAGGTGCGATTGCAGGGTGCGGGCCAGGTCGCCTTCCATGATTTGCATGTGATAGATGTCGTATTGCAGGAACAGATTGGCGCTGCCGACCTGCTCGCGAATCGACAGGGCCTGGGCCGTGTTGTTCAGGTAGAAGCCTGGAATGTCACGGGTGTTGATCGCTTCCATCACCAGTTTGATACCCGCCGCTTGCAGCTTGTCGGCTGCGTACTTGAGGTTGGCGACGAAGGTATTTTCCACGGTGGCATCGTCAACGCCTTGTGGGCGGATGCCGGCCAGGCAGTTGACCTGGGTATTGCCCAGCACTTGCGCGTAGGCGATCGCCAGATCGACACCGGCGCGGAATTCTTCAACCCGATCCGGCAGGCACGCGATACCGCGCTCGCCCTTGGCCCAGTCACCGGCCGGCAGGTTGAACAACACTTGGGTCAGGCCGTTGGCGTCGAGCTGGGCCTTGATTTCGGCGGAGCTGAAGTCGTAAGGGAACAGGTATTCGACACCACTGAAGCCGGCCTTGGCGGCCGCTTCGAAACGGGCGAGGAAATCCTGTTCTGTGAACAGCATGGACAGGTTGGCTGCGAAACGCGGCATGGTGGTCTCCTGAAACAGATTTGATACGGGTAGGTCTGACTAAACGCAATCAGTCCCCTCTCCCTGGGGAGAGGGTTAGGGTGAGGGGGAATCTTGAGTCTGATCCCGATCCTGCGAACACCGCAAAACCTTTCCCTCACCCCAGCCCTTTCCCAGAGGGAGAGGGAGCCAGATCGAGTCAATCAAGCATCGAAATCGCAGTCGGTGCGTCGTTGCCGACCAGCGCCAGGTCTTCGAATTCGTTGACGGCGTTGATCTCGGTACCCATGGAAATGTTGGTCACACGCTCCAGAATAATCTCGACGATCACCGGCACCTTGAACTCTTCGATCAGCTCCTGGGCCCTGCGCAGGGCCGGCTGGATCTGGGCCGGTTCGAACACACGCAGTGCCTTGCAACCGAGGCCCTCGGCAACCGCGACGTGGTCGACACCGTAACCGTTGAGTTCCGGCGCGTTCAGGTTATCGAAGGACAACTGCACGCAGTAGTCCATGTCGAAACCGCGCTGCGACTGACGGATCAGCCCCAGGTACGAGTTGTTTACCACAACATGAATGTACGGCAGCTTGAATTGCGCGCCCACCGCCAGTTCTTCGATCATGAACTGGAAATCATAGTCGCCCGACAGCGCGACAACCTTGCGGTTCGGGTCAGCCTTGACCACACCCAGCGCTGCCGGAATGGTCCAGCCCAGGGGACCGGCCTGACCGCAGTTGATCCAGTGACGCGGCTTGTAGACGTGCAGGAACTGCGCGCCGGCAATCTGCGACAGACCGATGGTGCTGACGTAGCAAGTGTCTTTGCCAAACACCTGGTTCATCTCTTCGTAAACGCGCTGCGGTTTGACCGGTACGTTGTCGAAGTGGGTCTTGCGCTGCAGGCTGGCTTTGCGCTGCTGGCAGTCTTGCAGCCAGGCGCTGCGGTTTTTCAGCTTGCCGGCGGCTTGCCATTCGCGAGCGACTTCGATGAACACTGTCAGCGCGGCAGCGGCGTCGGAGACGATGCCCAGGTCCGGAGTGAATACACGGCCGATCTGGGTGCCTTCAATGTCGACGTGAATGAACTTGCGGCCTTCGGTGTACACGTCTACCGAGCCCGTGTGGCGGTTGGCCCAACGGTTACCGATACCCAGCACCACGTCGGACTTGAGCATGGTTGCGTTGCCGTAGCGGTGCGAAGTCTGCAGGCCGACCATGCCAACCATCAGCGGGTGATCGTCCGGGATGGTGCCCCAGCCCATCAGGGTCGGGATGACCGGAATACCGGTCAGCTCGGCGAACTCCACCAGCAACTCACTGGCGTCGGCATTGATGATGCCACCACCCGCTACCAGCAATGGACGCTCAGCCTGATCGAGCAGGGCCAAAGCTTTCTCGATCTGAACGCGGCTGGCGGTTGGCTTGGCCAGCGGCAATGGCTGGTAAGCGTCAATGTCGAATTCGATCTCGGCCATCTGCACGTCGAACGGCAGGTCGATCAGCACCGGGCCTGGACGGCCAGAGCGCATTTCATAGAAGGCTTTCTGGAACGCGTAAGGCACCTGGCCAGGTTCCAGAACGGTGGTTGCCCACTTGGTGACTGGCTTGACGATGCTGGTGATATCGACAGCCTGGAAATCTTCCTTGTGCATACGGGCGCGGGGTGCTTGCCCGGTAATGCAGAGGATCGGGATCGAGTCGGCCGAGGCGCTGTAGAGCCCGGTGACCATGTCGGTGCCGGCCGGGCCGGAAGTACCGATGCACACGCCGATGTTGCCGGCCTTGGTGCGGGTGTAACCCTCGGCCATGTGCGACGCGCCTTCAACGTGGCGAGCGAGGACGTGATCGATGCCACCGACCTTTTGCAGGGCGGAGTACAGCGGGTTGATGGCGGCACCCGGGATGCCAAAAGCGGTATCAACCCCTTCACGGCGCATCACCAGAACGGCGGCTTCGATTGCTCTCATTTTGCTCATGGTTTTGTGCCTCTTACGTTTTGTAATTGTATACAAGTGGCTTTGCGCAGAGTGTATTCACGGCGGACGGCGCAGGTCAATCCATTTTCTCAAGCGCTCGTTTCATTTGTCTGAAGCCCAATCTACTGTGGCTTTTCGTCGCATGTGGCGCTTTTCGAGAATTATTGTATACAAAAAAATAACTCATTGTGTTCTATTTGTTGCATCTGGCTGCGGCACAAACGCGCAGCCCACTGGCTTTCCGAAAAACAAAATGAGGACGGCACCATGAGCGCTTTAACCTTGAAAGTCGCAGTCAACCTGGTCAATGAGGCCATCTCTGCAGGGCGGGCCATTTCAGCGGCACCCCTGACCATCGCGGTGCTCGATGCCGGTGGGCACTTGGTCACCCTGCAACGCGAAGACGGCGCAAGCCTGCTGCGCCCGCACGTCGCCATCGGCAAAGCCTGGGGGGCCATCGCATTAGGCAAAGGCTCGCGCCTGCTGGCGCTGGATGCGCAGCAACGCCCGGCGTTTATTGCCGCGCTGAACAGCCTGGGGCAGGGCAGCGTTGTGCCGGCACCGGGTGGTGTGCTGATTCGCGACCAGGCCGGGAGTGTGCTGGGAGCGGTGGGGATCAGCGGGGATTTGTCGGATGTTGATGAGCAGTGTGCGATCACTGCGATCGAGGCGTTGGGGTTGAGGGCGGATGCGGGGGTTGCGGCTTGATTGATGGGTGACTGATTTGCAGCCTTCGCGAGCAAGCCCGCTCCCACATGGGATCGTCGGTGGACGAAAATTCTGTTAACACCACAAGTCCCCTGTGGGAGCGGGCTTGCTCGCGAAGACAATCTCCCAGTCACATCCAGCTAAAAGTCTGCCCTGCAACTCTGAGTGCGCTGATCTAGCCTTCCCATGATTTCAACATGGGAGAGGGCAAGGGAATGCCTGAATTGTCAGCTTCGCATCGTCTACGTATCGGCCGCTATGCCGAACAAAACCGCATCTACCTTCTGACTGCCAATACTTTGAAACGGGAACCTGTCTTCAGGGATTACACCCTTGGCAGGCTGGTCGTTCAGCAATTCAAGCAAGCACAGGACGATGGCTTCGCCGATTCATTGGCCTGGGTGGTCATGCCCGATCATTTTCATTGGTTGATTCAATTGAACAAGGGCTCATTGGGGCAACTGATGTGCCAGGCGAAATCCTTGAGTACCCGAGCAATCAATGCGGCAACCGGCAGAGCAGGTAGCCTCTGGCAACAGGGATTTCATGATCATGCGCTTCGCAAGGAAGAGGATCTGGTCAAACTTGCTCGCTACGTAGTGGCCAATCCGCTGAGGGCGGGATTAGTCGAAAAGCTTGGCGACTATCCGTTGTGGGATGCGATCTGGGTTTGACCGGGGACCGAGTTGCCCCATTCGCGAGCAAGCCCGCTCCCACATTTGATCTGCGTCAAACACAAACCCAATGTGGGAGCGGGCTTGCTCGCGAATGGCCGCGGTGCATCAGTCCGGCTCGCACCCCTTGAGCACCAACCGGATGATCGTCTGCGCGGCCGCCTCGTAATCCTCTTCATCCAGCCGGGCCTTGCCGGTGATGGCGCTGATCTGCCAATCGAAGTCGGCGTAGGTCTGGGTCGCAGCCCAGATGCTGAACATCAGGTGGTTGGGGTCGATCGGGGCGATCTGGCCGCGGTCGATCCAGGTCTGGATGCAGTCGATGTTGTGTCTGGCCTGGCCATTCAGTTGCTCGACCAGGTCGGCACTCAAGTGCGGTGCACCGTGCATGATTTCACTGGCGAACACTTTGGAGGCGAAGGGCAGGTCGCGGGAAATGCGGATTTTCGAGCGGATGTAGCCGCTGAGCACTTCGCTGGGCTCACCGTCCGGATTGAACGGTGTCGAGGCCTGCAGGATTGGCACGATGATACTTTCCAGGACCTCGCGATAGAGGTTTTCCTTGGATTTGAAGTAGTAGTAGACGTTCGGCTTGGGCAATCCCGCCTTGGCGGCGATGTCGCTGGTTTTGGTCGCAGCGAAGCCTTTGTCGGCAAATTCTTCACTGGCGGCACGCAGGATCAGTTGTTTGTTGCGCTCGCGGATAGTGCTCATAAACCGGGTGATTCCTTGCCTGCTCTGGCGGTTGCGCATGGTATCACCGGCCTCGCGCAGCGCTCAAGAATGCGCCACGCGCCGTTGTGTCGCGCTATGCTGCACGGCAATCATTCAAGAAGGAAACCCGATCCATGGCTGGAAGCAGTTTGCTGGTGCTGATCGATGACATCGCCGCTGTACTGGACGATGTTGCGTTGATGACCAAAATGGCCGCCAAGAAGACCGCCGGTGTCCTCGGTGACGACCTGGCGCTCAATGCCCAGCAGGTCAGCGGCGTGCGTGCCGAGCGGGAAATCCCGGTGGTCTGGGCGGTCGCCAAGGGTTCTTTTATCAACAAACTGATCCTGGTGCCGTCGGCATTGGCCATCAGTGCGTTCGTACCCTGGCTTGTCACTCCGTTGCTGATGGTTGGCGGCGCTTATCTGTGTTTCGAGGGTTTCGAGAAACTCGCCCACAAGTTCCTGCACAGCAAGGTTGAAGACGCAGTCGAGCATGCGCAATTGGTCGAGGCCGTGGCCGACCCTGCCACTGATCTGGTGGCGTTCGAGAAGGACAAGATCAAGGGGGCGATCCGCACCGACTTTATCCTTTCGGCGGAAATCATCGCCATCACCCTCGGTACCGTGGCTGATGCGCCGTTGACCCAGCAAGTCATCGTGCTGTCGGGTATCGCCATTGTCATGACCATCGGCGTCTATGGCCTGGTCGCCGGCATCGTCAAGCTCGATGACCTGGGCCTGTGGCTGACGCAAAAACCCGGGCGGATGGCCAAAGGCATTGGCGCCGCGATTCTGCGCGCGGCACCCTACATGATGAAAAGCCTGTCGGTGATCGGCACGGCGGCGATGTTTCTGGTGGGTGGCGGGATTCTCACTCACGGCGTGCCGGTGGTGCATCACTGGATCGAGAGTGTCAGCGCGGCGGCAGGTGGTGGAGGATTTATCGTGCCGGTGCTGCTCAATGCGGTGGCGGGGATTGTGGCGGGGGCAGTGGTGCTGGCAGGGGTGATGCTCACCAGCAAAATATGGAAAACGCTCAAAAGCTGAAGCCTGGGTCGCCCGTTTATGTGCAACACATAAACAACTGTGGGAGCGGGCTTGCTCGCGAATGCGGTGCGTCAGTCAGCATTGATCTTGACTGGTACACCGCATTCGCGAGCAAGCCCGCTCCCACAGGTCCCGAGGTGTCTTGCGGTCGCCGGTATTACTCGGCGATCTGCAGCTTGCGGGCCTCGGTGTACACGTAACGCACTTTCTCGTATTCGAACGGCGAGTTCATCTGGCCATAACGGAAGCTGGTCTGGTAGCGCTTATCGATGCCGCGCAGGATCAAGACTTCCGGATGGTTGGAGCTGACTTCGGAGACGTTGAGGAAGTTGATTGCCGACTCGGCAGTGAAATCCACTGCCAGGCCGCCTGTATCCCGCAGGTTCGAAGGACCGAAGATCGGTAGTACGAAGTACGCGCCGCCCGGGACCCCGTAGAAGCCCAGGGTCTGACCGAAGTCTTCGCTCTGGCGTGGCAGGCCCATGGCAGTGGCCGGATCCCACAGGCCGGCGACGCCGAGGGTGGTGTTAAGCAGCAGGCGACCGGTAGTTTCCAGTGAGCGCTGGCCCTTGAGTTGCAGCATGCTGTTCAACAGGTTCGGGATATCGCCCAGGTTGTTGAAGAAGTTGCTCACCCCGGTGCGCAAGAAGCTTGGCGTAATGTAGCGATAGCCATCGACCACTGGCAGGAACACCCATTGGTCAAAGCGGTAGTTGAAGTGGTAAACACGACGGTTCCACTCCTCCAGCGGGTCGTAGACCGCCAGGGCGTTTAGCGTCGAACGCTCGAACTCGCGTTGGTCCAGGCCCGGGTTGATTTTGAGTTTGCTCAGCGGCTCTTTGAAGCCATCACTGTCAACCACCACGGGTGCGTTGGCGTTGCTGTTGTCGGCGTTGGCGACACCTGCACAGAGTAACGCTGCGATAACCAGGAGATATTTAGCCACGGAAGAACTCCAGCATGGCGTCGCTGTTGACGCGGTAGTTAAGGTTGCCGCAATGGCCGCCCAGCGGATAAACAGTCAGGCGATCGCCAAAGGTCTTGCGCAGGAAACCCAGGTCGCCCGGGCCGAGGATCACGTCATCGGCGTTGTGCATCACGGCGATTTTCGGGCTGTTTTGCAGATAATCCTTCAGTGCATACAGGCTGACCTGGTCGATCAGTTGCAGCAGGCTGCCGCCGTCGGTGCGCGCGCGCCACATCGGGATCACTTGTTCGGTGATGTAGCAATCGAAGTCGCACTGCAAGGCGCGCTTGAGGAATGGCGTGAGGCTGGTGCCCTGGGTGATCGGAAACTTCGGCGGGGTGATCAGTCCGCGACGATTGATCAGGTCCGAGGTGAAGGCAATGTCGGCCGCCGAGAAGCGGAACGAGGTGCCGATCAGCATGGCCATCTGTTCGTTGGTCAGGTGCTGCTTGGACTGCTGGAAGTCATACAACAGGGCATCGTTGAGGTCGATGTAGCCCTTTTGCTGGAAGTAGCGGGTCAGTTTTTCCAGGACCAGTTCATAGAAGGTGGTCGAGGTGTTGATGCCCTTTACTTCGGTTTGTACCAGCTTGTCGAGATTGGTGATTGAGGTATAGAGGTTGACTGGCGGGTTGAGCAGCAGGACTTTCTTGAAGTTGAAGCTGCGGCGGGTTTCGTCCAGGTGCGCGACGAAGGCCGCATCCAGTGCGCCCAGGCTGTAGCCGGTGAGGTAGTAGTCGGTGACTGGCAGTTTCGGGTTCTGTGCCCGAACGGCCTGCATCACCCGGTACATGTCTTCGGCGTCTTCCTTGGTGATGCCCGGTGTGGCAAAGCGTGATGCGGCGCTGATGAAGTCGAAGCTGGTAGGCGACGACAGTTGCACCACGTGGTAGCCGGCCTTGTAGTACAGCTTCTTCAGGTATTCGTTCAGGGTGCTGTCATAGCGTGCGCCAGTACCGGCGATGAGGAAAATCAGCGGCGCGGCCTTGTCCTGCGTGGCGATACGGTACTCGAGTTTCTTCACCGCCCAAAAGTTGTCCGGCAATTGGAACTCACGCTCAGGCCGCAGTGTAACGCTGCGCGTAGATTGATCGATGTCGTCGTCCAGCGGCAGTTCCGGACGCAAATCCGGTGGTGTCGTGGCAATGGTTGCCTCGAACGGGTTGGTCAGGGGATAGCCATAACTGGCGGCGTCGATGTCGACCGCCAGTGCGGACGCACTCAATATAAGGCCGCCAAACAGGGCGGCGAAGCGCAAGGAACGGAGCATGACTAGATCCCTTAGAAGGAAGGTGCCGATTGAATTTCGCAGGCTATGACCACCGGAGTTGCGCCAAAGTGCCAAGCATCGGCACCAAATAGGCCAGAATCCCAAGTAATAGTAGCTTGACGATACACTTTGCAGTGATTGAAAGGCCAGTAACTGTTGTTGGTACTTGCTTAACGCTTTCGGGCGATTAAGCTGACCGCCGCTTTTCGTCTATTGGAGTGCTTCATGTCCCGCCGTCTGCCCGTGATTCTGCTGCTTGTTTTACTGCCTGTCTGGCTGGCCGCCAGCTATGGTGCGCGCTATGGCTTCATGGAAGATGCGCAATGGGTCGGTGTCTGTGTGGATGAGGCGAGTCGGTGGGAATGTCAGGTGCGGTCGAGCCTGGGCTTGATGATTCACTTCAAGGTGATGGGGTATGGCGCACTGGCGGCCGCGTTGATCGGGTTCGTGCTGCCGGGGCGGGCAGGGTGGTGGCTGGGCGTGCTGGCACTGGCGCTCGGGTTCCCGGCGCTGGCGTTGTACAACACGACATTGGCGGTATTTGCGGTGGTGATTGCGGGGTTGCGGTTGGTCAGGGGATCTCGCGCTATTTGACATTCCGGCATCGCGAGCAGGCACGCGATGGTGTCGGTACAGCCGGCAGGAATCTGTCTGCTGACTATCGGTTCTGATAGTAGACGATTGCCACGAATGCTCCGAATCTAGTAACTCTTCCTCGGGTTACGAATTGGAGCCAGTCATGATCGTTCAGCGAGACACATTGTTATGCCGCTACCACTATGACCCATTGGATCGGGTCGCAAGTTTTGTACCGCTGAACGAGCCGGGAATTCAGCGCTATTACCGCAAAGATCGATTGGCCACGGAACTGCAGGGGCGGGTCCGGTATTCGGTGTTTGAGCATGAGGCGCAGTTGTTGGCGCAACAGCGTCATGAAGCGGGTGGATTTGATAGCTCTTTGCTTGCTACTGATCTGCAGCGTTCGGTTTTGCATTCAGTCGCCGCCGGTCAGCGCCATCAGTCAGTTTATTCCTCCTATGGGTATCGTTCTCCTGAAGGTGGTTTGAGCAGTCTCCTGGCGTTCAATGGCGAGCGTAGGGATCCGCTGACCGGACATTATTTGCTTGGGAATGGTTATCGCGCATTCAATCCGGTGTTGATGCGATTCAATAGTCCAGACGGTTTGAGCCCGTTTGGGAGGGGCGGGGTGAATGCGTATGCATATTGTCAGGGCGATCCGATCAATCGGGTGGACCCGACAGGTCGTTATTTCGCGCCCGCTCTTGTAACGGGATTGTCTGGTGGTGCGTTGCTACAGCGTGCCGTCAATACTACGGTTGCTGCGGTAATTAAGGTAGGCCGTGGCGTTCAAGGAGGTCTCAATGCCGTCAACAAGCTGCGTCCCTCCTACCGAGCCGCCGAGCTGACTCGCGCCAGGGATGCAGAAAGGCTTGTTGCCATTGAAGATTTCAAAAAAATCAGAGCGAATTTAACTGACACTCCACCTTTCACCACCACCCGGAACCACGCATTGGACCAGAAAGCGAAGGTCGAAAACTTTGTGGGGCCGCGGTACGTTGAAGGTGGGCCCGCTAAAGATTTCGAACAATTGCTAGAGAACTCAGCTTTGGCGGATGCCGATCTGAAAAGGGTAATTACTGAGGATAAAGCCTTGCGGCAGGCAAGGACGAAAATGGATGATGCCGTTCGGAACTGGCGGAAGGCGACGGGGTTTGGAGTGGAGGATCTCGAGCGTATTGATCAGTTGATGGGAGCTGTCCGAAAGAAGTCCTGAGTGAGCTTGATCTTAGTTGATGGATAGATAGGCGACCCAAAACTACGAAAGCGCTCAATCAAAAACGGCCCCTATATAAGTAGAGGCCGTTTTTGATAGGGCTAAGACGCTACCGCAAGACAGGTCTTACTTGCGGTCTTCCAGCTTGGTGATGTCACGCGACTCGTAGCCGGTGTACAGCTGGCGCGGGCGGCCGATCTTGTACGGGCTGGAGAGCATTTCTTTCCAGTGGGAGATCCAGCCGACGGTCCGCGCCAGGGCGAAGATTACGGTGAACATGCTGGTTGGAATGCCGATCGCCTTGAGGATGATCCCCGAGTAGAAGTCGACGTTCGGGTACAGCGAGCGTTCGATGAAGTACGGATCGGTCAGGGCGATCTCTTCCAGGCGCATGGCCAGTTCGAGTTGCGGATCGTTGTTGATCCCCAGTTCGCGCAAGACTTCGTCGCAGGTCTGCTTCATTACGGTGGCGCGCGGGTCGCGGTTCTTGTAAACGCGGTGACCGAAGCCCATCAGTTTGAACGGATCGTTCTTGTCCTTGGCCTTGGCAATGAACTTGTCGATGTTCGAAACATCGCCGATTTCATCGAGCATGGTCAGTACCGCTTCGTTGGCGCCGCCGTGGGCAGGGCCCCACAGTGCAGCGATACCAGCGGCGATACAGGCGAACGGGTTGGCGCCCGAAGAGCCGGCCAGGCGAACGGTGGAGGTCGATGCGTTCTGCTCGTGGTCGGCGTGGAGGATGAAAATCCGGTCCATGGCCTTGGCGAGTACCGGGCTGATCGGTTTGATCTCGCACGGGGTGTTGAACATCATGTGCAGGAAGTTTTCCGCGTACGACAGGTCGTTGCGCGGGTACATCATGGGTTGACCCATGGAGTACTTGTAAACCATTGCAGCCAGGGTAGGCATCTTGGCAACCAGGCGGATCGCGGAGATTTCGCGATGCTGCGGGTTATTGATGTCCAGGGAGTCGTGGTAGAACGCCGAAAGGGCGCCGACTACGCCGCACATGACGGCCATCGGGTGGGCGTCGCGACGGAAACCGTTGAAGAAAGTCTTCAGCTGCTCGTGAACCATGGTGTGGTTCTTCACGGTGCTGACGAACTGAGCCTTCTGTTCTGCGGTCGGCAGTTCGCCGTTGAGCAGCAGATAGCAGGTTTCCAGGTAGTCCGATTTTTCAGCCAGCTGTTCGATCGGGTAACCGCGGTGCAACAAAATGCCGTTGTCACCGTCAATATAGGTGATCTTCGACTCGCACGAAGCGGTCGACATGAAGCCTGGGTCGAAGGTGAAGCGGCCCGTGGCCGTCAGGCCCCGAACATCGATAACATCGGGACCAACGGTGCCGGTTAAAATGGGCAGCTCGACGGGGGCTGCGCCCTCGATGATCAACTGCGCTTTTTTGTCAGCCATGTGGCCTCCTATTTATGCTTGAAATCATCAGACAGACCCCCCACGCAGGGCCCGCACCACTATAGTGAGATAAATTTGAATGTCAATTTGCCTAAAGTCTTGCTCCAGAAGGCTTTAACCGCACTTTTTTCTCGAAATTGCCAGCCATTTACGCCTTTTATGTCAGTTGCGCAATCAGCTGTTTGGGTTAGGTGTTTGCGTTGTCATTAGTAGCCTAACTGTCTATACTCGGCCACCGACCGCCAAGGGCTTTTGGGCTTGCTTTTATTGGGGGTCGCATCCCTGGGTGGTGGTTACCTGACCAGTGCACTCCCCAACAACTTTGCCCTGATTGTTAGGGGCTCTTCAGTGTGAAAAAAAAGCCGTGAAAAGCCAACGACCTGTAAACCTAGACCTAAGGACCATCAAACTCCCAGTCACTGCTTACACGTCCATCCTTCACCGAATTTCCGGTGTCATCCTCTTCGTGTGCCTTGCCATCATGCTTTACGCATTGGACAAGTCGCTGAGCTCCGAGGAAGGCTTCGGTCAGGTGAAAGCGTGTCTGACCAGTCCGCTAGCCAAGCTAGTGATTTGGGGCATCCTGTCCGCTCTGCTGTATCACCTGGTAGCCGGTGTGCGCCATTTGATCATGGACATGGGCATCGGTGAGACGCTGGAAGGCGGCAAGCTGGGCTCGAAAATCGTTATCGCCGTTTCCGTGGTGGTAATCGTTCTGGCAGGAGTTTGGATATGGTAACTAACGTCACGAACCTGTCGCGTTCGGGCCTCTATGACTGGATGGCGCAACGTGTGTCTGCGGTCGTTCTCGCGGCTTACTTCATTTTCCTGATCGGATACGTCGTGGCCCATCCTGGCCTCGAGTACGCCCAATGGCATGAACTGTTCGCCAATAACTGGATGCGTATTTTCAGTCTCCTGGCTCTCGTTGCCCTCGGCGCTCACGCCTGGGTCGGCATGTGGACCATTGCGACCGACTACCTGACGCCAATGGCGTTCGGCAAGTCCGCGACTGCAATACGTTTCCTTTTCCAGGCAGTATGCGGCGTTGCGATGTTCGCTTACTTCGTCTGGGGTGTGCAGATTCTCTGGGGTATCTGAGTCATGGCTAACATTCCAACGATTTCTTTCGACGCCATCATTATTGGTGGTGGCGGTGCCGGCATGCGCGCTGCGCTGCAGCTGGCTCAAGGCGGCCACAAGACTGCCGTAATCACCAAGGTTTTCCCGACCCGCTCGCACACTGTGTCGGCACAGGGCGGCATCACCTGCGCAATCGCGTCCGCTGACCCGAACGATGACTGGCGCTGGCACATGTACGATACCGTCAAGGGTTCCGACTACATCGGTGACCAGGACGCTATCGAATACATGTGTCAGGAAGGCCCGGCCGCTGTATACGAACTGGACCACATGGGTATGCCGTTCTCGCGTACCGAGCAGGGTCGTATCTACCAGCGTCCATTCGGCGGTCAGTCGAAGGATTACGGTAAAGGCGGCCAGGCTGCCCGTACTTGCGCTGCTTCCGACCGTACCGGTCACGCGCTGCTGCACACCCTTTATCAAGGCAACCTGAAAGCCGGTACCGTGTTCCTGAACGAGTACTACGCTGTTGACTTGGTAAAGAACGCCCAAGGCGACTTTGTCGGTGTTATCGCTATCTGCATCGAGACCGGCGAAACCACCTACATCCGTGCCAAGGCTACCGTTCTGGCCACCGGCGGTGCAGGTCGTATCTATGCCTCCACCACCAATGCCCTGATCAACACCGGTGACGGCGTCGGCATGGCACTGCGTGCCGGCGTGCCGGTTCAGGACATCGAAATGTGGCAGTTCCACCCGACCGGCATCGCCGGCGCCGGTGTACTGGTTACAGAAGGTTGCCGTGGTGAAGGTGGTTACCTGATCAACAAGCACGGCGAGCGTTTCATGGAGCGTTATGCTCCGAACGCCAAAGACCTGGCTGGTCGTGACGTTGTTGCCCGTTCGATGGTTAAAGAAATCATCGCTGGCAACGGCTGTGGCCCGAACGGCGACCACGTGATGCTCAAGCTCGACCACCTGGGCGAGGAAGTGCTGCACAGCCGTCTGCCAGGCATCTGCGAACTGTCGAAAACGTTTGCACACGTTGACCCGGTTGTCGCTCCGGTTCCGGTTGTTCCTACGTGCCACTATATGATGGGCGGCGTTGCCACCAACATTCATGGTCAGGCGATCACTCAGGACGCCGAAGGCGTAGACACCATCATCCCTGGCCTGTTCGCTGTAGGCGAAGTGGCTTGCGTATCGGTTCACGGCGCCAACCGTCTGGGCGGCAACTCGCTGCTCGACCTGGTGGTGTTCGGCCGTGCTGCCGGCCTGCACCTGGAAAAGGCGCTGACCGACGGCATCGAATACGACGAAGCCACCGACGCCGACATCAATGCCGCCCTGGCGCGTCTGTCCGCTCTGAACGAGCGTACCGATGGCGAAGATGTGGCTACCCTGCGTCGCGAGCTGCAAAGCTGCATGCAGAACTACTTCGGTGTATTCCGTACTGGCGAATACATGCAGAAGGGTATTGCCCAGTTGGCCGACCTGCGCAAGCGTATCGCCAACGTGAAGATCAACGATAAGTCGCAGGCTTTCAACACTGCGCGTATCGAAGCTCTGGAACTGCAGAACCTGCTGGAAGTGGCTGAAGCCACCGCCATCGCTGCCGAAGTACGTAAAGAGTCCCGCGGTGCTCACGCCCGTGAAGACTTCGAAGACCGTGACGACGAAAACTGGCTGTGCCACACCCTGTACTTCCCGGGTGAGAAACGCGTTGCCAAGCGTGCCGTGAACTTCTCGCCGAAGACTGTTCCGACTTTTGAACCTAAGATTCGGACTTATTAAGGGTGACCGCCATGTTGCAAGTCAGTGTTTATCGCTACAACCCTGATCAGGACGCTGCGCCGTTCATGCAGGAATTTTCGGTCGATACCGGTGGTAAAGACTTGATGGTGCTGGACGTGCTGGCCCTGATCAAAGAGCAGGACGAGGGTTTCTCCTATCGTCGCTCTTGCCGTGAAGGCGTCTGCGGTTCGGACGGCATGAACATCAACGGCAAAAACGGCCTGGCGTGCATCACGCCGCTGTCTGCCGTCGTAAAAGGTAACAAGTTGATCGTTCGTCCTCTGCCAGGTTTGCCGGTTATTCGTGACCTGGTCGTCGATATGAGCATCTTCTACAAGCAATACGAGAAGGTTAAGCCTTACCTGCAGAACGATACGCCGGCTCCGGCCATCGAGCGTCTGCAGTCCCCTGAAGAGCGTGAAAAGCTCGACGGTCTGTACGAGTGCATCCTGTGCGCTTGCTGCTCGACTTCGTGCCCGTCCTTCTGGTGGAACCCGGACAAGTTCCTGGGCCCGGCTGCCCTGCTGCAAGCGTACCGCTTCCTGGCAGACAGCCGCGACACCAAGACGTCCGAGCGTCTGGCTTCGCTGGATGACCCGTTCAGCGTATTCCGCTGCCGCGGGATCATGAACTGCGTCAACGTATGTCCGAAAGGCCTGAACCCGACTAAGGCCATCGGTCACATCCGTAACATGTTGCTCTCGAGCGGCGTGTGATTCAGCTGTTGTAAATGTAGTACTGCTGTGCCGTAGAGGCTTCGGCGCGGGCTTCAACCCGCGCCGTAGCTATAACCAGAGCAGCTGCTTTAAAGGCAGCGGCTCTTATTTTGAAGAAATGAGACAAGCAGGGGCATCCGGGCTGGTACCCGGACTATCAGTGTGATCCTAGTGGCTTGTTTTGGTCGCTGCATTCGGACTTCTGCAAGTTTGCTCGGTGTCGACACCGGTGGTGTTCCCCTAACCGAGGGTGACCAAGCATGCAAGAAAGCGTGATGCAGCGCATGTGGAACAGCGCCTACCTGTCCGGTAGTAACGCTGCCTATGTGGAAGAGCTCTACGAGCTCTACCTGCACGACCCTAACGCTGTGCCAGAAGAGTGGCGCACCTACTTCCAGAAGTTGCCTGCTGACGGCAACTCTGCCACCGATGTTTCGCACTCCACAATTCGCGATCATTTCGTCCTGCTGGCAAAGAACCAGCGCCGCGCCCAACCGGTTTCCGCCGGCAGCGTGAGCAGTGAGCACGAGAAGAAGCAAGTTGAAGTGCTGCGATTGATCCAGGCCTACCGTATGCGTGGCCACCAGGCATCCCAGCTTGATCCGCTGGGGCTGTGGCAGCGTCCTGCACCTGCAGACCTGTCGATCAATCATTACGGCTTGACCAATGCCGATCTTGATACGACCTTCCGTGCCGGCGACCTGTTCATCGGCAAAGAGGAAGCGAGCCTACGCGAAATTCACGAAGCGTTGCAGCAGACATATTGCCGCACCATCGGCGCTGAATTTACGCATATCACCGATTCCGAGCAGCGCCAGTGGTTCCAGCAGCGTCTGGAAAGCGTGCGCGGTCGTCCGACGTACTCCGCCGACATCAAGAGCCACCTGCTCGAGCGCGTGACTGCTGGCGAAGGCCTGGAAAAATACCTGGGCACCAAATACCCGGGCACCAAGCGTTTCGGTCTGGAAGGCGGCGAAAGCCTGATCCCGATGCTCGATGAGTTGATCCAGCGTTCCGGTTCCTACGGCACCAAGGAAATCGTCATTGGCATGGCCCACCGTGGCCGTCTGAACGTGCTGGTCAACACCTTCGGCAAGAACCCGCGCGAGCTGTTCGACGAGTTCGAAGGCAAGAAGAAGGTCGAGCTGGGTTCCGGTGACGTTAAATACCACCAGGGCTTCTCGTCCAACGTGATGACCACCGGCGGTGAAGTTCACCTGGCCATGGCGTTCAACCCGTCCCACCTGGAAATCGTTTCTCCAGTGGTCGAAGGTTCGGTTCGCGCCCGTCAGGATCGTCGCAACGACCCTACCGGTGAGAAGGTTCTGCCGATCTCCATCCACGGTGACGCGGCATTCGCCGGTCAAGGCGTGGTGATGGAAACCTTCCAGATGTCGCAGACCCGCGGTTTCAAGACCGGCGGCACCGTGCACATCGTGATCAACAACCAGGTCGGTTTCACCATCAGCAACCCGCTGGACTCGCGTTCCACCGAGTACGCGACCGACGTCGCGAAAATGATCCAGGCGCCGATCCTCCATGTGAATGGTGATGATCCGGAAGCCGTATTGTTCGTGACCCAGCTGGCCATCGACTACCGCATGCAGTTCAAGCGTGACGTAGTGATCGACCTGGTCTGCTACCGTCGTCGCGGCCACAACGAGGCCGACGAGCCAAGCGGCACCCAGCCGATCATGTATCAGCAGATCACCAAGCAGCGCACCACCCGTGAGCTGTACGCTGATCGTCTGACTCAGGCCGGTGTACTGGACGCTGAACGTGTTCAGGCCAAGGTCGACGAGTACCGCAACGCGCTGGACAACGGTCTGCACGTAGTGAAGAGCCTGGTCAAAGAGCCGAACAAAGAGTTGTTCGTGGACTGGCGTCCGTATCTGGGCCACGCCTGGACCGCGCGTCACGACACTCGTTTCGATCTGAAGACCTTGCAGGAACTGTCCGCCAAGCTGCTGGAAATCCCGGAAGGCTTCGTGGTTCAGCGCCAGGTTGCGAAGATCTACGAAGACCGTCAGAAGATGCAAGCCGGCGGCCTGCCGATCAACTGGGGTTACGCCGAAACCATGGCGTACGCGACCCTGGCGTTCGAAGGTCACCCGATCCGCATGACTGGCCAGGACATCGGCCGCGGTACGTTCTCGCACCGTCATGCCGTGTTGCACAACCAGAAAGACGCAGGGACTTACATCCCGCTGCAGAACCTGTACGACGGTCAGCCACGCTTCGACCTGTACGACTCGTTCCTGTCCGAAGAAGCGGTACTGGCGTTCGAATACGGTTATTCGACCACCACGCCTAATGCCCTGGTTATCTGGGAAGCCCAGTTCGGCGACTTCGCCAACGGCGCCCAGGTTGTAATTGACCAGTTCATCACCAGTGGCGAGCACAAGTGGGGCCGTCTGTGCGGTCTGACCATGCTGCTGCCGCACGGTTATGAAGGTCAGGGTCCGGAGCACTCCTCGGCTCGTCTGGAGCGTTACCTGCAGCTGTGCGCCGAGCACAACATTCAGGTGTGCATGCCGACGACGCCGGCTCAGATCTACCACTTGCTGCGCCGTCAGGTGATTCGCCCGCTGCGCAAACCATTGGTAGTCCTGACTCCGAAGTCGTTGCTGCGCCACAAGCTGGCCATCTCGACGCTGGAAGATCTGGCCGAAGGTTCGTTCCAGACCGTTATCCCGGAAATCGATGCCCAAGACCCGAAAAAGGTCGAGCGCGTTGTTCTGTGTAGCGGCAAGGTCTACTACGACCTGCTGGAAAAACGCCGTGCCGAAGGTCGTGACGACATCGCCATCGTGCGTATCGAGCAGCTGTACCCATTCCCTGAGGACGACTTGAAAGAAGTCCTGGCTCCTTATACCAACGTCAAGCATGCCGTTTGGTGTCAGGAAGAGCCGATGAACCAGGGTGCGTGGTACTGCAGCCAACACCACATGCGTCGCAGCATCAGCAACCTCAACAAGTCTCTCGTACTCGAGTACGCGGGCCGTGAGGCTTCTGCTGCACCTGCATGCGGTTACGCATCGATGCACGCCGAACAGCAGGAACAACTGCTGCAAACGGCCTTTACTGTTTAACGCCTTCGCGCACCTGAAACCGAATTTAAGGAACCACAGACAATGGCTATCGAGATCAAAGCCCCCACTTTCCCGGAATCGGTTGCCGATGGCACCGTTGCCACCTGGCACAAACAACCGGGCGACGCGGTCAAGCGCGACGAGCTGATCGTCGACATCGAAACCGACAAAGTCGTACTGGAAGTGCTGGCCACCGCTGACGGCGTGCTGGGCGCTATCGTCAAGGGCGAAGGCGAGACCGTTCTGTCCGACGAAGTCCTGGGCTCCATCGAAGCGGGCGGCGCTGCTGCCGCTCCAGCCGCTGCCGCTCCGGCTGCCACTGCCCAAGCTGCTGCTCCTGGCGCTGAAGGCGAAGACGATCCTGTTGCTGCACCGGCTGCTCGCAAGCTGGCTGAAGAAAACGGCATCAACATCGCTTCCGTTGCCGGCACCGGCAAAGGCGGTCGCGTGACCAAGGAAGACGTGGTTGCAGCCGTTGCTGCCAAGAAAGCCGCTCCGGCTGCCGCGCCTGCCAAGGCTGCTGCTCCTTCGGCTGCCGCTCCTGTGTTCGCCGCTGGCGACCGCATCGAGAAGCGCGTACCGATGACCCGCGTTCGCGCCACCGTGGCCAAGCGTCTGGTTGAAGCTCAGTCGAACATGGCGATGCTGACCACTTTCAACGAAGTCGACATGACCGAAGTCATGGCGCTGCGTTCGAAGTACAAGGATCTGTTCGAGAAGTCCCACAACGGCGTGCGCCTGGGCTTCATGTCGTTCTTCGTGAAAGCGGCCACCGAAGCGCTGAAACGCTTCCCGGCTGTCAACGCCTCGATCGACGGCGGCGACATCGTTTACCACGGCTACGCTGACGTCGGCGTTGCAGTGTCCAGCGACCGCGGCCTGGTTGTACCGGTTCTGCGTAACGCCGAACTGATGAGCCTGGCTGAAATCGAAGGCGGCATCGCCACTTTCGGCAAGAAAGCCCGTGACGGCAAACTGTCGATGGACGAAATGACCGGTGGTACTTTCACCATCACCAACGGTGGTACCTTCGGTTCGATGATGTCGACCCCGATCGTCAACCCGCCACAAGCAGCCATCCTGGGCATGCACAACATCATCCAGCGTCCTATGGCCATCAACGGCCAGGTCGTTATCCGTCCGATGATGTACCTGGCACTGTCCTACGATCACCGTCTGATCGATGGCAAAGAAGCTGTAACCTTCCTGGTGACCATCAAGAACCTGCTGGAAGATCCGGCTCGTCTGTTGCTGGATATCTGATAGAAGCAGCCATGAGCTGCAAGTCGGGCGGGCGGAAAACCCGCGGCCTGGCTTGCAGCTTGCGGCTTGAAGCTTTTCGCTAAAGAGGATTTTTTGAATGTCGCAGAAATTTGACGTAGTAGTGATCGGCGCTGGCCCTGGCGGCTACGTGGCTGCCATCAAGGCCGCCCAACTGGGTCTTTCGACCGCCTGCATCGAGAAGTACACCGACAAGGATGACAAACTGGCTCTGGGCGGTACTTGCCTGAACGTCGGCTGCATTCCGTCCAAGGCGCTGCTGGACAGCTCCTGGAAGTACAAGGAAGCCAAAGAAGGCTTCGCGATCCACGGTATCAACCACGCCGGCGTGACCATGGACGTGCCAGCGATGGTCGGCCGTAAAGCCACAATCGTCAAAGGCCTGACCTCCGGTGTCGCGACCCTGTTCAAAGCCAACGGTGTGACCTCCATCCAGGGTCACGGCAAGCTGCTGGCCGGCAAGAAAGTCGAAGTCACCAAGCCAGACGGTTCGGTAGAAGTCATCGAAGCCGAGAACGTCATCCTGGCCCCAGGTTCGCGTCCGATCGACATTCCACCGGCTCCGGTTGACCAGAATGTGATCGTCGATTCGACTGGCGCCCTGGAATTCCAGGCCGTGCCTAAGCGCTTGGGCGTTATCGGCGCTGGCGTGATCGGTCTGGAACTGGGTTCGGTATGGTCGCGTCTGGGTGCAGAAGTGACTGTCCTGGAAGCCCTGGACACTTTCCTGATGGCAGCAGACACCGCTGTCTCCAAGGAAGCGCTGAAAACCCTGACCAAACAGGGTCTGGACATCAAGCTGGGCGCTCGCGTGACCGGCTCCAAAGTGAACGGCGACGAAGTCGTGGTGAACTACACCGATGCCAACGGCGAACAGACCATCACTTTCGACAAGCTGATCGTAGCCGTTGGTCGCCGTCCGGTGACCACTGATCTGCTGGCAGCCGACTGCGGCGTGACCCTGGACGAGCGCGGTTTCGTGCACGTTGATGATCACTGCGCTACCACCGTACCGGGCGTTTACGCCATCGGCGACGTGGTTCGCGGCATGATGCTGGCGCACAAGGCCTCGGAAGAGGGCATCATGGTCGTCGAGCGCATCAAGGGTCACAAGGCCCAGATGAACTATGATCTGATCCCGTCGGTTATTTATACTCACCCGGAAATCGCGTGGGTTGGTAAAACCGAGCAGGCCTTGAAGGCTGAGGGCGTTGAAGTTAACGTTGGCACCTTCCCGTTCGCAGCCTCTGGCCGTGCCATGGCTGCCAACGACACCGGTGGTTTCGTCAAGGTCATCGCTGATGCCAAGACTGACCGCGTACTGGGCGTCCACGTGATTGGCCCAAGCGCTGCCGAACTGGTTCAGCAGGGCGCAATCGGTATGGAATTCGGCACCAGCGCTGAAGACCTGGGCATGATGGTTTTCTCCCATCCGACCCTGTCTGAAGCCTTGCACGAAGCTGCTTTGGCAGTGAATGGCGGCGCCATCCACATCGCCAACCGCAAGAAGCGTTAAGACATAATAAGAAACCACGGCGGTCTGGCCCGTCGTGAGCCTTGCACGCAAGACTCACCGCGGAATATCCGCTGGACGCAGTCTTGCGTAGCTGCACCGGTTGTCCGGAAAGGCTACGCAAGCAGCAGTCACAGGTGGTGCGGCACTTGAACAAGTGCAGCACCGAATGCGCAGTACCTAACGAAGACGGTAAAAAGCATGAATCTTCACGAGTATCAGGGTAAGCAGCTGTTCGCTGAATACGGCCTGCCAGTTTCCACTGGTTACGCAGTAGACACCCCGGAAGCAGCAGCAGAAGCTTGCGACAAAATCGGCGGCAGTGAGTGGGTTGTCAAAGCCCAGGTCCACGCCGGTGGTCGCGGTAAAGCGGGCGGCGTCAAGCTGGTTCGCAGCAAAGAAGACGCCAAAGCCTTCGCACAGCAGTGGCTGGGCAAGCGTCTGGTGACTTACCAGACTGACGCCAATGGTCAGCCAGTCACCAAGATCCTGGTTGAATCGTGCACTGATATCGCTAAAGAGCTGTACCTGGGCGCTGTCGTTGACCGTTCGAGCCGTCGTATCGTGTTCATGGCTTCCACCGAAGGTGGCGTGGACATCGAGAAAATCGCTCACGACACTCCAGAAAAAATTCTGAAAGCCACTATCGATCCACTGGTTGGCGCTCAGCCATTCCAGGGTCGCGAGCTGGCATTCCAGCTGGGTCTGGAAGGCAAGCAAGTTGCTCAGTTCGCCAAGATCTTCGTAGGTCTGGCCAAGCTGTTCAAGGATCACGATCTGGCCCTGCTGGAAGTGAACCCGCTGGTGATCAAGGCTGACGGCGATCTGCACTGCCTGGACGCCAAGATCAACATCGACGCCAACGCCATGTACCGTCAGCCTAAGCTGAAGACTTTCCACGATCCGTCGCAAGACGATCCGCGCGAAGCGCACGCTGCCAAGTTCGAGCTGAACTACGTGGCACTGGAAGGCAACATCGGTTGCATGGTCAACGGTGCTGGCCTGGCCATGGGTACCATGGACATCGTCAACCTGCATGGCGGCAAACCAGCCAACTTCCTCGACGTGGGCGGCGGTGCTACCAAAGAACGCGTTACCGAAGCGTTCAAAATCATTCTGTCCGACACCAACGTCGCTGCAGTACTGGTTAACATCTTCGGCGGCATCGTTCGTTGCGACATGATTGCCGAAGGCATCATCGGTGCAGTGAAAGAAGTCGGCGTGAAAATCCCGGTTGTTGTTCGCCTTGAAGGCAACAACGCTGAGCTGGGCGCTAAAGTACTGGCAGAAAGCGGTTTGAACATCATCGCGGCTACCAGCCTGACCGACGCTGCTCAACAAGTTGTCAAAGCTGCGGAGGGCAAATAATGAGCGTCCTGATCAATAAAGACACCAAAGTTATCTGCCAGGGTATTACCGGTTCGCAAGGTAGTTTCCACACCCAGCAAGCCATCGAGTACGGCACCAAGATGGTTGGTGGTGTAACTCCGGGCAAAGGCGGCACCGAGCACCTGGGTCTGCCAGTGTTCAACACCGTTAAAGACGCAGTAGAAGCCACTGGCGCAACCGCCAGCGTTATCTACGTTCCGGCTCCTTTCTGCAAAGACTCGATCCTGGAAGCTGCTTTCGGCGGCATCAAGCTGATCGTGTGCATCACCGAAGGCATTCCTACCCTGGACATGCTGGACGCTAAAGTTAAGTGCGACGAGCTGGGTGTCATCCTGATCGGCCCTAACTGCCCAGGCGTGATCACCCCAGGCGAATGCAAGATCGGCATCATGCCAGGTCACATTCACTTGCCAGGCAAGGTCGGTATCGTTTCCCGTTCCGGCACCCTGACCTACGAAGCTGTGAAGCAGACTACTGACGCCGGTTTCGGTCAGTCGACTTGCGTCGGCATCGGTGGTGACCCGATCCCGGGTTCGAACTTCATCGACATCCTGAAGCTGTTCCAGGAAGACCCGAAGACCGAAGCGATCGTGATGATCGGCGAGATCGGCGGTTCGGCTGAAGAAGAAGCGGCTGCCTACATCAAGGCACACGTGACCAAGCCGGTTGTTTCCTACATCGCTGGTGTGACTGCTCCTCCGGGCAAGCGCATGGGCCATGCTGGCGCAATCATCTCTGGCGGCAAAGGCACTGCAGACGAGAAATTCGCTGCTCTGCAAGACGCAGGCGTTAAGACCGTGCGTTCGCTGGCAGACATCGGCAAGGCCCTGGCCGAGCTGACCGGTTGGGCTGTCAAGTAAGCCTCGCGCTTAGCTGACGCTTCACCAAACAAAGGCCACCTTCGGGTGGCCTTTGTCGTTTCCGGGGTTTGTATTATTTGTGGCGAGGGGGTTGCCCCCGTTCGGCTGCGCAGCAGTCGCAAAACCAGCTTTCATTGACTACCTGACAACGTGCAATCGCCTGCATACGGGGCTGCTTTGCAGCCCAACGGGGGCAAGCCCCCTCGCCACAGGGTTCTGTGAAGGTAAATTAGATATGTAAATGCGACATGGAAATGTCGCGTATCGGAATGTTCGCCCCCAAACAGTGCGTTTGTCAGACAAATTCGTTAGGCTACGCGCCATTTTTGCGTCCGCAGCCCACAAGGCCGTAACGCGCTTAAAGGGTTGGTCCCATACGGACCGACAGCATTTCCCTCACCCATAGGGAAATCCCTCTCTAAATTCCGATTCAGTAGTGTGGTATTTCCTTAATGAAAGTGTTGAAAGGCCAGGACATCCTGGCACTTGGTTTTATGACGTTTGCCCTGTTCGTCGGGGCTGGCAACATCATCTTCCCGCCTATCGTCGGTTTGCAGTCCGGCCCCAACGTCTGGATGGCGGCGCTGGGCTTCCTGGTCACCGCAGTCGGTCTGCCGGTGATCACCGTTGTCGCCCTGGCCAAGGTCGGCGGGGCAATGGATGCATTGAGCAGCCCGATCGGTAAAATTGCCGGTGGCCTGCTGGCAGCTGCCTGCTACCTGGCCGTCGGCCCGTTGTTCGCGACTCCGCGTACCGCGACGGTATCGTTTGAAGTCGGCCTGGCACCGTTGACCGGCGAAAGCCCGCTGGCGCTGTTCCTCTACAGCTCGGTGTACTTCCTGCTGGTGTTCTTCATCTCGTTGTACCCGGGGCGTCTGCTCGATACCGTGGGGCGTTTTCTCGCACCGTTGAAGATCGTCGCCCTGGCCGTGCTGGGCATCGCGGCATTTGCCCTGCCGGCGGGTGACATCGGTGTCGCCACACCGGAATACGTTGCCGCACCGTTCTCCCAGGGCTTCATCAATGGTTACCTGACCATGGATACCTTGGGCGCGTTGGTCTTTGGCATCGTCATCGTCAACGCCATCCGTTCCCGTGGCGTCGAGTCGCCGGCGCTGATCACCCGTTACGCGATCATTGCCGGTCTGATCGCCGGTCTGGGCCTGGTGCTGGTTTATGTCAGCCTGTTCCGCCTTGGTTCCGGCAGCCATGAAGTGGCCGCCGGTGCAACCAACGGTGCGGTGGTATTGCACGCCTACGTGCAGCACACCTTCGGCTCGCTGGGCAGCGGTTTCCTGGCCGTGCTGATTTCCCTGGCCTGCCTGGTGACGGCGGTCGGCCTGACCTGTGCCTGCGCTGAATACTTCAGCCGTGTGCTGCCACTGTCCTACAAGACCCTGGTGATTATCCTGGCCGCGTTCTCCCTGCTGGTGTCCAACCTGGGGCTGACCAAGCTGATTGCGTTCTCGATCCCGGTGCTGACCGCGATCTACCCGCCATGCATCGCTCTGGTGGCCCTGAGCTTCTGCAAGGATTTCTGGCATGAGCAGGGCCGCATTGTCGGTCCGGTGATGCTGGTGTCGTTCATCTTCGGTCTGATCGATGCCCTCAAGGGCGCCGGCCTGGCGGACTGGATGCCGGAGCAGATGTCTCACCTGCCATTGAGTGAGCAGGGCTTGGCCTGGCTGGTGCCGTCGGTGATGACGCTGGTGGTTGCGGTGGTTTGCGATCGTCTGCTGGGCAAGCGCGAAGAAGCGCTGGCTTAAGCTGCTTATTGGCCCGCCACAAGCGGGTCTCGAGCCTTGAAGAAATGCCCCGTATCAATCGATGCGGGGCATTTTTTTATGGAGTGGATGCAGTGTCTTTTTTCTTGGGCTAACGTCGAAGCAATGCAAAACCCGAATGTGGGGGCTGCTCTTGTGGCGAGGGGGCTTGCCCCCGTTGGACTGCGTAGCAGTCCCGGAACACTGGTAAAGGGCCGCTACGCGCCCCAACGGGGGCAAGCCCCCTCGCCACAAAGGCCCCTCACACAAAGGCCCCTCACACAAAAGCCCGCGCCCACAAGGTTTCGGTGTTCTGCCACTACATCACAAGGACCTGCATGTCGTTCATCCAAGCCAATTTGATCCACATCCTCGCCGCCCTCTGGTTCGTCATCTGCTGGGGTGGCTACACCCGTTACGCAACGTGGAAGGGCCGCGACACCGCGTGCCTGGCCAGTGTGCTGCATCTGTACCGTGAGGACTGGATGCGTCGCATGCTGCTGCGCGATAACCGCATTGCCGACGCCAGCGTGATTGGCAATCTGGAGCGCAACGCATCGTTCTTCGCCTCCAGCACACTGATTATCCTCGCCGGTATTCTCACCGTGCTCGGCGCATCAGAGCGGGCAGTCTCGTTGCTGGCGGATATCCCGATGGTGCAGCAAGCCTCCCAAGGCATGTCCGAGATCAAGCTGCTGTGCCTGGCGCTGGTGTTCGTCTATGCATTCTTCACCTTCAGCTGGTGCATGCGCCAATACAACTTTGCAGCGATTCTGGTTGGCTCGGCGCCCATGGTCGGCGAGCGCCTTGTTTCCGAACAAGAGCGCAAAGCCTTTGCCGCCCGGGCGGCACGGGTGATCTCCATGGCCGCCAACCAGTTCAACTTCGGCCTGCGTTCCTACTACTTCGGCATGACCATGCTGGCCTGGTTCGTCAGCCCCTGGCTATTCATGTTGATGAGTGCCGGCGTGGTGCTGGTGTTGTATCGCCGCGAGTTTCATTCCGACGTTCTCGACGTGATGGTCTATACCCCTACAGAGGCGCCGTTGCCTGAGGTGAATAAAGAGGCCGCTTGATGAGTATTCCGTTCTGGTGTGTGTTTATCAGTGCACTGTTGATTTATGTCGCCCGCATGCCGGTGGCCAAGGCCATGAAAGAGCAGGGCGGTTACGACAATCACCTGCCGCGTCAGCAACAGGCACAGCTCACAGGTTTCGGCGCCCGCGCGGTTGCGGCTCATCAGAACAGTTTCGAGGCGTTCATATTGTTCGCGGTGGGGGTGTTGATGGCGCATACCACTCAAACGGCGGGATGGCTGATCGACGCGTTTGCAATCATCTTTGTGATTGCACGAATCCTGTACCTGTTGTGCTACTGGGCAGACCTGGCCTGGCAGCGCAGTCTGGTGTGGTTGGTTGGGCTGGTGTGTTCGTTGTTGCTGATGGTCAGTCCGACTTTCAGAACGATCTTGCTGTAAACAAAAAATCGCAGGCAAAAGAAAACCCGCAGCAGGCGGGTTTTCTTTATCACGCTAAAAACTGTTTTAGTTTTTAGGTGCAGCTTCTTTTGCAGCGGCTTCGTTCGATTCAGCCTGAGCTTTGGCGGCTTCGGCGTTTTCTTTCGCAGCGTCGTTCACTTTATCCTGAGCTTTGTTCATGTCCTGCTGAGCTTGCTCGGCGTGTTGGTTTGCATCTTGAGCTTTGTCCTCGGATTTTTTATCGCAGGCAGCGAGACCGAGGGAAGCGGTCAACATCAAGGCAATAGCTAAAGTCTTACGCATGGGGTGTCTCTCCTTATGGAAAATATCTACTTGGCCTTTCGAGCACAGGCATCAGGGTTAAGTTCCTCAAAACCTTCAGATATATATGTTTAGTCTAAAACGGAACTTTTGCAGGGGTTTTTACCCCAGAGCGCGGACACTCATCAGAGTTTAATGAAATGGCTGAAAACCCCGTTTTTGAGCGCGCAACACGGTTTATGTCGGCCCTGCGGCACTGTCAGGTACTCGGTTTGCAGGTTCACAGCGCCAGCAACGATGGAATGACGATCATTCTGCCCTACAGCCGGCAAATCGTTGGTAATCCACAGACCGGGGTCATTCACGGCGGTGCCTTGACCACATTGATGGATACGGCGTGTGGCATGGCCACGCTCTGCGTGCTGCCCGAATTCGAAGTCTGCCCGACCCTCGATTTGCGCATCGATTACATGCATGCCGCCGAACCACACAAAGATGTTTTCGGCTTTGCCCAGTGTTACCGAGTGACCACTGACGTGATTTTCGCCCGTGGCTTTGCCTATCAGGACGATCCCGAACAACCGATCGCGCATGTAGTCGGCACCTTCATGCGCATGGGCACGGGCATCAAGGGCGGCAAAGGCATGGCCGGCAGGATTGCCGGAGGTGCGAAATGACTGAGTTTTTGCAGGAGCAATTGCGCCAGGCCCATGAGCAGGGCGACTACGCCTCGCTGCTCGATCTTATTCCCTACGCCAGACTGATCGGTGTCGAATGCTCTCGCGTTGGCGATGAGTTGCTGTTCCGCCTCCCGGCCAACAAGGACAACATCGGCAACCCGCTGTTGCCGGCAATCCATGGGGGGGTGATTGCCGGTTTCATGGAATTGTCAGCAGCCTTGCACCTGCTGATTTTTACCGGCTCGCCCGGAGTGCCGAAGATCATCGACTTCTCCCTGGACTATTTACGGGCGGGACAATTTCGCGACACCTGGGCCCGTTGCCAGGTTTGCCGCCAGGGCCGCCGGGTCGCCAACGTGGCGATTACCGCCTGGCAAAGCACCGAGGCCGAACCCATCGCGACGGCCCGGGCACATTTCAAACTCCAGGAGCCCTTGAAATCCTGAACGGCGCCCCAAACTCTGATGACAACCCGCCGCCGACCCTCAAGGTCGCGGCTTATGCCATCTGATTGGAGTTTGATGACCATGAGTGTGGAAACTCAAAAGGAAACCCTGGGCTTCCAGACCGAGGTGAAGCAACTGCTGCACCTCATGATCCATTCGCTGTATTCCAACAAGGAAATTTTCCTTCGCGAATTGATCTCGAACGCCTCTGACGCCGTCGACAAGTTACGCTTCGAGGCCTTGGCCAAACCAGAATTGCTGGAAGGTGGCGCGGAACTGAAAATCCGTGTGAGCTTCGACAAGGACGCTAAAACCGTCACTCTCGAAGACAACGGCATCGGCATGAGCCGCGAAGATGCGATCACCCACCTGGGTACTATCGCTAAATCCGGCACCGCAGATTTCATGAAGCACCTGACCGGTGATCAGAAGAAAGATTCGCACCTGATCGGTCAGTTTGGTGTTGGTTTCTACTCCGCCTTCATCGTCGCCGACAAAGTCGACGTGTTCAGCCGTCGCGCCGGCAGCCCGGCCAGCGAAGGCGTACATTGGTCGTCCAAAGGCGAAGGCGATTTCGAAGTTGCAACCGTCGACAAGGCCGAGCGCGGCACTCGCATCGTCCTGCACCTGAAGTCCGGTGAAGACGAGTTCGCCGATGGTTGGCGCCTGCGCAACATCATCAAGAAATACTCCGACCACATCGCCTTGCCGATCGAGTTGCCAAAAGAAGTGGCCGCTGTCGAAGGCGAAGAGCAGCCGGCTGTCGAATGGGAAACCGTCAACCGCGCCAGCGCCCTGTGGACCCGTCCTCGCACCGAAATCAAGGACGAGGAATACCAGGAGTTCTACAAGCACATCGCTCACGACTTCGAAAACCCGCTGAGCTGGAGCCACAACAAGGTCGAAGGCAAGCTGGAATACAGCTCGCTGCTGTACGTGCCGACCCGTGCTCCGTTCGACCTGTACCAGCGTGAAGCGCCAAAGGGCCTGAAGCTGTATGTACAGCGCGTGTTCGTCATGGATCAGGCTGAGTCCTTCCTGCCGCTTTACCTGCGTTTCATCAAGGGCGTGGTTGACTCCAATGACCTGTCGCTGAACGTGTCGCGGGAGATCCTGCAGAAAGACCCGATCATCGACTCCATGAAGTCGGCGTTGACCAAGCGCGTCCTGGACATGCTGGAAAAACTGGCGAAAAACGAGCCTGAGCAGTATCAGGGCTTCTGGAAAAACTTCGGCCAGGTCATGAAAGAAGGCCCGGCGGAAGACTTCGCCAACAAAGAGAAAATCGCCGGCCTGCTGCGTTTCGCCTCGACCAACGGTAACGACGGCGAACAGGTTGTCGGCCTGGCCGAGTACCTGGCCCGCGCCAAGGAAGGTCAGGACAAGATCTACTACCTGACTGGCGAAACCTACGCGCAAGTCAAGAACAGCCCGCACCTGGAAGTCTTCCGCAAGAAAGGCATCGAAGTGCTGTTGCTGACCGACCGCATCGATGAGTGGCTGATGAGCTACCTCAGCGATTTCGACGGCAAGAGTTTTGTCGACGTGGCTCGCGGTGACCTGGACCTGGGCAATCTGGATTCGGAAGAAGACAAGAAAGCCGCAGAAGAGGTCGCCAAGTCCAAAGAAGGTCTGGTTGAGCGTCTGAAAACCGCGTTGGGCGAGTCCGTGGCTGAAGTTCGGGTATCCCATCGTTTGACCGATTCCCCGGCGATCCTGGCCATCGGTGAACAGGACCTGGGCCTGCAGATGCGGCAGATCCTCGAAGCCAGCGGTCAGAAGGTTCCGGATTCGAAGCCGATTTTCGAATTCAACCCGGCTCACCCGCTGATCGAGAAGCTCGACAACGAGCAGAGCGACGAGCGCTTCGGCGACCTGTCGCACATCCTCTTCGATCAGGCAGCCCTGGCGGCCGGTGACAGCTTGAAAGACCCGGCGGAATATGTGCGCCGACTGAACAAGCTGTTGGTCGAGTTATCGGCTTAACTGTGTTGCAGAAAAACCCGCTTCGGCGGGTTTTTTCATTCTGGTGTTCAACAATCAGGAGTCACAAATGAGCCAAGTCACTGTACGTTCCGTTGTCTATCAGATTGACGGCCAGCCGTATGAAAGTCGTGTGGCCTTCGACGCTGACCATAAAGGCCCGCGCCCGGGCCTGTTGATGGCGCCGAACTGGATGGGCGTCAGCGCCGGTGCCGAAGAGATTGCCAAATCGGTGGCAGCCAAGGGTTACGTGGTGTTGATCGCGGACATCTATGGCCAATCACTTCGCCCGCAGAACAACGACGAGGCGGGCGCGGCGATGATGCCGTTGAAGGATGACCGGGCATTGCTGCGCAAGCGCATGCAAGTGGCGTTCGAACAGCTGCAAAGCCAGGGTGAGGCGGTGGTCGATAGCTCGAAACTGGCGACGTTCGGTTTCTGCTTTGGCGGTTGCTGTGCGCTGGAGTTCGCCCGTACCGGTGCGCCAGTGAAAGCGGCGGTGTCGTTCCATGGCACCCTCGATACGCCGAACCCGGCCGATGCGAACGACATCAAGGGCAAGGTGCTGGTGCTGCACGGCGCTTCCGATCCATTGGTGCCCAAGGAGCAACTGCCGGCGTTCGAAGAGGAAATGAACGCGGCCGGGGTGGACTGGCAGTTGCTCAGCTACGGCGGTGCGTTCCACTCGTTCACCGACCCGCACGCCCAGGTGCCGGGGATGATGATGTATGACGCGAAGATCGCGGCTCGGGCGTTCACCTCGATGCACAATTTGCTGGATGAAGTGTTCAAGGGGTGACTCAGTCGGCGCCTGTACCGGCCTCTTCGCGAGCAAGCCCGCTCCCACAGGGTTTGATTCACCGTCGAACCCTGTGGGAGCGGGCTTGCTCGCGAAGGGGCCAGCACAGGCACCAGAGAAATCAGGGCAACTCGATCCGCTCAACTTCCCCCGGCACTGTCGGCCAATCCCCGGCCGCCCAGCGCCGGCGTGCTTCGTCGATAGCCGCCGGGTCGCTGGCGACAAAATTCCAGTTGATCCGTCGTGGCCCATCCAGCGGCGCACCGCCAAACAGCACCGCATGACAGTCGCTCTCGGCGAACAGTGTCATTTCTTCCCCGACCGGCAGCACCACCAGCGAATGCGGCTCCAGTAGTTCGCCATCCAGTTGCACCTCGCCGCTCAATACATACAGCGCACGCTCTTGATGCTCGGTGGGAATCACCAGCGTCGTCGCCGTTTGCAGCTCCAATTGCGCGTACAGCGTCGGTGAAAGCACCGGCACTGGTGATTCCAGGCAAAAGCCTGTTCCGGCAATCATGCGGATCTTCACCCCAAGGTTTTCGCTGACCGGCAGTGTCGCCGCCGGATGATGGCTGTAGTGCCCCGGCCCCTGTTCGTGATCCCTGGGCGAGGCCAGCCAGATCTGCAGGCCATGCATCGTGAAACCGCTGTCCTTCAGAGCTTGCGGCGTGCGTTCTACGTGGGCAATGGCACTGCCTGCGGTCATCCAGCTGACGTCTCCGGCGTCCACCACCTGATCGGAACCGAGGCTGTCCTTGTGCTGGATCTGCCCCTGGAACAGGTAGGTGAGGGTGGACAGGCCGATATGTGGATGCTGGCGGATGTTCATGCCTTTACCTGCCGGATAACGGGTTTCCAGCATGTGGTCAAAAAACACGAATGGCCCGACGCTGCGACATTTGGCCGACGGCAATGGACGCAGAATCGGCTGGCCTTCTACATCTTCGGCGCGAGGGCGGATCACGAGCGGAGTGTTCATGGTGCATTCCAGGTTGAGCGGGTGATGCGGTCGAGCATAACCCGCTTGCTCAGCCCTTGCCGCTATTGGCTGAACGCACCTTCGGACAGGTGAGTTTCGATGCTGACGTCGCTGGTGGTCATCAGCTTGTGGATCGGGCAGCGATCGGCCACACGATGCAGTTCATCGCGCTGGGCATCGGTGAGCACGCCCTTGAGGGTCAGTTTGACGTGCAGCGCGTATTGGCCTTTGTTCTCCTGACTGTTGTCGCGCTTGACCTCGACGCCTACTCCAGTGAGCGGAATGTCTTTTTTCCTGGCATACAGCTTCAGGGTCAGGGCTTTGCAGGCGCCCAGTGCGGCATCGAAATAATCGTGGGGTTCCGGTGCCGAGCCTTCTCCACCCGAGGAAACCGGGACATCGGCAAAGAGTTCGTGATCGTCGATTTGTACGCTGTGGCGAAAACCTTCGGCGGAGACGGTATTGACGGTAACAGTCATAGCAAACCTCGCTGGTAGCAGGAAAAATCATTCGATCAAAAAGATCTTGAAGGTATAGAGCATTACGCTGGATTCGCGTTCCAATGGATTGCTTCGGGGGCAAATCAAAAGATCGCAGCCTGCTGCAGCTTAGAGATCGGTGTAGGGGCTGCCGCAGGTTGCGATCTTTTGATTCACAAAAAAAAGCCCCGCGAGTGCGGGGCTTGTCGTATCGGTGCGGATCAGTTGCCTTTGACGGCCTTGCCGTTGACCTTGCCGTCCAGGAGCATGATGTTGTACTCCTTGCCGTCGGTTTCGACCTGTTGCAGGCGAACCAGCAGATAGTCCCAGTCCTTGGCGAACCACAGCACGGTGATGCGCTTGCTTTGTGTCGGGTCGCGTACGCGCTCGACCTTGATCGCATCGATCTGGCCGGCCTTGGTGTCGACTTTTTCCGGACCCAGCACGCGGAAGTCATAGGTATCGACTTCGCCATCATCGACCACCTGATAGCTCATGCTTTTCTTGCCAGCGGCGACGTCGTGCTGCAGCGCCAACTGGTAGGTGGATTTATCGAGCATGCCACGGTTGAGTGGAATCTTGACCGCGTCACCGCGATCGGTCCCGGTGACCATTTTGCTGGCCCAGTCGAAGTCCAGGTCGGCCTTCTTGGCCTTGCCCAAACCGCCACGTTCGAAGTGGTAGGACTGTGGCAGCAAGGTGTCCTTGTCCAGGGTCAGGGTGCTTTCTTCGGTCAGGCTGGCGATCATCATCGACGCCTTGAAGCTGAGCTTCCATTTTCCATCGCCGAGACTTTCCAGGTTGCGTTCGGCGGTACCGCTCATGGGCAACTGTTTCCAGTCGGCGGTGTAGCTGGCGGAGAAAGGTTGAAGTTCTGCCGCCTGGGCAAAGGGCAGGGCGAGCAGAGCGCAAGCGAAGAGCAGGGCGCGACGCATAAAATCTCCTAGGGTCGAATCAAGTGGCCGCTGGCCGCAAGTAACTGTCCATCCAGTAAAGCACCTTGCTCGCCGAGCAATAAACGATCTTCGGCAAACCAGCGTACGGCCATCGGGTAGATCAGGTGTTCCTGAACATGGACTCGCTGCGCCAGACTCTGCGGCGAATCCTGCAACTCTACGGGTATTACTGACTGTACGACCAGTGGTCCGCCATCGAGTTCCTCGGTGACGAAGTGAACGGAGCAGCCGTGTTCGGTGTCGCCGGCCTCCAACGCGCGCTGATGGGTGTGTAACCCCTTGTATTTGGGTAGCAGCGACGGGTGGATATTGAGCAGGCGACCCTGATAGTGGCGCACGAATCCGGCGCTGAGAATGCGCATGAATCCGGCCAGTACCACGAGTTTTGGGTTGAAGGCGTCGATCAGTTCGATCAGCGCGGCATCGAAGGCTTCGCGGCCCTCGAACGCCTTGTGATCCAGGGTACGGGTGTCGATACCCGCATCCCTGGCGCGTTGCAGGCCGTAGGCGTCGGCACGATTGGAAATCACCGCGGCGATGCGGACCGGGCTGTCGCCGGTCCGCGTGCTGTCGATCAAGGCCTGCAAGTTACTGCCGGAGCCGGAGAGCAGCACCACGACATCACAGGTGTTGGACATCCGCTCTTGCATCAGTGTGCCTTGAGGTTCTTCAGTTCGACCTGGGCCGCGCCTTCGGCAGCGGTGGAGATCTGACCGATGACCCATGGCTGTTCGCCGGCTTCGCGCAGAACCTTCAGGGCGGTTTCTACGTGCTCTTGAGCCACGCAGATGACCATGCCCACACCGCAGTTCAGCACGCGGTGCATTTCGTTTTCGTCGACGTTGCCTTGCTCTTGCAGCCAGTCGAACACTGCCGGGCGGGTCCAGCTCGCCACGTCAACCACCGCCTGGGCGCCTTTTGGCAGAACGCGCGGGATGTTGTCCAGCAGGCCGCCACCGGTGATGTGGGCCATGGCTTTGACAGCGCCGGTTTCCTTGATCAGCTTGAGCAGCGGCTTCACGTAGATACGGGTCGGGGCCATCAGCAGGTCGGTCAGGGGCTTGCCGTCGAGCTGGGTGTTTTCGATGTCGGCACCGGACACTTCGATGATCTTGCGGATCAGCGAGTAACCGTTGGAGTGCGGGCCGGAAGACGGCAGGGCGAGCAGGGCATCGCCGGCAGCGACTTTGGAGCCGTCGATGATTTCGGATTTTTCCACGACGCCGACGCAGAAGCCGGCCAGGTCGTAGTCTTCACCTTCGTACATGCCCGGCATTTCAGCGGTTTCACCGCCGACCAGGGAGCATCCCGACAGTTCGCAGCCTGCGCCGATACCGGTCACAACCTGAGCAGCGGTGTCGACGTTCAGTTTGCCGGTGGCGTAGTAGTCGAGGAAGAACAGCGGCTCGGCGCCGCACACCACCAGGTCATTGACGCACATGGCAACCAGGTCGATGCCGATGCTGTCGTGCTTGTTCAGGTTCAGTGCCAGGCGCAGCTTGGTGCCGACGCCGTCGGTACCGGAAACCAGCACAGGCTGCTTGTAGCCAGCCGGGATTTCGCAGAGGGCGCCGAAACCGCCCAGGCCGCCCATGACTTCCGGGCGCGCAGTGCGCTTGGCGACGCTCTTGATGCGTTCGACCAATGCTTCACCGGCGTCGATGTCTACACCGGCGTCCTTGTAGCTCAGGGAGGGTTGCTTGCTCATGATCCAGGCCTTTAGGGGGGATTTCTGGGTAACGACCGAGCCCAGCGGGAACGCCGAAACTGCGTAGGCGAGAGCCTTGCACGCTATTCGGACACTGCCCGGCTGTTGCCGGTCTGCGAAGGCGCGCGATTTTATCAGGCTTGAGCCGCAGCGGCCATCCTCAGGCCGACCACAGGGTCATATCCGCTTAAAAAAACCGCTACAGACTCGGTGTCGGTGGCATCCTGCACGGCTGTATAAAGGTATCGCAATTAACCGGCTATCGTTATGACAGTGCGAAAACTTACCCGGTACCTGTGAATGTTTTGCGTCGGGCGAGGGTCACAGCCTTGCTCTATTGTCTTCATGCGGTCAGTTCCAGCCGCTCTTGTCGTCAGGAATCTTCCATGCGTTTATGTAAATTCTTGTTTGTGGGTTGTCTGTCCTTGTTCAGCCTGATCAGCCATGCAGAAACCGTCAAAGGCCTTTATCAGGTGCGCGAGCCGGTGAATGGGCAGTCCGCAGAGGAGCGCGATCAGGCCACTCAGCGGGCACTCGATACGCTGGTGGTGCGCCTGACCGGCGATCCAAAAGCCGCGCAAAGTCCGGGTTTGGCGGCCATTCGCAAGGACCCTCAGCAAATCATCAGCCAGTACGGCTTTGATGCCGGACCACCGGAAGTGTTGAAAGTCGATTTCGATCCGGGCACCACCGAGCAGGCCTTGCGCCGTGCCGGATTACCCATGTGGGGCGCTAATCGGCCGTCGATCCTGGGCTGGTGGCTGAACGAATCTGCCGAGGGAACCAGCCTGGTGGGTGACGGTCAGGCCAGCGCGGCGCCGCTGCGGCGGGCGGCCCAACACCGTGGTTTGCCCTTGCGTCTGCCGCTGGCGGACCTGAATGAGCAGATAGTAGCCACCGCGCCGAACCTGGAAAGCGCCGATCCGGCACCTTTGCATGCTGCCTCCGAGCGCTACAACGCCGATGCGTTGCTGGCGGTGCATGCCCGTGAGGAAGGTGGGCAATGGCAAGCCAATTGGCGGCTGTGGCTGGGCGACCAGAAAGAGGCAGGCAGCGTCCAGGGTGCTGATCAGGCCGGCGTGGCCGATGCAGTCATGCTGGAGGTCAACGAGCGCCTGGCGCCTCGATTCGTCGCCAAGCCGGGCGCTACGGGGCAGCAATTGCTCGAGGTGCAGGGCATGAACCTTGAGCGGTATGCGACGCTTGGGCGGTTGCTGGAGCCCTTTGGCGGGCGTGTGCAAAGCGTCAATGGCGAGCGGATTCTCTATCGGGTCAATGGCAGCGCCGACCAGTTGCGTGCGCAACTGTCGCTGGCGAGGTTGCAGGAGCAGCCGGTGAGTGCGCCGCCAGCCCCGGCTCAGCCTGCGGCAGACGGTTCGGCACCGGCTGTTGTGCCTGCGCCTGCGCCTACGCCTCAGTTGAGTTTTCGCTGGTAGTTTTTCTTTCCTTATATAAAAGCAGGAGTTGTGCATGGCCGATACGCGGCAGTGGTTTTGGCTTGGTGGGGTGGTCCTGCTTTGTGGTTTTTTCTGGTTGCTGCATCCGATCCTGACGCCGTTCCTGGTGGCGTTGCTGCTGGCTTATCTGTTTGATCCGGTGGTCGACCGGCTGGAGAAGGCCGGGCTGTCACGGACCTGGAGCGTGGTAGCGGTGTTTGCGCTGATTACCCTGATCTTCAGCGCGCTGCTTTTGGTGCTGGTGCCAATGCTTGCCAGGCAGTTGTTTCATTTGTATGAGCTGGCGCCGCAAATGCTCGACTGGCTGCAGCATACGGCGTTGCCCTGGGCGCAATCGAAGTTCGGATTGTCGGAAGGTTTCTGGAAATTCGACAAGCTAAAGGCGGCAATCAGCGAGCATGTGGGCCAGACATCCGACATTGTCGGCGTGGTACTCACGCAAGCAACGGCTTCAGGCTTGGCGTTGATTGGCTGGCTGGCCAATCTGGTGTTGATTCCGGTGGTCAGTTTTTACCTGCTGCGCGATTGGGATCTGATGATGGCCAAGATCCGCGGCCTGCTGCCCCGTGATCGCGAAGAGCGCGTTGTCGCCCTGGCGGATGAATGCCATGAAGTACTCGGTGCGTTCATTCGCGGGCAGTTGCTGGTGATGGTGGCATTGGGCGTGATTTACTCCGCCGGCCTGATGCTGGTGGGCCTGGAGCTGGGGCTGTTGATCGGGATGATTGCCGGCCTGGCCGCGATTGTGCCGTACATGGGGTTTATCATCGGCATTGGCGCGGCATTGATCGCGGGTCTGTTCCAGTTTGGTGGCGATCTGTATCCGATGATGGGCATCGCCGCCGTCTTCATGGTCGGCCAGGCGCTGGAGGGCATGGTGCTGACGCCGCTGTTGGTGGGCGACCGGATTGGCCTGCACCCGGTGGCAGTGATCTTCGCGATTCTGGCCGGTGGTGAGCTGTTCGGATTTACCGGCGTGCTGCTGGCGTTGCCCGTTGCGGCGGTGATCATGGTGCTGGTGCGACATATGCATGACCTATATAAGGTTTCAAATGCCTATGGCAACGTAGAGGGGCCTGGGCAATAAGGTTGTCGCCGGGGTTCATCGGGCTACCCGGTTTGATGCCGGGGTGGCCCTTGTCCGTCATCTGACTGTCACATGTACCGCCAAAGAAACTGTCATAAAACCAGTGCGTTAACGCAAACCTTTGATTTTGCTTGTGGTCTGTCGCATTGTGCGGCCAGCTTCACGGGTATAAACTTCGCAAACTTTACACAGAGGCCACTAACGGTTCCTTTGGAACTGTTCAGTCAGCATGAAACCGATTCAGCTGCCCCTAGGTGTGCGTCTGCGTGACGACGCCACCTTTATCAACTATTACCCAGGCGCCAACGCCGCTGCACTCGGCTATGTCGAGCGGCTGTGCGAAGCCGACGCCGGCTGGACCGAGAGCCTGATCTACCTCTGGGGCAAGGACGGGGTAGGGCGTACGCATCTGTTGCAGGCGGCTTGCCTGCGTTTCGAGCAGTTGGGGGAGCCTGCGGTGTATCTGCCGCTGGCTGAATTGCTCGATCGCGGCATTGAGATTCTCGACAACCTCGAACAATACGAGCTGGTCTGTCTGGATGATCTGCAGGCGGTGGCCGGAAAAGCCGACTGGGAAGAAGCACTGTTTCATCTATTCAATCGCTTGCGCGACAGTGGCCGACGTCTGCTGATTGCAGCATCGACCTCGCCTCGCGAATTGCCGGTCAAGCTGGCGGATCTCAAATCCCGCCTGACCCTGGCGCTGATTTTCCAGATGCGTCCGCTTTCCGATGAAGACAAATTGCGTGCCCTGCAATTGCGCGCTTCACGTCGCGGTCTGCACCTGACCGACGAAGTCGGGCATTTCATCCTCACTCGCGGTACCCGCAGCATGAGTGCGTTGTTCGAGTTGCTCGAGCGTCTCGATCAGGCCTCGCTCCAGGCTCAGCGCAAGCTGACCATCCCGTTCCTCAAAGAAACCCTGGGCTGGTAGAGCCCGCTAAAACCGGGGCTTTTGGCCGGCTCGGCATATTTCAGGCGCCAGAAAACACGCTTTCCTGCAGGGTTGCAGGCTGCGCGACTTTTCAAAATGGGCTTAAGCGCTTAGATGTTAACGAGAAACTGATAAGTCACAAAAAGATTGATTGAATTTGCAAATGAGGTTGATAGCGGGCATAGTCTCGGCTTCTTTACAACTTCAGCCACGGTCGTGCCCATGCTAAATCGCTTCGCACCCCTCGTGCCTCTCGCACTCGTTACCCTTCTGTTTGGTTGCGCTGCCCACACTCCGGTGTCCGAGCAAGCCCCGCAACAGCAGGTAAAAAATTCTGTTACCGCCCAGTCTTCCAGCGTTTTTCAGGAAGAGCTGGCCACTGAAAAAGAACTGGCTGACTTCGCCGATGGCAAGTCGTACCAGCTCCCGGTTCTGGCTGACAGCATCCTCGAACGTGGCATGTCCCTGATCGGTACCCGTTACCGTTTCGGCGGTACCTCCGAAGCCGGCTTCGATTGCAGTGGCTTCATCGGTTACCTGTTCCGCGAAGAGGCGGGCATGAATCTGCCGCGTTCCACTCGCGAAATGATCAACGTCGATGCGCCGCTGGTTTCACGCAGCAAGCTTGAGCCGGGCGACCTGCTGTTCTTCGCTACCAATGGTCGTCGCGGTCGCGTCAGTCACGCCGGCATCTACCTGGGCGACAACCAGTTCATCCACTCCAGCAGCCGCCGCAGCGGTGGTGTGCGCATCGATAGCCTGGGCGACAGCTACTGGAGCAAGACCTTCATCGAAGCCAAGCGCGCCCTTGCGATGGCTCCGGCGGCAAGCCCTGCAATCGTCACGGCGCGCAAGTAATCCGACATTTTGTAGGGTTAACTTAAAGTCTTACTTGAAGTTTGCCGCGTAGCCGCTAAAATTCTGATCTACGAATGATGGCAAACCGCCTGCGTGACACGCAGGCGGTTTTCTTTTCTGCACTCCCGGCAGAAAAAAGCCGCAGCCAGATCAGGATGCACTGCTAATGATGACCTCGGCCCGCCTCGCAATCATCTGCTTCGCAGCGCTGCTCAGCGCCTGCGCCAGTCGCACACCGCCTCCTGCGCCGGTGGTTCGCGCGCCCATCGTATTCGGATCCTCACAAGCCTTTTCACCTGAAGCGGAAGATGTGCTGTTTCGCGCCCTGGGCCTTGTGGGTACACCTTATCGCTGGGGAGGTAACACACCGGATTCCGGATTTGATTGCAGTGGGTTGATCGCCTACGTGTACCGTGATGTCACGGGGATCTCCTTGCCGCGGACCACTCGCGAAATGATCTCCATGCGAGCGGCCAACGTGGGCAAGGAAGGCCTGCAGACCGGCGATCTGATCTTCTTCGCCACCAATGGCGGCTCCCAGGTCAGCCATGCCGGGATTTATGTCGGCGAGGGACGCTTCGTGCACGCACCGGCCACGGGTGGCACGGTCAAGCTCGACAGTTTGTCCAAGGCGTACTGGCAGAAGGCCTATCTGAGTGCCAAACGTGTGCTGGAACCTGAGCACCTGGCGCGTAATCCGTAGTAGCCCGAGGTTGTGGCCATGACCGCCCGCACACTCAACCTTGACGACGCTTTGTATCAATACCTGCTTGATGTTTCCCTGCGCGAAACGCCGTTGCTCGAGCGCCTGCGCGATGAAACCCAGGCGTTAGCCATGGCGCGTTGGCAGGTGGCACCGGAGCAGGGGCAGTTTCTTGCTCTGCTGGTGAAACTGACCGGTGCCAGGCGTGTGCTGGAGGTTGGCACCTTTACCGGTTATAGCGCGCTGTGCATGGCGGCGGCTTTGCCGGCGGACGGTGCGTTGATCTGCTGTGATATCCCGGGGGACTACAACGCTACCGCACGCCGTTACTGGCAGGAGGCCGGCCTCGCCGAGCGGATTGACCTGCGCCTGGCGCCGGCTTTGGAAACCCTGGCCGAGCTTGAACGGCAAGGGCAGGGCGGGCAGTTCGACCTGGTATTCATCGATGCTGACAAGGCCAATTACCCGCAATACCTGGAGCATGCCTTGGGTTTGTTGCGATCAGGCGGGTTGGTGGTTTTCGATAACACGCTGTGGAGTGGGCGGGTGCTGGAGAGCGATCCCGAGAGTGCGGACACCCGTGCCATCCAGACGCTCAATCGTGCGTTGAAGGAGGATGCGCGGGTGGATCTGTCGTTGTTGCCGTTGGGGGATGGGCTGACCCTCTGCCGCAAACGCTGACGCCCCTCTGTAGGAGCGAGCATGCTCGCGATGGGCGTTAACGATAACGCGGGGAGTCTGATACCCCGCGGTGTTCTTGAGTTCATCGTCGGAACGCCGCCCGGAGCATGCTCGCTCCTACAGTTAAGGGCGCGTCGCGGTTATTTGACCGCCGACACCCGCCACACCTTGTTCCCCACGTCATCGGCCACCAGCAAGTCACCCTGCCGGTCTATCACCACGCCTACCGGCCGACCCATGGCTTGCTCCTCGTCATTCAGGAAGCCGGTCAGCACATCAACCGGCGGCCCGGCGGGTTTGCCAGCGTTGAAGGGCACGAAAATCACTTTGTAGCCACTGTGCGGCTTGCGGTTCCATGAGCCTTGCTGGCCGATGAAAGCACCCTGGGTAAATGGCGCAGGCAGCTTGCTGCCCTCGGCGAAGGTCAGGCCCAGGGAGGCCGTGTGCGGGCCGACGGCATAATCCGGAGGAATGGCCTTGGCCACCAGTTGCGGGTTTTGCGGGTCTACGCGAACGTCGACGTGCTGGCCGTAGTAGCTGTACGGCCAGCCGTAAAAGCCACCGTCCTTGACCGAGGTAATGTAGTCCGGCACCAGGTCGCTGCCGATCTCGTCCCGCTCGTTCACCGCCGTCCACAGCGCGCCACTTTTCGGTTCCCAGTCCATACCGTTGGGGTTGCGCAGGCCGGAGGCGAAAATCCGCTGGTTGCCGGTGGTGCGATCGACTTCCCAGATCGCCGCGCGACCCTCTTCCTTGTTCATGCCGTGTTCGGCGACGTTGCTGTTGGAGCCAACGGTAACGTACAGCTTGCTGCCGTCCTTGCTGGCGATGACGTTTTTGGTCCAGTGGTGATTCAGCGTGCCGCCCGGCAGGTCGAGCACTTTGATTGGTTGCGCCTTGATCACCGTATCGCCGGTTTCATAGTGAAAACGCAGCAGGCGGTCGGTGTCGGCCACGTACAGGTCATTGCCGACCAGGGTCATGCCAAACGGCGAGTTGAGGTTTTGCAGGAACACTGTGCGGGTTTCGGCAACGCCGTCGTGGTCCTTGTCGCGCAACAATGTGATTCGATTCGGGCTCGGTACGCCAGCACCCGCGCGGCCCATGACCTTCTTCATTACCCAGCCTTTAACGCCCTTGCCATCATCGGGTTTGGGTGGCGCATTGGTTTCCGCCACCAGAATGTCGCCGTTGGGCAGCACGTACAGCCATCTAGGGTGGTCCAGGTTTTCGGCGAACGCCGCCACTTGAGTTCCTGTCGCGGCGACCGGTTTCGCGCCCTGCGGCCAGCCTGTTGCCGGCGCTATGTTGATCGTCGGCAGCAGGGTTTTGTTGGGTTGCGGGAGCTGGGGGGACGGCCCGGTGCCGTCGGCGACTTTCAGGCTGGCGCTTTCACCGCAGGCGGCGAGCCCACCGACGAGCGTAATCATGACAAAGAGCTGGGCGGTGCGCATGCTGGGCTTCCCTATGAATACCTTCTTCTAATCATAGAGAAGCGTTATCGCGCGAAGGTTCAACGCCTCAGGTGCGAGCTTCTTTGAAAAGCACGGCAATCCCGGGGTGGTAGTTGCCGGCCTCGTTGCGCAACTTGCGATAGGCGTAGGGGAAGTACCAAGCCACGGCGCAGGTATGCTCCTTTTGCAGGTCGTCGACCATGTCCTGCAGCTCTTCCGGCGTGGCACCCTGCTGGGCTTTGTGCGGGGCGACGAACAGGCAGCCCAGTTTCAGCTCGCTGGCATGACTCAGGCGCCTGGCATCGCTGGTGACGTCGAGCAATGCCTGAGTCACATTGAGGCTGTTGACCCGTGGCCAGCGCTGGCTGGTCTGGATGTAGGCGCGGGTGTCGGGTGTCGCGAGAAACAGATCGGCGCGGCTGTTGCGTTCGCCTTCTTCGGTCTGTTTGCGGGTTTGCGTCTGTTGCAGGGTGACCATTTCGGCCATCCAGGCTGCCACGGAGAGCAATCCAAGATTGGCCTTTTCGTCGTGCCAGTACGGCGTTTCAGCGTCGCCGCGTATGGCGTTGTAACGGTCGATGCAGTCGAACCAGCGTTCCAGCGCCGGGCGCAGGAATTCCAGCTTCGGATTGCTGATGATCATGCCTTGCATGGGGTTCACCCTTGTTATTGTGTAGTAAATTTATGGCGCTTTGATATCACTGCTGAGGCCAAGGCACAAGATCGCTGTCGGATTATTGATAAGCGCACTTAATTGCTCTCCAGCGTCCCGGCTTTAATTGACGCTCCACCCCCAACCCTCTAACCTTCGCGGCTTGTTTCAGGTGCTCTGTGGCTTGGGTCGACAGAGTGAAACAGGGAAGCCGGTGAGTGAGCCTTCGATGGGTTCGAAAGCCCACAATCCCGGCGCTGCCCCCGCAACGGTAAATGAGTGAAAGCTGCGCCTTGAGCCACTGTGTCCATTGTCGACATGGGAAGGCGCGCAGCCTGGCGCAAAGCCGCTCATGAGCCCGGAGACCGGCCTGATTCATCCAGTGGCATCACGGTGGGCGATGCCAGGCTTGTTGCCACCTATTCTTGTGCCTGCCCGCCGTTATCCAGACTCAACGGAGAGCTCCCCCATGACTGATACCCCCGATCGTGACGAACGTCACCTGGCGCGCATGCAGCGCAAAAAAGCCGTGATCGACGAACGCATCGCCAATTCCCCGAATGAATGCGGCCTGTTGCTGGTGTTGACCGGCAACGGCAAAGGCAAGAGCAGTTCGGCTTTCGGCATGCTCGCGCGCGCCATGGGCCATGGCATGCAATGCGGCGTGGTGCAGTTCATCAAGGGACGCAACAGCACCGGAGAAGAACTGTTCTTCCGGCGTTTCCCGGAGCAGGTGCGCTTTCATGTGATGGGCGAGGGGTTCACCTGGGAAACCCAGGACCGTCAGCGCGATATCGCCGCCGCGCAAGCGGCGTGGCAGGTTTGCCGCGAGCTGCTGCGTGACCCTGCCATAGGCCTGGTAGTACTCGATGAATTGAATATCGCCCTCAAGCACGGCTACCTCGACCTCGATCTGGTGCTCAGCGACCTGCAGGCCCGCCCGCCCATGCAACACGTGGTGGTTACCGGCCGCGCCGCGAAAGCGGAAATGATCGAGCTGGCCGACACCGTCACCGAAATGGGCATGATCAAGCACGCCTTCCAGGCCGGGATCAAGGCGCAGAAAGGCGTCGAGCTGTGAAGCAATCCCGTCATTGTCCGGCGGTGCTGATTGCCGCGCCGGCTTCCGGTCAGGGCAAGACCACCGTCACCGCCGCGCTGGCCCGCTTGCATCGCAATCAGGGACGCAAGGTGCGGGTGTTCAAGTGCGGACCCGACTTTCTCGATCCGATGATCCTCGAACGCGCCAGCGGTGCGCCGGTGTATCAACTGGACATGTGGATGGTCGGTGAACAGGACAGTCGTCGCCTGTTGTGGGAAGCCGCCGGCGAGGCCGACCTGATCCTTATCGAAGGGGTCATGGGCCTGTTCGATGGCACGCCGTCCAGTGCCGATCTGGCCCGGCATTTTGGTGTGCCGGTGTTGGGTGTCATCGATGGCACCGCCATGGCGCAGACGTTTGGCGCACTGGCCCTGGGTCTGGCGCGTTATCAACCGGACTTGCCATTTGCCGGGGTGCTGGCCAACCGCGTGGGCACCCAGCGTCACGCGCAATTGCTCGAAGGCAGCCTCACCGAAGGGTTGCGCTGGTATGGTGCCTTGTCCCGTGAGACCGGGATCGAATTGCCGAGCCGGCACCTGGGACTTGTCCAGGCCAGTGAATTGAACGATCTCGACTTGCGTCTCGATGCCGCGGCCGACGCCCTGGCCAGCAGTTGCGAAGTAACGCTGCCACCGGCGGTAGAGTTTGCGACTCCCGATGTGCTTGAAGTCGAACCGTTACTGGCCGGCGTGCGCATTGCCATCGCCCGTGATGAAGCCTTTGCCTTCACCTACGGCGCGAGCCTGGATCTGCTGCGAGCGATGGGCGCCGAGTTGTCATTCTTTTCGCCGATCCGCGACAGTGGTTTGCCTGAGGCGGACAGTTTGTATCTGCCGGGCGGTTATCCGGAATTGCATCACGTGGCGCTGTCGCGGAACACGTCGATGCTGGCGGCGATCCGCGCCCACCATGCAGCTGGTAAACCGCTACTGGCCGAGTGTGGCGGCATGCTTTACCTGCTCGACTCGTTGACCGATGTCGAGGGCACCCGCGCCGAACTGGTCGGTTTGTTGCCGGGTGAGGCTGTCATGCAAAAGCGTCTGGCGGCGCTGGCGTTGCAAGCGGTGGAGTTGCCAGAGGGAGCGCTGCGTGGGCACACGTATCACCATTCGCTGACCACCACTGGACTTGAGCCGATTGCCCGAGGCTTGAGCCCGAATGGCGGACGTGGGGCCGAGGCGGTTTATCGCGAGGGGCGGATGACGGCTTCCTACGTGCACTTCTATTTTCCATCCAACCCATCAGCGATTGCCGCACTATTTGCCCCCGAGCCTGAAGCCGCCTTCGCTGGCAAGCCAGCTCCCACAAGGATTGATGTATTGCCTGAAGAAATGCAGAACCCTGTGGGAGCGGGCTTGCCCGCGAAGAGGCCATGACTGACAACGCCTTTTCCGAAGCCGAACGCGCTGCCGTCTACCGCGCCATCGCCGAACGCCGCGACATGCGCCATTTCAGTGGCGGCACCGTCGAGCCCGAACTGCTCCGGCGCCTGCTCGAAGCCGCACACCAGGCACCCAGCGTCGGCCTGATGCAGCCATGGCGTTTCATCCGCATCAGCGATGGAACGCTGCGCGGGCAGATCCGGCAACTGGTGGAAGAAGAACGTATCCGCACCGCCGAAGCACTCGGCGAGCGCAGCGATGAGTTCATGAAACTCAAGGTCGAAGGCATCAGCGATTGCGCCGAAGTGCTGGTCGCCGCGCTGATGGATGATCGCGAGCGACATATCTTCGGCCGCCGCACCCTGCCGGAAATGGACATGGCGTCGTTGTCCTGCGCCATTCAGAACCTGTGGCTGGCCTCCCGCGCCGAAGGGCTGGGCATGGGCTGGGTATCTCTGTTCGAACCGCAGGCGCTGGCCAATCTACTGAAATTGCCACCCGGCGCCAAACCCCTCGCGGTGCTGTGCCTGGGGCCGGTCAAAGAATTCTATCCAGCGCCGATGCTGGTACTCGAAGGCTGGGCGCAAGCGCGTCCGTTGAGCGAACTGCTGTACGAAAATTATTGGGGAGTGAGTCAATGAGTGTGGCGTTGTTGAGTGTCGCCGCAGTGGCGCTGGATGCGCTGCTGGGTGAACCCAAACGCTGGCATCCGCTGGTGGCGTTCGGCCGTTTTGCCGAGCGCGTCGAGCAACGTTTCAATGGTGGTGGGCGTGGCTGGCGCAGCCATGGCGTCACCGCCTGGGTGATCGCCGTATTGCCGCTGACTCTGCTGGCCACCGCATTTTCCTGGGCGCCTTATGTTGGCTGGATAGTCGAGATCCTCGCGCTTTATTGCGCGCTCGGCATGCGCAGTCTCGGCGAGCATGTAGAGCCAGTTGCCAGAGCGCTGCGCAGTGATGACCTGGAGGAGGCGCGCACCCGTGTGAGCTATCTGGTCAGCCGCAAGACCACTGACCTGGATAAAACCGAGGTCGCCCGTGCCGCCACCGAGTCAGTGCTGGAAAACGGCAGTGACGCGGTGTTCGCCGCGTTGTTCTGGTTTGCCGTGGCCGGAGCGCCGGGCGTCGTGCTCTATCGTTTGAGCAACACCCTGGATGCGATGTGGGGTTATCGCAATGAGCGCTTCGAGCGCTTCGGCTGGGCAGCGGCGAAGATCGACGACGTACTCAACTACATTCCTGCGCGGCTGGTGGCGTTGACTTACGCTGTGCTTGGCAAAACCCGGCTGGCGATCAAATGCTGGCGCACCCAGGGGCCGACCTGGGACAGCCCCAACGCCGGTCCGGTGATGGCGGCGGGAGCCGGGGCGCTGGGCGTGGAGCTGGGTGGGGCGGCGATTTATCACGGCGAACTGCATCAGCGTCCACAGTTGGGCGAAGGCTTGCCGGCGGATGCCGACTCGATCGACCGGGGCTGGCAATTGGTCCAGCGCGGGGTATGGTTATGGCTGCTGATCCTGTGCATAGGGGCCGAATTTTATGCTTGAGCACGGTGGACGGTTGCGCAAGGCGGCGCTCGATTACTGCATAGATGAAGCCGAATGGCTCGACCTGTCCACCGGCCTTGCCCCCTGGCCTTTTGCGGTGCCGGACATTCCGTTGCGGGCTTGGGCGCGCTTGCCGGAAACCGACGATGGACTGGAGCAGGCTGCCTGCGATTATTACGGCACCTTGCAGGCCTTGCCGGTGGCCGGCTCGCAAATGGCCATTCAACTGCTGCCGCGCTTGCGTCGTGCGGGCAAGGTCGGCGTGTTGTCGCCCTGTTATGCCGAGCATGCCGAAGCGTGGCGTCGCAACGGCTACATCGTGCGCGAAGTGCTGGAGCATGAAGTCGACTTCTTCCTGGACAGCCTCGACGTGCTGGTGGTGGTTAATCCGAATAACCCCACGGGGTTGAGCCTGACGCCCGCTCGCTTGCTCGACTGGCACTCGCGACTGGCTCAGCGCGGTGGCTGGTTGGTGGTGGACGAGGCTTTCATGGACAACACGCCGCAACTGAGTTTGGCGCCATTTGCCCACCAGGTCGGTTTGATTGTATTGCGTTCGTTCGGCAAGTTTTTTGGTCTGGCCGGTGTGCGCCTGGGCTTCGTGCTGGCCGAGCGCAGGCTGCTCAAGTTGCTGGCCGAGCAAGTGGGGCCATGGGCGGTCAGCGGGCCGACCCGGGTGGCGGGTGCAGCCTGCCTGCGCGATACGCAAGCGCAGGCCAGGCAACGAGAGCGCGCCGAGGAGGCCAGCGAACGCCTGGCCGCGCTGCTGGACCTATATGGCTTCAAACCTCAGGGTGGTTGCGCCTTGTTCCAGTGGCTGATCACCGAGCGCGCCGAAGAACTGTATGAGTTCATGGCCCGGCGCGGCATTCTGCTGCGCTTGTTCACCCACAACAGCAGTCTGCGCTTCGGCCTGCCTGGCGAAGAGGCGGATTGGGTGCGCCTGAGTCAGGCTTTCGAAGAATACGCCAAGGATAACCAATGACCACGCTGATGGTGCAGGGCACCACGTCGGATGCAGGCAAAAGCACGCTGGTGACCGCGCTGTGTCGCTGGGTCACGCGCCAGGGCGTGAGGGTGGTGCCGTTCAAGCCGCAAAACATGGCCCTCAACAGCGCGGTGACCGCCGACGGTGGCGAGATCGGTCGCGCGCAAGCGGTGCAGGCCCAGGCGGCCGGCCTCGAACCGCACACTGACATGAACCCGGTGCTGCTCAAGCCCAACAGCGACACCGGCGCCCAGGTAATCATTCATGGCCGTGCGGTCACCTCCATGAACGCTGTCGCCTATCACGACTACAAGACCATCGCCATGCAGGCGGTGCTGGCCTCCCACGAGCGCCTGAGCGCGGCGTATCCGCTGGTCATGGTTGAAGGCGCGGGCTCTCCGGCCGAAATCAATCTGCGTGCCGGTGACATTGCCAACATGGGGTTTGCCGAAGCGGTGGACTGCCCGGTTGTGCTGATTGCCGACATCGATCGCGGTGGCGTGTTCGCCCATCTGGTGGGCACATTGGAACTGCTGTCGGCGAGCGAGCAGGCGCGGGTCAAGGGGTTCATCATCAACCGTTTTCGCGGTGACATCGCCTTGCTGCAACCGGGTCTAGACTGGCTGGAACAACGCACCGGCAAGCCGGTGATCGGCGTCCTGCCGTATGTGATGGATCTGCACCTGGAGGCTGAGGACGGCATCGATCAGCGCCAGACCGCCAAGGCCGACCAGGTCTTGAAAGTCGTGGTGCCGGTGCTGCCGCGCATCAGTAATCACACCGATTTCGATCCTTTGCGCTTGCATCCGCAGGTGGACCTGCAATTCATCGGCCCCGGCCAGGCCATACCGCCTGCCGACCTGATCATTCTGCCCGGCTCGAAAAGTGTGCGCAGCGACCTCGCTCATCTGCGCGCCAACGGCTGGGAAAGCGCTATCGCCCGCCACCTGCGTTACGGCGGCAAGTTGCTGGGTATCTGTGGCGGCCTGCAAATGCTCGGCGAGCAAGTGCACGACCCGCTCGGCCTCGAAGGGGCGCCGGGCTCCAGCGCCGGCCTGGGCTTGCTGGCGTTCCAGACGCAGCTCGAACAAGAGAAACAGTTGCGCAATGTGCGCGGTCGCCTGGCGCTTGAAGATGCGCCGGTTGCCGGCTATGAGATTCACGCCGGCGTGACCACCGGGCCGGCCCTGGAAAACGCAGCGGTGCAACTCGATGACGGTCGCTGTGATGGTGCGCAAAGCGCCGACGGGCAGATCTTCGCCACCTATCTGCATGGCCTGTTCGAGTCACCGGCGGCGTGCAGCGCGCTGTTGCGCTGGGCAGGTTTGCAGGATGTGCAGGCGGTGGATTACCACGCCTTGCGCGAACGCGATATCGAGCGCTTGGCAGATTTGGTGGAGAAGCATCTGGATACCCGACAGCTGCGGCAGCTCTGTGGGATTTGAGGTGAGTTTGAGGGCGCCATCGCGGGCAAGCCCGCTCCCACCGGGTCGGTGATTGTGCCCAAAGTTGTGAACAGCCCCGATCCTTGTGGGAGCGGGCTTGCCCGCGAATAGGCCTGCATCCTCACCGAAGTTCTTAAGGAATAAACCATGCTCCAACTGATCCTCGGCGGCGCGCGCTCCGGCAAAAGTCGCCTGGCCGAAAAAATGGCAACAGACAGTCAGCTTCAGGTGACCTACATCGCCACCAGCCAGCCCTTGGACGGTGAAATGAGCGATCGCGTGGCCCATCACCGCGCCCGCCGTCCCGCCGAATGGGCGCTGGTCGAAGAACCCCTGGAACTGGCCCGGGTCCTGAGCGAAAACGCCGGCAGTGACCGTTGCCTGCTGGTGGATTGCCTGACCTTGTGGCTGACCAACCTGTTGATGCTCGACAACCCCGAACGCCTGCACGCCGAGCGCGAAGCCTTGCTCGACTGCCTGGCTTCCTTGCCGGGTGAAGTCATTTTTGTCAGCAACGAAACCGGAATGGGTGTCGTGCCACTGGGCGAATTGACTCGCCGCTACGTCGATGAAGCCGGTTGGCTGCATCAAGCCCTGGCCGAGCGCTGTCAGCGAGTCGTGCTGACCGTGGCGGGCCTGCCCCTGACTCTGAAAGGAACTGCGTTATGACTCAATCCTGGTGGCTGAACCCGTGCCAGCCGATCGATGCGCAAGTGCTCGAACAGGCGCAGGCGCGCCAACAGCAACTGACCAAGCCAGCGGGTTCTCTCGGTGAGCTGGAGTCGGTGGCAGTGCAGCTTGCCGGTTTGCAAGGGCGGGTCAAACCGAGCCTGGATCAGCTATGGATCGCCATTTTTGCCGGCGACCACGGCGTAGTCGCCGAGGGGGTGTCGGCGTTTCCCCAGGCAGTCACCGGGCAGATGCTGCACAACTTCGTCAGCGGTGGCGCGGCGATCAGTGTGCTGGCACGGCAGTTGGGCGCCTCCCTTGAAGTGGTGGATCTGGGCACGATCACGCCGACGCTCGATCTGCCGGGCGTGCGGCACTTGGACATCGGCGCCGGCACGGCAAACTTTGTGCAGGGGCCAGCGATGACCGGTTCCCAGGGCCAACTGGCTTTGCAGGCCGGTCGTGACAGCGTGCAGCGGGCCAAAGCGGCGGGCACACAATTGTTCATCGGTGGCGAAATGGGCATCGGCAACACCACAGCGGCCAGCGCCCTGGCCTGTGCTTTGCTCGATTGCCCTGTGACCCATTTGACCGGGCCGGGCACCGGGCTCGATGCCGCAGGTGTCAGCCATAAGGCGCAGGTTATCGAGCGTGGGTTGGCGCTGCACCATGCGCAGCGTGGCGATGCCTTGCAGACCCTGTTCAACCTGGGTGGTTTTGAAATCGCGGCGCTGGTGGGTGCCTATCTGGCGTGCGCGCAGGAAGGTATTGCGGTGCTGGTGGACGGCTTCATCTGCAGTGTCGCTGCGCTGGTCGCGGTGCGCTTGAACCCTGAGTGTCGTCAGTGGCTGCTGTTTGCTCACAGGGGAGCCGAGCCGGGTCATCGCCATGTGCTGGAGACCTTGAACGCGCACCCCTTGCTCGATCTCGGTCTGCGCCTGGGCGAAGGCAGTGGCGCGGCTCTGGCTGTGCCGTTGTTGCGTCTGGCGTGTGACCTGCACGGGCAGATGGCGACGTTCGCCGAAGCCTCAGTGGCGGATCGTCCGGCATGACCTTGCGCCTGGATCTGCTGCGCCACGGCGAAACCGAGCTCGGCGGCGGCCTGCGTGGCAGCCTCGACGATGCCCTGACCGCCACGGGCTGGGCGCAGATGCGCGCGGCGGTGGTTGAGCAGGGCCCGTGGGATCGGCTGATCAGTTCGCCCCTGCAGCGTTGTGCGCTATTCGCGCAAGAGCTGGGCGAGCAATTGACTGTGCCCGTGCAGCTGGAAAAGGATCTGCAGGAGCTGCACTTCGGTGCCTGGGAAGGGCAGAGCGCTGCGGCGTTGATGCAAACCGATGCACAAGCCCTCGGCCTGTTCTGGGCGAATCCGTATTCGTTCACGCCGCCCCAGGGGGAGCCGGTCACAGACTTTGCGACCCGGGTGCTGGCAGCGATCGAGCGGTTGCACGCGAACTGCGCAGGCGAGCGGGTGTTGCTGATCAGCCACGGCGGTGTCATGCGCCTGTTGCTGGCGCAGGCCCGGGGGTTGCCCCGCGAGCAGTTGCTCAACGTTGAAGTGGGGCATGGGGCGCTGTTTTCGCTGACGGTGGAGCCCGGTGGATTGTTAAGGGAAGCGCTCTGACCATGTTGCCGTTCTGGATTGCCCTGCAGTTTCTCAGCAGCCTGCCGATTCGTCTGCCGGGCATGCCGCAGCCCCGGGAGTTGGGGCGGTCGCTGCTGTTTTATCCGCTGGTGGGATTGCTCTTTGGCGCCATTCTGTGGGTGGTGAACTGGCTGTTACTGGGCATACCGACGTTGCTGCACGGGGCGTTACTGCTGAGCGTTTGGGTACTGCTCAGCGGCGGGCTGCATCTGGATGGCCTGGCGGATAGCGCCGATGCCTGGCTCGGCGGTTTTGGCGACCGTGAGCGTACGCTGACCATCATGAAAGACCCGCGTAGCGGGCCGATCGCGGTGGTCACGCTGGTGTTGGTGTTGCTGCTGAAATTTGCTGCGCTGCTGGCGTTGATCGAGCAGCAGCAGGCGGTTGCGCTGATTATTGTGCCCTTGATCGGGCGCAGTGCAATGCTCGGGCTGTTCCTGAGTACCCCCTATGTTCGCGCCGCAGGTTTGGGTCAGGCATTGGCTGACCATCTGCCGCGTGCGGCGGGTTGGCGGGTACTGGCGGCTAGCGGGCTGGCGTGTGTGCTGATCGGCGGTTTGAGCGGTGTAGTGGCAGTGGTGTTGGCGGCTATTGGATTCGTCTGGTTGCGCCAAGTAATGGTACGGCGATTAGGCGGGACGACGGGCGACACGGCTGGAGCGTTGCTCGAACTGCTGGAGGTTGGGGTGCTGGTGGGGTTGGCGTTGACCTGAAGGTTTAAAAGATCGCAGCCTGCGGCAGCCCCTGCAGGGACCGCGTTGCCCTGTAGGAACTGCCGCAGGCTGCGATCTTTTGATCTTCTGTGCAATCCTGTATCTTGATTTAACCGATTCACGGGTATATACACGCACCATGCTCGATTCCCAATGTTTATGCATCAACCTGCGTCGCGCCGCCCGTGGCGTCAGCAGGCATTACGACGGCGCTCTGGATGGCTTCGGAATCAACGTTGCCCAGTATTCGTTGCTGTGTAACCTGCAGCGCTTGGATCAGCCGAGTATTTCCACCCTGGCCGAGGCCATGGGGCTGGATCGCAGCACCCTGGGGCGTAACCTGCGGGTGCTGGAAGGCGAAGGTCTGGTGACGCTGGTCGAGGGCGAAGACATGCGTAACCGCATTGTCCTGCTGACCGACGCCGGTGCCGAACGCCTTGAGGCGGCATTGCCGGCCTGGGAAGCGGCGCAGCAACGCCTGGTCGATCGCCTGGGCGCCGAGAAGCGCGAAATATTGTTGAAGCTGTTGGACGAACTGGCTTGATGCCAGTTTGTCCGATCTTAAGCGGGTATATACCCGCACCGGAGAAAAACAATGACATCGATGTGGCGTACGTGCGGTTGGGTTCTGCTGGGGAGTGCGCTGATCCTTGCGTTGTCTCTGGGAGTGCGACATGGCTTCGGGCTGTTTCTGGCGCCGATGAGCGCAGAGTTCGGCTGGGGGCGTGAAGTCTTTGCCTTTGCGATCGCCTTGCAGAACCTGATCTGGGGGCTGGCCCAGCCCTTCACCGGCGCCCTGGCCGACCGCTTCGGCGCGGCGAAAGTGGTATTGATCGGTGGCGTGTTCTACACGGCAGGATTGATCTGCATGGCGCTTTCCGACTCGCCGCTGACCCTGTCCTTGAGTGCCGGTCTGCTGATCGGCATCGGTTTGTCCGGCACTTCATTCTCGGTGATTCTTGGCGTAGTCGGCCGCGCAGTGCCGCCGGAGAAACGCAGCCTGGGCATGGGCATCGCCAGTGCCGCTGGCTCTTTCGGTCAGTTCGCCATGTTGCCTGGCACCCTGGGGCTGATTGGCTGGCTGGGTTGGTCGGCGGCCTTGCTGGTGCTGGGTCTGTTGGTGGCGCTGATCGTACCGTTGGTGAGCATGCTCAAGGACAAGCCGTTGCCGGTATTGGGCCATGAACAGACTCTGGGTGAAGCACTGCGCGAAGCCTGCTCCCACTCCGGGTTCTGGCTGCTGGCGTTCGGCTTTTTTGTCTGCGGCTTCCAGGTGGTGTTCATCGGCGTGCACCTGCCGGCCTATCTGGTGGATCAACATCTTCCGGCGACGGTCGGCACCACGGTGCTGGCGCTGATCGGCCTGTTCAACATCTTCGGTACCTACACCGCCGGCTGGCTCGGCGGGCGCATGTCCAAACCGCGTTTGCTCACCGGTTTGTACCTGCTGCGGGCAGTGGTCATCACGCTATTCCTGTGGGCACCGGTATCCACCACCACGGCCTATCTGTTCGGCATGGCCATGGGCTTCCTGTGGTTGTCTACCGTGCCGTTGACCAACGGTACCGTGGCGACCTTGTTCGGTGTGCGAAACCTGTCCATGCTCGGCGGCATAGTGTTCCTGTTTCACCAGCTCGGCGCGTTCCTCGGTGGCTGGCTGGGCGGGGTCGTGTACGACCGAACCGGGAGTTATGACTTGATCTGGCAAATGGCGATTCTCTTGAGCCTGTTGGCCGCCGCCCTGAACTGGCCGGTGCGTGAGCGACCGGTAGCGCGTCTGCAAGCGCAGGTGGGGGCGATATGAACAGTCTCTGGCCGCGGATCGCTGTAGCGGCCGTCTGCGCCTTGCTGCTGGCGCTGTCCTGGTGGGGCTGGCATGAGGGCGGGCTGGCGCTGATGCAGTTGGGCATAGGTGCTTGCTAGCAAGCGGCGAGGGCGAGTAACTTCGTTTTTGACTACTTGATAAGGATGCACCGACATGTTGATGCGCTGGATTGCAGTTCCTGCGTTGCTGGTGGCGATGACCGGGCTGGCCCACGCGGGCGAGTGCCCGGAGCTGCTGCAGGGCTCACTTCCAAAGCTGCGTGCCAAGGAATCCATCGACCTGTGCCAGCGGTTCGAGGGCAAGCCGTTGGTGGTGGTCAATACCGCCAGCTTCTGCGGTTTCGCGCCGCAGTTCAAAAGCCTTGAGGCGCTCAATCAGCGCTACAAGGGCCAGGGGTTGGAGGTGATCGGCGTGCCCTCCAATGACTTTAAGCAGGAGTCCAAGGATGGCGCCGAGACTGCCAAGGTCTGTTACGTCAATTACGGCGTGACTTTCACCATGACCGAGCCGCAACCGGTGCGAGGCGCAGACGCGACGCACCTGTTCAAGGTCCTGGCCGAGCAGAGCAGCGCGCCGAAGTGGAACTTCTACAAGTACGTGATCGATCGCAAGGGCAATGTGATTGCCAGTTTTTCCAGCCTGACAAAACCTGACGACCCCGAGTTCATTGCCGCAGTGGAGCAGGCTCTGGCCTCCAAACCCTGAACTGCGCCCACTAAAAAGCCCCGCCTCTGTACAAGAGAGCGGGGCTTTTTTGATTCGGTCGGCGAGCGATTCAGGCTCGCCGGGAATCATCAGAAGCGGTAGGTCGCACCGACACCGAAACCGTTCGCGTAGTTTTCATACTTGGCGTTGTAGGTCTGACCACGGTCGTTGCTGTTGTTGACCTTGACCGAATCTTCGCGCAGGTACGAGTACGCCACGTCGATGGTCAGGTCGTCGGTTGGGCTCCAGCCGGCGCCCAGGCTGAAAATCTTGCGATCGCCAGTCGGGATGCGTGGGGAACGGTCGACGTTGTTGGTCGGCGCCTGGTCAACGGACAGACCGGTACGCAGTACCCATTGCTTGTTCAACTGGTAGGACGCGCCGATGGCGTGAGCCCAGGTGTCGTGCCAGTTCTGCTCTTCGGTGATGGTACCGAACTGACCGTTCAGAATACCCGGAACACCTTTGTTTTCGACGGTGATTTCTTTCAGTCGGCTCCAACGAGTCCAGGTGCTGCCTGCGTACAGAGTCCACTTGTCGTCAAGCTGGTGAGTGACCGAGAAGTCCACCGACTCAGGGGTGGTCAGGTCCAGCGATGCGTCGTACTTCTGGCTTGGGTTCTGGCCGATCAGGCCCAGCACGTTGTAATTGACCTTGGTGTCACCCTCGAGCTTGTACTTCACTTTCGAGTGGTAGGTCAGGCCGACACGGGTGCTGTCGGTGGCTTGCACCAGCACGCCGATGTTGTAGCCCAGCGCAGTGTCATCACCTTTGATCTTGACGTTGCCATCCGGCGCGGCCTGGGTGATCGACAGATTCGATTCCAGGGTGCCGTCGATGCGGTTGATGGTCGGGCCGAATCCGACGGAAACCTTGTCGTTGAAGGCGTAGCTGACAGTCGGTTGCACGGTGACGATTTTAACTTCGCTCTTGCTGCCGAAGTAGCGACCGGCAAAGCCGTTTTCGTAGTCGGTTACCAGACCGAACGGAGCGTAAACGCCCACACCGAAAGCCCACTGGTCTTCGATTGGCTTGACGTAGTAGCCCATGGGTACGGCGATGAACGGTACCATGTCGCCGTCGTTGCTGCCGCCGTTCGGGAAGGAGCTTGCCTGGCTGATGTCAGTGTGTGCGTCGAGCATTGCAACACCGCCGGTGACTTGTTCGCGCTTGATGCGGGACATGCCGGCAGGGTTGCCAAAAATGGTGGAAGCGTCGTCTGCTGCGGAAGATCGCCCGGCAAAGCCCGTACCCATCCCGCTGATGCTTTGTTCGTTGATGGCAAAGCCACTTGCAAAGATCTGGGTGGATGCCATGGCAACAGCGAGGCTAAGGGTGGTTTTGAGCATTACTTTTTTCATTATTAGAACTCCTGGTGATCACCGGGGCGGAAATTACCAACATTTTCGTCCCAGCGCCATAGGCTGTAACGCTTGAGTTAGAGCGGTTTTGTAGGACAATCAGACCAGATTCGCCACTTGTTGCACGATCTTGCGAAACTGGTGGGTCAGCAAGCGACTTGATTGAGGGGGGCAACGCAGGTTTGCCAGGCGCACGTAAAATCACGCAGGCGCCCCTGGGGTTGAAAGGTCTGGCGCCAGATTCTGGCCATACCGAGCAAATCATCCGGGGCGGGGAGGGGGGGGTTCTGTTCTTCGATCAGTAGCCAGGCAATGGCCGTGGCATAACGCAGATTAACGGTCAGTTCCAGGTGCGGGCCGCTGAGAAACGCATGCTGGCTGGCCAGGCCGCGAACCAGGCTGGCGCGTTCGGGATCAAGGGCCAGGTAATGGTCCCAGAGGGCCTGGTGACGCAGTTCAGCGATTCGATACAAACCGTGTCCACGGCGGTCATGCAGGGCGGAGCCAAGGGCTGACTGACTGGCGGCGATGCCCAGCAGCAGGGATTCGGCGGTTGCGCTATGGCGTCCAAGATAAATCAGGGTTGGACGAATCACATAACGGCACAGTTCGCTGGCAGCGATACCCATAAGACCCTCGAAAACCGAATTGGGCGGCGATACCTGAATGGGCTTTGGCAGCAATGGATCGGCTCAGGCTCGCCGGAAGCGGACGGGCCGCTTGAGTTGAAGTGTAGTGTCATATTCGTGCTGTAAAGGCCTGTTTTTAAAATATTTCTGGCGGACAGTTATAACCGTTATATCGGTTGGTGCTTAGCCGATGGCTTTGAAACATGAAATCTCGGGCAATAAAAAGCCCCGCTTTTTCGGCAGGGCTTTTGAGGTTTTCAGCCTTTCTGGCGTCTCAGGCAACCAGTGCCTGACGGGTACGCTCGATCACGGCCTGCAGCGGCTCGGCGCTGGAGTATTGATCGGGGTACAGGCGTTCGCTGTGACGGGCGATGCCGTGTTCGTTGACCAGGGTGAAGCTGAAGCAGCCTTTGCGAGCGGCCATGATCAGGCAGTTCATTGGAGCAAAAGCGTTGGTTAGGGTGCGAATGGCATCCTGAGTGTGGATTTGAGTAGACATTATTGTGTTCCTGCATATGACACGGATAAGAACCGTGCAACGTTAAAACGTTCCAGTAACGTCGATCACCATTGATCGAACGAAGAACCCGACTGGAACAAAGCAGCCAGTTTGAAGCGCTGATAAGTTGGCGCGCTTGGGCTGGCAGGTAGGTACTTAGGAGGGCAGGCAACACATCGAGGGCAAAGGTTCTGGGCCCGGGGTGAAGATCCTGATCAATTTGCAGGCTGGTTCGGTCAGAGTAAGTGAGCCTGGCAACACCCTTTGCATTGGCAGAGGCTGTGTTGGCGCAAGATTTACCTGGAAACCATCGAGGTGGCCGATCCCGCTTGTTCGATGGAGCCTTCCGTTGGGAAGACCGACCGGGGGGATTTGTTCGACCAGAATTGACTTTCAGCTTGGTACTAACGCTGCGGATACTAACGTATTGAATTGGTAAAGGGAAGTGTGATAGCGAAAAAGTCTGCTCGTCACGGTTCGCTTGGCTGTTTTGCCCGTAATGGGTTATGCGGGTGGTACTGACTGGCGAACCCCGTATCCGGGCCGAATCCGACCATCGGTCATCGAAGTTTGTAACATCGTGAGCCGGCTTATCGCCGGGTTTTCGGGGCTTATCCATAAAAAAACGGAAAAATGCGCCGAACCGGTGCACCGATATAACCGTCGCGAAGGCACTTGTGCACATAAGTTGCGCAGACTGTCACCGCACTGTCATCTCGGGTTCCAGCATCATGGGTGCCTGTAACCAAAATTTAAGTCAATGAAAAATCTCGCTTTTTTTTACTGGTGAAAAAATCGTCAGTTTGACTGTAAGCCCCATTCCACAGGGCTTTGCGCGGGTTCAAGGGGGGTTGTCCACTGAGTTATCCACAGGATCTGTGGATTGTCCCGAGCGCTTGCTCTAGCACGGGCGTGCTGGGGCTTTTCAGCTTTACCTGTAAGAAAAAGAGAGTAAAGTGGCGCGCCTTCCGATCTGCCCCACAGTGCTTTATGAAGTTTCGCTCAGTAACGCCTTCGACTTCCTCTACACCCTCCACTGTTACCCCTCCCAAGCGCTTTTCAATGCGCGTGGCCGAGTGGCTGCTGGATAGCCCGCGCCTGGGCGAAAACACTAACGTCAAACACATCGCCGGACGTTTGCTCAAGCAACCGGCCCGCGAAGGCATAGTCGCTGCGCAAAGCCGCCTGGGCCAGTTGATGTGCCGTGAGTGCGGCAACGCCCGGGATCGTCGAATCGGCCAGGACCTCTTGCGCCAGGCCGCTCGCGCCGGGGATCGACGCGCGCAGCAGGAACTGGGTCTGATCGAAGACTGAGCTGTCCAAGACCTGACACCTTGGTTAACCTTCAGGCTTTATTTCAATGGCAGGAGTCGCTATGGCTATGGACTTGACCAGCGTTTTGCTCGGTCTGGCAGGGGCTGCGTTGCCATTACTGGTATTGGCCTGGCAACTGCAGCGTCGGGCAAGTTCCAGCCAGGCAGAGGTGTTGCTGCTGGAAGAGCGGCTGGCCATGGCGCAATTGGCGCAGGACGGGCTGAATGTGCAACTTGAAGCCAGTCGTGATGAAGTCGGTGATCTGAGCCAGGCCAACGCCGCCAGGCAGGCAGACCTGGCCGCCCTGCGTCGTGAGGTCGAACTGCTGCAAATCGAACGCGACGACGCACGCGATGCTGCCCATGCGTGGAATATCGAGCGTGCCGGTAAAGAGGCCGAATTGCGCCGGCTGGATGCCCGGGCCGCTTCGCTCAATGCCGAGCTGCGCGAGCAACAGGAAAGCCATCAGCAACGCCTCAATGACCTGCAAGGCTCGCGGGATGAACTGCGTGCGCAGTTCGCCGAACTGGCGGGGAAAATCTTCGATGAACGTGAGCAGCGTTTTGCCGAAACCAGTCAGCAACGTCTGGGCCAGTTGCTCGATCCGTTGAAGGAGCGCATCCAGTCTTTTGAAAAGCGTGTCGAGGAAAGCTATCAGGCCGAAGCTCGTGAGCGCTTCTCCTTGGCCAAGGAGCTGGAGCGCCTGCAGCAACTGAACCTGCGCCTGAGCGACGAAGCCACCAATCTGACCCGCGCCTTGAAAGGGCAAAAAACCCAGGGCAACTGGGGCGAGCTGATTCTGGAGCGGGTGCTTGAGCATGCGGGGCTGGAGAAGGGGCGCGAGTATCAGACCCAGGTCAACCTCAAGGGCCCTGACGGCGAGCGCTTCCAGCCCGACGTGATCATCTACCTGCCGGGCGACAAGCAGGTAGTGGTCGATTCCAAGGTCAGCCTCACGGCCTACCAGCAATATGTGGCGGCTGAAGACGAGGCCATCGGCCAGATCGCCATCAAGCAGCATGTGCTGTCCCTGCGAAATCACGTCAAAGGCCTGGCCGGCAAGGACTACAAACGCCTGGACGGTCTGCACAGCCTGGATTTCGTGTTGCTTTTCGTACCCATCGAGGCGGCATTTTCGGCGGCGTTGCAGGCAGAGCCGACGCTGTTCCAGGACGCGTTCGACCGTAATATCGTGATCGTCAGCCCGACCACGCTGCTGGCGACCCTGCGTGTCATCGACAGCCTGTGGAAGCAGGAGCGCCAGAGTCAGAACGCCCGGGAAATTGCCGAGCGCGCCGGGTGGCTCTACGACAAGTTCGTGCTGTTCATTCAGGATCTGGATGAGGTTGGCAATCGCCTGCAGCAACTGGACAAGGCCTACAGCTCGGCACGTAACAAGCTGACCGAGGGGCGCGGCAACCTGGTCAGTCGCAGTGAGCAGCTCAAGTTGCTGGGCGCGCGGGCGAGCAAGAGCTTGCCGGCGGATTTACTGGAGCGGGCGATGACGGATGTCGACGGGTTGGTTGAGCTGCCGGATTAACGGATCAAGAGATCGTTCGAACGCGTCGCGGTATTGATCGTTCCCACGCGTGGGAACGATCAGAAAACCCTACAACGGTAAATGCCGGCTAAGCAACGCCCGCAACGCCGCCGGCTTCACCGGTTTGGCCAGGTAATCGAGCCCCGCCGCATGGACCTGGGCGACGGTCTCGGGCCGGCCGTCGGCACTGATCACCACGCCGGGTACAGGCTCGCCCAAGCGGGTGCGCAGCCAGGCCATCAACTCGGTTCCGGTTTCACCATCGTCCAGGTGGTAATCCACCAATGCCAATTGAGGCCGTACCCCTTGGGCAAGCAGTGCGGCGCATTCCTCGCGGTTGCGCGCGGTCCAGACCTGGCAACCCCAGCGACTGAGCAGGCTGTTCATGCCGATGAGGATGCTGTCCTCATTGTCGATGCACAACACCTGCGCACCGTTGAGCAGTTTACCGTTGAGTTCGACCACCTTGGCCGGCAGCGCTGCTTGCGTGCGCGCCAGTGGCACGCTGACGCTGAACACGCTGCCGCGACCCGGCCAGGAACGCACGCGCAAGGTATGGCCGAGCACGCGACAGAGCCCGTCGGCAATCGCCAGGCCCAGTCCAAGGCCTTTCTCGGCGCGGGTCTGGTGGCTGTCGAGGCGCTTGAACTCTTCAAAGATCACTTGCTGTTTATCTTCAGGAATACCCGGCCCACGGTCCCAGACCTCCAGGCACAACTCATCCTTGCGTCGGCGAACACCCAGCAATACCGGACCCTTGGCATAACGGAAGGCATTGGTCAGGAAGTTCTGCAGCACACGACGCAGCAATTTGATGTCGCTGTCGATGCGCAATTGACTACCACGTACACGGAACGTCAGCCCTTGCTGGCGGGCCAGCGCCTTGAACTCGGCACCAAGGGTGTCAAACAGCTCGTTCAGGACAAATGGCTGGCGGGCAGGGTTGATCTTGCCGTTTTCTAGGCGGGAAATATCCAGCAGGTCGCTGATCAGGTCCTCGGCCGAGCGCAACGAGCTGTCCAGGTGTTCGACCAGCTTCTGCGCGTCGGCGGACAGTCCGTCTTCCTGATGGCAGAGCGCTGCGGAGAACAGTCGCGCAGCATTGAGCGGTTGCATCAGGTCATGGCTCACGGCCGCCAGGAACCTGGTTTTCGACTGGTTGGCCGCTTCGGCGGTGCCTTTGGCTTCGGTCAAGGCAACGTTGAGTTGGGACAGCTCCTGGGTGCGCGCCGCGACCCGCTGCTCCAGTCCCTCGTTGGCTTCGGTCAGTGCCTGCGCGGCTTCGCGGAACGGGGTGATGTCGGTAAAACTCATGACAAAACCGCCGCCGGGCATGGGGTTGCCAATCAGTTCGATCACCCGACCGTTCGGAAACAGGCGCTCGGAAGTATGGGCACGGCCCTGGCGCATCCAGTGCAGCCGGCGGGCGACGTGCACTTCGGCTTCTCCTGGGCCGCACAGTCCGCGCTCGGCGTTGAAGCGAATGATGTCGGCAATGGGCCGGCCGATACTGATCAAGCCGTCAGGATAGTTGAACAGTTCCAGGTAGCGCCGATTCCATGCCACCAGTTTGAGCGACTGGTCGACCACGCTGATGCCCTGGGTAATGTTCTCGATAGCCCCTTGTAGCAGGGCTCGGTTGAATTGCAGGACCTCCGAGGCTTCGTCGGCGATTCGCACGACGTCCTCCAGTTGCATCTCCCGACCCTCAATGGCGGCTTTTACCACCGCACGAGTCGACGATGCGCCGAGTACGCCCGCCAGCAAGCGCTCGGTGTGGGCGATCCATTCACCGTCGGCGTTCTGGTTCGGGTTGAAGCCTTTGCCCTGGCGGTAGGCGAAGCGGATAAAGCTCTGCCGGGCACGTTCTTCACCGACGAAGCGGGCCGCCAGTTGCAGCAGGTCTTCGATCTGTACCGCCAGCATCGAACGGGCTCTGGGACGGGCATTGATTTCCTGGCCGATGAAACGACCCGCCTGCCAGTGCTCCGATACCCGGGTGCGGGACAGCACCGAGACCCAGGCGAACAGCGTGAAGTTACCCGCCAGCGACAGCACCACACCTTGAGTCAGTGGCGTGATCGGCAGGCCCAGCGGATTGCTGTGCAGCCAGGCCAATCCCGGAAAGCTGCTCAAGGGCAAGCCGAGGCTGTGGGCGGCAATCGGCAGGACCAGGGTGTAGAACCACAGGAAGGTGCCGGCGGCCAGGCCGGCAAACACGCCACGGCGGTTGGCCTGCTTCCAGTACAGCGCGCCGAGCATGGCCGGTGCCAGCTGAGTCACGGCGGCAAAGGCAATCTGGCCGATGGTCGCCAGGCTCGCGGTCGATCCCAAAAGGCGATAGCTGACATAGGCCAGCAGCAGAATGACCACGATGCTCACCCGGCGCACCGACAGCATCCACTGGCGGAACACTTCGAACGGCCGCTCGGCATTGTTGCGGCGCAGCAGCCAGGGCAGGAGCATGTCGTTGGAGACCATGGTCGACAGCGCCACGCTGGCCACAATCACCATGCCGGTGGCCGCCGACGCGCCACCAATGAACGCCAGCAAGGCCAGCGCCGGATGCGCCTGGGCCAGCGGCAGGCTGATGACGAACGAGTCCGGCAGCACCGAGCTTGGCAGCAGCATCTGGCCGGCCAGCGCGATAGGCACGACAAACAGTGCCGCAAGAGCGAGGTAAGCCGGGAACACCCACTTGGCCAGGCGCAAATCCTGCGGGTCGATGTTCTCCACAACGGTGACGTGGAACTGCCGGGGCAGGCAAATGATCGCCATCATCGCCACGCCGGTCTGCACCACCATCGATGGCCAGTTGATGGTTTCTTTCCAGTATTGCTCAAGGCGTGGAGCGAGCATCGCCTGGTCGAACAGGTCGTCGAAACCGTCGTACAAGCCGTAGGTCACGAACGCCCCGACGGCGAGGAATGCGAACAGTTTGACCAGCGATTCAAAGGCGATCGCCAGCACCATGCCGCGGTGGTGCTCCGTAGCGTCGAGGTTGCGGGTACCGAAGACGATGGTAAACAGTGCGAGAACCAGCGACACGATCAGCGCGGTGTCCTGAGCCCGGGTGCCCATGGCATCGGCACCGGCGCCGATCAGCAAGTTCACGCCGAGCACGATGCCCTTGAGCTGCAGGGCAATATAGGGCAGCACACCGACCAGGCAGATCAGCGCCACCACCACCGCCAATGACTGGGATTTGCCATAGCGCGCAGCGATGAAGTCGGCGATGGAGGTGATGTTCTCCTGCTTGCTGATCATCACCATTTTTTGCAGCACCCACGGCGCGCCGAGCAACAGCAGGATCGGTCCGAGGTAGATCGGCAGGAATGACCAGAGCTGTTCGGCGGCCTGGCCCACGGCGCCAAAGAAGGTCCAACTGGTGCAGTAGACGGCCAGCGACAGGCTGTACACCCACGCTCGCACTCGCGGCGGCAAAGGCGCGCTGCGACGGTCGCCGTAGAAGGCGATGGCGAACATGATGGCCATATAGGCCAGGGCGACGGCGGCGATCAGCCCGGTGGACAGCGACATGGAAACTCCCGACGAAAGACATCCGGGCCTCCCGCCCGGACAGACAGTCTCGCACGACCGCCTGCGTTAGTCAGTGTCGACCAAGGTCGTGGCGTGGCGGGGTGTCGCAGGGAATGTTTGTGGTGACGCTCAGGTGTTTTCACTGGCCTGTCGCGAGCCATTCTGCACCGCCAATGGAAATGGGGATCTGAACTCTTATCTGTGAAATAGATAAGTTATAGAGATATTACCCGTTATATAGATATTCGATGCGGATCTAAGATGGATTCCTACCTCACCTGAGGACAGGAGTTCTTCATGACATGCGCCAATAGCGTCAAGCCCGGAATCAAACCTTTCACTCATTTGCAGCACCCGCGGGAAGTGATCCGTCAGTTCACGCCCAACTGGTTCGCCGCCACCATGGGCACCGGCGTGCTGGCGTTGGCGCTTGCGCAGTTACCTGGCGGCGTGCCGGGCGTGCGTGCCATTGCCGAAGCCCTTTGGTTTTTCAATATCGTGCTGTTCCTGGTGTTCACCGCGGTGTACGCGGCCCGTTGGGTCATGTTTTTCGACGAGGCGCGGCGCATTTTCGGCCACTCCACGGTTTCGATGTTTTTCGGCACCATTCCCATGGGACTGGCGACCATCATCAACGGTTTCCTGGTGTTCGGCCTGCCGCGCTGGGGGGAAGGGGTGATTCAGCTTGCCGAGGTGCTGTGGTGGCTGGACGTCGCCATGTCGCTGGCTTGCGGGGTGCTGATTCCCTACATGATGTTCACCCGTCAGGAGCACAGCATCGATCAGATGACTGCCGTCTGGTTGTTGCCGGTGGTGGCGGCGGAAGTCGCGGCCGCCAGCGGTGGTCTGCTGGCGCCGCACCTGGCCGATGCCCACTCGCAGTTGGTCATGCTGGTGACCAGTTATGTGCTCTGGGCGTTTTCCTTGCCGGTGGCATTCAGCATTCTGACAATTTTGTTGTTGCGCATGGCGCTGCATAAGCTGCCCCACGAAAACATGGCCGCTTCGAGCTGGCTGGCGCTTGGTCCCATCGGCACCGGTGCATTGGGCATGCTGGTGCTGGGTGGCGATGCACCCTTGATTTTTACTGCCAACGGTTTGCCGGGTATCGGTGAAACGGCCGCAGGGCTGGGGCTGGTGGCCGGAATCACGCTATGGGGCTTCGGTTTGTGGTGGATGCTGATGGCGGTGCTGATCACCGTGCGTTACCTGCGTGAAGGCATTCCCTTCAATCTCGGCTGGTGGGGTTTCACCTTTCCCTTGGGCGTTTATTCTCTGGCGACGTTGAAACTGGCCACTCTCTTGAATCTGACGTTCTTCAGTGTGTTCGGCTGTGTATTGGTGGCGTTGCTGGCGGTGATGTGGATGATCGTCGGCAAACGTACGGTGCTGGGAGCATGGCGCGGCGAGCTGTTTGTCTCGCCGTGCATTGCAGGATTGAAGAAATAACCTGCAAAGATTAGGTAATGTGTGGCCTGCATCGATATACGACACTCAAATAGCTGTATCCAGGCCACTCAGGGACACATGGAATGAGTCATCCGTCACAGTTCACTTTGCTTCGCACCCGGCGCTTTCTGCCGTTCTTCATTACCCAGTCGCTTGGGGCGTTCAACGATAACGTCTTCAAGCAGTCGTTGATCCTGGCCATTCTTTACAAGTTGGCCATCGAAGGCGACCGCTCGATCTGGGTCAATTTATGTGCGCTGTTATTCATCCTGCCATTTTTTCTGTTTTCGGCGCTGGCCGGGCAGTTCGGGGAAAAGTTCGCCAAGGACGCGCTGATTCGCCTGATCAAGCTCGGAGAAATCGCCATCATGGCGGTAGGTGCTGTGGGCTTCATGTTCGATCATCTGTCGCTGATGCTGGTGGCACTGTTCGCCATGGGTACCCACTCGGCGCTGTTCGGGCCGGTGAAGTATTCGATCCTGCCCCAGGCCCTGCACGAAGATGAGTTGGTGGGAGGCAACGGCCTGGTGGAAATGGGCACGTTCCTGGCGATTCTTGCCGGGACCATTGGCGCCGGGGTGATGATGTCGTCCGCGCAATACGCGCCCATTGTGTCCACCGCGATCATCGGCATTGCGGTGCTCGGTTACCTGGCCAGTCGCAGCATTCCCCGCGCGGCGGCAGCGACCCCGCAAATGCGCCTGAACTGGAATATTTTCAGCCAGTCCTGGGCCACCCTGAAACTGGGCTTGGGACAGACCCCTGCGGTGTCGCGCTCGATTGTCGGTAACTCGTGGTTCTGGTTCGTCGGGGCGATTTACCTGACGCAGATCCCGGCGTATGCCAAGGAGTGGATGCACGGTGACGAAACCGTGGTGACGCTGATCCTGACAGTGTTCTCGGTTGGCATCGCGTTGGGCTCGTTGCTTTGCGAAAAACTCTCCGGGCGCAAAGTCGAAATCGGCCTGGTGCCATTCGGCTCGTTCGGCCTGACCGTCTTCGGCCTGTTGCTGTGGTGGCATTCAGGGGGAATTGCGGACAGTGCCCAGGGACATGGCTGGATTGAAATCCTCGGTTTTGGTCATGCCTGGCTGGTGCTGTTCGATATCCTCGGCCTGGGGATCTTCGGTGGCTTCTACATTGTGCCGCTGTATGCGCTGATCCAGTCACGCACCGCCGAGCACGAGCGGGCCCGGGTGATTGCCGCCAACAACATTCTCAATGCGTTGTTCATGGTGGTCTCGGCGATCGTCTCGATCATCCTGCTGAGCGTGGCCAAGCTGTCGATCCCGCAGCTGTTCCTGGTGGTGTCGCTGCTGAACATCGGCGTCAACGCCTACATCTTCAAGATCGTCCCCGAGTTCACCATGCGTTTCCTGATCTGGCTGCTCAGCCATTCCATGTACCGCGTGGAACACCGCAATCTCGACCAGATCCCTGATGAAGGCGCGGCGTTGCTGGTGTGCAATCACGTGTCGTTCGTCGATGCGTTGCTGATTGGCGGCGCGGTGCGTCGGCCGATTCGCTTTGTGATGTATTACAAGATCTACAACCTGCCAGTGCTGAACTTCATCTTCCGTACGGCGGGGACGATTCCCATCGCGGGGCGTCAGGAGGATATACAGATCTACGAAAGGGCCTTCACCCGCATCGCGCAGTATCTGAAGGACGGCGAGCTGGTGTGTATCTTTCCCGAGGGCAAGCTGACTACCGATGGCGAGATCAATGAGTTCAAGGGCGGGCTGACGCGCATTCTCGAAGAGACACCGGTGCCGGTAATTCCCCTGGCGTTGCAGGGATTGTGGGGGAGCTTCTTCAGCCGTGATCCGGGCAAAGGGTTGTTTCGCCGGTTATGGTCACGGGTGACGTTGGTGGCGGGGTCGGCGGTGGCGGTTGAGGTGGCGGAGCCTGCCAGATTGCAGGCGTTGGTGGGGGAGTTGCGGGGCGCTGTCAGATAGCGGGTGGCTGTGCTGGCCCCATCGCTGGCAGGCCAGCTCCCACAGTGATCTTGGGTGTTCACAAAATTTGTGCAACAACAAAGGCCCTGTGGGAGCGGGCTTGCCCGCGAAGGGGCCAGTGGCCTAGGCGCTGACCTTGAGTCCAACCAACCCGATAATGATCAACGCCACACTGGCCAACCGCACCAGCGCCATCGACTCACCAAACAGAATGATCCCGGCAATCACCGTACCCACGGCACCCACCCCGGTCCAGATCGCATAGGCCGTACCCAGCGGCAGTTCCTTCATGGCCAGGCCCAGCAGGCCAAGGCTGATAGCCATGGCCGCAACGGTCAATGCAGTGGGAAGAGGGCGGCTGAAGCCGTCGGTGTACTTCAGGCCAACGGCCCAGCCGACTTCAAACAGACCGGCGAAAAACAGAATGATCCAGGACATGAAAGACCTCATCGCTTGACGGGGTCGTCCCCAGATTAATGACTCAATCGAGCCGCGGGGTCGTCCCCGCGTTTGCGCAATATAGTGCCCAGCATTAATCCGGGGATCAAGTTTCCGGCTCAGTCGGTGGCCTGGCGGGCAGCCGTTTCCCGATCCTGTTTCTCACTCATGCGGCGGAACCAGGTCGAGAGCAGCGCTCCCGAAATGTTATGCCAGACGCTGAACAGCGCGCTCGGTACCGCCGCCAACGGCGAGAAGTGCGCGCTGGCCAGGGCTGCGCCCAGACCGGAATTCTGCATGCCCACTTCCAGCGCCAGGGATTTGCGTTGCGCCAGTGGCAATTTGAACAGGCGCCCGGTGAAGTAACCCAGCAGAAAGCCAAAGCTGTTGTGCAGCATGACCACAGCCATGATCAGCAAGCCGGACTCGGCTATCTTCGCCTGGCTGGCGGCTACTACGGCAGCGACGATAATCACGATGCTGACCACCGACACCAGCGGCAATACATCCACCGCATGGCGAACCTTGTCGCCAAGCAAGCGTTGCGCCACGACGCCGAGGACGATCGGCAGCAGCACGACTTGCAGGATCGACCAGAACAGCTCCATGAACGATACCGGCAACCATGCCGAGGCCAACAGCCAGATCAGTGCCGGAGTCAGCAGCGGAGCGAGGAGGGTGGTGACGGCGGCGATGGCCACCGACAACGCCAGGTCGCCGCGTGCCAGCCAGGTCATGACATTCGATGAAGTGCCGCTTGGGCAGCAGCCGACCAGAATCACGCCCACGGCAATCTCCGGCGGCAAATGGAACGCCTGGCAAAGCAGCCACGCCACGCCGGGCATGATCACGAAGTGCGCGACCACACCCAGGGCCACACGCCACGGATGGCGGGCGACCTCGGCGAAGTCTTCGAGTTTGAGCGTCAGGCCCATGCCGAACATCACCAATCCCAGCAGCGGCACGATGGCGCCTTTGAGGCCGATGAACCACGTTGGTTGCAGGAACGCCACGACCGCGAAAATCAGTACCCAGTAAGCGAAGGTGTTGCCGACAAAACGACTCAATGCAGCCAGTGCGCGCATGGCCTGATCCTTATTATTAAGTAGCATCACAAAGCATCGTGGGAGCGGGCTTGCTCGCGAAAGTGGTCTATCAGTCAGTGCGTATATTGACTGACACTCCGCTTTCGCGAGCAAGCCCGCTCCCACAGTTTGATGATCACAAGGCTTTAAATGCCCTGAGGTGTCTCTTCGCCGCCCAGCGCTTCAACCAGCGCCGGCAGGAAATCGCCGAAGGTCAGCATCATCAGGGTGAAGCTGGCATCGAGTTGGCCCAGGGCTTCGTCGCCGCCGTCCTGTTCCGCCTGATCCTGGAGCAAGTCTTCGAACTTCAGGCGCTTGACCACCATCTTGTCGTCGAGGACGAATGACAGTTTGTCCTGCCAGGCCAGGGACAGCTGGGTGACCACCTTGCCGGTGCTCAGGTGCAGCTGGATTTCTTCGCTGGTCAGGTCCTGGCGCTTGCAGCGCACGATGCCGCCGTCTTCGTGGGTATCGCGCAGTTCGCACTCGTCCAGCACAAAGAAATCGTCCGCGGCTTTCTGGGTGGTGACCCATTCGGTCATGGTGGCGGTCGGGGACATTTTCACGGTCAGCGGACGTACCGGCAGGGTGCCGATCACTTCGCGCAGGGTAGAAAGCAGGTCTTCGGCGCGTTTCGGGCTGGCCGAGTTGACCAGAATCAGGCCTTGCTTGGGAGCGATGGCGGCAAAGGTCGACGAGCGACGGATAAAGGCGCGGGGCAGGAAGGCCTGGATGATTTCATCCTTGATCTGGTCCCGTTCCTTCTTATAGACCTTGCGCATTTGCTCGGCCTCAATCTCTTCGACCTTTTCCTTTACAGCGTCGCGTACGACGCTGCCTGGCAAAATGCGTTCTTCCTTGCGCGCGGACACCAGCAGGAAATCACCGCTGACGTGCACCAGTGGCGCATCTTCGCCTTTGCCGAATGGCGCGACGAAACCGTAGGTGGTCAACTCCTGGCTTGCACATGGACGCGCCAGTTTGGTGGCCAGTGCAGTTTCCAACGCCTCGGCATCAACAGGCAGATCTTGGGTCAGGCGATAGATAAGCAGGTTTTTGAACCACATGGGACAGGTCTCTCCTTTATACAAAGGGGGGCATTATTGTCCTCCGTGTGCCATAGGCCAACCTTTCTCTAAGCCTTTGGAAGGCCTCAGAAAATTATTTTAAAAAGTGCTTGCCAGAGGTGGGGTCGCTCCGTAGAATGCGCGCCACACCGAAGCGAAGGGTGATTAGCTCAGCTGGGAGAGCGTCTGCCTTACAAGCAGAATGTCGGCGGTTCGATCCCGTCATCACCCACCATTCGTTTTCAGTGTTACGCGCAGCGGTAGTTCAGTCGGTTAGAATACCGGCCTGTCACGCCGGGGGTCGCGGGTTCGAGTCCCGTCCGCTGCGCCATATTCGGTAACCTGGAACACTGAACGCCAGGTCACCACGGAAAAGCCCGCTTAGGCGGGTTTTTTTCTGCCTCAAGTTTGTACCTTGTTCCAGCGGGTTGTGTCGTTTCACCGGTTTTCAGATTTATTTGAAAAAAACTTCAAATAAATCAACACATTAAGAAAACTTGTGGCATAATGCGTCCCGTAACGAAGCGAAGGGTGATTAGCTCAGCTGGGAGAGCGTCTGCCTTACAAGCAGAATGTCGGCGGTTCGATCCCGTCATCACCCACCATTCGTTTCAAGCGTTTCAAGCGTTTCGCGCAGCGGTAGTTCAGTCGGTTAGAATACCGGCCTGTCACGCCGGGGGTCGCGGGTTCGAGTCCCGTCCGCTGCGCCATATTCGGTAACCTGGAGCACTGAACGCCAGGTCACCAAACAGAAAGCCCGCTTATGCGGGCTTTTTGCCGTCCGGGATTTGGCAAAGCCCGAATCCAGCGGACTTTCGGCCGGTATATTCTGCGTCAAGTTGAGCGGCAAAGTGCGGCAATTGGCTATTACCCCATTTGTTTTGTGCGCCGAAATTTGCTTGTGTCGGAGCAAGATGAAGGAAGCTTCATCCCCGCGAACCTGAAATGCGTTTAAACACCTGAACTTATCGGAAATTTCCTGCTCTCATGCCGGTAGCCATTGGTCGTGGCGGCCTGATAAGCTCGCGGCTTTACTCGATTGCCCTTTAGGCGCATGAACAAGGAAATAGCATGAAACAGCATCGGTTGGCGGCGGCGGTAGCCCTGGTTAGCCTGGTACTCGCGGGTTGTGACTCGCAGACCAGTGTAGAGCTGAAAACTCCGGCGCAAAAAGCTTCCTACGGAATCGGTCTGAACATGGGCAAGAGCCTGGCTCAGGAAGGGATGGATGACCTGGATTCCAAAGCTGTAGCCCAGGGCATCGAAGATGCCGTCGGCAAGAAAGAACAGAAGCTCAAAGACGAAGAGTTGGTAGAAGCGTTCGCCGCACTGCAAAAGCGCGCCGAAGAGCGCATGGCCAAGATGAGCGAAGAGTCGGCCGCTGCTGGCAAGAAGTTCCTCGAGGAAAACGCCAAGAAAGCCGGTGTGACCACTACCGCTTCGGGCCTGCAGTATGAAGTCGTGACAAAAGCCGATGGCGCTCAGCCTAAGCCTACCGACGTAGTGACTGTTCACTACACCGGCAAGCTGACCAATGGCACCGTATTCGACAGTTCCGTCGAGCGCGGCAGCCCGATCGATCTGCCGGTCAGCGGTGTGATCCCGGGTTGGGTCGAAGGCCTGCAACTGATGCACGTTGGCGAGAAGTACAAGCTGTACATCCCTGCTGAACTGGCTTACGGCGCGCAAAGCCCGAGCCCGGCGATTCCGGCCAACTCGGTGCTGGTATTCGACCTGGAACTGCTGGCGATCAAGGATCCGGCAAAAGAAGACGCCGCTGCCAAGTAATCAGCGTCCGCTTCAATTACAACGCCTCGCTCAAGCGGGGCGTTGTTGCATCTGACCCGCGGTAACGGTAAACAAAGCGAACAGATGCTGCTGACTGGAGTCATACCCACTATGGACAGCTGCACTAGCCATCTGGGCCCGCCAAGTCAATGAAATTATGGGGTTTTTTTCGATGGGCAAAAAACGCCCGATCTGAGTCGAGCCCTTGTAGGACGTGGCTTTCAGCGGTGAAAACCAGCTCTGTTCACAAGGTTATCCACAATTTGTGTGGATAACCTTTCAACGGGAGGAATGATGAAAACACCCTGGAGTTTCGCTCGTTTTCTGCCATTGGCTGGCCGCCTTCTCGCGCGCGGGCGCTTGCCCACCCTGTTGTTCGCAGTCGCCAGCAAAGGTGCGAGCCAGGGCAATCGCCTGGGTAAGCTCAAGGATGACTTGCGCCTGTTTCAGGCGCTCTGCCTGGCCTGGTGGCGCGGTGAGTATCGAGCTATCAGCCCCAAGGCGCTGGTCTCGATCGTTGCAGGCCTGATGTACTTCCTCAGTCCGGTGGATGCGATCCCGGACTTCATACCAGGCTTGGGCATGCTCGATGACATTGCAGTGCTGGCCTGGCTGATGAAGGTTTTCGACGACGAACTGGCTGCCTTCCGGGCGTGGCGCAATCGGCAAGTACCGGAGAAGCTTGCGGTAGTCGAGCGCCTGCCGAAAAATCCAAAGCAATTGCACCTTGAAGGCCGGAAAAAAAACTGAGCCGATAACCTGTTGTTCACAGATTGATACACCCCCGCGACCTTGGCCGCTGTTAGGATTACACTTCTAAGGAAAAGTGCCGACTCGCTAAGTGTTGTTGTCCTACGGGGTAGTCATGGATATTCAGATAATTACACGCGAAGGCGAGCCCGAATATGCGGTTGTGCCATGGGCTCAGTATCAGGCTTTGCTGAACGCAGCGGGGATCAAGGAGCAGCCGCCAAAAGAAGCGGCAAAGGTTCAAGCCCAGGCATCCGACCAGGATCTTCCAGGTCTGGATCAACTGCGCAGCTTGCGTGAAGGGAAGGGCATCGCCATTGAGGCGCTGGCCCGCACGGTAGGTATCAGCCCGTCTTACCTGGCCATGATCGAAAGCGGTGAACGCCTGCCCGACGCTGCCATTCGCCGCAGCCTGGCCTGGGAATTGACGGTGCCGGGGTGGAGGGAGCAATCGTGAGCGTACGCATCAGTCGTCAACACTGGGACGGATTGCTGGGCGAGCTGGATCAGGCCCGCCGCCAGCGCCATCTTCTGACTTATCGGGCATTGCTTGAGCGTTTGCAGCTGCCGACACCGGCCATGCAAACCCTCACCGCCGCCCTGGAGCATCTGGCCGCGCTGGACGCCAAGGCCGAACAACCATTACGCAGCTCGCTGGTGATAAGCCAAGGCGCCAGCCGCCTGCCACGCACCGGTTTCTTTGAATGTGTCGAGCGCCTCGGGCGTTTTTCCGGGCCGTCGGACGGTGTCGCCGCGGCCTCCTGGCACGCCTCGGAGGTGGTGCGGGTGTTTGAATACGAATACCCGGAATCGGCAGAGGCCTGAGTGTTTCTTCAACTCAAGGCTCGAGCCGGCTACTGGCTCGCGCGCAGGCTGTTCCACTGGTCGTGGTTTGTCCGCCAGCCACGGGGGTGGCGCTGGCTGGAAGGCCAGTTCGCCCGCATGGCTAACCTGGGCAATGTCGGTGCCCAGAGCTTCTATGGGCACATCCTGGCCTTTCGCGGCGTCGGCCTGGGGGCTCGTGAAGAAGGTGTGCGTTTGTTGCGCCTGGCCGCGCTGGCGGGCGATGGCAAGGCTGCGTATCAGGTGGGCGTGATCAGTCTGGCGGGGACGGCAAGCAAGGAGCCGGATCCGGTTGAAGCGGCGCGGTACTGGGAGATTGCTGCCCGGGCCGGGCATCCACTGGCTCCGCTCAAATTGAAACAACTGGCCGCTCGCGACCCTCTGTAGGGGCGCGCCTGCTCGCGATGGTCGTCGACGATAACGCGTGTTTACTGGCTACACGTGGCGCCCTTGGGTCCATCGCGAGCATGCTCGCTCCTACAGGTATTGCGCAATTGCTTGGGGAAGCCAAAAAAAAGACCGGGAGCGCTCTTGGTTGAAGAGGTGCTCCCAGTCTCACGACAGAACCATCACTGTTTGCTGACGCTCTGCGAAGCGTCAGCCTTAATAAGTTGTACCTTAGTGCTTGGCCACCGCCGTGTTGAGTTTCAGGTAGTCCAGCAGAATCCGCCCGGTCTCGCTCAGGTAGGCATCATCCTCCGGCTTGGTTTTGTCCGGCTCGGCCGCGATGGCGTCTTCGTCTTCTTTCTTCAGCTCTTTGAGCGGTTCTTCGCCCTTGGCCTTGCGACGGATATTCTCCATGGCAAGCTGCTTGGCTTCGATGTCGGTGTGTTGCGCACGACGCTCGACTTCATTGAGGCTGACGGTTTTTTCGTTCATCAGCTTCTGCGCCAGGGCCAGCTTGTCGCGGATGAACACGAACTCGGCATCCGTGGCCGTACGCACGTCATGCTCGGACTTGAGCTGGGCGAGGAACGGTTTGAACGGATCGACCGCAGGCTTGATGGCTGCGCGGATGGTGTCCCACGGCATGGCTTCCGGCAGGGCACTTTCACCGATTTCCTTGGTGTCGATAATCGACGGGTAATCGATGTCCGGCAACACGCCCTGATGCTGGGTGCTCTGCCCGGAAACCCGGTAGAACTTGGCCAGGGTCAGTTTCAGTTCGCCATGGTTGAGCGGCTGAATGGTCTGCACGGTGCCTTTGCCGAAGGTCTGGCCGCCGATGATCAATGCGCGGTGGTAGTCCTGCATGGCGCCGGCAAAAATCTCCGAAGCCGAGGCGGACAGGCGGTTGACCAGCAACGCCATCGGGCCCTTGTAGAACGCGCCCGGGTTTTCATCTTCCAGCACATCGACCCGGCCATCGGCGTTACGCACAAGCACGGTCGGACCTTTGTCGATGAACAGGCTGGTCAGTTCGGTAGCCTCCTGCAAGGAGCCGCCACCGTTGTTGCGCAGGTCGATGACCACGCCGTCGACCTTGTCTTTCTGCAACTCGGTCAGCAGTTTCTTGACGTCGCGAGTGGTGCTCTTGTAGTCCGGATCGCCGGCACGGAAGGCCTTGAAGTCCAGATAGAACGCCGGGATCTCGATCACACCGAGCTTGTAGTCCTTGCCGTCCTGTTTCAGGTTCAGCACCGACTTCTTCACGGCCTGGTCTTCGAGCTTCACCGCTTCGCGGGTGATCGGTACGATCTTGCTGGTCTGGTCGTTAGGCGCATTGCTCGCCGGAATCACTTCCAGGCGCACCACCGTGCCTTTCGGACCACGGATCAGCTTGACCACTTCGTCCAGGCGCCAGCCCACCACGTCGACCATCTCTTTGTTGCCTTGGGCAACGCCGATGATCTTGTCGGCCGGAGCGACCTGCTTGGTCTTGTCCGCCGGGCCTGCCGGCACCAGGCGCACGACTTTCACCTGGTCGTTATCGCTCTGCAACACGGCGCCGATGCCCTCCAGGGACAGGCTCATGTTGATGTCGAAGTTCTCCGCGTTATCCGGCGACAGATAGTTGGTGTGCGGGTCGTAGGACATGGCGAAGGTGTTGATGTACGCCTGGAAGATGTCTTCGGCACGGGTCTGGTCCAGGCGCGCCAACTGGTTCTTGTAGCGCTTGGTCAGGGTTTCCTGGATCTGCTTGGAATCCTTGCCGGCAATTTTCTGGCGCAGCACTTCATCCTTGACGCGCTTGCGCCACAGGTCGTCGAGTTCTGCAGTGGATTTGAGCCAAGGGGCGTCCTTGCGATCGATCAGCAAGGTTTCCTTGGCGGAGAAGTCGATCTTGTCGACACCCTTGTTCAGCTCGGCAAGGGCAAAGTCCAGGCGCGCCTTGACGCGGTCCAGGTAGCGCTTGTAGATGGTGAACCCGGCGTTGAGGTCGCCGCTTTTGAGGAAGTCGTCGAACTGGGTCTTCCACTTGTCGAATTCGGCGATGTCGCTGGCCATGAAGTAGCTGCGCGACGGATCCAGCAGCTTGAGGTAGCTGTCGTAGATGATCACTGAGCGCGCATCGTCGAGCGGCGGCTTGCTGTAGTGGTGGCGCTTGAGCAACTCCACGACGTTCAGACTGGCGATCACTTCGTCACGATCAGGTTGAAGCTTGTCCCAGCTATTGGCTGCGAATGTATTGCTCGACATCGGCAGCAGGCCGATACCGATGAATAAGGCGAGGGCGGTGCTGGGGAACAAATGCTTCATGCTGATTCGACGCGGGGACAATTGATAACGCATATTAGGCCGTCTTTGAAGTCGCCGGTACCACGAGGGCCGGTCGCATAATGCAAAAAGCCCGGCGCTACAGCTTCGGGCTCAGTCCAGACTCACTATGGAGGCACTGTGAAAGCATTGCAAGGCGTTGACGGTCAAGTGGCGTGGGTAGATGAGCCGAGTCCTACATGCGATGTAGGGCAAGTTCGTATTCGAGTGGCGGCATCGGGCCTCAATCGCGCCGATTTGCTGCAGAAAGCTGGCCTTTACCCACCCCCGCCCGGCGTTAGCCAGGTGCTCGGTCTAGAGTGCTCAGGGGTGATCAGCGAAGTCGGGGCGGGCTCGTCCTGGCAAGTGGGCGACAGGGTTTGCGCCTTGCTGGCCGGGGGCGGGATGGCCCAGGAGGTGGTCGTCGACGGGCGGCACGTGCTGCCGGTTCCCGACGGGATGTCGCTTGTGGAAGCAGCTGCATTGCCGGAAGTGTACGCCACCGTCTGGCTGAATTTGTTTCAACTGGCTGCGCTCAAGCCGGGTGAGAAAGTTCTGCTGCACGCCGGTGCAAGTGGAATCGGTTCAGCCGCCATTCAGCTGTGCAAGGCATTTGGCAATCCGTGCTGGGTCAGTGTGGGTTCCGCCGAGCGTCTGGCCTATTGCGAGGCACTGGGGGCCCAGGGTGGCGTGGTGCGCAATGGCGACCTGGACAGCCTGAGCGACTTGGGGCCGTTCGACGTGATTCTCGACCCGGTGGGCGGCAATTACGCGCAACTGAACCTCAAGCTGCTGGCCCAGGATGGTCGCTGGGTGCTGATCGGCCTGATGGGTGGCCGCGAGGCTAAACTGGACCTGGCCCAGGTGCTGGCCAAGCGTGTGCAGTTGCTGGGTTCGACCCTGCGCAGTCGCGACGATCAGTTCAAGGCCGATTTGTTCAGTGAGCTTGGCCAGCACGTCTGGCCGTTATTCGCCGAAGGACGGTTGCGCCCGCAGTTGGCCAGGACTTTCGCGATCAAGGATGCCGAGGCAGCGTTTGCCGAGCTGGCCAGCAATACCGTGGCGGGGAAGGTGGTACTGGTGATTGATGAAAGCCTGAGCTGAAAACCCGGGGTCTGTGGGTGCGAGCTCTGTGGTGAGGGGGCTGGAGCGAGGGGGGCTGGAGTGAGGGGGGCTGGAGCGAGGGGGTTGGAGCGAGGGGGGGGGAGCGAGGGGGCTTGCCTGTGGCGAGGGGGCTTGCCCCCGTTGGAGCGCGAAGCGCTCCCCGGCATTCTTTCAGAAAAACCGCATAAGCAGGTTTTGCGACTGCTTCGCAGCCGAACGGGGGCAAGCCCCCTCGCCACAGGAAGCCCCTAATCACAGGAGGCCCTTTAACCACAGGAAGCCCCTATTCACAGGAAGCCCTTTAACCACAGAAAGCCCCTAATCACAGGAAGCCCTTTAACCACAGGAAGCCCCTAATCACAGGAAGCCCTTTAACCACAGGAAGCCCCTAATCACAGGAAGCCCTTTAACCACAGGAAGCCCCTAATCACAGGAAGCCCTTTAACCACAGAAAGCCCCTAATCACAGGAAGCCCTTTAACCACAGGAAGCCCCTGATCACAGGAAGCCCTTTAACCACAGAAAGCCCCTAATCACAGGAGGCCCCTTAACCACAGGAAGCCCCATAATCACAGGCAAGCCCCTTCACCACAGGCAAGCCCCCACAAAGGATTCGGGTTACTTCCAGAGGTGGATCGGCCAGCCGGCTTTTTCGGCGTGTTCCAGCAACACCGGGTCCGGATTGACCACGTGCGGGAAATCCACCTTCATCAGCAACGGCAAGTCATTGCGCGAATCAGAATAGAAACTCGCACCTTCGAGGTTTTCCTCTTGCGCATCCAGCCACTCCAGCAAGCGGGTGATCTTGCCTTCGCGGTAGGTCAGGGTGCCGACGGTGTGGCCGTTGTAAACCCCGTGCTCGACTCCCAGCTCGATGGCCAGTATCTCGTCGATGCCCAGGCGCTCGGCAATCGGCCCGACCAGGTGCGTGCCCGACGCCGAGATCACCAGGATCCGGTCGCCGGCCTTGCGGTGGGCGGCGATGGTCTTGGTCGCATCACTGAAAATGATCGGCTCGATGTAGTCCTCCACCCAGGGCCCGACCAGATGTTCGACCTCCTGTGGCGTGCGACCGATCATCGGCTCCAGGCTGAAGTCCATGTACTCTTCCATGCGCAACTTGCCGTGGCTGTAAGCGTCCATCAGCTCGTTGTTCTTGCGCATGAACGACTCGGGATCGACCCATCCCAGCCGGCCCATCTGCTCGCTCCAGAGGGTGGCGCAGTCGCCGTGGATCAGGGTTTCATCCAGATCAAAAATTGCCAGGGCCATCAGTGCGGTTCTCTCTTCAACATCAGCAAAGTCATCAGGCTACCTCACACAGGGCCGTCGGATCGATCGAAAGCGCCAGGCGCTGACCATCGGGGTGCAGGTCGGACGCCGAGCGGTTCAGCACGTCCACCACCAGCTCAACACCCCGGGCCTCGATCCGGTAGCGGATCACGTTGCCCAGCAGCGTATGGCTACGCACTTGCGCATCAAGTTCGCCGTTCAGACTGAGTTCGATGGCCTCCGGGCGAATGGCAATGCGATGGCTGATCGGGCGCTGCAACAGCTTCGAAGCGCTCTCGGCTTCCAGCAGGTTGTAATTGCCGATGAAACCGGCGGCAAAAACATCGACCGGTGCGGTGTAGAGGGTTTCGGCGTCGCCGCTTTGTACGATCTTTCCCTGATTCATCAGGAAAATCCGGTCAGACATGGTCAGGGCTTCTTCCTGATCGTGTGTGACGAAGATCGTGGTCAAGCCCAACTCGCGCTGGATCTGCCGGATCTGTTCGCGCAGGTGCTTGCGAATCCGTGCGTCCAGGGCCGACAGGGGTTCATCCAGCAACAACAGGCGTGGCCGGGTGACGAGGGAGCGGGCAAGTGCCACACGCTGGCATTGGCCGCCGGACAGTTGATGCGGGTAACGCGCGGCGAAATCCTGCAGCTCCACCAGCTTCAGCACTTCGGCGACGCGCTTGTGGCTGTCGTCGGCGTTGACCTTTTGCATGCGCAAGCCGAAGGCGACGTTCTGTTCCACCGTCATGTTGGGGAACAGCGCATAACTCTGGAACACCATGCCGATTCCACGCTTCTGCGGACTCAATGGCACGATATCCACACCATCGAGCAGGATCTTGCCGCCATCCACCGAGGTCAGGCCGGCAATGCAGCGCAGCAGGGTCGATTTGCCGCAACCGGACGGGCCGAGCAGGGTGACGAATTCACCCTTGTTTATTTCGCAGTTGATGTCGCTGAACACCGTGGTGCCGGCGTAATTCTTTTGCAGATGTTGGACGCTGACATAGCTCATTCGCTTTTGTCCTTGTTCAAGATATTGGCCGCCCAGGTCAGAACCAGCACGAAGAAGAAGTAGGAAATCACCAGCGCACTGGTGAAGTGGCCGCTGCTGTTACGCATGTTGTTGAGGTAGACCTGCAGGGTTTCGTAGCGGGTGCCGACGAGGATGTTGGCGAAGACGAATTCACCGAACAGGAACGAGAACGACAGCAGCAGGGCCACCAGCAGGCCCTTGCGCAGGTTCGGCAACACCACCAGGAACGCGGCTTGCCAGGTGCTGGCGCCGAGCAATTGGGCTGCGTCCATCAGGTCGCGCAGGTTGATCGCTTGCAGGTTATTGGTGATCGCCCGGTACATGAATGGCAACGCCACGGTGAAGTAGCAACCGATCAGGATCCACGGCGTGCCGACCATGGCGAACGGTCCCGAACCATAGAGCTGCAACAGCCCCACCGACGACACCACCGGCGGCACGGCGAAGGGCAGCAGGATCAGGATGTTCATCAGCGCATCGAGCTTGGGGAAGTGGTAGTGCACCACGAATAACAGCGGCAGGATCAGCACCACCGACAGGATCAGCGAACCGACGCAGACCAGCAGCGATTGCCCGAAAGCATGCAGAAAACGCGGGTCGCTCCACAGCTGGATGTACCACTTGAGGGTGAATCCGCTGGGCAGAATGGTTGCCGACCAACTGCTGGCGATCGAGTACACCAGCGTGCCGAGCAACGGCAGCAGCAATATGGCAAACAGCAGGTACACCACAACCCGGTGATAGACACCGGCGGGCCCCAGTTCAGCGCGAGACATGGTAACTCCTCTTCAACAGCAACTGATGCACGATGGTCACCAGGGTCATCAATGCCACCAGCACCACGGCCAAGGCACTGGCCAGGTTAGGGTCCAGGGAAATGTCCCCCGACACCATCGCTGCGATTCGGATCGGCAGTACGTTGAAATTGCCGGTGGTCAGCGCATACACCGTGGCGTAGGCGCCGAGTGCGTTGGCCAGCAGGATCACGAAGGTCCCGAGCAGCGCCGGGGTCAGCACCGGCAAACCGATGTGCCGCCAGTATTGCCAGCCGCTTGCGCCGAGCAGCGCGGCGGACTCGCGCCAGTCTTCGCGCAAGGCGTCGAAGGCGGGGTAGAGCAGCAGCACGCCGAGGGGGATCTGGAAGTAGGTGTAGAGAATGATCAGCCCGGTCTTCGAGTACAGGTTGAAATCCTGAATGATCCCGGCCTGTTTGAGCATGATGGTGAAGCTGCCGTTGAAGCCGAGCAGGATGATGAACGCGAAGGCCAGGGGCACGCCGGCGAAGTTGCTGGTCATGTTGGCGAAGGCGTTGACGAAATTGCGCAGCTTCGAGTCGACCTGGCGCAGAGAATAGGCACCGAGCACCGCGATCAGGATGCCGAATACGCTGGACCAGAAACTGATCTCAAGGCTGTACTGGATCGCCTGCAGGTAGAACTTCGAACTGAAGATTTTTTTGAAGTTGGCCAGGCCCCAGCCGAACTCTTCCGATTGCAGGCTGTTGATCATGACCCAGGTCAGCGGGGCGATTTCGAAGACAATGAAGAACAGCGCAAATGGCACCAGGCACAAGGCCGCGAGCCATTTGCCGCGAGTCATGGAATTCACTTCAGAAGCTCCCGGCACACGGGTTTGTCGTGAGGCACGCCCAGCAGTTCGCAGACCGTGCCGCAGATGTCAGTTTGTGCGGGCGCGGCGCCCGAATCGAAGCTGAATGCGTCGCCGAGGACGAACAGCGGCACTTCGCGTTCCTCCTTGAGCAGCCCGTTGTGGGAGCGGTCGTTGTTCATGCCGTGGTCGGCGGTCACCAGCACCTGATAACCGGCGTCGAGCCAGCCTTGCAGGTAGTCGGCCAGGATGATGTCGGCCGTGCGCGCGCTGTTGCGGTATTGCGGGGTGTCGAGGCCATGCTTGTGCCCGGCATCGTCGATGTTCATCGGGTGGATCAGCAGAAAGTCCGGTGCGTGGCGCAGGCGCAGGTTTTCGGCGTCGGCGAACAGGTGCGAATCCGGGTAATGATCGCTCCAGTAGAAATGGCCGTGCTGGATCGGCAATTGCGGGTTGTCGGTGTGACGATCCCGGGCGGGTACGAATGGCGATTGGTTGTACAGCTCGCTGACCCAGTGGTAGGCCGCCGCCGCAGTCTTCAACCCGGCATCCGTGGCGTAATGGTAAATGCTGCGCTGGTCGGACAGGCGCGAGACGTTGTTGTGGACGATGCCGCTGTCGATCGGTGGGACACCGGTGAGGATGCATTCGTAAAGAGGGCGGGACAGGGCCGGCAACGCACACTCCAGCTTGTAGAGTGCCGCGCGTCCTGCGCCGACGTAAGCCTGCAGGTGCCCCATGGTGTGGCGGGCGACCTCGTAGTTGAGGCCGTCGAGCACGACCAGGATGACGTTGTGTTTCATAGGGCGGAACTCCGCGAGCAGATATTTCAAATACGCAGCCACTCCCCTGTGGGAGCGGGCTTGCTCGCGAAGGTGTGTGTCAGTCAACACAAGTGTTGAATCTCAGTCCGCCTTCGCGAGCAAGCCCGCTCCCACATTGGTTCTCCATAGGATCACCAAGGTGGGGGTCTACCGGGTTATTGCATATTGATAATGACTTCTTCCTGCCACTTCTGAGGCAGTGCCTTGGAGGTCTTTTCCCACGCGTCCGCGTCCTTGATCGGCGTCACGTTTTTGTACTGCTCGTTTGGCAGCAGCTTGGACTTCACCTCGTCCGGCAGTTTGATGTGCTCGGCACGGATTGGACGGGCGTTGCCTTTGGCCAGGTTGATCTGGCCGGCGTCGCTGAAGATGTATTCGCGGGTCAGCTTGGCGGCGTTCGGGTTTTTCGCGTACTTGTTGATGATGGTGGTGTAACCGGAAATCACCGAGCCGTCAGACGGGATCAGCACCACGTAGTCATCCGGGTTGGCCATCTTGGCCTTGTAGCTCAAACCGTTGAAGTCCCAGACCACGCCGACTTCGATTTCACCTTTTTCCATGGTGGCAATCGTCGGGTTGGCCATCGACAGGCGGCCTTGCTTGGCAATGTCGGCGAACAACAGCAGGGCAGGCTGCAGGTTTTTCTCGTCGCCACCGTTGGCCAGTGCCGCTGCCAGTACACCATTGGCAGCTTGGGCGGCAGTGCTCACGTCGCCGATGGAGACCTTGTATTTGCCGGTCTTGAGGTCGGCCCATTTGGTCGGTGCTTCGGAGCCATGCAGCAGCTTCTTGTTGATGATGAACGCGATGGAACCGGTGTAGGCCAGTGCCCAGTTGCCGTCCTTGTCCTTGGCCCACTCCGGTACCTGATCCCAGGTCGAAGGTTTGTAAGGCTGGACCACCCCTTGCTTGACCGCGATCGGGCCGAACGCGGCGCCGACGTCGCCGATGTCGGCGCTGGCGTTGTCTTTTTCCGCGGCGAACTTGGCGATCTCCTGGGCGGAGCTCATGTCGGTGTCGATGTGCTTGAGGCCGTATTTGTCGCTCAGGTCTTTCCAGGTACCGGCCCAGTTGGCCCAGTCATTGGGCATGCCGACGCTGTTGACGGCGCCTTCCGCTTTCGCAGCGGCTTCCAGGGTTTTCAGATCATCGGCCGCCATGGCTGCGGTGCACATTGCAATGGTCGAGCCTAACAGTGATGCCAGGAGAAACTGTTTCATTCCAAAGCTCCTTGGTTCGTGATCAACGCTGCGATTGCGGTTATGTTGGTCTAGGTCAGCAATACCCGAGCCAATTTAAGGATGCTGGATGACACTTTGATGTCGCTCGTCGCCCTGCAAGGCTTTTCGCTGCTCGATATTACTGGGGGCCTGCTAAGCGTAGACCATGGCCAAAGCCCCGCCGGCAGCTGACTTGGCCGACGTATTGCACGGTCGAACGCGACCGCTGGGCGGCTTTGTCATCTATCGGTCATCTGGAGTGCCTACGCTGACACACCACTGAAAAGGAGCCCGTTTACCGTGCGCTTCTGCCCCGAAACAGAGCTGGTCTAGTCCAGATAGGTAACCTTGATGCGCGATGAGGCAACCAAGGCGGTGACAGCCATTGGCCAGGTTCTCCAGGAACAGCTCGACCACGGACTGCTGGCCCCGGGCAGCAAGTTGCCGGCCGAGCGCAAGCTCAGTGAGTTGTTCGGCACTACGCGCATCACTGTGCGTGAGGCGTTGTTGCAGTTGGAGTCTCAAGGCCAGATTTATCGCGAGGAACGCCGGGGCTGGTTCGTATCGCCACCGCGCCTGGCTTACAACCTGATGCAGCGCAGTCATTTTCACGCGATGGTCAGCGCCCAAGGGCGGGAGCCTTCCACCGAAATGATTTCGGCGCGCTTGCAGCCGGCATCGGCGGCGGTCTGTGCCTGGCTGCAATTGCCGGCACTGTCGAGGGTGATCCAGATTTGCCGTGCGCGGCGGATCGACAGGCGGCTTGTGCTGTACGTGGAGCACTATCTGAATCCGCAATACTTTCCGGGGATTCTCGAGTTCGACTTGAATCAGTCGATCACCGAGTTATATGCGCGGCATTACGATTTGCACTATGGCCGGGTGCGTTTCGAGATAGTGCCGACGGCATTGTCGATGGATGCGGCGGCGGCGTTACGGGTGTCGGTCGGAAGTCCGGGGTTGCGGATTGCGCGAGTCAATTATGATCAGCATGAGCGGTTGATCGATTGTGATCTGGAGTTTTGGCGGCATGATGCGATTCATGTTGGGGTTGATGTAGTGTAAGTTAGGTTTTACCAGTCTCCGAGTGGCTGTTTATATATTTGTTTTTTGAAATAATCAGTAAGTACTTTCAGGTATTTTGTTGAGTTAAGTTTGTTTAGGCTGACTGCAAGTCAATGGTTGGCTTTTAATAACTTTATTCGCGGGTATTTTTATGTCTGATTATGCAGAACAATCTCAGCCGGATTTCAAAGGCGTTTTTAAATCGTTCGGCCATTCGGTTGCAGTGATTAACAAGAGCAGGGTTGGCGCTCTGCGTCGAAATGCTGAGCCGACTGTTTTTCATTTCCGAAACTTTATAAATCAATTTGTGATTACGGTGGGTAACAGTGATCGTGAAGAATTTGTCGGAATAAATCGCGAAGGGTATCTTTGCATTAGTACTGAAGTGACGCTGTTCACTCTCGTTGATCTCGATGGGCGGCCGCTATCGAGGGATCAATCTGCAGGTGAAAAAGTTGTGCACTTGGTCGCTGCCGGTAATTCGCCGGTCATATTGTATGATGGTGCTGACGGATTTGATGATCTTGATAATATTTATAACTTCCTGATCGCCGGGCGAAAGCTCAGAGAACAATCAGAAGAGAAGGGCGTGTTTTATATTGTTCCAACGGGAGAGGGAACGTGGGAGGATCACCCGGCTGACGAGCCATATACAGCCAAACCAACTCCCCTTGTGTTATCTATCCTCTAATTTGGTGTTTTCCTGATCGTAGTGCGGTTGATCGGGAACCAGCGGTTAGTGAAGAAAGCAGCGCGAATATTCGCGCTGCTTTTCGTTTGAAGTTACTTATTCATCTGGTTATCTGTTGCCACCATTTGAATGCTCATCCTCGGCGTCGCCAGATCCAGTCCGGCCTCATCCAGATGGCGTTTGAGCGACAGGTTGAACGCACGAGACACTTCCCACTGCTTGATCGGCGCGGTCTTGAACCGGGCGCGCAGGATCGCGTTGCCGGCCTCGAAACTTTCCACCCCCTGAATTTCCAGTGGCGACCAGATATTGCGGCGTTGCAGGGGATCGGTGCGCATTTTCTGGCCGACGTCGCGCATCAGTTTGATCGCGTTGTCGATGTCCATATTGGCCGGCACCGCCACCCGGAAGATCGCGTAGCCGAATTCACGGGAGTAGTTCTTGATGCTTTTGATCTCGCTGAACGGGATGGTGTGGACGATGCCGTCGATGTCCCGCAGGCGCACGGTGCGGATGGTCAGGCCTTCGACGGTGCCGAGGTGGCCGCCGACGTCGACATAATCGTCGATGGCCAGGGAATCTTCGATGATGATGAACAGCCCGGTGATCAGGTCGGCCACCAGCGACTGCGCGCCAAAACCGATGGCCAGGCCGATGACGCCGGCACCGGCCAGCAGCGGCGTGACGTTCATGCCCATGTTCGCCAGGGCGACGATCAGCGCAATGATGAAAATCGCCACGAACAGAACGTTGCGGATCAGCGGCATCATGGTCTGTGCGCGGGCGTTGGCCAGGCCTTTGCGCGAGCGGGTGAGGGCAATGTGCACCGCTGTGTCGCTGAGGATCCAGATCAGCCAGGCAAACAGCAGCGTGCCGGCAAGGCTGAGCAGCTTGACGCTGACCTCATGGCCATCGCCCTCAGTGAAGCGGATCAGCGACAGCCCCCAGACCCGCAGGCCCAGTTCGATGAAGGCCAGCCATACCAGCAGATGGGCGATGGTGTAGAAGAAGTTTTTCAAGCGCTCCGAATACAAGGCATGGCGCTTGACCCCGCGTTGTGGCTTGAGGGCGTGGCGGCGGACCAGTCCATTGATGACCATGCACAGCACTAGCAGCACCGTGCAGATCAATGACTGGCGCAGTGCGGTGCTGGTATCGCCGGCCGAGATGAAGGTGGCGAACAGCGAAACGGCTACCAGCACAAGGGCAGGCACGTACCAGTAGGTGCCGAGGATCTCGATGGTGTCGCTCAATGCCCGGCGGGTCAGGCGCCGGGACAGTGGCTGATTGCGGATCAGGTGGGCAATCGGGCGGCGGAAACGCAAGATGAACAGCCCCGTGGACAAGGCTGCCAGGACGTTGGCGGCGGTTGCAGCGGTGTGGGCCAGATGAACGCCGAGGCTGTTGACCAGTCGCGGATCGTTCAGGGCCTCGCCGAATGCGGCGAAGCTACCGATCAGCCACAACGGGCGAAAGGCCTGATGGCGCAGGATGTACAGCGCGCGATGGCGGTGCGGGCCGTCGAGCAGGGAGAAGGCGATCACGCAGATGGCCGAGAAGCAGGTGCCGACGACCAGCGCATAGGCCAACACCATCGCCAGGCTCTTGCCCAGGGATGAGGGCAAGGCGTAGCTCATGTAGACCGTGATGACCAGGGCAACCAGCCATGGCCCGAGTTTACGCAAGGCGAAGCGCAGCATGTCCACTGCCCTGGGGTGCTGCGGCAGTTCTTCGGTCAGGCCGAAGCGCATGCGCACTCGATGGCTGATCCAGATCAGCGCCGCGGCCAGCAGGCTCCAGACCATCAGGATCATGGCGAAGGCAAAGATCATCGGCAGCCATTCATTGGCTGGCAATGCCAGCGCGGCCAACTCTTGTGCGGCCAGGTCAAACTCGTTGGACCAGCGGGTGAGTGGGCTGTCAGCGCCGGAAAACTTCTGTTCCAGATTGGTCAGGGTTCCGCCAATCAGGCTCAGCACGCCCTCTTCGGCAGGCGGTTGGGCTTTGTTGGTGACGTCGCGCAGCTGCTTCAGGTCCGCCAGCAGTTTGCTGCGTTGCTGGTCGTTCTCCAGCGACTTGATTACTTCATCCAGGGATTGTCCCAGGGGTTCTTGCGCTTCGGGCTGGGTCTTGGCCTGGCCGCCGAGCAGGCCCGGCAGGCCGACCGCCTGTGCAGATGCCAGCGGCACCAGCGTCATGAGGCAGACAAGGAATAAGTACGGTAGGGCGAACAGACGAACGAACACTAGGCGGTCAACCTCGCAGGGAGCGGATCGACCGAGTGTACGAGCCCGCCAAAATCAATGCGAGCCAGGGCGAGGTTTTATTCGTTGAGTTTGGCGAGGATCTTGATCACCACGGTGGCAAGAATCGTCAGCATGCCGATCCACATGGCGAACACACCGGCGTTCTTGTCACGAAAATTGAAGCCGACGGCCAGCATGAGCATCCCGGCAAGAATGGGGTACAGCATGGCCTGAAAGTTTTGCATCGAAATCATGGATGACAGCCTTGTCGCAAAGGGATGTTTTAATTGTAGGAGCTATCGCAGGCTGCGATCTTTTGATCTTTTTTTCCGTGATCAGGATCAAAATCAGATCAAAAGATCGCAACCTGCGGCAGTTCCTACAGGGGGTTACGGCAGTTCGTGGCAGGCGTAGAACGCGCTCAGCACTTTGACCAGGTGCGCCAGGTCATGACTGCCGCACAGTTCGCGGATCGAGTGCATGGCGAAGGTCGGCAGGCCGATATCCACGGTGCGCACGCCCAGATGGCTGGCGGTGATCGGGCCGATGGTCGAGCCACAACCCATGTCGCTGCGCACCACGAAGCTTTGTACTGGCACTTCTTCAGCCATGCACAGATGACGGAAGAACCCGGCGGTTTCGCTGTTGGTTGCGTAACGCTGGTTGCTGTTGACCTTGATCACCGGCCCGGCGTTGAGTTTCGGGCCGTGGTTGGCGTCGTGCTTGTCGGCGTAGTTGGGATGTACGCCGTGGGCGTTGTCCGCCGAGACCAGCAGGGATTTCTGAATGGTGCGTACGAATTCATCACCTTCGGGCAACAGGCGGCGCAAGGTTTGTTCGAGCATGGGGCCATCGGCACCGCAGGCCGAGCACGAGCCGACCTCTTCGTGGTCGTTGCACACCAGCACGCAGGTCTCGTCGGTATCGGCGCTCAGCAGCGCTTGCAGGCCGGCGTAGCACGACAGCAGGTTGTCCAGGCGCGCGCCAGCAATGAAGTCGCCATGCAGGCCGATGACCGCGGCGCTCTGGGTGTCGTAGAAGCTCAACTCGTAATCGAGGACTACGTCGGCGTTCAGGCCATGTTCCAGAGCGAGTTGGTTGGTGAGCACCGCGCGGAAGTCTACGCGCTCGTCGCCGGCGAATTGCGCCAGGATCGGCGGCAGCTCGGTCTGGGCGTTGATCGCCCAGCCCATGTTGGCTTCGCGATTGAGGTGAATGGCCAGGTTCGGAATGATCGCAATCGGGGCCTTGAAGTCGATGAGCTGGCTCTCGACCTTGCCATCGCGGCGGAACGTCACGCGGCCGGCCAGGGAGAGGTCACGGTCGAACCAGGGGGCCAGCAGTGCGCCGCCATACACTTCGACGCCCAGCTGCCAGAAACCCTGGCGTTGCAGTTCCGGCTGCGGCTTGACCCGCAGGCACGGGCTGTCGGTGTGGGCGCCCACCAGTCGGATACCGCCGTGCAGTGGCGAGTGCCGGCCCATTTTGATTGCGACAATCGAGGAGTCGTTACGGGTGACGTAGTAGCGGCCGTTGGCTTCGGTATTCCACGGTTCGCGTTCGTCGAGGCGTTGATAGCCCGCCGCTTCCAGACGCTGGACCAGGCTGGCGGTGGCATGGAATGGGGTAGGGGAGGCCTTGAGGAAGTCGATCAGGCCTTGGTTCAACTCTTCGCGCATAAGTAGCTCCAGACAGCAATGGCGCCAGTTTAACGTATTGGCCATTGAATTGGCGCTGGAGTGCGGGGTGGCGTGGCGCCAGGATTGAATCTTGAGAACATCCTGTAGGAGCGAGCACGCTCGCGATGGACGTGAACGATAACGCGGGCTGTCTGATTCCCCGCGGTGTTCAGATGTCCATCGCGAGGATGCTCGCTCCTACAGGGTAATGCTGTTCACTTAAGACGGATCTTCCGGCAAGTACAAAATCTGTGGCGAGGGGGCTTGTCGGACCGCCGCACCGCCCCGTTCGGCTGCGAAGCAGTCGTAAAACTATTGCACGTGGTGTAACTGATACGCCTCGGTGGCAGGTTTTGGGGCCGCTTCGCGACCCAACGGGGGCAAGCCCCCTCGCCACAAAGTGTGCTACCCGCTTAAGTGAACAGCATTACGCTCCTACAGGGGGTTTTGCATTTGCTTTAGAAGGGTGCCGCGCACTCGAAGCGCAAGCGCTCGCCGCTTTGCGGATGGGTAAAACTGAGCATGCTCGCGTGCAGGCACAGGCGCGGCCAGGCCGCCAGTGCCTGCTCATGGGCATAGAGCCCGTCACCCAACAGCGGATGGCCGATGGACAGCATGTGCACGCGCAACTGATGGGAGCGGCCGGTTATCGGCGTCAGTTCAACGCGACACCAGTCGCCGCAACGTTCCAGCACACGCCAGAAGGTCAGGGCGTTTTTGCCGAATTCGTGGTCGACCACATGGCGCGGCTTGGTTGGCGGATCGTAGCGCAATGGCAGATCGATGCTACCGCTGTCGAGCTCAGGTTGACCCCAACACAAGGCGGTGTAGGCCTTTTCGGTTTCGCGGTCATGAAATTGCCGAGACAACTCACGATGTGTGTCCGGATCGCGGGCGAGCAGGATGATGCCGGAAGTTTCCCAGTCCAGGCGATGGACGATTCGCGCTTCGGGGTAGCCGTTTTCCTGCAGGCGGGTAATCAGGCAATCCTTGTTGTCATCGGCCCGGCCAGGGACGGAGAGCAGCAAGGTTGGTTTGTTCACCACCAGGACGGCGGCGTCCTGATGGATGATGTGGACGTTGGACAACGGCATTAAAACAGCCTCGTAACAAACGCCAACGGCGGCTCGATGACTTGACTCCTTGATTGTAGGAGCTGGCTTGCCAGCGATGGCATTGACGCGTTGTATCAGATACAACGCGCTGTCTGCATCGCCAGCAAGCCGGCTCCTACGAAAAAGGTGCGCTCAAGTCATCGAGCCGCCGTGGCTCCAGCCGGATCGACTAGCGATCTGGCAGGGTGATATTGAGTTCCAGAATCGAGCAACTGCCCTGGCTTTCCAGTGCGACGTGCACGTCATCGGACCCGATATTGACGTACTTGCGGATCACCTCCACCAGTTCCTTCTGCAAGGCCGGCAGGTAGTCCGGGGTGCTGCGTTGGCCGCGTTCGTGCGCCACGATGATCTGTAGACGCTCTTTCGCTACCGACGCGGTGCTTTGCTTTTTGTTGGCACGAAAGAAGTCAAAAAGGTTCATTGCTTAGTTGCCTCCAAACAGGCGCTCGAAGAATCCCTTCTTCTGTACATCGAGGAATCGATGATCCACGGTCTTGCCCAGCAGGCGGTCAACGGTATCGCTGTAGGCCTGGCCGGCATCGCTCTGGTCGTCGAGAATCACCGGAACACCCTGGTTGGATGCCTTGAGCACCGCCTGGGATTCAGGGATCACGCCGAGCAGGGCCACCGAGAGGATTTCCTTGACGTCTTCTACGCCGAGCATTTCGCCTTTGCTCACACGTTCCGGGTGGTAACGGGTAATCAGCAGGTGTTCCTTGATCGGGTCTTCGCCGCGTTCAGCGCGACGGGACTTGCTGGCCAGCAGGCCGAGCATGCGATCGGAGTCACGTACCGAGGACACTTCAGGGTTGGTCACGACGATCGCTTCGTCAGCGAAGTACATGGCCAGGTGGGCGCCTTTCTCGATGCCCGCCGGCGAGTCGCAGACCACGAACTCGAAGTCTTCCTTGAGTTGCATCAGGACCTTTTCCACGCCTTCGACGGTCAGCGCGTCTTTGTCGCGGGTCTGGCTGGCAGCCAGGACGTAGAGGTTTTCCAGGCGCTTGTCTTTGATCAGGGCCTGTTGCAGGTTCGCTTCGCCGTTGACCACGTTGACGAAGTCGTAAACCACGCGGCGCTCGCACCCCATGATCAGGTCAAGGTTACGCAAACCGACGTCGAAGTCGACGATGACTGTTTTGTGGCCACGCAGAGCGAGACCGGTACCGATAGCGGCGCTGGTGGTGGTCTTACCCACACCACCCTTGCCGGATGTAACCACGAGAATCTTGGCCAAGGTGTTTCACCCCTAAGGAAAAGGACTTTTTAGCCCCTGAAAAACATCTCTTGAAAACTACTGCAGTTGGACAGCCTTGGCTGGAATTTGGCCGCAGACGGCGTTTACCCCCGGTAAACACTGCTTGTAGCCTTTTTCCTACTTCGTTTGAGCCGTTTTCGCTACGTTTTAGAGATGATTGGAAAATGCGGCAGTATCCGTTAAAGACGAATGATGTTCAACACATCGCCCGACAGGCTGACCTGCACGCCCGAACCCCACAGGGGATCACGTCGCAGATCTTCGGAAACCTTGTAATGACCGGCAATGGAAATCAGCTCAGCGCTCATTTGCTGACAGAAAATTCTGGCCTTGGTGTCTCCCTTGACGCCAGCCAGTACACGACCACGCATAGGACCGTATACATGGATGTTGCCATCGGCGAGAAGTTCCGCCCCGGGGCTGACCGAGGAAATCACTACCAGATCGCTGCCCTGGGCGTAGATCTGCTGGCCACCGCGCACGGGCGAGGTGATGATTTTGGTCGGCTTGATGGTCGGCTCGGGCGGTTTTTCCGGTTTTTTCTTCGGTTGGCCTTCGCTCAGGTCCATCGTGCGCTCCCTGGCACCTGATGGTGGCAGCACCGGCAGGTCGACCGCGATGGCGGCCGCGATGTCTTCAATGCGGCTGGCACGGATCGCCAGGGTGCGCAGGCCGTGTTGGCGGCACACGCGCATCATCGCGGGCAGGTCGACAGCCCCTTCGCTGGCCGGGAGCTTGTCCAAGGCCAGTACCAGCGGCGCGTTGCTGAAGAAGTTGGGCGCCTGGGCAACCTTGGCAGCCAGTTGCCGATCAAGGCTTTCGAGGTCGTTACGGGCCAGTTCCAGCACCGTAATGGCCAGCATGCTGCCCTTCAACTGGAACACGGGATCTTGGTCTAGCGGTTCGGTTTGGCTCATGGTCGGCATACAACGACTTGTCACTAAAAGTGCCGAGACTTATAACGAGAACGCCCGCAGGCCGCAAGCCGGGTCGAACGATGTAGAATGCGCGGCCACTGTCATTGCGGAAGCTTTAATGGATCGCCCGAGTTTTCAAAAATCTTTTCTTTCTCCACGTTTCTGGCCGCTGTGGTGTGGCCTGGGGCTGTTGTGGCTGATCGTCCAGTTGCCGTATCCGGCATTGCTGTGGATCGGTCGCGTGCTGGGCGCATTGATGTATCGGGTGGCCGGCGACAGACGGCGCATCGCCAAGCGCAATCTGGAGCTGTGTTTCCCTGAAAAGAGTACGGCCGAGCGCAAGCGCCTGCTCAAGGAGAACTTCGCCTCCACCGGCATCGCCTTCTTCGAGATGGCGATGAGCTGGTGGTGGTCGCGCAAGCGCCTGGCGAGCCTGGCCCACATCGAAGGGCTGGAGCATCTGCAGCAGGCACAGCGCGAGGGCAAGGGTGTAATTCTGATGGCGCTGCATTTCACCACACTGGAGATCGGTGCTGCATTGCTCGGCCAACAGCACACCATCGACGGCATGTACCGTGAGCACAAGAACCCGCTGTTCGACTACATCCAGCGTCAGGGCCGCGAGCGGCACAACCTCGACTCGCTGGCCGTGGAGCGTGAGGACGTGCGCGGCATGCTCAAGCTGCTGCGTTCGGGCAGGGCGATCTGGTACGCACCGGATCAGGACTACGGCGCCAAGCAAAGTCTCTTCGTGCCGTTTTTCGGCATTCAGGCCGCGACGGTCACCGCCACCAGCAAGTTTGCCCGGTTGGGCAAGGCGCTGGTGGTGCCGTTCACCCAGGAACGCCTGGCGGATGGCAGCGGCTACCGTCTGGTGATTCATGCGCCACTCGAAGGCTTCCCCGGCGAAACCGAAGAGGCCGACTGCATCCGCATCAATCAATGGATCGAAGGCGTTTTGCGTGAGCGTCCCGAGCAATACCTGTGGGCCCATCGCCGTTTCAAGAGTCGTCCGCCGGGCGAGCCCAAGCTGTACGCAAAACGCCGTTGAATCACGATCCCCTGTAGGAGCGAGCATGCTCGCGATGGTCGTCAACGATGACGCGGCAAACCTGACACCCCGTGGCGCTCTCAGGTTCATCGCGAGCAAGCTCGTTCCTACAGGGGGAATAGGTCGAAACAACGAAATCCCATCAAGCACCAAGGAGCGTCGTGCATGAGTCCAGGCGAACCGGTTACAGGTTTGATTCTTTCCGGTGGCGGGGCTCGGGCGGCTTACCAGGTCGGAGTTCTGGCGGCGATAGCCGAGTTGTTGCCGCAGGGCGCGAATAATCCGTTTCCGGTGATCGTCGGCACCTCGGCCGGGGCGATCAACGCGGTCAGCCTCGCCAGTGGGGCGATGGATTTTCGTGGTGCCATCGAGCGCCTCACCGCCTTCTGGCAGGGCTTTCGCAGCAATCAGGTGTTGCGCAGCGACTGGCCAGGGGTGATCGGCCAGGCCAGCCGTTTTATCAGCCACAGCCTGCTCGGTCTGGGTGCAAAAGTCCCGGTGGCCTTGCTCAACAGCTCACCGCTGCGGGATTTGCTCAACGACAAATTGCACCTGAACGGCATTGCCGACGCCATCGCGCAACAACAGTTGCAGGCCGTGGCGGTCACGGCGTTTGGCTATGAGTCGGGTCAGGCCGTCACCTTCTATCAGGGCGGTGGCACCATCAACCCGTGGTTGCGTCATCGGCGCATTGGCGTGCCTGTCCGCTTGTCCGTTGAACACTTGCTGGCCAGTTCAGCCATTCCATTGCTGTTCGCTCCGGTGAAAATCGGTGAAGAATATTTCGGCGACGGTGCGGTGCGCCAATCGGCACCGATCAGCCCGGCCCTCCACCTGGGCGCCAACCGGGTGCTGGTGGTGGGCGTCAGCGGCAATCCACGCGGCGTCGACCCGCTACAGCCCCGGCAAGGGGCCTACAGCGGCCAGCAGCCAACGTTGGCGCAGATCGGTGGGCACATGCTCAACAGTACATTCATCGACAGCCTGGAAAGCGACATTGAATTGTTGCAACGCCTGAACCAGTTCAGTCACCTGCTGCCCAGCGGCACACCGGCTCGAGCACTGGGGGTGGCGCCGGTGGAGGTGCTGGTGATTTCGCCCAGTCAGCCGATCGACGAGATTGCTGCGCGCCATCGTCAGGAATTGCCGGCGGCGTTGCGCCTGTTTTTGCGCGGGCCGGGTGCGACCAAGACCAGCGGGGCAGGGGTGCTGAGTTATTTGTTGTTCGAGGCGGGGTATTGCAGCGAGTTGATCGAACTGGGACGGCGTGACGCGTTGGCCAAGAAGGCTGAGTTGTGCCGGTTTCTGGGGTTGGCGCAGCCGGTGGTTTCGGCCTGAGATCGCTAGTGCGGCGTGCTCTCACATGGACACGCGGTCAATTGCAGGAGCGAGCCTGCTCGCGATGGTCGTTAACGATGACGCTGGGGGCCTGACACCCCCGTGGCGCTCTCTGGTCCATCGCTAGCAGGCAAGCTCCTACAAAATCAGAAGTGAACCTTGACCAGGAAGCTGGTCACGCTCTGATCAGTCTTGAAGCCCTGACTGTCTTCGATACCGTACTTGTTCTTCCAGTAGTCATACTCAACACCCACGTACAGCTGCTTTTCGCCGAAATGCAGTGCCTTGCCCAGGTCGTATTTGACCTGTGGGTTGAAGTGCAGGTTGGCGTGGTATTCGCCCTTGCTGTTGACGTCGTTGTCGACGACCCAGTCCATGAAACCGTCGATCAGCACGTCCGAGCCACCCACCGGAATGGTGTAGGACCAGGCCGGAGTGATCTGCCAGACATCGTCACCCGGACGGTCGCCTTCGGTATGGCGGTTGTAGAAGTTCAACTGGAAGTAGTCGAAACCAGGGATTGCCAGGTCGAAACCAGGGCCGATCAGGTACGACTCGGTATCGTCTTCGCCAAATTCGTACGTCATGGCCAGCAGCACGTCTTTGATCGGGCCAAACTCAAACTTCTGATCGAAGATCTTGTTGAACGACAAACGCGGGCTGAGCTCGCCGTAGTGGGTGTTCTCACCCGCGAAGGCGTCTTCCTTGCCGTTGTAGAAAATCTTGTCGATGAAGAAGAAGTTGTCGCCGTATTTCCAGCCATCGGCGTGCTCGAAGGTCACGGTCTGCTGAATGCGCGGGTTGACCTGAAAGTCCTTGCCGTAGAGGTAGGTCAGGCTGTTGGTCTGCCATTGCAGCAAGTCGCCGGCCATGGCCTGGCCCCCCGCCAACATCGATCCTGCCAGCATCAGGCTAGTGCACGTACGTTTCATTCGGTTGCTCCCAAAATGTAGGTGGTTCCACGTTATTTTTTTAAGGTCGGCGCTCTGGTGTGGCGCCTTTATCTGCAGCTACAAAAAAAATCATCCGTTCGGTCAGCTTTAGTGCTGTTAGCAAGAGCTGCGCCAAGGCTTTCAGAAAACAAAAAAACTCCCGCTCGGCTGCGCAAAAACAGCCGATTGAGAGTGATTACCGGGTGCCTTGGTACCGTCCAGAGCCGGGGTAAGTTGGCTTTTTGGTCAGGAATTAAATCCGGGCTTTTTTTTAAAGCGGATTCAGGCGGCCGCGGAGAATACTGACTCCTCGGCCAGGTCTCAAGTGCCCCGCAACGGCGCACCGACGACATGTTTGGGGCACGGTTGCGGGTCAGCATCAGAAATGCACCTTCAGCAGCAGGCTGGTGGTGTTTTCGTTGGTATCGAATCGGGACGTGTTCTCGATGCCGTATTTATCTTTCCAGTAGCTGTATTCGGCGCCGACGTAGACCTGCTTCTCACGCCAGCCCAGGGCTTTGCCCAGGTCGTATTTGATCTGTGGGTTGAAGTGCAGGTTGGCGTGATAGGTGCCGTGGGCGTTCTGGTCGTTGTCCACCACCCAGTCGATGTAACCGTCGAGCAACAGGTTCGAGTTACCCAATGGAAGGGTGTAGGACCAGGCCGGGGTGATTTGCCAGACGTCGTCGCCGGGACGTGCCCCTTCGGTCTGGCGATAATAGAAGTTCAAGGTAAAAAAGTTGAAGCCCGGTACTGCCAGGTCGAAACCCGGGCCGATCAGGTAGGCCTCGGTGTCGTCTTCGCCGTTCTCGTAGGTCATGGCCAGCAGCACATCCTTGATCGGGCCGAATTCGAAACGGCGGTCGAGGATCTTGCCCAAGGACAGGCGCGGACTGAACTCGCCGTAATAGGCGTGAACGCCTTTGTTGCGGTCTTTCTCGCCGTTGTAATAGGTGCTGTCGACGAACAGGAAGTTGTCGCCGTACTTCCAGCGGTCGGCATGTTCGAAGGTCACCGTCTGCTGGATCGACGGGTTGACCGCGAAGTCCTTGCCGTACAGATAGCTCAGGCTGTTGGTTTGCCACAGCAGTAGATCGCCGGCCATGGCCTGGCTGGCCGCCAGAAGCCCACCGCCCAACAGCATGCTGGTTTGTGTCCGAATCATCTGTTGCTCCCTATTTTTCTTGTTTTCAAGGCGCAGGAAACCCCCTTGTGGGAGCGGGCTTGCTCGCGAAAGCGGTTTGCCAGTCAACATTGATGTTGGATGTGCCGACCTCTTCGCGAGCAAGCCCGCTCCCACAGGGTTCTGTGTCGTTAGTTGTTAGTGGGCCTGACAGTCGTTGATGGCCGCGCGTTCGGCACCGCCAAGGATATTGAACAGCAGGTTCAGCGTCAGGGCGCTGAGGGTGGCCATGGCGATACCGCTGTGGGTGATCGGGCTCATCCACACGGGCAGGTGGGCGAAAAACTCCGGACGCACCACCGGGATCAGGCCCATGCCGATGCTCACCGCCACCAGCAACTGGTTGCGCCGGTCACCGATGTCGGCCTCCTGCAGGATCTTGATCCCGGTGGCCGCGACCATGCCGAACATCGCAATGGCTGCGCCGCCGAGTACCGCTGGCGGAATCGAAGCCACCAGGAACGCGGCTTTGGGCAGCAGGCTCAGAACGATCAGCAAACCGCCGGCAACAATAGTCACCGAACGGCAGCGCACACCAGTCATCTGCACCAGGCCGATGTTCTGGGCGAAGGAGGAGTGGGTGAAGGTATTGAAGAACCCGGCGAAAAACGAGGCACCGGCGTCGCAGAGCAAGCCGCGACGCAGCATCCGCGGGCAGACTTCCTGGCCGGTGATCTTGCCCAGTGCCAGGAACATCCCGGTGGATTCGACGAAAATGATCACCACCACCAGGCACATCGACAGGATTGGTGCGAGTTCGAATTTCGGCATACCGAAATGCAGCGGTGTGACGAACTGCAGCCATGGCGCCTGGGCCATGCCGCTGAGGTCGACCATGCCCAACACACCGCACAGCACATAGCCCAGGCACATACCGATCAGCACGGAGATGTTGACCCAAAAACCGCGCATGAAGCGATGCACCAACAGGATGGTGCCCAGCACGAGCGCGGCGATGGTCAGGTAAATCGGTGAACCGAATTGAGTCGCGCCCGCTCCACCGCCAGCCCAATTCACGGCCACGGGGAACAGCGACAAACCGATCGAGGTGATGACCGTGCCAGTCACCAGAGGCGGGAAGAAGCGTACGACTTTGGACATGAACGGCGCGATGAGCATGCCGAAGAATCCGGCGGCGATGGTCGCGCCAAAGATCCCTTGCATACCGATACCCGGCATGCCGGCCATGGCGACCATGCTGCCGACCGCGGCGAAACTGGCACCCATCATCACCGGCATGCGAATGCCCATGGGGCCGATGCCCAGCGACTGGACGATGGTGGCGATGCCGGCGACCAGCAGGTCGGCGTTGATCAGAAAGGCAATCTCTTCACGACTCAGGCCAGCAGCCTGTCCGATGATCAGCGGCACCGCAATGGCGCCACCGTACATCAGCAGAACATGTTGCAGACCGACCAGGATCAGTTGCAAAAGGGGCAAACGCTGAATGGCGGGTGCGTCGGGGATGCGTGCTTGGGTTAGCTCGGACATGCAACACCTCGGATCTTTTTTATTCTTGTGATTTCGTGCATCAGGGAGATCTGTGGCGAGGGGGCTTGCCCCCGTCGGGTTGCGAAGCAGCCCCAAAACCGACAATTGCGTTGCGTCTGAGAGATCGCATCCGCAGGTTTTAAGACTGCTTCGCAGTCGAACGGGGGCGAGCCCCCTCGCCACAAAAGCCCGTTTTCACGGGCTTTTGTGTTGCTTAGTTGGTCGGGGCTCCCTGCACAATCCAGGCACCGATCAGGTCACGTTCCTGCTGGGTCATCTGGGTGATGTTGCCCAGTGGCATGATCTGGCTGGTGACGGCTTGAGCCTGGATGCGCGCAGCGTTCTGGCGGATCTGCTCGGGGGTGTCGAGCATCACGCCGGCAGGCGCCGCGCTGAACAGCGGGCTGGTCGGTTTGGCCGAGTGACACACTGCGCAACGTTCCTGAATCACGCTATGCACCTTGTCGAAACCAGGGCCGGCGTTGGACGCCTGCGCCGGTGCGGCTGCGGGTGCCTCTGCAGGTTTCGCTTCAGCCGGTTTCAAGCCACCGCCCACTGCTGTTTCCGGCAGCGGCTGGTACTCGATCGCAGCGGGTGCCTTGGCCACTTCAGGGGCGCTGGACATCGGCTTCGGACCGGTTACATAAGCCAGGCAAATCATGCCGACGGCTGCCACTGGCAGGGTCCAGGCAAACTTGTGGCTGTCGTGACGGGTGTTGAAGTAGTGACGCACCAGCACCGCAAACACCGCGATCCCGGCCAGGATCAGCCAGTTGTATTGGCTGCCATAGGTGCTCGGGAAGTGGTTGCTGATCATGATGAACAGCACCGGCAGGGTGAAGTAGTTGTTGTGACGCGAACGCAGCAGGCCTTTGGCCGGCAGCGCCGGATCGGGCGTGCGGTTTTCAGCAATCGCCGCCACCAGTGCGCGCTGCGCCGGCATGATGATGCGGAACACGTTGCCGACCATGATGGTGCCGATGATCGCGCCGACGTGCAGGTACGCACCACGACCGCTGAACACCTTGCTGAAGCCGTAGGCCGCGCCGATGATCAGTACGAACAGGATGAAACCCAGCAGGGCAGGACGTTTGCCCAGGGCCGAGTCGCAGAGGAAGGAGTAGACGAACCAGCCGACGAACAGTGAGCCGATGCCCAGCAGAACGCCTTCAGGGCCGGTCAGGCTGCTGCCTGGGGCCAGCAGGTAGAGCGTCGGGTTGGAGTAGAACACCACGCACAGCAGCGCGATACCCGACATCCAGGTGAAGTAGGCTTCCCATTTGAACCAGTGCAGGTTGTCCGGCATGGTCGGTGGAGCCAGTTTGTATTTTTCCAGGTGGTAGATACCGCCGCCGTGGATCGCCCACAAATCACCGGCCAGACCACTTTTCGGGTTGACCCGATTGAGGTTGTTTTCCAGCCAGACGAAATAGAACGATGCGCCGATCCAGGCCACACCAGTAATCATATGAACCCAGCGTACGCTCAGGTTCAGCCATTCCAACAGATGTGCTTCCACAGTCTTTACCTCTCGCCTGTCACTCTGTTGTCGAGTGATCAGACCTTCTCTTATTGGTGGGGGGCGAGGACCAAACGCTCTTCCTCTTTGAAAAAATGCTCATCGCAGTTATTGCCTGTGCCACTGCGATCAACCACCAGGAAGTCATCCCGCTTTTCGATCGTCAGCACCGGGTGGTGCCAGACGCCGCGATGGTAATTGATGCCCTGCCTGCCGTTGGTGACGAAGGCGCGGACCAAGCCTGATACAGGTTCATCGCCAACTGGCGCGACCACGATCAGAAAGGGGTTGCCGAGCAGCGGAATGAAAGCCTGGCTGCCCAGCGGATGACGCTCCAGCATGCTCACGGTCAGCGGCATGTCCTGCGCGTCGGCGCGGAAAATGCTGATGATTGCGTTGTCTTCTGGCGTGGCGGTTTCAACCGTCGCCAGTTTATGGAAGCGCATGGTCGAACCGTTGTTGATCATGAAGTGATCGCTGCCGTCGGTTTCGATCACGTCACCGAAAGGGGCGAAGGCTTCTTTGGTCAGCGGTTCAATCGTCAGTGTGCGCATGCTGTTCTTCTTTTCGTTGAGTTCTGTGTTGTTGGTTCTGACGCCTTCGCGAGCAAGCCCGCTCCCACATTTGGAATGCATTCCCCTGTGGGAGCGGGCTTGCTCGCGAAGGGCGCGCCGCTTACTTCGCTACTTTGCCCAAAACGCGCAGGCGGCTAACACCACCATCCGGGAACACGTTCAGGCGGATGTGGGTGATCGGGCCCAGTGCCTTGATCTGCTCGGCGAAGGTGTGTTCGGCGTGCATTTCCAGTTTCTGGCTTGGCAGCAGTTCGCGCCAGAACAGCGACTGGGTTTCGATCTGGCTGTCGGTACCGCCCTTCACGAACGCGCCCTGGATCGAGCAGCTGTCCGGGTAGTTACCCTTGAAGTGCAGGGTGTCGACCACGACTTTCTCGACTTCGCCGGCGTGACCCAGCGCGACGATTACCCAGTCATTGCCCGGGGTACGACGACGTGCGGTTTCCCAACCGTCGCCCATGTTGATACCACGGCCCGGGTTGAGGATGTTGCTCATGCGGCCGAAGTGTTCATCGGAGCAGGCGAGGGCGCGGCCACCGTTGAGGGCTGCGGCCAGGTCGACTTGCTCGTTGTCGCCCACAGCGGACCAGTCGCGGTGTGGCACGCCGTACACGCGCAGGCGGGCTACACCACCATCCGGGTAGATGTTGAAGCGCAGGTGGCTGAACGCCTGGTCGTTGCTGATTTCGTGATAGTGGTGGCTGTTGCCCTGCAACTCGACGGCAGACAGCACTTCAATCCACTGGGTATTGTCGTCGGGTTCGCCCGATGCCAGGAAGCAGGCTTCCAGGGACGCCGATGGCGGGAAGTTACCGGTGAAGAATGAAGTGTCGATGTCCACGCCCTTGATCGAACCAGGCACGCCCAGGCGGATTACCGCGCTGTCGTAGCCTTCGAAGCGCTTGCGGCGCGACTCCCAGCCGTCCATCCACTTGCCGTTGTCATCGAACACGCCCTCCTTCCACACGGCCGGGGTCGGTTGGAACAGACGGTTGGCGTCTGCGAACCAGTCATCGGTGACCGAGATGATTTTGGTGCCCAGGCGGGCGTCGGCCAGGTTGACGAACTTCTCGAAAGGTACGGCGTAAGCTTTCATTCTTCTTGTCTGCCTTTAATAAGTTGGCTTGGGATGCTTGCAGGGCCCTGGTCGATTTCGACGTTCATGAATTCGCAGGGCCAGGCTCGCTATAGGGTCAGTAAACGGAACAGGGCGATCTTGTTGATCTCCGCCAGCGCGCATTTGAACTCGGTGTCGACCGGGTTGTGGATGCGCGTTTCGAACGCCGCGAGGATCTGATGCCGGTTGCTGCCTTTTACCGCCATGATGAAGGGAAACTTGAACTTGGCCTTGTAGGCGTCGTTCAGCTCGGTGAAGCGCTGGAACTCTTCGGCCGTGCATTGGTGAATACCGGCGCCAGCCTGTTCATTGGTGCTGGCTTCGGTCAACTCGCCCTGGACGGCAGCTTTGCCGGCCAGGTCCGGGTGAGCGTTGATCAGGGCCAGCTGGCTGGCGTGATCAGCGCTCAACAGGATGTCGCTCATGCGCTGGTGCAGGGTTTCGATCTGGTCGATCGAAGCATCCTGGCCCAGGTCGAAAGCCTTTTCGGCTACCCATGGCGAATGTTCGTAGATGTCGGCGAAGGCTGCGACGAAGGCGTCGCGGCTCAGGGTCGAGGGTTTCAGGCTTTGAAAGGTGCTCATTTGGCGGCCCCTTGGTACGGGTGGGTTTGTTGCCAGTGGCGTGCGATGTCGACGCGACGGCTGAACCACACCTGTTCATGACTTTTAGCGTATTCGATAAAGCGCTTGAGCGAAGCCAGTCGCGCCGGACGGCCGATCAATCGGCAGTGCAGGCCGATCGACAGCATCTTCGGTGCTTCGGCGCCCTCGGCGTACAGCACATCGAACGCATCCTTGAGGTATTCGAAGAAATCGTCGCCCTTGTTGAAGCCCTGCACCTGGGTGAAGCGCATGTCGTTGGTGTCCAGGGTGTACGGGATCACCAGGTGCGGCTTGCCGGTCGGGTTGTTCGGTTCCCAGTAGGGCAGGTCGTCGTCATAGGTGTCGCTGTCGTAGAGGAAGCCACCTTCCTCCATCACCAGGCGTCGGGTATTCGGGCCAGTGCGGCCGGTGTACCAGCCCAACGGGCGCTCGCCGGTGATTTCGGTGAGGATGCGGATCGCTTCGAGCATGTGCTCGCGCTCTTCGGCTTCGTCCATGTACTGGTAGTCGATCCAGCGGTAGCCGTGGCTGCAGATCTCGTGGCCGGCATCGACCATGGCGCGGATCACGTCCGGGTGGCGCTGGGCGGCCATGGCCACGGCGAAGACGGTCAGTGGAATGTCGAATTCCTTGAACAGTTTCAGAATCCGCCAGACGCCGGTGCGGCTGCCATACTCGTAGAGCGATTCCATGCTCATGTTACGTGCGCCTTGCAGCGGCTGGGCGGAAACCATTTCCGAGAGGAAGGCCTCGGACTCTTTGTCGCCGTGCAGGATATTGCGCTCGCCACCTTCTTCGTAATTGAGCACGAAGGACAGTGCGATGCGGGCATTGCCAGGCCAGTGTGGGTGCGGAGGGTTACTGCCGTAACCGACCAGGTCGCGTGGGTAGTCAGCGCTCACTGCAGTCTTCCTTCTTGTTCGTGTTGACAGGTTGTGTGGCGCGCCTGAAGTAATTGAAAGGCTGGCGTCACAGCGATGGAGTGATTGTATACAACTTTATATTCACTTTGTAAGCCTGAATTTTCGCATTTTTAACCAGCTGTCATCTTTTGCTGTTATGCGCATAGGTCTGCAATAAATCTGCCTGAACGGTCAGCGCCTGAATAAGAGGTGTAACTGCGGTCAGATTTGGCTTCAGATGGGTGATAAATGGACCGATGGCTGGAGAGGTGGGAAAAATGTCGTTTTTATTGTGTACAATTTTTATGGAAAATGTCTTAATCAGTCGCTCGCCGCAGCTTTTCGTGCTCCGAATCGGTGCGGTCTCCTTTTCAACTGACTTCGGGAGGCGCGAGGTCTGACTGCTCCATGCAGGCAGGCGCGCAGAATCAATGGGACGTTTGACTACACACGTTTTGGACGCAGCACACGGTTGCCCGGGCAGCTCGATCAAGGTCGAGTTGTACCGCGTTGAAGGCTCGCAGCTGGAATTGGTCGCCAGCGCGATCACCAACAGCGATGGTCGGGTCGATGCGCCGTTGCTGCAAGGTGATGACTACCGTACCGGGGTCTATCAGGTTCAGTTTCACGCTGGCGATTATTACCGCGCCCGGGGCGTTCAACTGCCGGAACCGGCATTTCTGGATGTGGTGGTGCTGCGCTTTGGCATATCCGCCGAGCAGGATCACTACCACGTGCCATTGCTGATTTCGCCTTACAGCTATTCCACCTATCGCGGCAGCTGATCCCCCAAGCAGCTGCCTCAGCCTGGAAGCGACTGCGCATATAGCTTCTTTGGTCTTTCGCCCGCTCACACTGCGGGCTTTTTTTCGTCTGGAGAAAACTGGTGTCTGTGAAGCCGTCTTCGCGAGCAAGCCCGCTCCCACACTGGATCACCCTCGAACGCAAATACCATGTTCGCTGACAATCAACTGTGGGAGCGGGCTTGCTCGCGAAGCGCTTAGCTTCAGGCTTTTAGCGGCTAAGTAGAGACGCCGCCCCCGCGCCACCGAACAACCCGGCACTGATCCGGTTGAACCAGCTCTGTCCCTTGCCGCTGCGCAGATACCGCGCCGCACCATGGGCGCCGAGGCCGTAGGCCAGCTTGCACAGCAGATCGAGCACGGTCCAGGTCACAATCATCACCAGCAACTGCGGCAGGAACGGCTGCTCGGCGCTCAGGAACTGCGGCAGGAAAGCGGCAAAGAACAGAATGTCTTTGGGATTGCTCGCGCCCAGCATGAACGCGCGCCCGAACAGCGCACGAAAGTGTGGCACCGGCGCAGCCTGTGGTACTTGCGCGCCATGGGCGGGCAGGCGTGACTGCTGCCAGCTTTGCCACGCGAGATAGAACAGGTACAGCGCGCCGAGGATTTTCAAGGCACTGAACAGCTGCTCCGAGGCCAGCAACAACGCACCCAGGCCCAGCGCCGAAGCGCTGAGCAGGCAGATCGAGGCCGACACTCCGCCCAGAAAGGCCGGGTAGGAACGGCGCAGGCCGTAATTCAGGCTGTTGCTGATCATCAGCAAAGACAGGGGGCCCGGGATCAATATCACTATCAGCGCAGCGCCGCTGAACAGCAGCCAGGTTTCCAGACTCATCACTTTCCTCCATTTGCACAAAAGCCTCACCCGATGGGGTGAGGCTGTTTTCAAGCCTTGATGGCTTACAAGAAGATGAACTTGGCGATGAAGATCGCGCAGAGCACCCACAGACTGACGGAAATTTCCTTGTACTTGCCAGTGCCGGCCTTCAACGCCACGTAGGTGATGAAGCCCAGTGCGATGCCGTCGGCGACCGAAAAGGTCAGCGGCATCATGATCGCTGTGACGATTGCCGGAATGCTGTCGGTCGCTTCATCCCATTCGATGTGGGCCATGCCGCCCATCATCAGCATCGCCACGTAGATCAGCGCGCCAGCGGTTGCATAGGCCGGAATCATTCCTGCCAGTGGAGCAAAAAACATGGCTGCGATAAACAGCACGCCAACAGTGACGGCGGTAAGACCGGTGCGACCACCCGCAGCAACACCAGCAGCACTTTCCACATAGCTGGTGACCGGCGGAACACCGACCACGGCGCCGAATACGCTGGATGCACTGTCGGCTTTCATGGCACGCGAAAGGTTTTCGATGCGGCCGTCAGCGCCTACCAGATTGGCACGCTGGGCAACGCCCATCAAGGTGCCGGCGGTGTCGAACATGTGTACAAAGAGAAATGCCAGGACCACGCTGATCATGCTGACATTGAACACGCCGGCGACATTCATGGCCATCCAGGTCGGAGCCAGGCTCGGCGGTGCCGACATGATGCCCTCATAGTGCACCAGGCCCAGGCCCCAGCCGGCGAGAGTCACGGTGATAATGCTGATCAGGATTGCGCCGAACACCCGGTGATAACTGAGGATAGCGATCATCAGGAAGCACACGGCAGCCAGCAGCGGGCCGGGTTCGCGCAGGGAACCGAGCTTGATCAGGGTCGCCGGGCTATCGACGACGATGCCTGCGGTTTTCAGGCCGATCAGCCCGAGAAACAGGCCAACGCCGGCGCCCATGGCGTAACGCAGGCTGACCGGAATGCTGTTGAGCAGCCATTCACGAATCCGCGAAAACGTCAGGATCATGAACAGCACACCGGAAACGAACACCGCACCCAGAGCGGTTTCCCAGTTGTAGCCCATGGTGCCTACCACGGTGTAAGTGAAGAACGCATTGAGCCCCATGCCTGGAGCCAGGCCGACTGGCCAGTTCGCATACAGGCCCATCAACAGGCAACCCAGCGCGGCGGCGATGCAGGTGGCGACGAAGGCCGCACCGTGATCGATGCCGGCGTCGGCCATGATGTTGGGGTTGACGAAAATGATGTAGGCCATGGTGATGAAGGTTGTCAGACCGGCAATCAGCTCAGTCTTCACCGTGGTGCCATGCAAGCTGAGTTTGAACAGGCGTTCCAGCAAGCCATTGCGCAATGGCGGCGAGAGTTCCAGCGTCGATGCATCGGATTTGCGGCTTTCCACAGCGAGTACTCCTCAAGAGTTTTATTGTTATTTCCAGGACCGGACCCATGAGGGTGGCAGCGGCCCATTGAGGCACTTGCGAATTTGTTGACCGGTTGGTCAGGAACTCGCACGAAGTGGATTATGCTTTTGTATACAAAGAAAGCAAATAATGTTTTCTATTCTGCTTACGAAAAGTTTGGAAATAGGGATATATGGGACAAAAAAACCGGCGCGAAGGCCGGTTTTTTTTGTCTGAAGTTTGCGGTGCCTGCACCGGCCTCATCGCGGGCAAGCCCGCTCCCACAGGTTTTGCGAGCGCCGCACATCACTGTGGGAGCGGGCTTGCCCGCGAAGAGGCCATCAGCTACACCGAAAAATCTCAGACTGCCGCAAATCGCTTATCCAGATAATCAATGATCACCTTGGACTCATACATCCAGGTCGTCTGGCCATTTTCTTCGATACGCAGGCACGGCACTTTGATTTTGCCGCCTTGTTCCAGCAGGGTCTGGCGATCCTGTTCGTTGTTTTTCGCGTCACGCAGTGCCACCGGCACATTCAGGCGGCGCAGGGTGCGGCGGGTCTTCACGCAGAACGGGCAGGCGTGGAATTGATACAGGGTCAGATCCTTGGCGGCGGATTCGACCTGGGCCTGGGCAGCCGCAGGGCGCTGCTTCTTGCCTGGGCGGGTCAGGAAGTCGATAAAGATGATCAGTTGGCCAAGGCCGACTCGAAGCGCTTTTACGAACACGTTGAAAGCCTCACGGTGCAGATTGAGAAGGGGGCGCAGCTTACCTGATTTTTCGCGGGCGAAAAAAAACCGGCGATGAATGCCGGTTTTCTTCGTGACGCGAATTACTTGATCAGGCTGAGGAATTCGCTGCGGGTCGCGGCGTTCTCACGGAACTCACCGAGCATCACCGAGGTGATCATCGACGAATTCTGTTTCTCCACACCGCGCATCATCATGCACATGTGCTTGGCCTCGATCACCACGGCAACACCCAGGGCACCGGTCACCTGCTGGACTGCTTCGGCGATCTGGCGGCTGAGGTTTTCCTGGATCTGCAGGCGGCGGGCGTACATGTCGACGATGCGCGCAACCTTGGACAGGCCCAGCACCTTGCCGCTTGGAATGTACGCGACGTGGGCCTTGCCGATGAACGGCAGCAGGTGGTGTTCGCACAGCGAGTACAACTCGATGTCCTTGACCAGCACCATTTCGCTGTTGTCGGAGCTGAACAAGGCACCGTTGGTGACTTCTTCCAATGTCTGTTCATAGCCGCGGCAGAGGTACTGCATGGCTTTGGCTGCACGCTTTGGCGTGTCGAGCAGGCCCTCGCGGGAGACGTCCTCGCCCAGTTGGCCGAGAATCGCGGTGTAATTCTGTTCCAGGGACATGAAACTACCTGTGGGATTTTTTCGCAAAGGGCAAGGGTACGGTGGTGGACACGGCGCTGCAAGCGCGGCGCATCAGCTTTACTCGTCGCGTCCTTCCATCATGGTGCGTTTGAGCATCACATAAACCGCTCCGGCGCCGCCATGTCTGGCCTGGCACGAAGTGAAGCCAAGTACCTGCGGATGCTGGCGCAACCAGGTATTGACGTGGCTCTTGATCATCGGCCGTTTACCGTCCAGGCGCACCGCCTTGCCGTGGGTGACGCGCACGCAACGGATTTCGAATTTGGTTGCTTCAGCCAGGAACGCCCAGAGGGTTTCCCGGGCCTTCTCCACCGTCATACCGTGCAGGTCGAGGCTGCCTTCGAACGGAATCTGACCGATCTTGAGCTTGCGCATCTGGCTTTCCTGAACGCCATCGCGTGCCCACATCAATTCGTCTTCGGGGCCGACGTCGATGACGAACTGATCGGACAAGCCGTCAACGGTGGTGGCATCTGTGCGCACAGTGGCGGCCTGGCGCAGCTTGGCGATCTGCGCGCGGTCAGCCTTGGGTTTGCCGGTTTCGGCGCGATCGTGCTTGATGGGCTTGACGCCCTGGATCGCGCTTTTGAATAAGGAAAAATCGTCGTCTTGCATGTCAGCCTCCGCGAAGGGCGGCCAGTTTACCCAAGTCGAGACAATTGGGGCGCAACAAACTGCGTGGCGTTTGCACGCCATTGGTTGTGTCGTTTGCTTCAGTCGTGTTTTTTCATCAGGTGCGGAGACATGGCCAGTGCCCGCGACTGGCGCGAGCGGCGGCGGCAGCGGCGCCACAGCCATACGCCGATGTACAGCACGAACAGGCCCAGCGCCAGAATGACCCCAGCGCCTGCGCGGCTGGTATTCAGTTCACCTAGCGCCGGGACGTGACCGAACAGGCTGGCGGCGCCGGCCATGGCGAGCAGCACACCACAGGTCGCCAGCAGCGCCGCGAATGCCGCGCCGATTCGAAAACGCCAGTTGCTTTGGCCTTTGGGCCGCAAGCGGCGAGCGTCAAAACCATCGGATAACTTCATTCCGACCTTCCTCAATGGGTATCGGCCCTTCGACCGGAAGTTGACCGGGATGTTCCTGAGGCTAAGACAATTACAGCAAACGAGAGGCTTTAGCGGATGAGCGGCGATATTGGCCGCTCATCAAGATGCAAATCAGACCAATTCACCGGTCGTGGCGAGGGTGGCGAAGTTGTCTGCCATGATCGCCATTTCGGTCTGGTGAACGTGTTCGGCACTCAGGACGCCGCCCTTGTAAGGCAGATCGCGCGTGGCGCAGGCGTCCTCCACCAGGGTGCAACGGAAGCCCAGGTTCTTGGCCGCGCGTACTGTGGTGCTGACGCTGGAGTGGCTCATGAAGCCGCAGACGATCAAGTCCAGTGCGCCCAGGTCCTCCAGGAGTTTTGCCAGTTCGGTGCCGTGGAATGCGCTGGGCAGCAATTTGCCGATGACGGTTTCGTCACCCTGCGGCTCCACACCCGCAATGAACTCACCGCCTACGCCCTGTGGGTTGAACATCCCGCCCAGCGTGCCAAGGTGGCGGATGTGCACGATCGGCCGGCCGGCGGCGCGGGCAGCAGCGAGTAACTGTTTGATGTTCGCGACGGCAGCGTCCATGCCGGTCAGGGCCAGTGGCCCGCTGAGGTATTCCTTCTGGGCATCGATGATGACCAGCGTCGCTTGGCTCAGGTTGGCTGCTGCATAACCGCGGCCGCTGAGTTGAAACATCGTTTTTGGAACGGACATTCTGGGGCTCCTTGGAGTGGGGCTTTTGAGGCATTGTCCTCTGGCTGAACGATTCTGTGAATCGCTACGAACGTAGATGATGCGGTTTCTGCCAGGTAGCCTTGTCAATTGTTACGCATTGTTCAATAGCCGGCAGAATAATCGGATAGTTCCTACATTCATCCCAAAGCTTTTCCTGCGTCGTCGTGACGGCGTTTGACTGGTAGAATTGCCAGTCGATTTTTCTGGAGCTTGCCGTTGTGATCACTTCCCGCCTTCGTACCCTGCGCGACCATATCCGTTGGGCCGTCAGCCGCTTTCATGGGGAGGATCTGTTTTTTGGCCATGGCACCGACAATGCCTGGGACGAAGCCCGTCAACTGGTGTTGGGTGCGTTGCACTTGCCGTGGGAAATCGCCGACAGTTATCTCGACTGTACCCTTGAAGAAGATGAACTGGTACACCTGCAGCTTCTTCTCAAGCGCCGCATCGAAGAGCGGGTACCTACAGCTTACCTGCTGGGCGAAGCCTGGTTCTGTGGCATGTCGTTCATTGTCGACGAGCGTGTGCTGATCCCGCGATCGCCGATTGGCGAACTGATCGAAAAACGTTTCGAACCCTGGCTGGGTGCCGAGCCGGCGCGGATTCTCGACCTTTGCACCGGCTCCGGTTGCATCGGCATCGCCTGCGCCTACGAGTTCCAGAACGCAGAGGTGGTATTGGCGGACCTGTCTTTCGAAGCGCTGGAGGTCGCCAACCAGAACATCGAGCGTCATGGCGTCGATGAACGGGTGTTTACGGTACAAGGCGATGGTTTCGATGGCTTGCCCGGCCAGCGTTTCGATCTGATCGTGTCGAACCCGCCTTATGTCGATGCGGAAGATTTCGCCGACATGCCGGACGAATACCAGCACGAACCGGAGCTGGGCCTGGCCTGCGGTGATGACGGCTTGAACCTGGTGCGGCGCATGCTCGCCGAAGCTGCCGATCACCTGACCGAGAAGGGCTTGCTGATCGTTGAAGTGGGCAATAGCCAGGTTCATGTCGAGGCGTTGTACCCGCAAGTAGACTTCGCCTGGCTGGACTTCGAGCGAGGCGGGCATGGGGTGTTCATGCTGACCGCCGAGCAGTGTCGAAATCATCAGGCGCTGTTCGCTTCGCGCGTCTGACCCCTGTAGGAGCGAGCCTGCTCGCGATGGACGCAAGACCACCGCGTTTATCCAGATAACACGCGTAATCGTTAACGTCCATCGCGAGCAGGCTCGCTCCTGCAAAAGATCATCAGTGCGTGGCAATCCAGATCAGCAAGCCCGCCTGAAACACCGCAAACGCCACCAGGCAAGTGATGGTAAAGCGCAGCCCGGCGTCTTCACGCTTGTACTTGCTGACTTTCTCTTCGTGTTTCTTGAGTTTGACTTCCTGCTCGGCCAGATTCTGCTCGGCCTGCTGGAGCATCTGCGCCGCTTCGAGAATTTCCACGACCTGCAGTTTCTCCGTGTTCCAGTCACCTGTCAGGTCACCGACCTGCACGGCTTTGACGCTGCCCTTCAAATGCTGGGCATCGGCGTAGGCCACTTCGAAACCATGGGCTTGCAAAAAGTGATCGCGGCGCAAGCGCGTGTCTTCGTTCAGTGCGTCCTTGTTGTTCAGGTCGGCACCGTTGAAGGTATAGCCGGGCCAGCGCTTCTTCGCCCAGTTGATGCCCTGGGCGGTCAGGAAACGTCCGATACCCCGGTTCAGTGGCTCGACCTGCAGCCCGCTGTCAGGACCGAAATGCACGGTTTTTTCGCTGTGATCGACCCACACATCGAGATGATTCTGTTCCTTGCGCACGCGCTGGCCGGGCAGCGTGATGTTCATGCGCATCAGGCTGTGCTGCTTGTCATTGCGTTCGGCATAGCCAAATTCGACAAAACGCAAGGGGCGTCCACCGGTGTTGCGGTCGGTCTGCAACGGTGCCAGGCGGAGCATCTTGTGGTGCTCGACGTGGACGTCCGCCCAGGGCAGCTCGACCGCTGTCGGTGCGTCTTGTACAGCGCTGGTGTCGGGTGAAGTCTGGGTATCGGTCATAACGGCGAGATCCTGTCCAAGCTCTGCTCGTCGCCAGCCAGTGCGCTGGCGACAAAGGCTTATCGGCCGTTTTTTTCAGTACTGGAGGGTTGCCGGGCTTAACTGGTGCGAAGTCCGTCAATAAACCCGATGATTCGCGCGCCCAGTTCCGCTGCGAGGGGCAATTGTGGATCTTTATAAGAGGCCAACTGGCGCTTTACGTCATTGGGCACAATTCGCAATACATGGTTCATGCCTTCGATCAGCGCCAGTTCGGCGTCCGGTTTCGCGGCCTTGAGCAGGCGGGCGTCATTCACTCCGACTTGAATGTCATTGCTGCCCTGAATGATCAGGGCGGGCATTTTCAGGTTGGCGAACGCTGCGGCCGGATCCTGACGAAACAGTGAAATCAGGTACGGCTGTACGCTCGGGCGGAAAATCACCTGCAATTGCGGCGGCACGTTGTCGTCGGTTTTGCCGGCCTTGAGGCTGTCGAGCAATTCGTTGCTGCGCAGCATCAGCGGCGGTGGCAGGCGATTGCTCAGTTGCTGGCGCAATACCTCAGCGACCGGCCGGGCACTGCCAGACATGGAAATCACTGCGCCAGCATCGATATCGGGTGCCGCGAGACTGGCGATCAAGGCGCCCTCGCTGTGGCCGAGCACAATCAGTTTGTCGAATCTCGGATCAGCCTTGAGCTTGTGGCCCCAGGCCTGGGCGTCGGCCACATAGGCTTCCACGCTCAGGTTGCGTTCATCCGGCGTCGCTGCCAGGCTCGCCGCGACACCGCGTTTGTCATAGCGCACGCTGGCGATGTTGTGTTTGGCCAGCACCCAGGCCAGGCGCTTGAGGCTGTCGTTGCGCCCGCCGTCGGGGTTGTTGCCGTCGCGATCGGTCGGGCCGGAGCCGGAAATGATCAGGACAACCGGCACAGGCTTGTCGGATTTGGGTAGCAGCAATGAGCCGAAAAGCTCGCCGGTGCCGGTGTTGAGGGTGATCGGCCGCTGCAGGACAGTTGCCTGGGCGAAGCCGCTGATAAGGGTAAGGCTCAAGGCTAAAACTCGCAGCATCATCAGGCCATCATTCACAAAGATGCCCGTTGGACTCACAGGCACCCATAAGGTTCGAGGATGAACTACTTGGGTAGCCTGCGTATACTGGCGCGCATTACGTATTCAGGTTCATTTCACGGAGCGTCCTGCATGTCCGGCAATACCTACGGCAAGCTATTCACTGTCACCACCGCTGGCGAAAGCCATGGTCCGGCGTTGGTCGCCATTGTCGATGGCTGCCCGCCGGGGCTGGAGATATCCCTGGAGGATCTGCAGCGCGACCTCGACCGGCGCAAGCCCGGCACCAGCCGCCACACCACCCAGCGCCAGGAAGCCGACGAAGTTGAAATCCTTTCCGGCGTGTTCGAAGGTCGCACCACCGGCTGCGCCATCGGCCTGTTGATCCGCAATACCGACCAGAAGTCCAAGGACTATTCGGCGATCAAGGATCTGTTCCGTCCGGCCCATGCCGACTACACCTATCACCATAAATACGGCGAGCGCGATTATCGCGGCGGTGGCCGCAGTTCGGCCCGTGAAACCGCCATGCGTGTGGCTGCTGGCGCAATTGCAAAGAAGTATCTGGCCAGCCAGGGCATTGTCATTCGTGGCTACATGAGCCAGCTCGGCCCGATTGAAATCCCGTTCAAGACCTGGGATTCGGTCGAAGAGAATGCCTTCTTCAGCCCCGATCCGGACAAGGTGCCAGAGCTGGAAGCCTATATGGACCAGCTGCGCCGTGACCAGGATTCGGTCGGTGCGAAGATCACTGTGGTCGCCGAAGGCGTGATGCCTGGCCTTGGCGAGCCGATTTTCGATCGTCTGGATGCCGAGCTGGCCCATGCCCTGATGAGCATCAACGCAGTCAAGGGTGTGGAAATCGGCGCCGGTTTCGCCAGCGTCGCCCAGCGCGGCACCGAGCATCGCGATGAAATGACGCCCGAAGGTTTCCTCAGCAACAACGCCGGCGGCATCCTCGGTGGCATTTCTTCCGGTCAGCCGATCGTGGCGCATCTGGCGCTGAAACCAACGTCGAGCATCACCACGCCGGGCCGTTCCATCGACATTCACGGCAACCCGGTGGAAGTGATCACCAAGGGCCGTCACGACCCATGCGTCGGCATCCGCGCCACGCCGATCGCCGAAGCGATGATGGCGATTGTGCTGATGGACCACCTGCTGCGCCACCGCGGGCAGAACGCCGATGTGCGCGTGAGCACGCCGGTTCTGGGTCAGCTTTAATGGCTGACCTCTCAGCTGCTGCAGCCTGATGGCTGCGGCGGCGCTGCCGTACTGGCGGCTCTCCAGTTTCTATTTGTTCTATTTCGCCTTGCTCGGTTCTACGGCGCCGTTTCTGGCGTTGTATTTCGATCACCTGGGATTTTCCGCCGCGCGCATCGGCGAGTTGGTGGCGATCCCGATGCTGATGCGCTGCGTGGCGCCGAACATCTGGGGCTGGCTGGGCGACTACACCGGTCGGCGGTTGGCCATCGTGCGCTTTGGCGCAGTGTGCACCTTGCTGACCTTCTCGCTGATTTACGTCAGCAAGAGCTATGCCTGGCTGGCGATGGTCATGGCTTTGCATGCGTTCTTCTGGCACGCCGTGTTGCCGCAATTCGAAGTCATCACCCTGGCACATCTGCAAGGCCAGACCTCGCGCTACAGCCAGATTCGCCTGTGGGGTTCGATCGGCTTCATCATCACCGTGGTTGCCCTGGGCCGCCTGTTCGAACGGCTGAGCCTGGACATTTACCCGGCGGCGCTGGTGTTGATCATGGCCGGCATTGTGCTGAGCAGCCTGTGGGTGCCGAACGCCCAGCCCGCACCGGGCAACCGGGTGGCCGGCGAAGGATTTCTCAAGCAGCTGCGCAACCCCGGCGTGCTGGCGTTCTACGGCTGCGTGGCATTGATGCAGATGAGTCACGGGCCGTATTACACGTTTTTGACCTTGCACCTCGAGCGCCTGGGTTACAGCAGGGGCGTGATCGGCATGCTCTGGGCGGTCGGCGTGGTCGCCGAAGTCCTGATGTTCCTGGCCATGAGCCGGATCTTCGCGCGCTTCTCGCTGCGCCGGGTGCTGATGGCCAGCTTTGTGCTGGCGGCGGTACGTTGGCTATTGCTGGGTTCGCTCGCAGAATTTCTTTGGGTGCTGTTGTGTGTCCAGATCCTGCACGCGGCGACATTTGGCAGCTTTCACGCCGCTGCCATTGCCTTCGTGCAACGTAGCTTCGGTGCGCGCCAGCAAGGCCAGGGTCAGGCGTTGTATGCCGCCTTGGCCGGCACAGGCGGTGCGTTGGGCGCGTTATATTCCGGCTACAGCTGGAACGCCCTCGGGGCCGCATTGACCTTTAGTATTGCCAGTCTCGCAGCTGTCGCGGCTGCCGTTATCATTGCCACATGTATGCAAGAGGACAGGCCATGAGCCTTACCCGTGAACACCTCGCCCAGGAAATCATCGACGCCGGGCGTTTTCTGTATGGTCGCGGCTGGTCGCCGGCCACCAGTAGCAACTATTCCACCCGTTTGTCGCCGACCGAAGCCTTGCTGACCGTGTCCGGCAAGCACAAGGGCCAGCTCGGCAAGGACGATGTGCTGGCCACCGACCTTTCGGGCAACAGCCTGGAGCCGGGCAAAAAACCGTCCGCCGAAACCCTGTTGCACACCCAGTTGTACAGCTGGCGCCCGGAGATCGGCGCAGTGCTGCACACCCACTCGGTCAACGCCACGGTGCTGTCGCGCCTGACGCCGCAAGATTTCATCGAGTTCGAAGACTACGAGTTGCAAAAAGCGTTTAGCGGCGTGTCGACCCACGAATCGACGGTGCGGGTACCGATTTTTGACAACGATCAGGACATTGCGCGCCTCGCCGCCAAGGTGCAGCCTTGGCTTGAAGCCCATCCCGATTGCGTCGGCTATCTGATCCGCGGCCACGGCCTGTACACCTGGGGCGCGCGCATGAGTGATGCGCTGCGGCAGATCGAGGCCTTTGAATTTTTGTTCGAGTGCGAGCTGAAAACCCGCTCGCTCTCAAACCGTTAAGGAGTTGCCCTGATGAGCAGCCTGTCCGTTTATCACGTTTCGAGCCCTGAAATACCCAACAAGGTGCTGACCCATTACGAAGACATCGCCTCGACCCTGGCCGAGCAGGGCGTGCGCTTCGACCGCTGGCAAGCGGCGACGAAACTTCAGCCGGGGGCCACTCAGGAAGAAGTGATCGCAGCTTATCAAGAGCAGATCGACAAGCTGATGACCGAGCGCGGCTACATCACGGTCGACGTGATCAGCCTCAACAGCGATCACCCGCAAAAAGCCGAATTGCGCGCGAAGTTCCTTGAAGAGCACCGCCACGGTGAAGATGAAGTCCGGTTTTTCGTCGCCGGCCGTGGCTTGTTCACCCTGCACATCGAAGATTACGTTTACGCGGTTCTCTGCGAGAAGAACGATCTGATCTCGGTCCCGGCCGGGACCAGACACTGGTTCGACATGGGCGAGCACCCGCATTTCATCGCGATCCGGCTGTTCAACAACCCGGATGGCTGGGTCGCCAACTTCACCGGCGAAGACATCGCCGGGCGTTTCCCGCGTCTTGAGGACTGAACCGATGCCGATCAAAGCGATTCTCACCGACATTGAGGGCACCACCAGCGCGGTGAGTTTTGTCTTCGACGTGTTGTTCCCCTATGCCGCCAGCCACCTGCCGGATTTCATCCGCCAGAACGCCGAGCGTGCGGACGTGGCCGAGCAATTGGCGGCCGTGCGCCGCGATAGCAATGAACCGGACGCCGACGTCGAGCGGGTGATCGCGATCCTGCTGGGCTGGATTGCCCAAGACCGTAAGGCCACGCCACTCAAGGCGTTGCAAGGTATGGTCTGGGAGCAGGGTTATCAGGCCGGGCAGTTGAAAGGGCATGTGTACCCGGATGCAGTGGATGCGCTCAAGCGCTGGCACCAGGACGGCTATCAGCTGTTCGTGTATTCCTCGGGCTCGATCCAGGCCCAGCGCCTGATTTTCGGTTGCTCGGAGGCGGGCGATCTGACGCCGCTGTTCAGCGGTTATTTCGACACCACTTCCGGGCCCAAGCGCGAGGCACAGTCCTACGCCAACATTATCCAGGCGATCAAGGTCGAAGCGGGGCAGATTCTGTTCCTGTCGGATATCGTCGAGGAGCTGGATGCGGCGCGTTTGGCAGGCATGGCCACCTGCGGCCTGGCCCGCGAGGGCGGTGAGCTGGCGGGGCATGTAACCGTGGACAGCTTTGCCCGGATCGATCCTGCGGCGATCTAATCCCCCCGTAGGAGCGAACCTTTGTGGCGAGGGGGCTTGCCCCCGTTGGGTCGCGAAGCGGCCCCAGAAAATGGGACTGCTGCGCAGTCCAACGGGGGCAAGCCCCCTCGCCACAAAGGTTCGCTCCCACAGAGGGCATGCGACAGATTCCGGGTTTACAGCGAGTGATAAGTCGGCAGGGCAAACCGTTGCTGGCTTTGCAGCATGGAGATTTGCGGCAACTCGCTGGCCTGTTCGGCAAGGTCGCGGCGAATTGCGCTGATAACCCACGTCAGTTGGTCACCATTGTGCAATTGCTGGTAGGAAATCGAGCGTTTGAAGGTCCTGCCTTCGGCACTGAGCGTCAGCAGAATCCCGCCGTCAGGTCGAGCCTGGGTGGTGACTTTGAAGTTGGAGAACAAGGACGAAAATTTTTCTTGAATCAGGCTCATGTCTATCAGCTCCGTGAGTACTTGAATGGCAAGCATGCACAGAGGGTTGCAGTGATTGTGCCAGTATCGACTCCTATAAAAATGCTAATAAAATCAGATACTTACAAATAGAGAAGTTTTTTGATTTCGTGCAATCTGCATGAATGGCCATCGTGCATCCTGCATTTTGCGGGGTCGTTCGGCGTTTTGATGGAACCTTTCGCCAGGCAGGGTTTACCAATCGACAGGTAGCTGCTGCGGATACAAAACATTTCAAAAACCGCGTGTACAGCTCAAGAACCGTTGACGTATTTTCGAGGCAAGTCATCGCCGCCCGACAATAAGAAGACCAACGGGAGCAACATGAGTCGCACGTCGCACGACACCATCACCTGGGGCATGATGCTGCGCAAGCTGCCAGCCATCGCCAAAGCCATTCCCCGAGTGGTGAGGGGCATGAAGGTCGCCAACGTCAAGGATCCCGCCCAACCCTGTGGGTTGGGCTGGAGTTTCGAGCAGGCCGTTTTGCGTAACCCCGAGGGGCCGGCACTGTTGCAGGACGATGTGATACTCAGCTATGGCGAGGTCAATCAATGGGCCAATCGCATCGCCCATCACTTGATCAGCCAAGGCATCGCCAAGGGCGACGTGGTGGCGGTATTCATCGAAAACCGCCCGGAGCTGTTGGTGACTATCCTGGCTGTGGCCAAGGTCGGCGCGATCAGTGCGTTGCTCAACACCTCGCAAACCCGTGACACCCTGGTACACAGCCTCAACCTGGTGGCGCCGGTGGCGATCGTCGTCGGAGAGGAGTTGGCCCCGGCGTTTCTCGCGGTGCGCGAGCGCGTATCGATCGAGTCGTCGCGCACCTGGTTTGTCGCCGATCTGGACACCTCCCGCCAGCCAGGCATTGCTCCGGACGGCTTCGTCAATCTGATGTCCGCCAGCATCGACCAATCCAGCGACAATCCGGTCAGCAGCCAGCAGATCTTCTTCGACGACCCCTGCTTCTATATCTACACCTCCGGTACCACCGGATTGCCCAAGGCCGGCGTGTTCAAGCACGGCCGCTGGATGCGCAGCTCGGCAAGCTTTGGCATGATCGCCCTGGATATGCGCGCCGACGATGTCGTCTATTGCCCCTTGCCGCTATATCACGCCACCGGCCTGTGCGTCTGCTGGGGGGCGGCCGTCAGCGGTGCGGCCGGGTTCGCCATCCGTCGCAAGTTCAGCGCCAGCCGGTTCTGGGGCGACGTGCGCAAATATCGGGCAACTACCATCGGTTACGTTGGCGAGTTATGTCGTTATCTGGTGGATCAACCGCCCAGCGCCGAAGACAGCCGTCATGGTGTGAAGAAAATGGTCGGCAACGGTCTGCGTCCCGGCGCCTGGAACGAGTTCAAGACCCGTTTTGCGGTGAACCATATCTGCGAGTTGTACGCCGCCAGTGACGGCAACATCGGTTTTACCAACATTCTGAATTTCGACAACACCATCGGCTTTTCCCTGATGTCATGGGAACTGGTCGCGTATGACCATGACAGTGGTGAGCCGCTTCGCGACGCCAAGGGTTTGCTGCGCAAGGTTGCCAAGGGCGAGCAAGGCTTGTTGCTGGCGAAAATCTACGAAAAGGCCCCCCTGGACGGTTACACCGACCCTGAGAAAACCGCCAGGGTCGTGCTTCACGATGTGTTCGAAAAGGGCGACCGCTATTTCAATACCGGCGACCTGCTACGCAACATCGGCTTCGGTCATGCGCAATTCGTCGATCGCCTGGGTGACACTTATCGCTGGAAGGGGGAGAACGTTTCGACCACCGAGGTTGAGAACATCCTCTTGCAGCACCCGCATATTTGCGAGGCCGTGGCCTATGGCGTGGAAATTCGCAACACCAATGGCCGCGCCGGGATGGCCGCCATCACGCCCGCCGAGTCCCTGGCGACCCTGGATTTCAGCGAGCTGCTGGCCTTCGCCCGGCAACAGATGCCGGCCTATGCCGTGCCGTTGTTCCTGCGGGTGAAAGTGAAGATGGACACCACCGGGACCTTCAAGTACCAGAAAACCCGGCTCAAGGACGAGGCGTTCGATCCGGACAGGACCGGCGATGACCCGATCTACGCCTGGTTGCCGGGCACTCATACTTACGTTCAGGTGACCGGGCAGTTGCTGGCGGACATTCACAGCGGCAAATACCGATATTGAACATGGCTATGACCGCCCAAGAGAAAAAACAAGTGACAGTGCCCGGGCCACTCGGGAAACTGTCGGCTTTGCGAATGACAGAACGTGGAGTGTCCAATGTCAGATAAAAGCCGCCAGATGACCCCCGAGGAAGCTGCCGAATTTGCCGAACAGGTATTCAACAAGGCGCGCGAGGGCGATGCGGCCATGATGGCAGCGCTGCTGTCCAAGGGGCTGCCGCCGAACCTGCGCAACCACAAGGGCGACACTTTGCTGATGCTGGCCGCGTATCACGGTCATGTGGAAACGGTGAAAGTCCTGCTCGAGCACAAGGCCGACCCGGAAATCCGTAACGACAATGGCCAGAGCCCGATCGCCGGCGCCGCTTTCAAGGGCGACCTGGCAGTGATCAAGGCCTTGGTCGAAGGTGGGGCGCAGGTAGAAGGTTCGTCTTTCGACGGCCGCACGGCGCTGATGATGGCGGCGATGTTCAACCGCGTCGAAGTGGTCGACTACCTGATCAGCAAAGGTGCCGATGCCCAGGCCAAGGATGCCAATGGCATTACCGCCCTGGATGCGGCCAGGACCATGGGCGCTGTCGATACCGTGGCGCAGCTTGAGAAGTTGGCTGGCTGAAGCAGCGTCCTGTCGGGAGAGGGTGTGCCTGTGGTGAGGGGGCTTGCCACAGGTCATGCCAGCCTCAGCACACAGCCCACGAATGCGCTATCCTTCGCGCCCTCAAAATGACCTCTCCACAGGATTCGCCCCATGAAAGCCGCACTCGTCGAACTCATCAGCAAAATCAGCTCCGGGTGCATGGGCGATGACGAAATTCTCAAGGTCGCCGACGAAGCCGCCCAGGCGTACGCCGACGCCGACGCATTTCTGGCCGCCAACCCGGACATCAACTACGACGACAGCTTCCCGATCCCGCTGGGTGAATGGGTCGTGGTCGGCAGCCTGCCGGAGACCGTGCTGTTTCAGGCCGATACCTACACGGACCTGTTCGCGCAGATCGTTGCCTCGTTCGGCCCGGGCGTCGATTTCAATCTCAAGCCCAAGCAACTGGCCAAGACTGAAGCCCTGACTGCTCTCAATCGCATTCAGGTGCAGATGAGCAGCCTGAACAAGGAAAACGGCGGTTACACGCTGATGAACTTCAGTCATCTGCTCGATGACGAGTTGCAGGTGGTGCTGGTCTTCGGCAACGACGTGCCACGGGTGCTGGAACTCTGTGCCCAGGTCGGTATCGCGACAGCACCCTCCCTGGAAGCCCTGAAAGTGGCGATCCACGTCTGAAAGCAAAATGCTGGCAATAAAACGGAACCCTGGCGATGACCGTCTATCCTAAGAGGGATTTCCACTCTTAGGGGCGACACCATGGGTTCCACGTTCAACAGTCTGGTTGCATTGATCATTTTCGTCCTGGATATCTGGGCGATCATCAACGTGTTCAAAAGTAGTGCCGGGACCGGGGCCAAAGTCCTCTGGGTACTGTTGATCGCGCTGCTGCCGGTGCTGGGGCTGATCATCTGGGCCATTGCCGGGCCGCGCGGGAATGTGCGGGTCTAGACAAGCGACACTGAACCTGTGGGAGCGTGGCAAGCCCGCGATGGGATCACAGGTGTACCTGACAGACCATGGCGCCTGTATCGCGGGCAAGCCACGCTCCTACAGGGGATTGTGGCAAGCCGGACAACTGAGGTTCGACCTGTCATGTCCGGCGACGTAGAATGCGCGCCTTTCCCGGCCAATCGATCCGATCGACTGGCCATCATGGGCGGGTAACCGTCCGTTGCCTCCCGCATTCATCGGAGCACTTCCCATGAGCAACATCCCTGCCAGCGACTACCTGGAAACCCTCTACGAAGGCTACGGCCAGCGTTTTCGCATGGAAAAACTGCTGCACGAAGTGCGCACCGAACACCAGCACCTGGTGATTTTCGAAAACCCGCGCATGGGCCGGGTGATGGCGCTGGACGGCGTTATCCAGACCACCGAGGCCGATGAGTTCATCTACCACGAGATGCTGACCCACGTTCCAATCCTCGCCCATGGCGCAGCCAAGCGCGTGCTGATCATCGGTGGCGGTGACGGCGGCATGTTGCGTGAAGTGGCCAAGCACGGCGGCGTCGAGCACATCACCATGGTCGAGATCGACGGCACCGTGGTCGATATGTGCAAGGAGTTCTTGCCGAACCACTCCAATGGCGCGTTCGATGATCCACGCCTGAACCTGGTGATCGACGACGGCATGCGCTTCGTCGCCACCACCACTGAAAAATTCGACGTGATCATTTCCGACTCCACCGACCCGATCGGCCCGGGCGAAGTACTGTTCTCGGAAAACTTTTACCAGGCCTGCCATCGCTGCCTGAACGAAGGCGGCATCCTGGTGACCCAGAACGGCACGCCGTTCATGCAGATCGAGGAAGTAAAAACCACCGCCGGTCGCCTGCACAGCCTGTTCCCGGACTGGCACTTCTACCAGGCTGCCGTGCCGACCTACATTGGCGGCTCGATGACCTTTGCCTGGGGTGCGACCGATACCGCTTATCGCAAGCTGTCCCGTGAAACCCTGCAGCAGCGCTTCATCGGCAGCGGTATCGTCACCCGCTACTACAATCCGGAGATCCACATCGGCGCCTTCGCCTTGCCGCAATACGTATTGCAGGCCGTGAACAAGCCAAGTAACGACTGAAGTCATGCGTGACCCTTGTGGGAGCGGGCTTGCTCGCGAAGGCGGTGTGTCAGTCGATAGATAGGTCGATTGACACACCGCCTTCGCGAGCAAGCCCGCTCCCACATTGATTTTATCCTCAGTTCAATTGATCCAGCGGAACGTTTAGCCACCTATCAAGGTCGAGATTCATGTAAGCCCACCCATGGGTTTTATCTAGGAGGCTGCGATGCAAAAGTGGAAAATCACTTTCGTGGATGATCACGGTGAAACTGTCGACGAAGTCTTTGAGTGCGACGAGTGCCCGGATAATGAGCTCGCTGCCAAACTCATCAAGGCCCGGCTCCTTCCTGTTGCCGCCGAACTGGATCTGAACGATCTGGAAGGGCGAACCGCTGACGCCAGCGTCAAAAGTCTCAAGTCCCAGAACAGCATTCAAATCCTCGGAATCACTCCCGTCTGATTCAACTCTTGCGACATTCACGCCCAGACCTTGGCAGACGCTCTAACTTGAGGCTACTCTGCAAGCGAGATCAGCGAATGAATCGCTAAGGTCTGGTCTTGTAGCTCCATGCTTGTTTCCCGCCGGCACATCGGTTGCCGTCGCTCGCACCGTTCGGTTGCGGGCGCAGGGAGTACGGAAAGTCTATCCATCATTTGAGGAGGACGTTTCATGAGCACAGCCTATCAAGAAGACATCAGCAGCAGCGTGCTGCGCCGCATGAAAGAAGGCGGTTTTGACTTTTCCCGGTTCCATCCCATCGAGTTCTACGCCATTTTCCCGGACGAGGAGCGGGCACGCAGGGCGGCAGGGCATTACCGTGGTGAATCGCTGAATGCACAGATCAGTGTGCGTGATGACGGCGCCTGGGCGCTGGAGTTGAGCAAAGTCATGTATGCCACCTACGACGACATCGGCGATTTCGAGCAGGGGTTCGAAGCTGTGGTCGAGCCACTGGGCGGCATCATCGAAGGCTGGGGAGTGAAACAGGAGGTACGAGGGCGACTCGCATAAGCTTATGAACAGTAGCAGGCATCAGTAACGGCTGACCTTTTGGGTTGGCCGTTTTCGTTTATGAGCAAAAGATCGCAGCCTTGGGCAGGGCGATCAACTCTGACTATGCTGGAAACAGGCGACTACAGTGCCTTGCATTGGAGCGCAGCCAATGGGGTTGGGGCGTTTGCCGCACAGCAATGGTGCGGTGCTTTCGCGTTGATTATCCAACCGATTGAAATCAAAGCGATTCTGCCGATGGCACGGGCCTTGCGAAGGTCTGGATGTCCGGGTGACAAGGAGTACGGCATGAACCGCACTTATTTTGATGAAATGTACGATGCCGGCGGCCAGGTCCGCCCGCACTATCGGGAGTTTGCCCGTTGGCTTGCCGAGACGCCTGACGAGCTACTGGCCCAACGGCGACGCGAGGCCGATCTGCTGTTTCATCGCGCCGGGATAACCTTCACGCTCTACGGGGATGAGCAGGGCACAGAGCGCCTCATACCCTTCGATACCATCCCCCGCAGCATCCCTGCCAGCGAATGGCGTATCGTCGAGCGCGGCTGCATCCAGCGGGTCAAGGCGCTGAACATGTTCCTCGCCGACCTCTACCACGAGCAGCGCATCATCAAGGCCGGCATCATTCCGGCCGAGCAGGTGCTGGCCAACGAGCAATACCAGTTGGCAATGCAAGGGCTGGATCTGCACCGCGATATCTATTCGCACATCTCCGGCGTCGATCTGGTGCGCGATGGCGACGGCACGTATTACGTGCTCGAAGACAATCTGCGTACACCGAGTGGCGTCAGCTACATGCTCGAAGACCGCAAGATGATGATGCGCCTGTTCCCCGAGCTGTTCGCCGCGCAACGCATCGCGCCCATCGATCACTATCCGAACCTGTTGCTCGACACCCTGAAAAGTTCCAGCCCGATCGACAACCCGAGCGTGGTGGTGCTGACTCCCGGGCGCTTTAACAGTGCGTTCTTCGAGCATGCGTTCCTCGCCCGGGAAATGGGCGTGGAGCTGGTGGAGGGCGCGGATCTGTTCGTGCGTGACGACAAAGTGTTCATGCGCACCACCGACGGGCCGAAAGCCGTCGACGTGATTTACCGCCGCCTCGACGATGCGTTCCTCGATCCGCTGGCGTTCAATCCGGACTCGATGCTGGGTGTGCCGGGGCTGCTGTCGTCTTACCGATCCGGCAATGTCGTATTGGCGAATGCCATCGGCACCGGTGTGGCGGACGACAAGTCGGTGTATCCGTTCGTTACCGACATGATCCGTTTTTACCTGGATGAAGAACCGATCCTGAAGAACGTGCCGACCTGGCAGTGTCGCAATCCTTCTGAACTGTCCCATGTGCTGGCCAATCTGCCGGAACTGGTGGTCAAGGAAACCCAGGGCTCCGGTGGTTACGGAATGCTGGTGGGGCCGGCGGCGACGGCGGCGGAAATCGAAGCCTTCCGCGCGCGCATCATCGCCAAGCCCCATGCCTATATCGCGCAACCGACGTTGTCGCTGTCGACCTGTCCGACCTTTGTCGAAAGCGGCATTGCGCCGCGCCACATCGACCTGCGTCCGTTCGTTTTGTCCGGCCGCGAAACCCGGGTCGTACCCGGCGGCCTGACCCGTGTCGCCCTGCGCGAAGGTTCCCTGGTGGTGAACTCCTCCCAGGGCGGCGGAACCAAGGACACCTGGGTGGTCGAGGATTGAAGGAAGCCTGTCATGTTAAGTAGAACTGCTTCGGATCTGTATTGGATGTCACGTTACCTGGAGCGGGCGGAAAACCTCGCACGGATGCTCGACATCAGTTATTCGCTGTCGCTGATGCCACAGGATGGCCGTGGCGACGGGCTGCACGAACTGGCCATGCCGCTGTTGATTACCGGCACCCTGGACGATTACATCGAGCGTCACGGTGATTTGCACGCCGAGCGGCTGCTGCATTTCTTCGCCCTTGATGCGGCCAACCCGGCGAGCATTTACAGCTGCCTCGGCGCAGCGCGGGCCAGTGCCCATGCGGTGCGCGGGCGCATCACCGCCGACATGTGGGAGAACATCAACGCCACCTGGCTGGAGATTCGCGGGATCGCCGAGCAGGGCTTGAGTCGCTACGGCATGAGCCGTTTCTGCGAGTGGATCAAGGAACGTTCCCACCTGTTTCGGGGCGCGTCCTACGGCACCATCATGCGTAATGACGCATTCCGCTTCATTCGTCTGGGTACGTTTATCGAACGGGCCGACAACACCTTGCGCCTGCTCGATGCCCGCTACGAAATGGCCGGCGATCAGGCTGAAGCGGTCAGCGACGGCACCGCTCACGCCTATTACCAGTGGAGTGCCTTGTTGCGGGCGTTGTCGTCGTTCGAGGCCTACACCGAAATCTACCGCGACGCTCCCGGCGCCCGACAGGTTGCCGAGTTGCTGTTGCTGCGGGCCGACGTGCCGCGTTCGTTGCGCGCCTGCACCGAAGAAATCGACCAGATCCTCGCCCAGCTGCCTGGAGCCAACGGCCGTCCGGCGCAACGCCTGGCCGCGGAGATCGACGCGCGCCTGCGCTACACCGGCATCCACGAAATTCTCGAAGAAGGCCTGCACGCCTGGCTGACCGAGTTCATCCCGCTGGTTCGCCAGTTGGGCAATGCCATACACAGTTCTTACCTGGAGGCGGCATGAGACTTTCCATTAGCCACGAGACCACCTATCAATACGAAGACAAGGTGCGGGCGAGCATCCAGTACCTGCGACTGACCCCTCACGACAGCGAGCGCCAGCACGTGCTCAGTTGGCAGCTCGACCTGCCGCGCCCGGTGCGCGCGCAACTCGATCCGTTCGGCAACATCCTGCATGTACTGACCATGGACGAACCCCATGAGGCCATCATCATTGGCGCCCGGGGCCAGGTGGACATTGATGAGCTGCGGGAGGCCGAGCACGAAAGCCAGTCGGCATTGCCGTTTTTGCGTTTCACCCGGCTGACAGAAGCCGACCAGGCCCTGCGCGCTTTCGCGCAAAAACAATGCAAGCAACGCCGAGATCGCACGGCGCTGATCGACTTGATGCATGGCCTGAATCAGTACATGACCTATACACCCGGCTCCACTGAAGTCGACACCAGCGCCGCCCAGGCTTTTGCCGGCCGTAGCGGCGTGTGCCAGGACCACACCCACGCGTTCCTCGCCTGCACCCGCAGCCTGGGCATCCCGGCGCGTTATGTGTCGGGGTATCTGTACAGTGAAAGCAGTGAGCACCTGGCCAGTCATGCCTGGGCCGAAGCCTGGCTGGATGACGCCTGGTACAGCTTCGATGTGACCAACGAACTGGCGCGTCCGGAACGGCACCTGAAACTGGCGGTGGGCCTGGATTACCTGGATGCCTGCCCGGTGCGCGGCATGCGCCGGGGTGGTGGAAGCGAACAGATGCACGCCAAGGTACTGGTATCGCCGACGCCGGTGGCACCGGTTGTTTCGGTGCAACAGCAGTAAGCGCACAACGACATCCGCGTCACCAAGGAACCTGTGGGAGCGGGCTTGCTCGCGAAAGCGGTGATCCAGTCGGCATCTTTGTTGGCTGATACACCGCTTTCGCGAGCAAGCCCGCTCCCACAGGTGCTACGGTCTGTCCCAGTAGGGCACTTCACCAAAACACTCGACAAAGAAATCAATCACCGTCCTGACCTTCACCGACAACCGCCGGCTGCCCGGCCAGAGCACGGCGATCTGCTGTGGTTCGAGGCTGTTGGATACCTGATAATCCCCCAGCACCGGCACCAGGGAGCCGTTGCGCACGGCGTCGCCGATCAGCCATGACGGAAACATCACCAGCCCCAGGCCCTGTTCGGCGGCCTGGGTCAGGGTGTCGGCATGGTTGCCGGTTATAGGCCCCTTAACCGAATAGGGTGTCCAGGCCTGCTGACCTTGACGGAAGAACCAGCGCTGCTGGCCGGCCGCGCCCTTGTAGGCCAGGCATTGATGAGCCACGAGATCGGCGGGGTGTTGCGGTATCCCGTATCGCGCAAGATAAGCCGGGCTCGCCGCCACCTGAAAGCGATGGGGTGCCAGAATCCGCGCCTGCATGCTCGAATCGGGCAACGGGCCGATGCGAAACAACAGGTCGGCGCCTTCCTGCAAGGGGTCGACATAATGGTCGGTCTGCTGGATATCCAGTTGCAGTTTCGGGTAGCGCTCGCACAAGCGACCCAGCCATGGCGTCAGGTGCCGTTGACCGAACACCACGGGCGCGTTGATCCGCACCAGCCCGCCGGGTTCGCTTTGCTGTTCCTGCAAGGCCTGTTCGGCTTCTTCCAGTTGAACCAGTACCAGTCGTGCATGGTGGCCGAGCATGCGTCCGGCTTCGGTGGGGGTGACGGCGCGTGTATGTCGGTAAAGCAGTTGCTGGCTCAGGGCCTGCTCCATCAACTGGATCTGTCGGGAGATCGAAGAGGGCGCCAGGCCTTCGCGGCGGGCCACTTCGGAAAAACTGCCGTGATCGAGCACTGCGACAAACAGCCGGAGCGCCTTGAATCCCAGTTCATTGAGGCCGTGCATGATTAGTCCCGTTGTGCGTTTTACGCAAAAGTGTTGTTGGCATGCTCCCATTTATCGCACAGCGGCGCCAAACGATAATGCACACCTCTCTAATAACCAGCGCTCAACCCTGTGGGAGCCGGCCTGCCGGCGATGGCGTTGCCGGAATCGCCATCGCCGGAAGGCCGGCTTCCACAGTTCGAGCGATTACATGGGTGCTGTGCATGCAATCTTCTTCCATTGATCCCGCGGGCGTCGACACGATGCCCGTCACCCGGCCGGGGCTGCGCCTGCTGCTGTTGCCTCTGGTGATTCTCGCCGGCATGGGGCTATCCGTGGAGGCCGGCTTGCTCGGGCCCCTGGGTGTGCAGGTCGGCCATCTGTGGGCGACCTTAAGCATCTTCGGCGTCGGTTCGGCGATTCTGTTCTTGCTGTTGCTGTTCAGCGGCCCGCAACGCGGCCCGGCCCTCAGCGAACTGCCCCGCTGGCAATTGATCGGCGGCTTTCTCGGGCCGATGTACGTGGTCGTGCTGACCTTGGCCACGCCGCACATCGGCATCGCGATGACCATGATCGCGATTCTGTCCGGGCAGGTTGGTAAAAGCGTGTTGATCGACCATTTCGGCTGGTTCGGCGCTACCCGCAAAAAGGTCAACGGGCAACGTTGGCTGGCTTTGCTTTTGATTGTCGCGGCACTTGTCTTGATTGCTCGGGGTTGATGATGAATCTGATTATTCTGTTGGCCTTGGTGGTTGTCGCCGGTGCGGTGTTGAGTGTGCAGGCAGCGATCAATGGCCGGCTCGGTGAAACGGTCGGCGTGTTGCGCAGCAGTTTGCTGACCTTTGTGGTCGGGACTGTGACCACCGGGTTGCTGATCCTGTTTTTTGAACCGGCCCACGCCGTCAGTTTGCTCGATGTGCCGAAATGGCAGCTCGGCGGGGCGTTTTTCGGTGTGGTCTACATGATGGTTATGGTCGGCGCGGTGCCACGGGTGGGCACGGCGGTGGCGACCGTGGCGGTGATTGTCGGGCAACTGGGAATGGGCATGCTGATCGATAACTTCGGCTGGCTGGGCAATCCGCCGATCGAGTTGTCGGGCAACCGCATTCTGGCGATGGCGTGTCTGGCCCTGGCACTGCTGTTCATGTACCGCAGCAGCACCCGAGAGGCGTAACATCAATCCTGCACATACACATACCGAAGGAGTCTGAGTCATGATCGACAGCGAAAGTGTCTGCGATTGTCCGAAATGTTCCTGCAAACTCGGTGAGCATCCGATTGCCCGCCACGGCAAGCATTATTGCTGTGAAGCCTGCGCCAAGCACCATGAACACGGCGAGGAATGCACCCATAAAGGCTGCAAGTGCGCCCATGGCTGATAGCAACCGTGCAGGAAAAAGTGGAGCCTGATTCGGCTCCACTTCCATTCTCAAGCTGTCATTGTCCAGCCGATCGCGGCGGCGCACCGCGCCCTGCAAGCGCCGGCCTTCGACGCGCAGTACCACAGTCCTGGTCTTCAATCCCCCCCCTCGATCATGCGAAGCCAGGCGTCAGTTCGCCGGCCGCCACTTGACGTTCTCCACGCCGAATTTCTCTGCCATCGGCTTGCTGGTTTTTTGCACCTTTTCACGGCCAAAGCGAGGAATACGGCCAACTCCCGCATCACAGCTCGCCCAGTGCCAAGCCTCGGCATTATCCATTTTGTCCAGACGGATAATGAATGACTTGGGGACGCCATGAAGGGTGTACTCGATGACGAAAAGTTTTGCGCTGTTCATAAAGCCCTTGTTCCTCCCTGTGGTACATAGAAGGATCGCGGCCTGCGCGGAAAATTCATTCGAATTGGCGGGCGGTTACGGTTGCTGGCGACAAGTTCTATGTCCCGTTACCATGAGACATCTCCCACCTCCAATGAATATTGACCATGGCCCTTGCCGTGCCGCCAGACCTGAGCGATTTCGATGTGCCCGTGCAACCGCTGGCACGGACGTATCCGCGCGGCTTGTACATCGAACCCCATGAGCATGTCTGGGGCCAGTTACTGTACGCGATGAGCGGGGTGATGTGGGTCGAGACGCCACACGAGGCGTTGGTAGTGCCGCCGCAACGGGCGGTATGGTTGCCGCCGGGGGTGCCTCACGGGATTCGCGTGGTGTCCGATTTGCAAATGCGCAACATCTACCTGCGACCGGCGTTAGCGGTGACGCTGGATGGCAGTGTGCAGGTGATCGAGGTGGGCGGGTTGCTGCGTGAATTGATCCTCGGGTTGGTGGAGCAGGGCAGCGACGGGGCGCCCGAGTATTACGAAGCCTTGGTCGGCCTGACCCTGCTGGAGCTGCAGCGGGCCAAGCGATCGCTGCTGAGAATCCCGCTGCCGGATGATTCCGATCGAAGACTGATGAACCTGTGCCAGGCCGTGATGGCCGCGCCGTCCCTCGACGTACCGTTTGAACAGCACGCGGAAAATTCCGGTGCCAGCGTGCGCACCCTTGCGCGGCTGTTCAAGGACGGTTTGGGCATGGGCTTTGCCGAGTGGCGGCGCCAGGTGCAGCTGGCGACAGCGGTAGCCGAATTGATCCAGGGTGTGCCGGTCAGCGGGATTGCCCGGGAGCTGGGCTATTCACCTAGCAGCTTCAGCGACATGTTTCGCCGTGAACTGGGCGTCGCGCCTTCGCAGTTTTCCACAGGGCAACGCCAAGGGTGACCCCCCGGCTTTGGCCGAAATTCAGAAGCACTTGGCCGATGCACACGGTTCTCACCCTTTAGACTCAGCGCAACTTCAATTGCCCCAAGGAGTCTGCCATGAGCTACCTCATCTCACTGGCCATTGGTCTGGGCGTCGGGTTGCTGTACGGCGCGCTGGATTTTCGTTCCCCGGCACCACCGGCCATCGCGCTGGTCGGCCTGCTCGGCATGCTTGCCGGCGAAAAGCTCTGGCCGATGGGCCGACAGCTGGCCGCTGGCTGGATCTCCTGAGACCTTCATCAACTTAATGGAAATGCCATGAAAGCACTGCAGTTTGACAGGACCGGCGATCTCTCGGCCCTGCGCTATGTAGAAGTTGCTACTCCTGTTCCCGGTGCCGATGAGGTATTGGTCGAGATCAAGGCCGCCGGACTCAACCCCAGCGATGTGAAGAATGTGCTGGGACGTTTTCCCTACACCACCTTGCCACGGATTCCCGGTCGGGATTTTGCCGGTGTGGTCGTGGCGGGTCCCGACGCATTGATCGGCAAGGAGGTGTGGGGCACCGGTCGGGAGTTGGGGTTCTTCGCCGACGGTTCCCATGCGCAGTTCGTCAAGCTGCCGGCAGGCGGCGTGGCCCAAAAGCCCGGCAACCTGAGCTTTGCCCAGGCCGCGAGCATCGGCGTGCCGTACACCACGGCGTGGGATGCACTGGAGCGCAGCCTGGTAACTACCGGAACCCGCTTGCTGGTCATAGGCGGTGGTGCGGTCGGCAGCGCAGCCCTGGCGCTGGCCAAGGTACGGGGTGCCGAGGTGCTGGCGGCGGCACGGCGCCCGGAGCAGGTCAAGGATCTGCAGGCGCAGGGGTACCCGACTATCCGGCTGGATAAACCCGAGGACCTGGGCGCGCAAGTCAATGCTGTGTATGCCGGCGGCGCCGAGGTGATTTTCGACACCACCGGCTTCTGGTTGCCGGCTTCGGTGGCGGCGTTGGCCACCTTCGGCCGCATCGCGATCATTGCCGCGCCCGTAGACGGCCATGTGCAATTGCCGGCCCTCGCGCTGTACCGCAAGGGCGGTTCGGTGGTGGGGGTCAACACCTTGCTGTATGGCGTGCAAGCCTGCGCGGCGATGCTCGATCAGTTCGGCCGGTATTTTGATCAGGACTTGCTGCCGTTGCCTCAGGGGTTGGTCGAGTCGCCACTGGCCGAAGGGCTGGAGCGCTATGGCGAGGTCAATCAGGGCTTGGGCGGCAAAGTGATCCTGCTGCCCTGACCCGATCTGTGTGTGGGAGCGGGCTTGCTCGCGAAAGCGGTGTGTCAGCCAATCGAGATGTCGACCGGGTCACCGCCTTCGCGAGCAAGCCCGCTCCCACACCGGTTAGGTGTAATACCCCGCATGGGCTTGCTGTAGAATCCATGGCACTGACTTCACGAGGTGTGTTCCATGAGCGAGCCGATTCGCCTGACCCAATACAGCCATGGCGCCGGTTGCGGCTGCAAGATTTCCCCCCAGGTGCTGGAGGTGATTCTGGCCGGCAGCGGGGCGCAGAACCTGGACCCGAGGCTGTGGGTCGGCAACGCCTCGCGTGATGATGCGGCGGTGTATGCCATCGACGAAGAGCGCGGCGTGGTCTCGACCACTGATTTCTTCATGCCGATTGTCGACGACCCCTTCGATTTCGGCCGCATTGCCGCCACCAATGCCATCAGCGATATCTACGCCATGGGCGGTGATCCACTGATGGCGATCGCCATTCTCGGCTGGCCGGTGAACGTACTGGCACCGGAGGTTGCCCGGGAGGTGATTCGTGGCGGGCGTGCGGTGTGCGACGCGGCAGGGATTCCATTGGCCGGTGGGCACTCCATCGACGCACCTGAGCCGATCTTCGGCCTGGCCGTCACCGGGCTGGTGGAAAAACGTCACATGAAGCGCAATGACACCGCCACTGCCGGTTGTCTGCTCTATCTCACCAAACCCCTGGGTATTGGCATCCTCACCACCGCCGAAAAGAAGGGCAAGTTGCGTCATGCCGATATCGGCCTGGCCCGCGACTGGATGTGCACCCTGAACAAACCCGGCAGCCGTTTCGGCAAGCTCGACGGCGTGACCGCGATGACTGACGTCACCGGTTTCGGCCTGCTCGGGCACCTGGTGGAAATGGCCGACGGCAGCCAGCTCACCGCACGCATCGACTATGACCGCGTTCCGCGCCTGCCGGGGGTCGAGTATTACCTGGAACAGGGTTGCGTGCCGGGGGGCACGCTGCGCAACTTCGACAGCTACGCCAGTAAGCTGGGGCGTCTGCAGGAACTGCACAAACGTGTGCTGTGCGATCCTCAGACCAGCGGCGGGCTGCTGATTGCGGTGACGCCACAAGGCAATGCGCAGTTCCTCTCGGTCGCCGCCGAACTGGGCCTGGCGCTTGAGCCGATCGGTGAACTGGTCGAGCGACAGAGCAACGCGGTCGAGGTGTCCTGATGTCTGTCGACTGCACCGATTACCGCGACATTTTCCTCAACGATCGGCCGATGATGGATGCCCGCGCGCCGATCGAGTTTCTCAAGGGTTCGTTCCCTGGCGTGGTCAATCTGCCGTTAATGAACGACCACGAACGGCAGCGCATCGGCACCTGCTACAAGCAGCACGGTCAGCAAGCGGCAATCGTCATGGGGCATCAGTTGGTGTCCGGGCAGATCAAGGCTGAACGCATCCAGGCTTGGGCAGACTTTACCCGCGCCCATCCCGATGGGCTTTTGTACTGTTTTCGTGGCGGCTTGCGTTCGCAAATCGTTCAGCAATGGCTGAGGGACGAGGCCGGCATCGACTATCCGCGGGTCGGTGGTGGTTACAAGGCGATGCGTACGTTCCTGCTCGATACCCTCGATCAAGCGATTACCCAGTGCGATTTCGTCTTGTTGGGCGGCATGACCGGCACCGGCAAAACCGAGGTGCTCACGCAGTTGCGTAACGGCCTGGACCTTGAAGGGCACGCCAACCATCGCGGCTCCAGTTTCGGCAAGCGGGCTACCGGCCAACCTTCCAATATCGACTTCGAAAACCGTCTGGCGATAGACGTGCTGAAGAAGCGCGCCCAGGGCATTGGCCAATTCGTGCTGGAAGACGAAAGCCGCGCGGTCGGCAGTTGCGCGTTGCCGCTGCCGTTGTATCAGGGCATGCAGCAGTTTCCGATGGTCTGGCTGGAAGACAGCTTGCAAGGGCGGGTCGAGCGGATCTTGCGCGATTACGTGGTGGACTTGAGTGCCGAGTTCATCGGTGTACATGGCGAGGAAGGTTTTGCGCTGTTCTCAGAGCGTTTGCTTGAAAGCCTGAACAATGTGCAGAAGCGCCTGGGCGGTGAACGTCATCGGCGCATGCTGGTGCTGATGGAGGACGCGCTGGCGGAGCAGGCCAGGAGTGGTTCGGTGGACCTGCATCGGGGCTGGATCGAAGGTTTGCTGAGCGAGTATTACGACCCGATGTATGCGTTTCAACGCGAGAAGAAAGGCATGCGGATCGAGTTCGCCGGGGAGCACGGGGCGGTTCTGGAATACTTGCGTGAGCGGGGCAGTCGGCGGGAGTGATGGTGGTCTTGCCGGCGCGATCCCTTGTGGGAGCGAGCCTGCTCGCGATGGCGGCGTGTCGGACGACATCGATGTTGGATGTGCCGGCCTCATCGCGAGCAGGCTCCCACAGTGGTTTATTGGGTGACCGTGGGTTTTGATGACACACGCTGACCCTGTGGGAGCGAGCTTGTTCCGGGCGGCGATCCGACGAAAGATGCGCCGCAGGACTCAGGTCGGACAGGTTTCCTGGCCATTATCCAGGCCTTGCTTGTAGATGTGGCTTTGCAGGCTGGCCTTGCCGTTCTGCCAGGTCAGCGTGAGCACGTATAGCGAGTCGTAGTCGCTGGACTCCCAGTCCTCGGTGATTATCATTTCCTTGCCAACGGCTTCACCGGCGACCTTGTTGATCAGGTCGGGCAGATAGCCGTGGGACCAGGCGGTATAGATGACCGAGTTGTGGTACTTGTCGTGCAGCAGTTCATCGGCCAGGTCGCTGGTGTCATTGGCCGAGAAGTTGATGTTCACGGGCAACCCGAGCTTGATGGCGGCGGGGCTGATGGTCATCAGTGGGCGAATGTAGCTGTAGGAATTGTCCAACTCGCCTTCCTCGACATTGCGCGTCGGGTTCGCGGCGAACACGTAATTGGCCTTGCCGAATTTTTCCGGCAGCAAGGTAGCCAGGTCGATGGCGCGGTTCAGGCCCTGGCAATTGAGCTGGCCCAGGCCGCCGGCGGGTTTCTCCCCGTGGCGCAGGAATACCAGGGTCTGGGTGCCATCCATCGGTTGCGCGCGAGTCTTGCTGGACTCCAGCGCCAGAAACAACGCGGTGGTCACCAGCAGTGCAGGCAAAAAGAAGTAAGCGCGATGTTTGAAGCGCTTGGCGAACTTGAAAAAGTTGATCATTGGATGTCGGTCTTCAGCGCAATTCTGTTAAGGCTGACAAACCTTTACACGGCGAACTTCCAGCGTCGCGTGTTTTCCATGTCGTTGAAGCGGTCAATTAGAGTCCATGATACCCATTTGGTTCTATGCCCGGCCGAGCGCGCACAATTTACCGGTAACCTTCAATGGGTTGCAGCACAGGTTATTGACAGTATGTTGCGAAATTATGGACAAGATACACCAGTAGGAACTGCCGAAGGCGGCGATCTTTTGATTCTACTCATCAGTAATGTTGATGACGCCTAAAGGTCGTGCGAATGAGGCAGCTACATTATGCTCATCCATCTCAATGTCTTCGTGGATCCATCCCATGCCTGATCTGTCCGCATTCCCCATCACCAGCAAATGGCCAGCCCGCTACCCGGAGTGGATTCAGCTGTACTCGTTGCCCACCCCCAACGGCGTCAAGGTTTCGATCATGCTCGAAGAGATCGGCCTGCCTTACGAGCCTCACCGTGTAGGTTTCGACACCAACGACCAGATGTCTCCCGAGTTTCTCTCGCTGAACCCCAACAACAAGATTCCGGCGATCCTCGATCCCCATGGCCCGGACGATCAGCCGCTGGCATTGTTCGAGTCCGGGGCGATTCTGATCTATCTGGCCGACAAGAGCGGGCAACTGCTGGCCCAGGAGTCGGCAGCGCGTTATGAAACCATTCAGTGGCTGATGTTCCAGATGGGCGGGATCGGCCCGATGTTCGGCCAGCTCGGCTTTTTCAACAAATTTGCCGGCAAGGACTACGAAGACAAGCGCCCCCGCGACCGCTACGTCGATGAAAGCAAACGCCTGCTCAAAGTCCTCGATGGTCGCCTCGAAGGGCGCGACTGGATCATGGGCGAGCGCTACACCATTGCCGACATCGCAACCTTTCCCTGGGTGCGTAACCTGATCGGCTTCTATGAGGCTGGCGATCTGGTGGGTATCCAGGATTTCCCTAACGTCACGCGGGTGCTGCAGCGTTTCCTGGCGCGGCCGGCAGTGATACGCGGTCTGGAAATTCCCAAACCCGTCTCTAACTGACACCGCCGCTCCCACAAGGGGGACTCTGCTCAGGCAATGAACGGCCGAATGCCGTGATGTTTGAAATACCGCTCGATCACCTTGGGGTCCGAGCAGGTTTCGGCAATCGCCACATAGGTATCCGGGCGCAACAGGTAAAACCCGTTGCGCCCAAGTCCTGCCGCTTCAAATGCCGGCCGCCAGGCGAACACATGCAGTGGCAGATGGTGTTCATTGCACCAGGCGATCATCTCGTCGCTGGTGTCGCCATAGACGTGCACTTGCCAGGTCAGGCACTTCAGCGATTCGTAATTATCCCCCTCGCCGTCGTGGGCCCAGGGCAGGCGGTCGCCTCCATGAACGTGGCCGGCAACGCCCGCGCTCAGGGGCATCGCGCGATAGTTCAGGGTGATTTGCGACACTGTGCGAAAGAGAAACTCGCGGGAGGTTTCGAACGACGCCATTTTCGGAATCACGAAGGGCGCCAGGCGCGTGCGTAACAGGTCGGCGACGGGGCCTTCAGCGGTGACGAAGGTGAACACCCGGTCCGTGGTCGCCACCAGTTTGCGGGCAAACGCCATGCGTTCGGTTTCATAGGTGTCGAGCAGTCTGGCTTCGGCACCGCCAGTCAATACCGCCGCAAGTTTCCAGGCCAGGTTGATTGCATCGCCAATCCCGGTGTTCATGCCCTGGCCGCCCGCCGGGCTGTGGACATGGGCGGCATCGCCCAACAGGAACGCGCGGCCGCCGCGAAAGTGATCCGCCACCCGATGATGCACCCGGTAGGTGGAGAACCAGTTCAAGTGCTCGATCTGCACTTTCATATGTTCGATGGCGCGGCTGCTGACATCTTCGAAACGCAGGGTCTCGGCGTGTTCGGCGCGATCATCGCGAACGGTGCCGATCAAGCGGGCACGTCCCGCACCCGCCAGCGGGAATACGGCGAGGAAGTCTGCCTCATCAAGATCCACATGCAGTTCGCCGTTGAACGTCGGGCCGCTGCCCTGCACATCGGCAACGTAGAAAATCTGTTGGTAGGTACCGCCGGGAAACCCGGTGTCCAGGGTCTTGCGCACCCTCGAGCGGGCACCATCGCAACCGGCCAGGTAGCAGGCCTGGCAGATTTCCTGCTGGCCATCAGGCAGGCGCAGTGTGGCAGTGACGCCGTCATTGGTTTGCTCGAAACCCTGCAGTTCGGTATTGCGCTCCACGGTGATGCCGAAGGTTTCCAGGCGTTCGATCAGCAGCCGTTCATGTTCGTCCTGGGGAAAAATTTCGAGGAATGCGTATGGCGTCAGTCCCTCGCCGATGCGGCTCAGGGGCAGGTGTGCCAGCGGCTCGCCCTTGACCCAGAAGTTGGCGGCTGCCACCCGATGGCCATTTTCCACCACGGCCTCGGCCAAGCCGAGCTGGCGGTACAACTCCAGTGTCCGCGCCTGCACGGCCAGCGCCCGGGACGTGGTGCCGGGCGCGGAGGTCTTGTCGAGAATCCGCACGCGAACCCCCAGCTTGCTCAACCACAGCGCCAGGACCAGCCCGGTAGGGCCGGCGCCGATGATCAACACGTCGCTACGCTGCATGGGCCTGTCCTCCTTGCTTGTGCATCAGTATGGTCCAGTCGTGCATGGGAGCCAGTTCGCCTGCCCAACGGAAAAGGCAACGGCGGTGGTGTAACGCTGGTCACTTAAGCGGGCTACACACTTTGTGGCGAGGGGGCTTGTCGGACCGCCGCACCGCCCCGTTTGGACTGCGAAGGGGCCCCATAATCAGCAACTGCGTACGTTCAGGTGGACCGCATTGGCTGGTTTTGGGGCCGCTTCGCGACCCAACGGGGGCAAGCCCCCTCGCCACAAAGTGTGTTGCCCGCTTAAGTGAACGGCATTATCTGCCCGCAGGGGACTTTCAGAAGTCGATAGTGCCCGACAGCTTCGCCGAGCGTGGTTCGCCCTGGGTCAGGTAGCCGCCCTGGGCCGACTCCCAGTAATCCTTGTTGGCCACGTTCTCGACACCCAAGCGCACGGTCACGTCTTTTTCCTGGACCTTGAAGGCGTAACGGGCGCCGACATCGAAGCGGTTCCAGGTCGGCAGGCTGAGGTTGTTCGCCGCGTCGGCGTACTGGCCGCCGGTGCGCAACATCCGTCCGCTCAGCGCTACGCCTTGCATGCCGGGCACATCCCAATCCACGCCAGCGTTGAACTGGAAGCTGGGAACGCCAACCGCCTGGTTGCCGTCGTTGAGGCCGTCCTGGGTGTTTTTAAGTTCGGTGTCCATCACGGTTACGCCGCTGAGCAGGCGCAGACCGTCAATCGGCTCGCCGAAGACATTCAATTCAACGCCTTTGTTGATCTGTTCGCCATCGTGTACGAACACGGCGGTGCTGTCGTCGATGACCTGGGTATAACCATCGGCCGGCTGTTCGATGCGGTACACGCCCAGGGTCGCGCCGTAGGTGCCCATGTCGACTTTTACGCCGGCTTCGACCTGCTTGGTGCGCGACGGTGCAAAGACTTCATTGCCGTTGACCACGACTCGCGAGCCGGAGGTGGTCGGCGCTGTCGGCCCCTTGGTCAGACCCTCGATACGGTTGGCGTAGAACGACACGTGGTCCCATGGTTTGAACACGATGCCGTACACCGGAGTCGTGATCGACTCATCGTAGTTGGAAGTACGGCTTCCGGTGTCATAGTCATAGCCTTGCACAACCAGCTGTTGACGGCGTACGCCAAGGGTTATCAGCAGGCGATCATCGATAAACCCCAGGGTGTCGGACATTGCGACGCTGCGCATGAAGGATTTACCGGTGATGCCCGGGTCACCCAGGTCCCCGCCAGAGTAACCGCCCCCAGGCGCCGGAACGTCGATCGGGTCGTAGATGTTGTTCGGGTAATCGTTCTGGTCGAAATCGTAGGCGTTGCGCTGTTCGGTCCAGATCCCGGCCAGGCCGAAATTGAGCCGGTGGCTGACGGCTCCAGTGTTGAAGGCGCCATTGAGACCCGCCATGGCGCTGGTGTTGTCCTCTTCATGGGGAATGTAAGAACCGCTGGTCACCGAACTGCCATCGTTGCCCACCAGGGTGGTGGAGTCGTAGTTGCCGACTTCTCGGGTGTGCTTGGCACCCGCGGCGGCGTAAGCGGTCCAGCTGTCGTTCAGGTCGTACTCGGCACGCAGCATGCCCAAGGTGTCTTCGATCTCGCTGAAGCCCCACTTCTGCGCATAGTTGGTGTCGGCCGATGGTGCATCCGGAATGTCGGTGGCGTCGCCGATATTGACCGAGCTGCGCCCGCCATTGACCCGTTCTTTGGAATAGATGAAGTCGCCGGAGAGGCGCAGGGCGTCGCCGCGGTAATCAAGGCCGAGGGCGAAAAGCTTGGAGCGCTGGTTCTCGTCATCGATGGCAGTGTCGCCTTCGCGTTGTGACAGGTTGATACGTGCACCGAAGCGGTTGTCCTCGCCAAAGCGCTGGCCGATATCCAGGTGCTGGCCGATGCGCCCGTCGTCGCTGATGTCCGTGGTGAACCGCTGCAACGGCACGTCACCGGCGCGCTTGGGTTGCAGGTTGACGCCGCCGCCGATACCGGAGCCGGTCGGGGTGACGCCGTTGATGAAGGCGTTTGGCCCCTTGAAGACTTCCACTCGCTCCACGGCATCGGTGGAAATGATCTGCCGCGGCAGGATGCCGTAAAGGCCATTCAAGGAAATGTCGTCGCCGTAGAGGGGCAGGCCGCGAATCATGAAGCTCTGGGCCTGGTTGGAGTACCCGGAGGCCTGACGCACCGATGAATCGTTGAGCAGCACGTCGCCGACTGTTTCGGCTTGCTGGTCGCGGATCAATTCTTCCGTATAGGACGTCATGCTGAACGGTACGGCCATGATGTCCTGGTTGCCCAGCACACCCAGTTGCCCGCCGCGTGCGACCTGACCGCCGCTGTACACCGGGGGTAATTGTGACGGTGTGGGAGCCTGGGCGTCGATGTTGACGTCGCCCAGCACCAGCGGTTGGCCTTCAGCCTGGGATGTATCGGCAGGTGCGGCGTGAGCCGTCACGTTGAGGGAGCAAAACAGGGTGAGTAGCGTCGGGCGAAAAAAAAAGCCGAGTCGGGCGAAAGGTTTCATGCATGGTCCTGGCGGCGCGCCGCCGATGAAAAAATAAAGGGCCGGCGCGGGACTCCTTGCGCAAATACGACTCCACGCGCAAATGGTATGTGTTCTCAATAACGTCGCGAAATGCGTTTTCTGCGAGGTATAGGGGCAATTTCTGCCAGCGCAGAAACCTGAGGAACCGTGGCTGGGCAATTTCAGCGGCATGAACGGCAAACTTTGGGCACGGTCATAGCCTGCGCCATGCCATTGGTCGTATGGTTTACCTGGCTCAACGGATTTGATGGAACGACATGCAAGCCAAACGATTTATTTCAAGCGTCGCCGTATTACTGGTACTGGCCGGCTGCGGCAGCCAACGGACCCAGGAGGCCGCTGTGCGCAATCCGGCCGAAGTGAAGGCCGAAATCGTCCGCCTGCTGCCGGCCAAGACGGTCGACCGCCAAGGCTGGGCCACCGACATTCAGGCGGCATTTGCTGCGCAGAACATCTCGCCGACCACGCAAAACCTCTGCTCGGTGCTGGCCGTAACCGAGCAGGAGTCGACCTTTCAGGTCGACCCGTCGGTGCCGGGGCTGGGCAAGATCGCCCGTGACGAGATCGACCGCCGTGCGGCCAAGGCGCATGTTCCTGGCCTGCTGGTCAGCGCAGCGTTGCAGTTGAAGGCTCCCGGCGGCAAAAGCTATAGCGATCGCCTGAATGCGGCACGCAGTGAGAAGGAGCTGAGCAGGATTTTCGATGATTTCATCAACATGGTGCCCATGGGGCAGACGCTGTTTGGCGGTTTCAACCCGGTGCATACCGGCGGGCCGATGCAGGTCAGTATCGATTTCGCCGAACAGCAAGCCAAGGGTTATCCGTATCCGGTGAACGGCTCGATCCGCCAGGAAGTGTTCAGCCGACGCGGTGGCATGTATTTCGGTATCGCCCATTTACTCGGATATCCGGTGAGCTACCAGCAGCCGCTGTATCGTTTCGCCGATTTCAATGCCGGCTGGTACGCCAGCCGCAATGCCGCATTCCAGAGTGCGGTGAGCCGGGCTTCGGGCAAAACCCTGGCACTGGATGGCGATCTGGTGCTCCATGGTTCGATCATGCCCGGGACCACGGAGTTGGCCGTGCGCAGTCTTGGCAAGCAACTGGACATGCGCAATCCGACGATCCGCGCGCAACTGGAGCAGGGCAATAGTCTGGCGTTCGAGAACACGAAGCTGTATCAGCGGGTCTTTGCGCTGGCCGAAAAGGCCGAAGGTCGATCACTGCCACGGGCGGTGTTGCCGGGAATCGAGCTGAAAAGCCCGAAAATCACCCGCAAACTCACCACGGCCTGGTTCGCCAAGCGGGTCGATGAGCGTTATCAGCGCTGTATGGCGCGGGCGAAGTGACATTAGTTTGTTGCAGACGTAAAAAACCCGGCTGATGAGGCTGATGCTGCTCACTTAAGCTGGGGCACACACTTGTGGCGAGGGGGCTTGTCGGACCGCCGCACCGCCCCGTTGGGCTGCGGAGCAGCCGTAAAACCATTACACGCGGTGTACCTGATACACCACGGTGGCAGGTTTTGGGGCCGCTCCGCGGCCCAACGGGGGCAAGCCCCCTCGCCACAAGTGTGTACCCAGCATAAGTGGACAGCATCAGGCTGATAAAGCCGGGTTTTCCTTGAGTGCCGCAGTGAAGCCAAGCATTCAGGCAGTACGGTTCTGGATCAGTCGGTCGGAACCACCTTCAGCAACGCGGTTTTCGATCAGTCGATCAGAACCACCTTCAGCCACACGATTCTCGATCAGGCGATCGGAACCACCCTCAGCGACACGGTTTTCGATCAAGCGATCAGAACCACCTTCAGCCACACGATTCTCGATCAGGCGATCGGAACCACCCTCAGCAACGCGGTTTTCGATCAGTCGATCAGAACCACCTTCAGCCACACGATTCTCGATCAGGCGATCAGAACCACCTTCAGCCACACGGCTTTCAATCAGACGATCCGAGCCGCCTTCAGCGACCACAGGTTGAGCAGAGGTAGCGGCGAAAGCGTTAACTGCAAAAACCGAGAAAGCGATGCCGAGAAGGACCTGGCGTTTCATGATGGTGTGCTCCGGGGTGTTATGGGTTGGTATGGAGCAGATGTTACGCCGCGGATTTTTTATGAGAACTTCATTGCGCTGATGGTGACCATCGACAGCAATGATAGGACCCATGCCTTGGCGCACCTGGCGATGATGATGCGGTCGTCGGATGGCCAGGGCAGGGCCGATGGGGCCTTCTACACTGATCGGCATTGGCGCGACCGCAGTCTGCAAGGAGAGGTTTATGTATCAGCTCTACGGCCATCAGAATTCCGGCGCCGCGGCGATAGAGGCAGCTCTGGAGCTGTGTGAAATCCCTTATCGTTTTATCGATGTCGAGTCATCTGTGCAGGCGGCGCAGGCGCTGGAGAAGCTCAACCCGCTCAAGCAGATTCCGACGTTACAGCTCCCCGACGGCAGCGTCCTGACCGAGAGTGCGGCGATCCTGATTCACCTCGGGCTGACATTTCCCGCTTCGGGGCTGTTGCCGCAAGATCCCGCCGAACGCGACCAGGCCATCCGCGGCATGGCCTACATCGTCAGCAATTGCTATGCGGCCATTGGCGTGATCGATTACCCGGAGCGCTGGCTGTCCACGACGGATGAAGCGTCAAGGCAAAACCTCATGGCCGGTGCGCGCAAACGCCTGCATTGGAGTTGGGACGTGTTTGCCGATCAGTTTTCCGGCGAGTTGTACCTGGGGGGCGAGACACCCGGGGCGCTGGATGTGCTGGCGGCGGTGATATCGCGGTGGGCCGGTAGCCGCGAGCATTTGCGCAGTGCCCGGCCGGGTTTTTTCGCCTGGCTTGAGCGAATCGACCGCCATCCCGTATTGGCGCCGGTGTTTGCCCGGCATTGGCCCGCTTGATCAGCATGAAACCACTGTAGGAGCCCGGCTTGCCGGCGATGGCATGTGCAAGATCGCCATCGCTGGCAAGCCAGCTGCCACAGGGGAACGATCAGATAGCGGCTGTGGCTGACCCATGCGTAGACGCCTCGGCTTGGGCGAGGCCATTCAATTACAGAGCGGGCGTGTCATTCGCCGCGGATGTACTGCTCCAGCTGGCGAATCAATTCGGCCTGTTCGGCAATCGCTTCCTTGACCAGGTCGCCGATCGACAGCAGACCGATGAGCTTGCCACCTTCCACCACCGGCAGGTGACGCAGGCGTCTGTCGGACATGATGCCCAGGCAAGTGTCCACGGTTTGATGGGTATCGACGGTGATCACCGGCGATACCATGATATCGCGCACCGGCGTGCCCACCGAAGAACGGCCATGCAGCACCAGTTTTCGCGCATAGTCGCGCTCGCTGATGATGCCCAGCACCTCGTCATTTTCAACCACCAGCAAGGCACCGACGTTTTTCTCGGCCATCTTCATCAGGGCTTCGAGCACCATGTGATCGGGTTTGATCTGGTGCACTTCCTGATTCTTCTGATCTTTGAGCTTGAGCAATTGAGCGACGGTTTTCATGGTGGTTACTCGGGTGTTGTCGTTGTTCATGAAGAATCGTAGACACAGGCGCTGAGGGCAAGGGCGAAAGCGGCAGATAACACGCAAAAAACGGCATTCAGCGGTTTTTCTGCAGTAAACCGCCCATTGGCGAGGGGGACTTGCCTGTGCGAGGGGGCTTGCCTGTGGCGAGGGGGCTTGCCCCCGTCGGGCTGCGAAGCAGCCCCCTAAAATGTCCCAGCACCAAAGATCTTGTGAGTGCTGCGCACTCAAGCGGGGGCAAGCCCCCTCGCCACAGGGGATCGACCTGCGCGCCATCCCGGCCCATGACAGGTAGAATCCCCCTCTGAATCAAATCTGAGGTTGCAGTGGTGGATTTACAGCAGGGCTTCGTCCTGACCCGGCATTGGCGCGATACCCCGGCCGGCACCGAAGTCGAGTTCTGGCTGGCGACCGATGCCGGTCCCCGGTGCATCCGCCTGCCTCATCAACCGTCGGTGGCGTTCATCCCGGCCCAGCAACGGCAGCAGGCCGAGGCGCTGTTGCAGGGCGAGAAGAATGTCGAACTCAAAGCCCTGGCCCTGGAGGATTTCGAACATCGTCCCGTCCTGGGCCTGTACTGCCAGCAGCATGGACAGTTGATGCGCCTGGAAACTGCGCTGCGCAGGGCCGGTGTCGAGGTGTTCGAGGCCGACGTGCGGCCGCCGGAGCGCTACATGATGGAGCGATTCATCACCGCTCCCGTGGTTTTTACCGGTACACCGAACGACAAGGGCGTGCTGCTCGACGCCCAGATGAAAGCTGACCCCGACTATCGGCCGAACCTCAAACTGGTCTCCCTGGACATCGAGACCACGGCACAGGGCGAGTTGTACTCCATTGCCCTGGAAGGCTGCGGCGAGCGTCAGGTGTACATGCTCGGTCCGCCCAATGGTGACGATAGCGAGGTGGATTTCCAGCTTGAGTACTGCGACTCCCGTACCTTGCTGCTGAAAAAGCTCAACCAATGGTTTGCCCGTTTCGACCCCGACGCGATCATTGGCTGGAACGTCGTGCAGTTCGATCTGCGCATCCTGCATGAGCACGCAAGGCGCCTGGCCGTGCCCCTGAAACTGGGGCGTGGCGGCGAGGAAATGCAGTGGCGCGAACATGGCAGCGGCAATCATTACTTCGCCTCGGCGGCAGGCAGGCTGATCATCGACGGCATCGAGTCCCTGCGTTCGGCGACCTGGAGCTTCCCCTCGTTCAGCCTGGAAAATGTCGCCCAAACCCTGCTCGGCGAGGGCAAGTCGATCGCCACGCCGTACCAGCGCATGGACGAAATCAACCGCATGTTCGCCGAGGACAAACCGGCGCTGGCCAAGTACAACCTCAAGGACTGCGAACTGGTGACACGGATTTTCGCCAAGACCCAGTTGCTGACCTTCCTGCTGGAACGCGCCAGCGTCACCGGTCTGCCGGCCGATCGCAGCGGTGGTTCGGTGGCGGCGTTCACTCATCTGTATATGCCGTTGATGCATCGCCAGGGGTTTGTCGCGCCAAACCTCGGCGGCAAACCACCGCAAGCCAGCCCCGGTGGTTTTGTCATGGACTCGCAACCGGGGTTATACGAATCGGTGCTGGTGCTTGACTACAAAAGCCTCTATCCGTCGATCATCCGCACCTTCCTGATCGACCCGGTGGGGCTGATCGAAGGGCTCAGGCTTCCGGATGACAGCGAGTCGGTCCCGGGGTTTCGCGGGGCGCGGTTTTCGCGCACCCGACATTGTCTGCCGGCCATCGTCGCGCGGGTCGCCGAGGGTCGGGAAACCGCCAAGCGCGAGCACAACGCACCGCTGTCCCAGGCGCTGAAGATCATCATGAACGCGTTCTACGGTGTGCTCGGCTCCAGCGGTTGTCGCTTCTTCGATACGCGGCTGGCGTCGTCCATCACCTTGCGTGGTCACGAGATCATGCTGCGTACCCGCCAGTTGATCGAAGCCCAGGGCCACGCGGTGATCTATGGCGACACCGACTCGACGTTTGTCTGGTTGCGTCGCGCTCACGGTCAGCAGGAAGCCGCGCAGATCGGTCATGCGCTGGTGGACCACGTCAATCAGTGGTGGCGCGAACATGTGCAGCAGGAGTACGGCCTGCAAAGCGTCCTGGAATTGCAGTTCGAAACCCACTACAAACGCTTTTTGATGCCAACCATTCGCGGCGCGGAAGAGGGCAGCAAGAAGCGCTATGCCGGGCTGGTGACGCGCGCCGATGGTAGCGAAGAAATGGTCTACAAGGGCCTGGAAACCGTGCGCACCGACTGGTCGCTGCTGGCCCGGCAATTCCAGCAGGAGCTGTACTCGCGGATCTTCCAGCGCAAACCCTATCAGGATTACGTGCGCGACTACGTGCGCAAGACGCTGGCCGGGGAGTTCGATGACCGGCTGATCTACCGCAAACGCCTGCGCCGTACCCTGGACGACTATCAGCGTAACGTGCCGCCCCACGTGCGCGCGGCGCGGATCGCCGACGACAACAACGATCTTCAGGGCCGCCCGCGTCAATACCAGAACGGCGGATGGATCAGCTACGTGATCACCGTCGCGGGCCCCGAGCCGCTGGAAATTCGCAGCGCACCCATCGATTACGACCACTACATCACCCGGCAGCTGCAACCGGTGGCGGACGCGATTCTGCCGTTTGTCGACGACGATTTCTCAACCCTGATTGGTGGGCAACTGGGCCTGTTTTAAGTCCATCAACGACAACGTCCAGGCATCCAGAATGCCGTGAAAATAGCGGTCCAGAGCCTGGTGGAACGGACTATCCCGGTCTGCTACCTCGGCGAACAGCGTCATCGATGAGTGAAATTTCAGGTCATCCGGATGGCCGAAAATCGCTGCAACCGAGCGCTGCTGGATGTTAAGCACTTCCTGAGTGCAAGTGCGTAACCTTGCACCCAGCAAGGGATGATCCAGATAGGCCAGGGCTTCTTCCCGCGAGTGAATGGCAAAGTGCCGGGACATCTCACTGCCGCCCAGCCCGGCAAACTGCGGGAAGATGAACCACATCCAGTGACTGCGCTTGTGACCAGCACCTAACTCGGCCTGGACCCGGTCGAATACCGGGTCCTGCGCCTGTATGAAGCGTTGCAGGTTAAAGGTGTCCAGCGGATCCGTGCTTCTCATGACGAAGCTCTCTGACAGGCTGTATTGGCTTAGACCATGGCCGACGGCTGTTTGCGTTGTGGCGCACGAAAAGCTTGGTCCAGCGCCTCCAGATCTCCGGCCTCAAGTTGAAAATCCGCCGCGTGGGCGTTGAGTCGTACATGTTCGGGACTGACCGCCTTGGGGATGGCGATCACTCCATCCTGACGCACAATCCAGGCCAGCGCTATCGGTGCCGGCGTCACCGATGATCGATTGATGCCTGCCGACACTGCACTTTTTCGAATTGAGCGGCTCTATCCATGGGCAGCCTGCGGCGATCCCCACCGTTGGCCCATGCCAAGTTCAAGACCCCATGGCTCAAGCTTTACCTGTTATCAGCGCTCTGTTGCGAAAGCATTGCTGGCTGCCGGCCGGCCTGGCGATCTTGCTTTTTACCGGCTGCAGCCAGCAGCAGGGCAGCGATATCTTCACTCAGATGCGCGAAGGCAAGCCCCAGGAGTTTCTGCAAACCAGCGTCGACCGCATGGCGACCCTGGCGATGCGCGACAATCTCGACAGCCTCTACCGGATCATGGGCAAGCTTTACCTGCGCAACCCCGACGAGCTGAAAAAATCCGGTTTCCTCGATGTCCGCACCGCAGTCAAGCAAGTGCGCCTGGCCATCGAGCAGGAGCAACCGCTGCCCACCCTGGGTGGCAAAAAGGACCTGGCGGCCCTGCGCTTTGCCATGAGCCCGGAGTTTCTCGGTGACCGGGTCGGGGCCTTCATCTATGCCATCGGCAGCATGCTGGTCACGGCCCACGGCAATCGCCTTGAGTTTTACATGACAGACGCGATCAACCCGACCTTCGTCAGTAACGCCGCGCGCAATATCGAAATAGCCACCTGGATTCTGAGCCAGCGGCAAAACAGGGAGGGCCAGCCCTTGCTGTTCTCCAATGAAATCTCGGAAGAGGGCAGCAACCTGAGTTTTGCCGTGGAGTTCGGCAAGATCGTCGCGCGCCTGGACTTGCTGACCCAGATGCTCGACGAGCGTTATCGGCGCATTGGCTTGAATTACGCGCAGAGCCTGTTGTTCCTCAATTTCCTGCCGGTCCAGTGAAAATCCCCTGTGGGAGCGTAATGCTGTTCACTTTAGGTTAGAGGGCTCCAGATGGATATTTGGATTAGGTGTATATCCATTCCTGCGGTAACGGCCACCTATGGTTTCGCTCTTACAGCGAGTCACTTGGAAAAGCCCCAAGTAACCAAGGGCTCTTGCCCCTGACGTTCGGTGCCTCGCCTAGGCTCGGCATGCCCTCGCTCCGGTCCTGCTCCGTGGGCCCGCCGCGATGGGCCATCCATGGCCCAGCGCGGCTAACCCGGCATCCATGCCGGTTTGCCCACTGCGCAGAACCTCCACTCGGCCTCTCGAGGGGGCAAGAAAATCAAAAGCCAAAGCCAAAGCGAGGCGGCCTGACAGCCGACCTGATTAAGGGACCTGTCTACGATCCAATTGTGGGAGCAAGCTCGCTCCTTGGGGAACGTGCTCACTAGAATTCAGGTCGGCTGTCAGGCCGCCTCGCTTTGGCTTTAGATTTGGGCGCCCCGTTAAACCACGATGGCTGAACGCAGGCATTGCGCAGTGGGGAAACCGGCAGGACGCCGGTTTAGCCGCGCTGGGCCAGGGATGGCCCATCGCGGCGACCCACGGAGCAATGCTGGAGAGAGGGCATGCCGAGCCACAGCGAGGCACCGAGTGGTGGGGCAAGAGCCTTTTGGTTACTTTTGGGCTCTTCCAAAAGCGACTCGCTGTAAGAGCGAAACCATAGGTGGCCGTTACCGCAGCAATGGATATCCCCCCAATCCAGTTTTTAACAACCCCATGCTTAAGTGAACAGCATTGCCTGTGGGAGCGGGCTTGCTCGCGAAGGCGGTATGTCAGTCGAAAGTTGTATTGGATGACACACCGCTTTGGCGAGCAAGCCCGCTCCCACAAAGAGGGAGGCTGTGTTTGGGGAATAAAGATAGATCGTATCGATATAACTGGTTATAAGAAAAATCGCTATGCTGCGGGCCGGATTTCCCCTGCGATCTATGTGGACGTATCAATGGATTTAGTGAACATCGGGTTAGTCGTTGCCGGGTTGGTGGTGGGTTTTATCGTCGGCATGACTGGCGTCGGTGGCGGGTCATTGATGACCCCGATCCTGCTGTGGTTCGGCATCAATCCCGCAACGGCCGTCGGCACCGATCTGCTGTACGCGGCCATCACCAAATCCAGTGGCGTGCTGGTTCACAGGAAGAACAACAACATCGACTGGGCCATTACCGGTTGGCTGACGCTGGGCAGTGTGCCGGCAGTGGCGCTGACGTTGTGGTTCCTCAGTAGTTTGCACAGCTCGCCCGATGCGATGAATGCGATCATCAAACAGGCCCTGGGCTTCGTTTTGTTCGCCACGGCGCTGGCCATTCTGTTCAAGAAACGCCTGCTCGATTTCGCTCACAAACGCGCCGGTGGCAACTACAACCCCAGTGGCACGCGTCTGAATGTCCTGACAGTCATCACAGGCCTGGTCCTTGGCACCATGGTCGCGCTGACGTCCATTGGCGCCGGCGCCTTGGGCACCGTGGCGTTGTTCATTCTCTACCCGCTGCTGCCGACCCGTCGTCTGGTGGGGACGGAAATCGCACACGCCGTACCCCTGACCCTGGTTGCAGGCCTGGGTCATGCAAGCATGGGCAACATGGACTGGCACGTGCTCGGTTACCTGCTGATCGGCTCGTTGCCGGGAATCTACCTGGGCAGCCACTTGACCGGGCGCATCTCCGATGAACTGTTGCGTCCGTGCCTGGCGACCATGCTGGTATTGATCGGTTACAAATTGGCGTTCTGATTCAGCCCTGGCCCAGCCTGTTGCGCAATGACCGCCCTGACCTAAGCTTGGGGCAAGACGCAGCACAAATTGCGGTATGTCACCTGGAACAATCGCCGCGATGCGCAATCATTAGAGCGTGGATATCAAAAGGAGATGCGCATGCTCATCAGGTCACTGACCCTGGCTACTTTACTGGCGTTTACCGGCACCTTGTTCGCCGCCGATGGCGATTCACCACTGGATATCGAAAAGGGCAGGAACCGCTCCCTGATTGTCATCGCACCCAGCACGGTGGATCCGACCTGGGTCAGCCTTAAAAAGGCATTGGAGGAGCCTGCGAACAAGCAGGGATTCTCCGAACGCAAGCTGGTGCTGTATTCGGTGATCAACACGATGGGCCAGCGTGACGGTAAAGACCTCGACCCGCAGACGACGATGGCACTGATCCGTGCCCTGAAGCTGGGAGCAGGTGCGCAGACCAAAGTCATTCTGGTGGGCAAGGATGGCGAGAAGAAACTGGATCATTCCGGCGCAATCGAACTGACGGAAATTTTCAGCACTGTCGATCAGTTACCGGCGGCGGAAAAAGAAGCCGTGCCGCCACCGGTGGTGACACCGCCCGCCGAGGCCGAACCGGCCAAGGGTACCAAGGGCGCAAAAAACGGCAAAGCGACCAAGACCGCCAAGCCGCCGCAAATGCCGGATGATTGATCCGACATGGAATTTTGCTGGTGAGAAAGGCGCTGGCGGATCTGGTCTTGAAAAAGATCAGTCGCCCAGCGCAGTCAACAGGGTGTGAGCAATCCTGATCCGCTCTGCAATGGGATAGTTCTTGTTGGCCAGGATCACGATACCAATGTCCCTGGACGGCACAAATGCGACGTAAGCCCCGAATCCACCCGTCGATCCGGTTTTGTTGATCAGCACATTGTCCGCTTGCGCTTGTGGCGGGTTCAGCCACTGAACCTTGTGCGCCTCCATGGCCATCTGCGTCGAGTTGCCAGCCAATAACCGATCCAGTGTTACCGGATAGTGATACAGCTCCCAACCCAGTCCCTGAGTCATGTCACCGACGGTGTAATAACCGTTGCGGGTCAGTTCGATGGCTCGCTGCATGGGTATTTCCAGGTTCGCCGGATGCATGTTTGCTTCGACATAGCGAATCAAGTCCGCCGCACTGGTTTTGATCCCGTAAGCCTCGGCATCCAGTGCCCCCGGCCCGACTCGTACCGGTTTGTCATCCTTGTTGTAGCCCTGGGCGTAGAGCGCCATCTGCGCCTGCGGCACCTTGAGGAAAGTGTGCTGCAAACCGAGTTTGGGCAGCAGGGTGTTTTCCATCAGCGCATCAAACGGTTGCCCCATGCTTTGCGCGGCAAGATAACCGAACAGGCCGAGGCTGGGGTTTGAGTATTGGCGATGGCTGCCGGCGGGGTAGAGCGGCTTCCACTGTTTGTAGTAGCCGAACATCTTGTCCGGCGCATCGGCATCCTGGGGGAATTGCAGCGGCAGGCCACCGGCGCTGTAGGTGCCCAGTTGCAACACACTGATGTTGTCGAATGCACTGCCGCGCAAGGCCGGCAGTACCTGGCTGGCTTTATCGGACAATGACAGCTTGCCGCTGGCCTGGGCGTAGGCGGCGAGGGTGGCGGTGAATGTTTTGCTGACCGAGCCGATCTCGAACAGGGTGTATGGCGTGACAGGCTTGCCGGTTTCCCGGGAGGCCACTCCATAATTGAAATAAAGCGCTTTGCCGTGCAGGGTGACAGCCACCGCCATCCCGGCGATGCCATGGTCGCGCATGACCGGGCGTACCGCGTCGTTCACCAGGGTCTCTATCGGTTGCTCGGCGAAACAATGGGTTGCCCCAATCAGCGCGATGCCAGCCGCCAGGCGAGTGATTGTGGAGAGTCTGATTTTGCCCGTCATTGGCTTTGCTCCATGATTTCAGAGGAGCCAAATCTAGACAATTTACTGATGATCGACAAACGACGTCATCGCTTACTGCACAGAACAAACATGTCGTTACCATCATCGAACAGGTAACGGGTCGCGGACAACGGCCGCATCCAGTAACTCAGGCTACCGTCCGAGCGGAAAATGAACATGCCCAGTGTGCCCGACAATTCAGGCGCCGTACTGTCCGCTTCGCCTCTGGCGCTACTCTCGACATTGAGCTGCAAGCGGTGCCCCTGTTGTTGCACGCGAAAGGCACTGTTGCGACGGATAGTGCCGAGTTCAGCCCCTGAGTCGGCATCGATCAGTTGCGCCACCAGGCGCATATGACTGACGCCGGTGGGCCTCAGGTCCAGTCGATAGCGTGTGGTCATCCACGCAGGACGCTGTTGCGACGACACCTGGTGAGCCCCTTCTCCGTTGCACCAAAGGTCCGGGCCGGAGGTTTGCCTTCCAACGAGGTGTGCCAGTCCCACTCCCAATAGACCAGCCAGCACGAAGGCCAGGCACCAGGCTGCATTTTCCGCGCGTCTAGTCATGTTGTTGTACCCCAATGCAGCGACTGCTGGACGCTTCCATCTCACCGTCGCAGAGAATCTGATCTGCACCACGACGGGACGGCAACAGGTACAAATGCAGATTTTGCGTCGCAACACCAAGCAGCCCCGCCAGTTTTCGACTGTGCCGGACCATCGGTTCCAGCTCTGCAGCCTCCAGCGGCGGCACTTCTTGAGCTGGCAGATGCACCTGCACATCATCAATGGTGACGGGAGCGTTGAACGTTGGCAGCACCACTTCTTGCGAAGGTGCCAGCCAGATTTTGCCTAGCATGAAGGCACCGATTGCCCAAAGGGGTAAGGCCAGCCACAGATACCATCGCCTTGGACGCGCTGTCGCAAGCACCGGTTGCTGCGTTGGCGCAGGTTGCTCCGAAGCTGGAATGTTGATGAGTGATGGATGCCCGACTTCTTCGTCTTGGGCCTCAGCCATGGGCAATACAGTAAGCGCTTCAGGGTGGGGTACTTCACTGCCGGCGCCAGCCGCCGTTTTTTGCGCTGTGGTCAACTCATCGACCCGCACGCCATCGGCGAGCTTGTAACCTATACGAGGCAAGGTCTGGATGAACTCCCGATCCGGTTGCAGTTTCTCAAGCGCCACGCGCAACTGCCGGACAACCTGGGCCAGGCTGTTGTCGGTCACTTCCAGGCCGTATTGCCCCCATGCCCCGGCCATCAGTTCACGCTTGCGCACCACAGCGCCCTCGGACCTGAGAATCATGGCCAGGCATCGACTGGCAATTGCCCCCAGGCGCAAAGGCTCCTCATCCGTGGCGTCCACGCGAAACAACAGGAAGTTACTCTCGTCGAACACCAAGTGTTCATCAATCAGCAGTTGGCCCATGGCACCCTTTCGTATGTGGCAGGAAGGCAGGTCGGGTGTGTGTCGCCGACCTCTAGAGTTAAGCGTCCATTCCCAGCTTTAGCCAACATATCGGTTGATCGGGTGTGCAAATCGCTGCTGCAGGGTGGTGATCATTGAAGCAGTCCGGGATACGAGCACCATCGAGGCTCGCGTTCAGACGTACGCAACCTGCGCAGAATCCGCCAGGGGCTCGCTGATATAGCGGTCACGGCCTTGCTGCTTGGCTTGATAAAGCAGTTTGTCGGCGCGCACCAGCAAGTTCTGAAGGCTATCCCCGTGACCATGCCAGGCGCTTACACCTATGCTGCAGGTGATGCCGAAGCACTTGCCGTTATAGTCCACCGTCGAGCTGCGCAGCACTTGCAGCAGACGCCGGGCCATCTGTTGCGCGCCGCTCAGGTCGGTGTCGGGCAACACCACGAGAAATTCCTCACCGCCGATGCGGGCGACCAGATCCGGTTGCCGCACCGTTTCACGGAGCAACTGCGCGAAAAACTTCAGCACTTGGTCTCCGCCGTCGTGGCCGTAGGTATCGTTGACCTGTTTGAAGTGGTCGATGTCCATCATCAATACACACAACGGCCCGGGCTTGCGCGTGGCGCGTGCCAATTCGGTTTCAGCCAGCGCCATCGCCGCCCGCCGGTTGTACAGGCCGGTGAGAAAGTCGTGGGAGGCTTCACGATGTTGCACCACAATGGCATCGATCAGGTGCGCCACCAGCCAGTTGATCAGCAGCAGACAGACAACTACTCCGGCCGCCAGCAACAACCATTGGCCGTTCAGAATGAGGAACTGCGAGAGGAAATTCGGCGCCAGCGGTTCACTGTAGATGCGCATTTGCAGTTCTCGGTGCAGATTCGCATATTGCCGCAAGAAGCGCTCTTCGCCTTGCACCTGGTCAGGCAGCGAGGTCGGCCAGCCAGTGCCGGTGACAGGTAAATAGATTGCTTTGCCGGCGTTGAAACGAATGTCGAAGTACAAGGTTGGCCCCATACCCTGGTTCAACGCAACATGCACGACAAGCCCTTCGGAAACCGCCGATCCCAACGCCAGAGGCTGCAGCAGCGGAGGTGGGTTCAAGCGGGTCTGCGTTTGCTGTATCACTGCGTAACGCTTATCGCAGGTATAGCCCAGGAGTTGTCCGCTGGTCATGTGCAAACTGCCCCCGCTGACTTTCATGCGTGGCGCGTGCGGCTTGGGTAAAGGTGCCAGTTGGTGAATCGGTACTCGCAAAGTGTGTTGTGACAGCCCGTCGACATCCGCCGCCTGGGTCTTATTGAATCGCTGCTGCCCGGCAATGAACTCGTCTGACAGGCATCCCTGCGGAGGCGGATTTGCCAGCAGCAGTGATTGTTGCAACTTGTGGGTCTGCAGATTGCTCAGCAGGTCGGAGTAACCCCTGGCGCTTCGTTGAGCCAACAGTGCCTGCTGGCTCTCCAGCAGCATGATTTGTTGGCGTTGATAGCGATCGACCACGGCAACCACGGTAAGTATCGATAGAACGGCCACTGTTATCCAGCAAATACGCTTGATCACCTGCGCGTGCTTGACGACCCAACTCATGATCTTTACTCCGGTCTGATTGCTGACACCGCTGTCTTGACTCTGCCGTCACTCACCCGCCGTTAGCCGGCCTTGTCCTCAAGGGGCTCCTCGTCAGTGGTGTCGGCATAGCGTTCGGCAATCTGCTCAAACTGTTTTTCCAGGGTGATGAAGGCTGCTACCACCTCCGGATCAAAATGTTGCCCGGCCCCGTCGCGGATGATCGCCGCTGCGGTCTGGTGGCTCATTTGCGATTTGTAGACCCGTCGACTGATGACCGCGTCGTAGACATCGGCGACCGCCATCAGGCGGGCGCTGACGGGAATGGCATCACCGGCAAGGCCACTGGGGTAGCCGCTGCCGTCCCACTTTTCGTGGTGGCACAGGGCGATCTCCTTGGCGATTCGCAGAAAAGGCACTTGCGCGCCCAACAGCTCCTCGGCATGGACCAGGGCCTGATAACCCAACCGGGCGTGGCTCTTCATGATCTCGTATTCGGCTGGCTCGAAGCGCCCCGGCTTGAGCAGGATATGGTCGGCAATCCCGACCTTGCCGATATCGTGCAGTGGCGCCGACTTGAACATCAGTTCAATGCTCTCGTCATCAAGATGTGCACTGAATCGCGGGTGATCGCGCAGTTCTTGCGCCAGTATCCGCACGTAATGCTGCGTGCGGCGCAGGTGGTTGCCGGTCTCGTTGTCCCGAGTCTCGGCCAGCGAGGCGAGGGCCAGGATGGTCACGTCATGGGTGGCTTGCAGCTCCCGGGTTCGCGCCATCACTTGCTCATCGAGATAGGCATTGTGCGAACGCAACAGGTCCGTTGTCGCCTTCAGGCGCAACTGTGTCTGCACCCGCGCCAGCAGGATAGGCGGGTTGATCGGTTTGAACAGGTAGTCGGTGGCGCCGAGCTCGAAACCCAGGCACTCATCTTCGTGGTGATTCCTGGCGCTTAGAAACAGGACCGGTACTTCACGTGTGTTCGGATCAGCCTTGAGTCTACGACAGACTTCATGGCCATCCATGTCGGGCATCATCACATCCAGCAGTATCAGATCAGGGATCGTGCGTTGTACGACCTGCAGGGCCTGGGCACCGCTGATGGCGATCTTGACGTGATAAAGCTCACTTAGCATCTCACTGATCAGCCGCAGGTTGGCCGGCATATCGTCGACCACCAGCACGGTGGGTGTATGGATCGAACTGTTCAACTGGACTTCCTCGTGACGAGGTCACAGATGTGTCAGTAAAGCAGCGGGGGCAATAGCTGCTGCGTGAACGCGACGCAAAGATCAACGGACATCGCCTCTGCCAACTGACTGCAGTAACGCATGCCCTCCATGAATCTGCTCTGAAATGGGCTGGAGCCTGATGGCCGGGTTGTGAAAAACGCTTAAAACTTCTGAACAGCGATACTTTCACTGTTTATCGCACCCGTTCCACAGGCCAGCAGGGCCTCGTTGAGACAAACCTGCGCCTGCTCGAAATCGAAACGCTGCACAGCGCTTTCCAGGGGCTGGTAGTGTTTTGCGAACGCGTCCCGCAGCAAGGCGGCATGGGAGGAAAAACAGGGCACGGCCTGCGCATCGAAATCGCCCAGCAACTCGTCGAGTTGTCGGCAGATGCGTTGCAACTCGACAAAATCCACGACTATCGGTGCAGTCTCCACTTCACCGGGAAGTTTCTCCTGCAGTTGCTCCAGCACAGCCATCAAGGGTTCAGACAACGCCTGCAGACAGGTTTGCAGCTCTTCCTGCGGACTCTTTGCGCGCAGTGACTGCTCCAGTTGATTGGCCGCTTGCGCGACGGCATCAGCACCGATGGTCGCTGACGCGCCTTTGCAGCTATGGGCCAACAGTTCGGCTCTATCCCGTTCGCCCGCCGCAAGGGCCGCGCCCAGTTGTTCGAGCAAGTCGCTCTGGTCTGTCAGGTAGCTGCGCAGCAAGTCCGTATACAGGTTATGCCGACCCATTGTCCGGCGCAGTCCGGCGTCCATGTCTACACCTTCGAGTTCCAGGCACGCATGCGCGCGGTGCACCTGTGTTGGAGCATCCACCTCCAGGGAGAGCTTGTCTCGGGCCTGTGGCCCGGTTTGCCAGCGCCGCAACACCGCATAGAGCGTCTGCGGCTCGAAGGGCTTGCTGATAAAGTCATTCATGCCCGCGGCCAGACAGGCGTCATGATCATCTTTGCCGGCATTGGCGGTCATCGCGATGACGGGCAGTGTGCCGAGCCCGGGCAGCTGACGCAGCAGGCGGGTGGCGGCCAGGCCATCGAGCACCGGCATCTGCATATCCATGAACACCAGGTCATAGCGCTCGCCGGCCAACAGGTTCAACGCCTGACTGCCATCAGCCGCGATATCTACCTGACAACCTGCCGCCTGCAGGATTTCGGCGGCCACCTGCTGGTTCAATTTGTTGTCCTCGACCAGCAAAACACGAGTCCCCTCGGTCACTCGCCAATCTTTGAGAGGGTCTGTGGCATACGAGCCTTCAATGAACGTGTCGCCGGCCAGCAGCAGGCGAACCTCAAACCAGAAGGTGCTTCCTTCACCCGGCACGCTCTGCACACCCACTTGGCCATCCATCAGTTCGGCCAGTTGTCTGGCGATTGCCAGCCCGAGCCCCGTGCCGCCAAAGCGCCTTGTGGTGGAGGTATCAGCCTGCACAAAGCTCTGGAATATGTGTGGCAATTGCTCGGCACAGAGCCCTATGCCGCTGTCGGTGACACTGAAGCAAAGCAAGGCGTCACCCGGGCCGGCCTGACGCAGGCTGACCTGCACCCGGATCTGCCCACGTTCGGTGAATTTAACCGCATTACTAAGGTAGTTCAGCAGTATTTGCCGCAAACGCAGCGGATCGCCACATAGCCGTTCCGGCACATCTGCGTCGACATGCAGCCGCATATCCAGGCCTTTATCGGCAATACGCGGACGTACCTGGTCCAGCGCTTCTTCCAGCAACCGGGCCAGGCTGAAATCGCGGGCCTCCAGTTGCAGCTTTCCGGCCTCGGCCTTGGAGAAATCCAGAATGTCGTTAATGACACCGAGCAAATGCCGGCTGGAGCTTTGTACCTTGTTCAGGTAGTCGCGCTGGCGTTCGCTCAACTGCGTTTTCAGGGTCAGGTAGGTCATGCCGATGATGGCGTTCATCGGCGTGCGGATCTCGTGGCTCATGTTGGCGAGGAATTCGGCTTTGGTCCGAGCGCTTTCCTCGGCCAGCTGCCGCGCCTGCTGCATCTCTTGGGCCGCCGCTTGCTGGGCGGAAATATCTTCGATGATCCAGATCGAGCCACGGGACAGGTCGCCGGGGCTGATGGCCCTTGCACTCATGCTTGCCCAGAAACGGCTGGAGTCCTGGCGGCAAAGTTGCAAACGCTGCTGAAAGATGTCGCCACGGTTCAACGTCTCGCGCACCTGCGCCTCGAACGAGATCATCATCTGTGCCGGCATGACGTGCTCCAGCCAGATCAGCGGGGAGCGCTGAAGCTGTTCGCCAACGGCGTAGCCGAGCAGTTCGTCCAGCCGCGAGTTGGCCTGGGCGATGAGCATGCCTCGCACCAGGGCAATGCCATAGGGCGCCGAGTTAACGATGGCCTCCTGCTGTTCGTGTGCTTCACGCAGCCTGCGCTCTTCAGCTTTGCGCTGGCTGAGATCGCGAAACGCAACGCACAGACATTGCCCTCGATTCTGTCGCGCCGGCAGCAGACACAGGCGCAATTCGGCCGGGAACTCGCTACCGTCAGCGCGACGGGCAATCAGCTCGAGCGTGCCGAGCGTCTTTTTCTGCCGCACACGTTCGAGCAGGTGTTCAATGACTTCAAACTGGCTGTCCGGTACCAGTGCCCGGTAGCTCAAGCCAAGCAGGCTGCCGGGGGCATAACCAAAGGTCGCTTCGCTCTGCTGGTTAGCCAGGATCACCCCTTGTTCGTCGAACACCAGCAGCGCTTTGGGGGCAAACTCGACGATGCTGCGATACCAGCTCTCGGTGGTTTCCAGGGACTGCTGGCGTTGTTGCAGTTTCACCGCCTGGGATTCCAGTTGCCGGGCCTGCAGGTGAGCCTGTTGCAACAATTGCTGATTGTGAATGCGTTGATCCAGCAAGCTCAGGAGCGTACCGAGTCGGTTGGGCAAGCTGTCGAGAAACTTCAGCTGGGCGGGATCCGGGCGGTTGGCGAAGTCGATTTCAAGGCTGGCCAGCTGCTGGCCTTCCTGCAGCAGTGGCAGACTGTAGTGCACTTGGCCCGTACGCGCCCCAGAGGGTTCTGCGTCGAACAGCAACGTCGTCCGGCAACCCAGGCATTCACCCAGTTTGTGCTGCAGCGTCGCCGCAAAGGCCTCCCGACTGGTGCATAACTGCAACGCTTGCATCAGCTCGCCGAGGAGTTCTTTTACCCAGTGCTGTCGGCGCAGTTTTTCATTGACGTCCACATAGGCATCGATTGCCTCGGCCAGGGTCACGACTTCAGCGAGCCCCTTTCGCTGCTCCGGCTGCCCAGGATCTTCACCAGCGTGCAGGCGGCGCATGCGTTCGGCAAGACTCAGCAGGGGAGTCACCAGCTGCCGACGCAGGATGACCAAAAACGCCAGCAGACCCGCCCCCAGGGTAATCAACTGCATCAGGACATTGATTTGGCTGGCCCACTGCGCTTTTTTGCGAGCCGCAACGAAGTCACTATTGAAACGCAGGGTAATTGAGCTGGTCAGTTGATCCAGCGCGACAGCAAAACCCCACTCGGAATTGACGTAAGTGGTGCTGGCAAGCAATGACGGCCCCCTCGTGCCGTGAAAGCTCTGTTTCATTGCCATGCGTTCCATGCTCGTCTGCCTGGTATCCATGGTCTCGACCAAATCCAGCAGTTTTTGCTCTGAGTCGTTCAGGCCAATCGCGCGCAAATCCAGAGTGATGCCGTGGAATGTCCGGCCTTTCTGCCATTTTTCGTTGTATTGGCTCAGAAACAATTCATCGCCGGTGCCTACATAAAGACGGGCGAGGTGCGTCATTTCACGGTTGAGGGTGGCCATCCGCGAGACGCCAACGATCGTCTGGTGACGTCGATCCGTGGCTTGCGCAGCCTGCTCACCAAAGTATTCATCCAGCGCCAGGGTCATCAGGCAGGCAACCAAGGCCATGCCAAACCCCACTGAAATGAGTTTGCTCAGACGTACCAGGCTCATGGGCTCTCCCGCGACAATCGCCCCGAACACTTATCGGCAGCTTGAATGTGCAGTAAACCGCCGCGCCAAGGCCCGTGCTGTGAAAAACATCCTGTCCAGGCAATTCGACTCGATGAAAAACCCTGAAAAAATATGTGGTGCATCCTGTATGCGGCGCCTGCGGTGGCGGGGGCGTTATAGGCCGGTGTTGATCTGAATCTATGCTTGAAGAACAAACGGATGGCACTCGCGCGAACCGTGGCGGACTAAGCATCAGGGCGTTGCGTTTTACGTCCGGGTGTACTGACATGGATCGGATATGAGTAAAGAGACGCTACAAGACAAATCATTGATGGTATTGCTGACACTGGTGAGCGTTGCATTTGTCTGGATTCTGCTGCCGTTCTACGGCGCGGTGTTCTGGGCGGTCATTCTCGGCATTCTCTTTGCGCCCTTGCAGCATCGGTTGCAGCTGAAATTCGGCTGGGAGCGCAACCTGACGTCGCTGTGCACCCTGAGCATATGTCTGGTGATCGCAATCCTGCCGGTGATTACCATCAGCACCTTGCTGGTGCAGGAAGGCGCGGCGCTGTACAAGCGCATCGAGAGCGGCGAGCTGGACATTGCCGGCTATGTGGCGCAGTTCAAGCACAGCCTGCCGGCATACTTCCAGAATTTGCTCGACCGGTTCGGCATAGGTGAGCTGAATGGGTTGCGGGAGAAAATCGTCAAAAGCGCGATGACCGGCGGGCAGGTCCTGGCCTCCCGGGCGTTCAGTTTTGGCCAGGGTACATTCGAGTTCATCGTCAGCTTTTTCATCATGCTCTACATGCTGTTCTTCTTCCTGCGCGATGGCTCTGAGCTCGCGCGCAAGGTGCGGGCCGCCGTACCACTGGAAGATCAGCAGAAACGTCGTCTGCAGCTCAAGTTCAATCGGGTGGTGCGGGCCACGGTGAAGGGCAACCTGTTGGTCGCTGTCACGCAGGGTGCATTGGGCGGGCTGATTTTCTGGGTGCTCGATATCCCCAGCGTGTTGCTCTGGGCGGTACTGATGGCGTTCCTGTCGTTGCTGCCAGCGGTGGGTGCGGGGATCGTCTGGGCACCCGTGGCGGCGTTTTTCCTGCTGAGCGGGGCGATCTGGCAAGGGGTCGTGCTGACCTTGTTCGGGATCTTCGTGATTGGCCTGGTGGATAACCTGCTGCGCCCGATCCTGGTGGGCAAGGACACCAAGATGCCCGACTACATGATTTTGATCTCGACCTTGGGTGGCCTGGCGGTTTTCGGTCTCAACGGCTTTGTCATCGGCCCATTGATTGCGGCCCTGTTCATGTCGAGCTGGGCCATTTTCATCGAAACCAAACCGCGGGTGCAGTTGCCTTAAGCACTGAGTTTGCCGGACTGGCCTGTGCCAATGCGTTGCGACAGTGCCCGGGCGGCGGGCAGCGAGGTCAGCGGACCACTGATTGGCTCGCCATCCTGAACCAGATACCAGCAGGCGAGCATGCCCAGGTTTCTGAGTTGTGCGGGAACCGCGCTACCGATAACGGACATGATCTGGACTTGAGACATCATAGGTACCTCCATCAATCTGTGGAGTTACCTTAAGGCCCCGGCGCTCTCACCGAAAATCAACGTTTTCAATAGTGGTCATTGACGCCAGTGAGGGTAAAAGACCGGCTGTCGATCAGTTGACGACCTGATCGAGCATTTGCACCACTTCCTGCTCGTTGAGCAGGCCTTTGCGCACCAGGTTTTGCGTCAGCAGCGAAAGAAATTTGGCGCTGCGATGGCCTTCCAGGTGCTTGAGTTCGGTCAGTGTGTCATAGACCTTGCTGGAGGTGCACAGGCCGGCGTTGCGGTGCGGGTTTTGGGTTGGCATGGGGTCGTCCTTGTTTTTATTGACCTGTTATCAACGGACAGATCCGAGCTTGCGGATCTTTTGTGACATTAATATGACCGTTTGTGACGCGGGCCAAAAGAGTGATCAATTATTCTTGCCAACCAGCACCCCGGGCATTGTCCCGATAGCGACCTTGACGAGATGGATCCAGACTTCTGGCGACGAACGGGAATAAAAGCCCCGCTCTCAACACGTAATGCTGTTCACTTTAGGTTGGAGGGCTCCAGGTGGATATTTGGATTAGGTGTATATCCATTTCTGCGGTAACGGCCACCTATGGTTTCGCTCTTACAGCGAGTCACTTGGAAAAGCCCCAAGTAACCAAGGGCTCTTGCCCCTGACGTTCGGTGCCTCGCCTAGGCTCGGCATGCCCTCGCTCCGGTCCTGCTCCGTGGGCCCGCCGCGATGGGCCATCCTTGGCCCAGCGCGGCTAACCCGGCATCCATGCCGGGTTGCCCACTGCGCAGAACCTCCACTCGGCCTCTCGAGGGGGCAAGAAAATCAAAAGCCAAAGCCAAAGCGAGGCACCGAGTGGTGGGGCAAGAGCCTTTTGGTTACTTTTGGGCTCTTCCAAAAGTGACTCGCTGTAAGAGCGAAACCATAGGTGGCCGTTACCGCAGCAATGGATATCCCCCCAATCCAGTTCTTAACAACACCATGCTTAAGTGAACAGCATTACGCTCTCAACACGGGGCTTGATGATGCGTTACCAGCGACCGTAATGGGCGCGATAGTAACCACGGGGCGGGCCGTAATAACCTCTGGGTGGTCCGTAATAACCACGGGGTGGCCCGTAATATATTGGCGGCGGAGCGTAGTAGACCGGTTGTTGCACGTAGATCGGTGCCGGCTGGTAATAAACCGGTGGGGGAGGCTGGTAGTAGACCTGTGGCGGTGGGGCGTAGACCGGCTGCGGCGCCACATAGACCGGCCGGTTGGCGTTGATCAGGGCTGAGCCAACGATGGCAGTACCGACGATCGCTCCGAACACCGCCGCATCATTACCGCCGCCATGGGCTTGCGCCTGTCCTGCGACGGCGAGTGCGCCGATCAGCAAGGCTACAGTGGGGATTCGACTGATCATGATGGTTCCTCGATCTGCGACCCGGCGCTTGTGTCTGCAACAGACCCAAGGAATGTCGCGGGGATACTACTAAGACAGCTTTTTTTCGAAATTCAGCACAGCCATTGGGTAAATTTTGTGTAAGGTCTGGACCGACTTTCTGACCGGTGTGTGCCGGTTCGCACAGGCAGGTCAATATCATCGAACAGAACTCGATGGGCTGGCTAATCCCGTCCATCCGAAAGTGCTTTTGAAGGAGCTTTGCATGCAGATGAACCCCAACAAAGACACCCAGCTGTGCATGTCCCTGTCGGCACGTCCCGGGAACTTTGGCCTGCGTTTCCACAATCATCTGTATGAGCAGTTGGGCCTGAACTTCTATTACAAAGCGTTCGCCAGCCACGACCTGCCGGGTGCTGTCGCCGGTATCCGCGCCCTGCGTATTCGTGGCTGCGGCGTGTCGATGCCGTTCAAGGAAGCCAGCATCGCCCTGGTCGATGAGCTGGATGCATCGGCTGCGGCGATTCAGTCGATCAACACCATCGTCAATACCGATGACCATCTCAAGGCCTACAACACTGACTACATCGCCGTTGCGCAGTTGCTGCAAACCCATGAAGTACCCAAGGATTCGACCTTTGCCCTGCGCGGCAGTGGTGGCATGGCCAAGGCGGTGGCCAGTGCCTTGCGTGATGGCGGCTACAGCAATGGTCTGATCGTGGCCCGTAACGAGGGTGCCGGGCGGGCGCTGGCAGACTCGTTGGGGTATCGGTGGCAAGCCGAGTTGGGTGAGCAGCGTCCGCAGATGCTGATCAACGTGACCCCGGTAGGCATGGACGGCGGACCGGAAGCCGGCCAGTTGGCGTTCGAGGCTGACGTAATCGCACATGCCGAGACTGTCTTTGATGTGGTGGCGATCCCCTCGGAAACACCGCTGATCGTGCAGGCTCGCGCCGCAGGCAAGCGGGTGATCACCGGGCTGGAAGTGATCGCGATCCAGGCGCTTGAGCAGTTTGTGCTCTACACCGGCGTGCGGCCGACAGACGAACAGTTCCAAAAAGCCGTGGCGTTTGCCCGTGGTTGAGGGCTTGGCGGCTTATTGAGCGTGCCGACGCCATCGCGGGCAAGCGCGCTCCCACAAGTTCCGGGCTGGATTGCACATCTGTGATCCAGCCAAGTCAACTGTGGGAGGATTCTATGGCGGTTACACTCCTCCCATTCTGTAGGAGCGAGCATGCTCGCGATGGTCGTGAACGCTGACGCGGGAAGCCTGACACCCCCCGGCGTTCTCAGGTTTTTCGCGAGCATGCTCGCTCCTACAAGGGATCTGTGGCGGCCACAGGCCTCGCATTCGCAGAAGAGCAAACTGTAGGAGCGAGCATGCTCGCGATGGTCGTGAACGCTGACGCGGGAAGCCTGACACCCCCCGGCGTTCTCAGGTTTTTCGCGAGCATGCTCGCTCCTACAAGGGATCTGTGGCGGCCACAGGCCTC
>NZ_JAHUWS010000008.1:0-339914 GCF_019218965.1 Pseudomonas sp. PDM31 | reverse complement strand
CGCTGACGCGGGAAGCCTGACACCCCCCGGCGCTCTCAGGTTTTTCGCGAGCATGCTCGCTCCTACAAGGGATCTGTGGCGGCTACAGGCCTCGCATTCGCAGAAGATCAAACTGTAGGAGCGAGCATGCTCGCGATGGTCGTGAACGCTGACGCGGGAAGCCTGACACCCCCCGGCGCTCTCAGGTTTTTCGCGAGCATGCTCGCTCCTACAAGGGATCTGTGGCGGCTACAGGCCTCGCATTCGCAGAAGATCAAACTGTAGGAGCGAGCACGCTCGCGATGGTCGTCAACGCTGACGCGGGAAGCCTGACACCCCCCGGCGTTCTCAGGTTTTTCGCGAGCATGCTCGCTCTTACAAGCTGGCTTGCCAGCGATGGCGCCGGTACAGCCAGCACCAATGCCTCGGCCAGGTCGCTTTATTCAAGCCGCGACAGACGCTCCTCGAGCGCCGCAATCCGCGCCTCAAGCTCTTCGATCCGTTCAACCGAAACACCGCTGCCACCGCCACGTTCTACCGGGTTCTGCCGCGCTGCAAGAATCGCCTCGATATCCGCCGGATCGCCCAGTGCGTGCATGTAGCGGTCTTCACGCTGACCGGCCTGACGCGGGATCAACAGTGCCAGACCACGAGCGATCAAGCGCTCCAGCTGATGCACAACCTGTTCAGTGTCTTCGAACTCATGCATGCGACCACTGCGTGTGAGCAGTTCGTTGACCGTCTGCGGACCGCGCAGGAACAACAGCCCCGTCAGAATCACCTGTGCCGGCACCAGTTCCAGTGCCTTGTCGACCTTGTGTTCCCAGCGATCGGCGCGGCTACCCATCACCAGCCGGGTGAAACCACGGCCTTCGAGGGCGCGCAGGCTCTGGCCGACCTGGCCCTGGGTCAGGTTCATCACTGGTTCGCGACTGGTTTTCTGGTTGCAGGCGATCACCAGGGCATTGAGGGTCAGCGGATAGGTTTCCGGACTGGTGGCCTGCTTCTCGATCAACGAGCCGAGAATGCGGATTTCCGTGCTGTTGAGCCGCGGCTCGTCGAAGGTCTGTTCTTGTTCTGTGCTCATCGCGCTTTCCCTATGCCGTTGAAGCATGCCGTCGAAGCCGCCTAGCCTAATCCTTGCTGGATAAAAGACAAGCCGCAGGAGGGGCGGGCATGGCTATAATCGGTCCACGTTTCCCACCTGCCACTTCACGAGACTGCCATGACCATTTCCCTGTACGACGCTTCCGTCCCTGTTTTCAAGCAAATGCTGAACGCCCTCAGTGACGTGCTGAAAAAAGCCGAAGCCCACGCCACCGCCAAGAACATCGACCCGAACGCTTTCCTGCAGGCTCGCCTATACCCGGACATGTTCCCGCTGGTGCGTCAGGTGCAGATCGCCGTTGATTTCGCCAAGGGTGTTTCCGCGCGCCTGGCCGAAGTCGAGCTACCGAAGTACGACGACACTGAAACCACCTTCGCCGAACTGCAAGCGCTGATCGCCAAGGTCCTGGCCTTCATCGGCGAGTTCACGCCGGAGCAGATCAACGGCAAGGAAGGCATCGAAATCGTGACCCGTCCGGGTACCCCGAAAGAGAAGCGCTTCTCTGGCCAGTCCTACCTGCTGACCTACGGCCTGCCGCAGTTCTTCTTCCACGTCACCACCACTTACGCACTGCTGCGTCATAACGGTGTGGAAGTGGGCAAGCGCGATTACATGGGCGCGATCTAAACCGTCCAGACGCAAAAAAGCCCCCGCAGCCTGAGGTTGCGGGGGCTTTTTCATAATGGTCTTCTAAACGGCGGACCCTGTGGGAGCCTGCTCGCTCCCACAAAGGATTTTGGATCAGGCCAGGCGTTCGGCTTTCTCTTCTTCACCCAGGCAAGCCGCCGCGGTGAACAGCACATCGGTGGACGAGTTCAACGCCGTCTCCGCCGAGTCCTGCAACACACCAATAATGAAACCAACCGCCACCACCTGCATGGCGATCTCGCTCGGAATGCCGAACAGGCTGCACGCCAGCGGAATCAGCAACAACGAACCACCCGCCACGCCCGACGCGCCGCAGGCGCAGATCGCCGCAACGACGCTAAGCAGAATGGCCGTCGGAATATCCACGGCAATGCCCAGAGTGTGCACGGCCGCGAGGGTCAGCACGGTGATGGTGATTGCAGCGCCAGCCATGTTGATGGTCGCGCCCAGCGGGATCGATACCGAGTAGGTGTCTTCGTGCAGGCCCAGTCGCTTGCTCAACTCCAGGTTGACCGGAATGTTCGCGGCCGAACTGCGGGTGAAGAACGCGGTGATGCCACTCTCGCGCAGGCAGGTCAGCACCAGCGGATAAGGGTTGCGACGCAGCTTCCAGAACACGATGGCCGGGTTCATCACCAGCGCCACGAACAGCATGCAGCCCAGCAGTACTGCCAGCAGGTGCGCGTAACCGATCAACGCGCCGAAGCCCGAGGTGGCCAGGGTCGAGGCCACCAGGCCGAAGATGCCCAGTGGGGCGAAGCGAATCACCAGGCGAACGATCAGGGTCACGCCGTTGGACAGATCACCCAGCACCTCACGGGTGGTGTCGCCGGCGTGGCGAATGGCAATGCCCATGCCGATTGCCCAGGCGAGGATGCCGATGAAGTTGGCGTTCATCAGTGCACTGACCGGGTTATCCACAACGCTCAACAGCAGGCTTTGCAGGACTTCGCCGATACCGCCCGGCGCTGTCACCGCGACGTCGTGGGTGGAAAGCGCCAGGCTCGACGGGAACATCATGCTGGCAACCACTGCTACCACGGCCGCAGCGAAGGTACCCAGCAGATACAGGAACAGGATCGGGCGGATATGGGTTTCCTGGCCGTGCTTGTGGTTGGCGATCGAGGCCATGACCAGCACAAATACGAGGATCGGTGCGACTGCTTTCAGGGCGCAGACGAAGACCTTGCCGATGAATGCACTGGATTTGGCTATCTCAGGCGCAAACAGGGCCAGGGCAATACCGGCGATCAGGCCGATAACGATTTGCGTGACCAGGCTGGTGCGTTTCAGGCGTTGCAATAGCGAGGAGGATGAAGCGCTCATAAAAACGGCATCTCTGATGTTTTTTTTAAAATGCAGGGTTTTCGCAGGTTTGCAGCACAAAAAGGGCAGGCCGCGGGCGGGAAACCGAGAGGTGGAATACAGGGTGTACGTTTTTCAGGGCGCGGATTTTATCACAGCGTAGGACCGATCCTTCAGGCCTGTGACGAAGTGCCGCTCAGGCATCAGCGCTTTTTGCAGGTTCGTGCAACCGCCTTTGCGGTCACTCTGTTAAGCTTCGCCATCCTCATTTTCATGTCTGCCAGTGGGCCTTCGGGCTATCACTGCTGTTGTTGTTTTCTGGAGTTTTGCATGCGGTTGTTGCCCATCCTTCTGTTGTCTGCCGCCGGTTTCACGGTGCTGACCACGGAATTCATCATTGTCGGCCTGTTGCCGGCCATCGCCCGGGACCTGGATGTCAGCATCCCGCAGGCCGGTCTGCTGGTGACCCTGTTTGCCTTCACCGTTGCCGCGTTCGGCCCGTTCCTCACCGCGTATTTCGCCCGTTTCGAGCGGCGCAAGCTGTTCATTTCGGTGCTGATCCTGTTCGGCCTGGCCAATACCCTGGCCGCGCTGGCGCCGAATATCTGGGTAATGGCGTTCGCCCGGTTGGTTCCTGCGCTGGGGCTGCCAGTGTTCTGGGCGCTGGCCAGTGAAACGGCGGTGGACATTGTCGGGCCGGACTACGCCGGGCGCGCCATCGCCAAAATCGGCTTCGGCATCGTCTGTGCCACGGTGTTCGGCATTCCGGTGGGCACACTGATCTCCGATGCGTTCGGCTGGCGAAGCGCTTTCGGCCTGTTGGCACTCATCGCGTTTGCCAAGGCGTTACTGCTGTTTATCTACCTGCCGAAAACCAGCCTGCATCAGCATCAGGTCAGCTTCATTTCGCAGTTCAAGATCCTGCGCAGTCCTTTGATGCAGGGTCATGTATTGCTGTCGGTGGTGGTGTTCAGCGGCATGTTCACCGCTTACACCTACCTGGCTGACATCCTCGAGCGTCTGGCCGGCTTTAACGGTACCCTGGTCGGCTGGTGCCTGATGGGCTTCGGTGCGGTGGGGTTGATCGGCAACTCCCTGGGCGGGCGCGCGGTGGATCGCCATCCGCTAATAGCTTCGATGATGTTCTGTGCATTCATGATTGCCGGCCTGGTGACACTGGTGCCGAACATTCATTCGCCCCTCGGACTGGCCGCAGCCATGGGTATCTGGGGCGTGACCCAGGCCGCGTTGTTCCTGGTCAGCCATGTGCGCCTGATGAAAGCTGCGCCCGAGGCACCGGCGTTTGCCGCTTCGCTGAACATTGCCGGGGCCAACCTCGGCATTGGCCTGGGCGCGATGATCGGCGGTCGGGTGATCGACAGCGTCGGCCTGCAAGGACTGGGCTTCGCGGCTGCCGGATTCATCCTGGCCTCGATTCTGCTGGCAATGGCGCTGATGACCTTCAAACCCCGTGAGGTCTGCGCCTAAGCGTCATATTGCGGTAAACAGTTCGCGTCGGGCACCTTCGGTAATGGCGACAATACCCGGGTGCTTGACCTTGCGCTCCACCGAAATGGCGTAGAACGACTCGCTCACCGCGTCGGTCTGGCCGATCACCTCGACGCCACACTGGCGTTTCACTTCATCGGCAATCACGCTCGGCCCGATGAAGATTCCGCTGCCGGACTGCCCGAAGGCCTGCATCAACGCGCTGTCGTCGAACTCGCCGACGATCTGCGGCTGGATCTGCTGGTCGGCGAACCAGCGCTGCAAGCGGTTGCGCACCACGGTTTCCGGGCCGGGAATCAGTAAGGGCGCGCCGTGCAGATTGCGCGGGAAATCCTCGCCGTAGCGTGCTGCCAGTTGCGCGGTGGCAAAGAAGCTGATCCCGCATTCGCCGAGTTTCTGGCTGTAGCCTTTGATATCCAGGTGGGACGGCATCGGGCTGTCGGAAATCACCAGGTCCAGGCGCTGGATTGCCAGGTCGGCGAGCAGACGCTCCAGTTTGTCTTCGCGGCAGGTGATGCGCAGCGGCTCGCTCAGCTCCATGGTCGGCGCGATCAGGCGATAGACGATGGACTTGGGCACCACGTCGGCCACGCCGACACGGAACAGAATCTGCTGTTCATTGGGTTGAGCCCGCAACATCAGCTCCAGCTCGCCACCCAGTTGAAACATTTGCTCGGCGTAGGGCAGGGTCTGGCGCCCGGCTTCCGTCAGTTCAAGCTGCCGGCCGACCCGGCGAAACAGCTCGATGCCATAGGTCTGCTCCAGCAGCGAAATCTGCCCGCTGATGGTTTGCGGGGTCAGGTTCAGTTGCTCGCAGGCGCGGACAATGCTGCCGGTTTTGGCCACGACCCAGAAATAGTGCAACTGCCGGTAATTCAACATACATATCCCCGCGTTTTAAAAGCCCAGCATGTCATTTGAAAGGTGTTCGTAAAAACCGAAGTATACTCGGTAAAAATACGAATTTTCCTGAAGTATCACTCCCCCTAGAATGCTTCGCTATCAACGGGCCATCGGTTGGGCCTGTTCGTTCTATCGAGGAAAGCATCATGAAGCTTAAAACCACGGCGCTGTTGTTTACGTCTTTACTGCTACTGGCCGGTTGCGACCAGGCCGAGAAAAGCGCTCAACAGTTGATGGGCAAGGCTGCCGAAAGCGCCAAACAGGCGATCGACGACACCCACAAGGCTGCCGAGCAAGCGCTCAGCGATGCCACTGGTGGCTTGATCACCAAGAAAGAGCCAGCGGAAAAAGATGCGGAAAAAGCTGAATCCACATCCCAGGAAATCTAAACGTTAAACGAGTCAGGACTGACCCATGGAATACCTTTTAGAACTTGCTGCAAGCCCTACTGCCTGGGTCGCCCTGGCCACCCTGGTGGTGATGGAGATCGTCCTCGGGATCGATAACCTGATCTTTATCTCGATCCTGACCAACAAACTGCCCCTGCAGAATCGGCAGAAGGCACGACGCATCGGTATCGGCATGGCGCTGATCCTGCGTTTGGGCCTGCTTAGCACCATCGCTTTCATTGTTCAGTTGACTGCGCCGGTGATCGAAATTCTCGGCCACGCGTTTTCCTGGAAGGACATGATCCTGATCGCCGGTGGTCTGTTCCTGTTGTGGAAGGCGACCACTGAAATCCATCACAGCATGGACCCGGCACCGGAAGATCCGAAATCGGCCACTTCGACCGTGACCCTGGGTTTTGCCGCAGCGATCGGGCAGATCCTGCTGCTGGACATGGTGTTCTCCATCGACAGCATCATCACCGCTGTCGGCATGACCGAGCACTTGCCTATCATGATCATCGCGGTGGTGGTGTCGGTACTGGTGATGTTGCTGGCGGCTGATCCCCTGGCCAAGTTCATCAACGAAAACCCGACGGTGGTGATGCTGGCCCTGGGCTTTTTGATCATGATCGGCATGACCCTGATTGCCGAAGGCTTCGGCGCCCATGTACCGAAAGGTTATGTGTATGCGGCGATGACATTCTCGGCGGCGATCGAAGTGTTGAACATGATGCGCAGAAACAGGCAGAAGCGGCTTACCGCCCAGGCTTGATCCTCACCGAACAGAAACGGCCGCCTGAACTCCATGGAGTGCAGGCGGCCGTTTTGGTTTACAGGGGGGGTGCTCAGTGGGCGTTGGCATGTCGGGCGGACGACTCTTCGGTTTTCACCAGAGGCGCCGGTTGAGCAGGGGGATGATGGTGGTGCCGACGGGCAATGCGCAGCACGCCCCACAACATGGCGGCGGCCACGGCCAACCAGCCGCAAACCAACATTGCAATGATCATCACCAGGCTCATCAGTGCCTCCTCTTTGCCCCGCGGCAGCGTACTCTTCGCTTATCGCTCTCTTCAGATGACAGTCTAGTCCTTGCTGTATTTCAGGCTATTGACCGAAGGTCGACTGTGATCAACCAGTTCGCTCTATCGAATTCACTTAACTGGTGCTTGAGGCTATACCGCCGGGGCGTGGCACCCTATGATCGCGGTCAAGCCGGGCCTGTGTTTGCCTGGAACCTGAACAAGGGAGTGATGATGGCAAGGGTGTTTTCACGAGTTGTTTCGACGGCACTGATTGCCGGCTGCATCGCGAGCCTCGCCGGGTGCGCCGGCAGTGTTGCGCCCGAGATCAAGCGTCTGCCGGAGCGTGTCGAGCTCAGTGGTCGGTTCTACCGTGGCGAGGCCTATCAAAGCGGGCCGCAGGTGCTGGCCAGCCTGTTGTCCCAGCAAGGGATCGTGATCACGCCAGGTCTGCTCGACAAACCCCTGCATTTGCCGGGAGGTGAAGCGCAGTTGCAACAGAACATGCAAAACCTTGCCCGCGAGTACGGCATGGTTGTCTATCCCCTCGACAGCACACTGCCGGCCCTGCTGACCCAGGTGGCGGCAGGGTATCCGGTGATGGTTCGTTTCACCGAGGGCTCGGCGCTGTGGGCTGAACCGCGTTATGCCATTCTCTCCGGTTACAACCGCCAGAAACAGACTGTCCTGCTGCGCGCCGGGATGAATCGCCACGAGCTGATGAGCTTCAGCGCCTTCGAGTCGTCGTTCAAAGATGCAGGAGGCTGGGCGGTGTTGATCCAGAACCCGACACAGATTCCGGCTCAGGTCGATCAGCAGCGCTGGCTGAAGGCTGCGCAGGATCTGGCTCAGGCCGGGCAGGAACAGGCGGCCGCCAAAGCGAAAAAGGCGCTCGCTGCCCGTTGACTCCGTTCGTCACCCACCGGGCACCGCTGGTAGTTTTCAGTCTCTTATCTGTACGGGCCCGAAATTTTTCGGGCCGTGATTCAGGAGGCGCCCATGGCTCATTCCAATACGCCCGACGGCCCGCACTCATCCGAGCATTCCTCCGGTGATGACCTGGGGTTTGATCCCGACTCTCCGGACGTCAGCGACCCTCAGGTCGATCCCACGGGGCCGGCCAAGGCGCCCCGGGACGTGAAGCCGGACGACAATTCCAAGGCGCCCGCCAAGCCTTACGATCCGCTGGGTGATCTCAAACCTTAGGTTCAAACCAGGTTCAATGGAGGTGTGCATGACTACCGATTCGAGTTTCGACGACAAACGTCCGGAAACCGTCCCCACCACGCCGGAACAGGACGTGGACCCGGTGATGGATCCGGACAGTCCGATGCGCGATCCGCTGGCGCGTCCTGTTGTAGCACCAACCGAACGGCCCAACGGTCGGCACGATCCGAGCGCCGGCGATGGCATCCCGGATGATGATCAGATGCCGTTGCCCAATGACTGAGTGAAATGAAAAAGCCCCGAATGTTCGGGGCTTTTTGTTTACTGGAATAGCGGTTTTACTTCGACGCTTCAATAACGCCGGTTTGGCGTTGCTTGAGATTCTTGTCCGACTTGTACTGCAAAGCCACCGAAGGCACATCCGCGCTGCGACCACTTTCGACCCAGTTTCGAATGCGTGTGGCGTCGGCAAAGTGCGTGTACTTGCCATAGGCATCGAGAATGACCAGGGCAACCGGACGGTTAGCCATGTGCGTGACCAGTACCAGGCAATGACCGGCCGGATTGGTAAAGCCGGTCTTGGTCAGTTCGATGTTCCAGTCCGGCTTGCGGACCAAATGGTCGGTATTGCGAAAACCCAGGCTGTAGTTGGGTTTGCGAAACGACACGGTTTTTTCCTTGGTGGTACTGAGCTCGGTCAGCATCGGGTGCTTATGAGCGGCGACCAGCAGTTTGCTCAGGTCGCGGGCGGTGGACACGTTGCGTGGCGACAGGCCGGTCGGCTCGACGAAATGGGTGCTGGTCATGCCCAGTGCCCTGGCTTTGGCGTTCATCGCGGCAATGAACGCCGCGTAACCACCCGGGTAGTGGTGAGCCAGGCTCGCGGCGGCACGGTTTTCCGAAGACATCAGCGCAATCAGCAGCATTTCCCGGCGCGGCATCTCACTGTTGAGCTTGACCCGCGAATACACGCCTTTCATTTCCGGGGTGTCGCGGATGTTGATGCTGATGTATTCGTCCATGTTCTGGCGAGCTTCAACCACCACCAGGCCAGTCATCAGCTTGCTGACGGACGCGATCGGTACCACAACGTCCGGATTGTTGGCGTAAATGACTTTGTTGGTCTGCATATCCATCAGCAGCGTACTGCCGGAGGCGAGCTTGAGTCGTGTCGTATCTCGAGGCGCCGCTGTGGTTTCGCCAGCGTTGGCGGTCGGCGCGATTAAAGTCCCTGCGACTGCAAAAAATAGGCTCAGGATAGAAAGACGAATTTTCACGCTGGCAGACTCATAAAGTGTTGATAAGCCGTTTGTAACGGGCTATTTCGTAAAAAGCGCGACATTCTGGAGTATGGCTGAATAACTGTCGATGGTTGTTCAAGCAGCAGGCGAAAGTCCTGTAAAACATGAAAAAAAGTCATTTTCCGGCGGATGGTCGCGCTTTTGTTGCAGACAAAAAGAACCCCGCCATTGGCGGGGTTCCTTGAACCGCTGGTTATCGACGCGCCGGGACTCAGCTGTGCAGGGTTTCCGCTGCGTACAGCGTGTTTTCCAGCAGGCAGGCGCGGGTCATCGGGCCGACACCGCCTGGTACCGGAGTGATCCAGCCAGCGCGGGGCAGGGCGGTTTCGTAAATCACGTCACCAACCAGCTTGCCGTCTTCCTGGCGGTTGATGCCAACGTCGATCACGATCGCGCCTTCCTTGATCCATTCACCCTTGACCAGGCCCGGTTTACCGGCGGCGACCACCACCAGATCGGCACGGCCGACGTGACCGGCCAGATCCTTGGTGAAGCGGTGAGTGACGGTCACGGTGCATCCGGCCAGCAACAGTTCCATGGCCATCGGGCGGCCAACAATGTTGGAAGCCCCGACCACCACGGCATTCATGCCGTACAGATCGGCACCGGTGCTTTCCAGCAGGGTCATGATGCCTTTAGGGGTGCATGGACGCAGAAGGGGAATGCGCTGGGCCAGGCGACCGACGTTATAAGGATGGAAACCGTCGACGTCCTTGTCTGGACGAATGCGCTCCAGCAGTTTCGATGCGTCCAGGTGTTCAGGCAGCGGAAGCTGAAGCAGGACGCCGTCGATTGCCGGGTCGTCGTTCAGGCGATCAATCAGATCGGTGAGCGCTTGCTGAGTGGTTTCGGAAGGCAGGTCATAGGCTTGGGAAAGAAAGCCGACCTCTTCACAGTCTTTACGCTTGTGCGAGACATAAACCTGAGAGGCGGGATCGCTGCCGACCAGGATCACCGCAAGGCCAGGCGTGCGCAGGCCCTGCTGGCGACGCTCGTTGACCCGTTGGGCGATCTGCTGGCGCAGGCTGGCGGCGATCGATTTGCCGTCGATTAGTTGTGCAGTCATTGCGCGTGATTAACCATCGAGAGGGGAAAAAAAGAGAACGCATTCTCGCATGTCATGCGGTGAGGGCAAAGGCGCTTGGTCTGCAAATTCCCCTAAGCCCTTTAATTAAATGAATTTTTTTTAAAAAAGGTTTGACGGCCTTTGGGGGGCTCTATACTATTCGTCGCACTTGTCGGGCACAGCCTAGCACTGGTTGAGAAGGTTGAGCGGAATCAAGGTTCTGCAAAACTGAAAAGCACTTAGTTTGTAGTCCTTCAAGGGTACAGCTAACAAGGCGCCCGTAGCTCAGCTGGATAGAGCATCCGCCTTCTAAGCGGATGGTCGCAGGTTCGAGTCCTGCCGGGTGCGCCATTAGGCAGCATTGGCACAAGTAGCGCGATATGGTGGGCGTAGCTCAGTTGGTAGAGCACGGGATTGTGACTCCCGTTGTCGTGGGTTCGATCCCCATCGTCCACCCCATATTTCGAAAGGCGCCAGATTAACAGTCTGGCGCCTTTGCTTTAAAAGCTTCACTCCGCGGATGTGGTGGAATTGGTAGACACACTGGATTTAGGTTCCAGCGCCGCGAGGCGTAAGAGTTCGAGTCTCTTCATCCGCACCAAATAAAGCTTCATTCATGTCGAGCGACAGGATTGGGGTTCAACAGAGAAGTTGTTTGGCTTCTTTGTCACGCAATATGGTGGGCGTAGCTCAGTTGGTAGAGCACGGGATTGTGACTCCCGTTGTCGTGGGTTCGATCCCCATCGTCCACCCCATATTTCGAAAAGGCGCCAGATTTAACAGTCTGGCGCCTTTTTTTGTTTTGGTGGTCCGAGTTTCGGCGACCGCGGGTTCCGGGTCGCAGGGTGGGGCGTTTCGTCGTATTTGTGTTTCTCGATGATGCCGCGCTGCCCGCCGGTCTTGCACGCAGGGCTGGCTGTCAGGGAAATGATTGGCAACGCTTCTATATAAGGAAGGGTTGGCGCAGAGCCTTGGCGTCTTTGGCTGTATTCGTCACGGGAGCGGGGTGCATTCGTGCATTCGCACCTATAAATTGCCTGCTGCGTTTTTACCCGTTTTCAGTAGGGTGACTTCTTGAGTTTGACCCACTAGAATGCATGCCCTTGATTCTGGGGTCGGAAACGGCCGGCTAACGTCTGTGCAACGAGGAATATCCATGCAAGTTTCTGTTGAAAATACTACTGCTCTTGAGCGCCGCATGAGCGTCACCGTGCCGGCTGAGCGCATCGAGAGCCAGGTCAACAAGCGTCTGCAGCAGACCGCCCAAAAGGCCAAGATTGCTGGCTTCCGTCCAGGCAAAGTGCCAATGAGCGAAATCAAGCGCCGCTTTGGTGCTGATGCTCGCCAGGAAGCTGTAGGCGACGTGATCCAGTCTTCCTTCTATGAAGCTGTGGTTGAGCAGAAGCTGAACCCGGCTGGTTCGCCTTCGATCGAGCCTAAATCCCTGGAAGCTGGCAAGGATCTGGAATACGTCGCAGTTTTCGAAGTGTTCCCTGAGTTCACCGTTGCCGGTTTTGACGGTATCACCGTAGAGCGCCTGAGCGCTGACGTGACCGATGCCGATCTGGACAAGATGCTGGAAATCCTGCGCAAGCAGAACACTCGTTTCGAAGTGGCCGATCGCGCTGCCCAGAACGAAGACCAGCTGAACATCGATTTCGTCGGCAAGGTCGACGGTGAAGTGTTCGCTGGTGGTTCCGCCAAGGGTACTCAGCTGGTTCTGGGTTCCGGCCGTATGATCCCTGGCTTCGAAGATGGTCTGGTTGGCGCTAAAGCCGGCGAAGAGCGCGTTCTGAACCTGACCTTCCCAGAGGACTACCAGAACCTCGACCTGGCTGGCAAAACCGCTGAGTTCACCGTTACCGTGAACACTGTTTCCGAGCCAAAACTGCCAGAACTGACCGAAGAATTCTTCGCTCAATTCGGCATCAAGGAAACCGGTCTGGAAGGCTTCCGCACCGAAGTTCGCAAGAACATGGAGCGCGAACTGCGTCAGGCGATCAAATCCAAGGTCAAGAATCAGGTAATGGACGGTCTGCTGGCCACCAACCCGATCGAAGTACCAAAGGCTCTGCTGTCCAACGAAGTTGACCGTCTGCGTGTGCAGGCTGTTCAGCAGTTCGGTGGCAACATCAAGCCTGACCAACTGCCGGCCGAGCTGTTCGAAGAACAAGCCAAGCGCCGCGTGGTGCTGGGTCTGATCGTGGCTGAAGTGGTCAAGCAATTCGACCTCAAGCCAGACGAAGCCCGCGTTCGCGAGATGATTCAGGAAATGGCTTCGGCCTACCAGGAGCCTGAGCAAGTTGTATCCTGGTACTACAAAAACGACCAGCAACTGAACGAAGTCCGTTCGGTTGTGCTGGAAGAGCAAGTTGTGGATACTGTTCTGCAGAAAGCTAGCGTGACCGACAAATCGGTCTCTTACGAAGAAGCGGTCAAGCCGGTAGAAGCTCCACAAGCCGACTGATTGATTTTGCGTTAGAAGCACACACCATAAGCCAGCTCTCGAGCTGGCTTATGCGTATTCAAGACATAACTATTTGGGAGTGACTGCAGAGCATGTTCCGTAATTCCTATATTCAGCAGAACTCTGATATCCAGGCCGCAGGCGGCCTGGTCCCGATGGTTGTCGAGCAGTCCGCTCGTGGCGAGCGCGCCTACGACATCTATTCGCGCCTCCTCAAGGAGCGAGTGATCTTTCTGGTGGGCCCTGTAGAGGACTACATGGCCAACCTGATCTGTGCGCAACTGCTGTTCCTTGAAGCGGAAAACCCGGACAAGGACATCCATCTCTACATCAACTCCCCGGGTGGTTCGGTGACAGCGGGCATGTCGATCTACGACACCATGCAGTTCATCAAGCCAAACGTGTCGACCACCTGTATCGGTCAGGCGTGCAGCATGGGCGCGTTCCTGCTGACGGCCGGAGCACAAGGCAAGCGTTACTGCCTGCCGAACTCGCGCGTGATGATTCACCAGCCACTGGGCGGTTTCCAGGGCCAGGCGTCGGATATCGAAATCCATGCCAAGGAAATCCTCTTCATTCGCGAGCGTCTCAACACGCTGATGGCCAAGCACAGCGGCCGCACTCTGGAAGAAATCGAGCGCGATACCAATCGCGACAACTTCATGAGTGCAGAGGCTGCGAAGGAATACGGGTTGATCGACGAAGTGATCAACCAGCGCCCAGCTTAAAAATAAGCAGCTCAAAATAGGCTTGGTCGGCGCGTCTGATCAGCGGCGGGCTTGAAAAAGCCCGCAATAGCCTTCATCTTGTGTTGCAAGCCTATCGGATTTGGATCGAACGAATGACTGACACCCGCAACGGCGAGGACAACGGCAAGCTGCTCTATTGCTCCTTCTGTGGCAAAAGCCAGCATGAAGTACGCAAATTGATTGCCGGCCCCTCGGTCTTTATCTGCGACGAGTGCGTCGACCTGTGCAATGACATCATCCGTGAGGAGGTGCAGGAAGCCCAGGCCGAAAGCAACGCGCATAAATTGCCTTCGCCCAAAGAAATCAGCGGCATCCTCGATCAGTATGTGATTGGTCAGGAGCGTGCGAAAAAGGTTCTGGCCGTAGCGGTGTACAACCACTACAAGCGCCTGAACCAGCGTGACAAAAAGAATGACGACGTCGAACTCGGCAAGAGCAACATCCTGCTGATCGGCCCGACAGGCTCGGGTAAGACCCTGCTTGCCGAAACACTGGCCCGCTTGCTGAACGTTCCGTTCACCATCGCCGACGCAACCACCCTCACCGAGGCGGGTTATGTGGGTGAGGATGTCGAGAACATCATTCAGAAGCTGCTGCAGAAGTGCGACTACGACGTGGAAAAGGCCCAGATGGGCATTGTCTACATCGATGAAATCGACAAGATTTCGCGCAAGTCTGACAACCCGTCCATCACCCGGGACGTTTCCGGTGAAGGCGTGCAGCAGGCCCTGCTCAAGTTGATCGAAGGCACGGTTGCTTCCGTTCCGCCTCAAGGCGGTCGCAAGCATCCACAGCAGGAATTCCTGCAGGTCGACACCCGTAACATCCTGTTCATCTGCGGTGGTGCGTTCTCCGGTCTGGAAAAGGTCATTCAAAACCGTTCCACCAAAGGCGGCATCGGTTTCAACGCAGAAGTGCGCAGCAAGGAAGAAGGCAAGAAGGTGGGCGAGTCCCTGCGTGAAGTCGAACCTGACGATCTGGTCAAGTTCGGTCTGATCCCGGAATTCGTCGGTCGTCTGCCGGTGCTTGCCACGCTGGACGAGCTTGATGAGGCTGCGTTGATGCAGATTCTCACCGAGCCGAAAAATGCCCTGACCAAGCAATATGCCAAGCTGTTCGAGATGGAAGGCGTTGATCTGGAATTCCGTTCCGACGCTCTGAAATCGGTCGCCAAGCGTGCCCTGGAGCGTAAAACCGGTGCCCGTGGCCTGCGCTCGATTCTCGAAGGTGTATTGCTCGACACTATGTATGAAATCCCCTCGCAGTCCGAGGTGAGTAAAGTAGTGATCGATGAAAGCGTAATTGAAGGCAAGTCCAAGCCACTGTATATCTACGAAAACAGTGAGCCTGCTGCCAAGGCCGCGCCAGACGCTTAAGCGTCACGCAGTCGGTACAAAGCAGCCGTTACATAGAAGGGGCCTTCGGGCCCCTTTGCTTTTGTGGGAGCTGGCCTGCCAGCGATGGCGGCCTGGCAGCCGACCATTTTCTCAAACTTCATCAGGCTGCGATCTTTTACTGCTTTTATCCGCTTGTTTTTTTCTAAACAAGCCCCCATCTTGGTTTCAGGCTTAATTCCATCTGTTTACGGCCTTACGGCCGCCGTAGAGGCGAAATCATGAAGACAACCATCGAATTGCCTCTCCTGCCATTGCGTGATGTCGTGGTTTATCCGCACATGGTTATCCCGCTGTTCGTGGGGCGCGAGAAATCCATCGAAGCCCTCGAAGCTGCGATGACGGGCGACAAGCAGATTCTTCTGCTGGCCCAAAAGAACCCCGCGGACGACGATCCCGGTGAAGATGCGCTATATCGCGTGGGTACCATTGCCACTGTCCTGCAGCTGCTCAAACTGCCAGACGGTACGGTCAAGGTTCTGGTCGAAGGCGAACAGCGCGGCGCCGTGGAGCGCTTCAGCGAAGTGGACGGCCATTGCCGCGCCGAAGTCTCGCTGATCGACGAAGTCGACGCACCGGAGCGCGAATCCGAAGTCTTCGTGCGCAGCCTGCTGTCGCAGTTCGAGCAATATGTGCAGTTGGGCAAGAAAGTCCCCGCTGAAGTCCTGTCGTCGCTCAACAGCATCGACGAGCCAGGTCGCCTGGTGGACACCATGGCCGCGCATATGGCTCTGAAGATCGAGCAGAAGCAGGAAATCCTCGAAATCATTGATCTGTCGGCCCGGGTCGAGCACGTGCTGGCGTTGCTGGATGGCGAGATCGATCTGCTGCAGGTCGAAAAGCGCATTCGCGGTCGCGTCAAGAAACAAATGGAGCGCAGTCAGCGCGAGTACTACCTGAACGAGCAGATGAAGGCCATTCAGAAAGAGCTCGGCGACAGCGACGAAGGCCACAACGAAGTCGAAGAGCTGAAAAAGCGTATCGATGCCGCCGGCCTGCCAAAAGACGCGTTGGCCAAGGCTACCGCTGAACTGAACAAGCTCAAGCAAATGTCGCCGATGTCGGCGGAAGCCACCGTGGTGCGTTCGTACATCGACTGGCTGGTTCAGGTGCCATGGAAAGCCCAGAGCAAGGTGCGCCTGGACCTGGCGCGTGCAGAAGACATTCTGGACGCCGACCACTACGGTCTTGAAGAAGTCAAAGAACGGATCCTCGAATACCTCGCCGTGCAAAAGCGCGTGAAGAAGATTCGTGGTCCGGTGCTGTGCCTGGTTGGCCCTCCAGGGGTTGGTAAAACGTCCCTGGCGGAGTCGATTGCTCATGCCACCAACCGCAAATTCGTGCGCATGGCCCTTGGCGGTGTGCGTGACGAAGCGGAAATTCGTGGTCATCGCCGTACATACATCGGTTCGATGCCAGGAAGATTGATTCAAAAGATGACAAAAGTGGGTGTGCGCAACCCGCTGTTCCTGCTCGATGAAATCGACAAGATGGGTAGCGACATGCGCGGCGATCCTGCATCGGCGTTGCTGGAAGTACTTGATCCGGAGCAAAACCACAGCTTCAACGACCACTATCTGGAAGTCGATTACGACCTCTCCGATGTGATGTTCCTGTGCACCTCCAACTCCATGAACATTCCGCCAGCGTTGCTGGACCGGATGGAAGTGATTCGTCTGCCGGGCTACACCGAAGACGAGAAGATCAACATCGCCGTCAAATACCTTTCGCCCAAGCAGATTACGGCAAACGGCCTGAAGAAAGGCGAGCTGGAATTCGACGCCGAAGCCATCCGCGACATCATTCGCTACTACACCCGCGAAGCCGGTGTGCGTGGTCTGGAGCGCCAGATTGCCAAGGTGTCCCGCAAGGCCGTCAAGGAGCATGCACTGGAAAAACGCTTCTCGGTGAAGGTCACGGCAGACATGCTCGAGCACTTCCTCGGCGTGCGTAAATTCCGCTATGGCCTGGCTGAACAGCAGGATCAGATCGGTCAGGTAACCGGGCTGGCGTGGACTCAGGTCGGTGGCGAATTGCTGACCATCGAAGCCGCTGTCGTACCAGGCAAAGGCCAGTTGATCAAGACCGGTTCCCTGGGGGACGTGATGGTCGAATCGATCACCGCAGCCCTGACCGTTGTGCGCAGTCGGGCGAAGAGCCTGGGGATCCCCCTGGACTTCCACGAGAAGCGCGACACCCACATCCACATGCCGGAAGGGGCGACGCCCAAAGACGGTCCTAGCGCCGGTGTGGGCATGTGCACGGCACTGGTATCGGCCTTGACCGGGATTCCGGTACGCGCTGATGTCGCCATGACCGGTGAAATCACCTTGCGTGGCCAGGTGCTGGCGATTGGCGGTTTAAAAGAAAAACTGCTCGCGGCACATCGTGGCGGAATCAAGACGGTGATCATTCCTGAAGAGAACGTGCGCGATCTGAAGGAGATTCCGGACAATATCAAGCAGGATCTACAGATTAAACCGGTTAAATGGATTGACGAGGTCCTGCAAATTGCGCTGCAATACGCGCCGGAGCCCTTGCCGGATGTGGCTCCGGAGATAGTCGCGAAGGATGAGAAACGCGACTCGGATTCCAAGGAAAGAATCAGCACGCATTAGTACGTATTTGCCTGGGGGGCTTCCTTGACAGTTTTTTAGAGCCCTTGTTATAAAGCGGCTCTTAAGTGTCTGTAGGCCATTCAGCACTGGTTTTTGCTTTTACCAAAAAAACTTAGAATCATACTCAAATAGATAGTAAGGGGACTTAGAGTGAACAAGTCGGAACTGATTGATGCTATCGCTGCATCCGCTGATATCCCGAAAGCTGCTGCCGGCCGTGCGCTGGACGCTGTAATCGAATCCGTCACTGGCGCTCTCAAGGCTGGCGACTCCGTGGTTCTGGTTGGTTTCGGCACTTTCTCCGTAACCGATCGTCCAGCTCGCATTGGTCGTAACCCACAGACCGGTAAGACGCTGGAAATCGCAGCAGCCAAAAAACCAGGTTTCAAAGCCGGTAAAGCACTGAAAGAAGCTGTCAACTAAGTTTCGTTTCAGTTTTTTGCCCATCCGGGTCGGGGTCATGCCTGACCTGGCAGCGGAGCGGCAGTCTGGACGGCAGTTGCCGATTCAAGACGCCGAGGGTCGCGAGTTCGAGCCTCGATCCGCTCCGCCAGTTACGAGAAGGCGCATCCTCGGATGCGCCTTTCTTCTATCCGGATACTACCCACGCTCCACGGTTGCCTAATTTTGAAGTTCAACCGTTTCTGGGGGACGCATGCTGCAGAATATCAGGGACAATTCACAAGGCTGGATTGCCAAGACCATTATCGGGGTCATCGTTGCACTGATGGCGCTGACCGGTTTCGACGCCATTTTTCAGGCCACGACGAGCAAGAATGAAGCGGCGAAGGTCAATGGCGAAGAAATCAGCCAGAACGAGCTGAGCCAGGCGGTCGATATGCAACGCCGTCAACTCATGCAACAGCTGGGCAAGGATTTCGATGCATCCTTGCTTGACGAAAAAATGCTGCGCGAATCGGCTCTCAAAGGCCTGATCGATCGCAAGCTGCTGCTGCAAGGCGCAGAAAATTCGAAGTTCGCTTTTTCCGAAGCGGCGCTGGACCAGGTCATCCTGCAAACACCTGAATTTCAGGTGGATGGCAAATTCAGCCCCGAGCGTTTCGATCAGGTGATTCGTCAACTTGGCTACAGCCGTATGCAATTCCGCCAGATGCTGGCTCAGGAAATGCTGATCGGTCAATTGCGTGCCGGTGTGGCGGGTAGCGGTTTCGTCACCGATGCACAGGTGCTGGCATTCGCCCGTCTGGAGAAACAGACCCGCGATTTCGCTTCCCTGAACATCAAGGCTGACCCGGCGGCTGTGAAGCTGACCGACGAAGAGGTCAAGGCCTACTACGACGAACACGCCAAGGAATTCATGACGCCGGATCAGGTGATCATCGATTACCTCGAGTTGAAGAAGTCTTCCTTCTTCGATCAGGTCAGCGTCAAGGACGAAGACCTGCAGGCGGCGTATCAGAAAGAAATCGCCAACCTGTCGGAGCAACGCCGGGCTGCGCACATTCTGATCGAAGTCAACGACAAGACCACCGAAGCGCAGGCCAAGGCCAGGATCGACGAGGTTCAGGCGCGTCTGGCCAAGGGTGAGACATTCGAGGCGCTGGCCAAGGAATTCTCCCAGGATCCAGGTTCGGCCAACAATGGCGGTGACCTTGGTTTTGCCGGTCCTGGCGTCTACGACCCGGCGTTCGAAACAGCCCTGTACGCGCTGAACAAGGACCAGGTTTCGGCGCCGGTTCGCACCGATTTCGGTTTCCACCTGATCAAGCTGCTGGGCGTGGAAGCGCCAGAAGTGCCGACGTTCGCCAGCCTGAAAGACAAGCTGACCCGTACGCTGAAGACCCAGGAGGTCGAACAGCGTTTCGTCGAGGCGAGCAAGCAACTGGAAGATGCCGCGTTCGAGGCTTCCGATCTGGCCCAGCCGGCGCAGGACCTGAAGCTGACCGTTCACACCTCCAAAGCGTTTGGTCGTGAAGGGGGTGAGGGCGTCACAGCTAACCGTGGTGTGATCACTGCCGCGTTCAGCCCTGAAGTGTTGGATGAAGGTGCCAACAGCACTGCCATCGAGCTCGATCCGGAAACCGTGATCGTGCTGCGCGCCAAGGAGCACCTGAAGCCTTCGCAACTGCCGCTGGAAAGCGTCGCTGCGGCCATCCGCGTGCAGTTGGCCAAGGAACACGCCAGCGCTGATGCCAAGACCAAGGCTGAAGCCCTGATCGTCAGTCTGCGCGAAGGCAAGACCCCGCTGGACCAGGCTATCGACGGCCAGAGCTGGAAAGTCACTGAAGCGGCTACCCGTGCTCAGGAAGGGGTCGACCCTGCTGTGCTGCAAGCGTTGTTCCGCATGCCGAAACCGGCTGCCAAGGACAAACCGACCTTCACCAGCGTGACGCTGGCGGATGGCAGCCTGGTGGTCGTGCGTCTCAATGGCGTGAACGAAGCGGCAGCACCGACTGAAGAAGAGAAAGCGCAATACCGCCGCTACCTCGCTTCCCGTGTCGGCCAGCAAGACTTCGCGGCTTACCGCAAGCAACTGGAAAGCCAGGCTGACATCAAGAAGTACTGATGACTGACTGAGTGTTGCGTTTCATAAAAACCCCGGCCATTGGTCGGGGTTTTTTTCATCAAGATCAAAAGATCACAGCCTTTGTAGACGCTGCCGCAGGCTGCGATCTTTTGATCTTTTGCTATGCCCCCGCAACTTCCCGCATGGAAGGCAGTCAACACACCTGTAACCGTTTCAAGACACAATCGATGCTCCCTCAGGCTTCGTTCTGTTGCACAATACGCCCCGGACTGTTTCCCTCAGGATGTTCAATGTTTAAATCATTTCCCGTGCGGGTTGTCGGGCTGGCAATCGTGCTGGCCGCTGCGGCCGGTTGTTCGTCAGAGAAAGCCGCGATCTATGAGCATGAGAAGTTCGATGACTCTGGAACCTATTCGCGCAACTATCCGGTGACTGACGCGCAGAGCTGTGAAGCCGCGCGTCGGGCCTTGCTCAGTCAGGGTTACATCATCACCAGCAGCGATCCGAAACTCATCAGCGGCCACAAGAGCTTCCAGCAGACCGGCGAAAACCACATGGAGATCAGCTTCAGTGTGGTCTGTACCGATGATGGCAGCGAAGGCCATCACGCGACCGTGTTCGCCAACGCCCTGCAGGATCGCTATGCGCTGAAGAAGACCAACAACTCCGCCAGTCTTGGCGTGGGTGTGCTGGGCTCGGTATCGATGCCGATCGGCTCCTCTGACGACTCGATGGTCAAGGTGGCCAGCGAAACCGTCACCTCGGCCAAGTTCTATGAGCGTTTTTTCGCCCTGATCGAATTGTTCCTGCCGCCGGAAGCAAAGAAGGCTGCGCACATTATCGAAAAGCCGAAAACCGACCTGGGTGTGCCTGAAGTCAAAGCTGCACCGGCACCATTGGCGCCAGCCCCAGCCCCAGCCCCAGCCCCAGCGTCTGCACCTGCCCCTGAACAGATCCCGGCTGCCCCGGCACCCGCTGAGCCAACACCGGAACCAGCTCCTGTCGAAACCGCGCCAGCGGTTTCCGAACCGTTTGCTCCACCACCTGAAGCGGCACCGATCACCCCGGTCGAAAACACAGCGCCGGCACCGTCCGCTGAAATCATCACGCCGCCGGCCAACCCAAGCGACCTGCCTCCACCGAGCGAACCGATTCCGGCGATTCCCGTCTCCGGCCAGTAAAGACCTGCTACGTTACGGGTTCGGCTCATACGACGCCGACCCCATAACATCGCTGCACTTGATCGGCATCAACCAACAGGCTTGGCCCTGCGCCCTGCAGCAAAAAACCAGTGATAAATTCCTGACCGCCTGCTACGTTTTATTCAGTAGCTACGCAGCGTCGTGCCCATGTCATTTTTCTTTCACGCGGGCACTTTATGCTGAAAATGCAGGTCATTTATTCAGACGTTTTTCGACAAGCTGTGGGGGATTCAATAATGGACGATTATCAGGAAGAGCTGCTCGAATACCAGGCCTTCGAACTGGACCCGGTGGAACCAGCAGAAGACGCCACCGAGTTGTAATCAACGCTGCAGCTTCAGGCTGACTTTCTATGACTTCGGCGAAACTCGCCGGGCGTCTGGCCGCTCCAGCGTTTGAATGCCCGTTGAAACGCTTCAGCTGAGGCAAAGCCCAGCAAGTAGGCGATTTCACCGAATGCCAGTTCGGTGTCGCGAATGTAGGTCATGGCCAGGTCACGGCGCGTGTCGTTGAGAATCGCGCGAAACTGCGTGCCTTCTTCCGCGAGTTTGCGGCGCAAGGTCCAGGTGGGCAGCTTCAGGCGTGCCGCCACTTCCTCAAGGTCGGGTTCCCGGCCACCACTGAGCAACGGCCCCAGCAGGGCTATGATGCGTTCACGCAGGCTGCGGGTGCGGGTCAGTTGTTCCAGCTCCCGTTCACACAATTGCAGCAAATGGCGCCAGGTGCTCGGGCAGTGCTCAGGGTTGCGTTGGGCCAGGCTCGCCAGGCTCAGGCGCAGTTGATTGTGTTCGGCGCCAAACTGGATCGGACAATCGCCCAGCACGTCGTCATACACTGCGCGGTAAACGGGCGGCTCGAACTCTATTTCGATCCGTTCGGCCCGCAGTGGGGCAGGGCTGACGCTCGATAGCTGCTGCAACCAGCCAGCGATGATCGAGTCCACCACGAAGCGGTTGTAGCTGTTGTAGGGGCTGATGGAGTAAAAGCGCAGCCAGGCGCCCTGGGCGTCCTCGTGAAAGCTCGATTGACCACGATAGTTGGAGCCGTACAAAGCTTCGAAGCGAATCAGGCAGCGCGCAGCTTCTCGCACCGTCGGCGCCTGGGCGGCGGTGACACCGGCAAGACCGGCCTGGCTCAGGCGGCTGAGCTGGCCCATGCGCAAGCCCAGCGCCGGGTTGGCGGTCAGTTGGATAGCGCCGTGACCCAGGCGCATGTAGCGCGGAATCGACAGTCGGGCCCCGGCTTCACTCAGGCGCGCCGCATCGAGGCCGTATTGATCGAGCAGGGGCTGTGGATCGACACCATGGCTGCGTACGGCATCGGCCAGGCTATGGACGAAGCCTACGGACAGATCGCCAAGACGCATCGGCAGCGGCTTCATCGCTTACAACCACAGGTTCAGCAGACGCGCACCGCGGGCGTTGCCATCGCTAAATTGCTGGCCGTTACTGTTGAGAAAGCTTTGCCCGGCGCTGCCCTGGTCCCAGAACTGCCCCCGCATGAACACACTCATGCCGGCAATGGCCTGATTGGCCGGTGTCCGCGTGGTGACAGTCAGTCGTTGCCAGGCCTGGCCTTCGCTGAGTTCCCCGGATTTGAGGCTCACGGAATCCGGAGTCGAGGAGCCACGGAAACCGCGCCACGGCTGCTCCCAGGCGCCGCGTCCCGTCACGAACGCCGGCACCACGACCAACTGCACGCTCTGATCATCGAGCTTGCGGTAGTTATCCGGATACCAGCTGTCGCGGCCAATCAGCACACCAAGACGCCCGGCCGGTGTGTCGACGACATTAACCGAATGTTCGGTGTTGGCCTTGATCCCGTCCGGTCCCGCAAAGACGGGATACATCTGGCGCTGGGGCTGGCCAATCGGCAGGCCTTCGCGGTTGAACACCACGCTGCTGTTGTACAGCGCGCCGCGACCGATTTTCAGCCTGCCGTCGATGATGCTGGGTTCAGGCAATACGATAGAGCCCGCCACCAGGGTTACGTGGAATTCCTTTGCCAGACCGCCGAACAGTGCCTGGTAGTCCTTGGCCATGGCCTTGGCCTTCATGCGCAGGTGCGCGTCGTCCAGGCGATTGCCGTCCTCGGCGCTGATCAGGGCACGCACGAACTTCAATGGATTGCTCGCCGCCAGCCAGTTCATCGCTTCCTTGATGGTGGCGGCCTGGTACAGCTCATCTTTTTCGCCGCTGACCATCAGCCAGGTGCCGACATGCTCGGGCAGCACAACGATGGTCTTGTCATTGAGCAGGCCCTGATCCCGGGCCTTCTGCAAATAGGCCGCCAGTTTGCGATGCAGGCGCTCGGGGCTTTGATAGTCGGTGGGGAACAGCTCGGGCTGGATGCCCAGCAGGTTGCCACGGTCGGCAGGTGTGCCCTGATCGATCGCCAGGTTGATGCGCAGGTCCGACAGGTAATGCCCCACCGGCCGATCCGCGGCCCACATGGCGTAGGTTGTCAGGGTGGCAATCAGTGCCATGGAAAATGTCAGGTACAGAAGTTTGCGCATGGGGAAACAGTCAACAGCCGTATTCAGGGTGCATGGCTTTTTATCGGCTTCAAGGATAAAGCGAATCAAGGAGTGAGTGGGGAAAATTGTGCTCGGCGATTTTTTGTCTTAAAAGTTTTGATTTTTCGCGTTGTATTTGAAGTCGCGGCATCGACTAATTTTGATGCAATCCTGGTTTTACAGATACCTCTAAGCCTTGAGCAGAGACCTTGTTGCTATTTGCGATAATGCACGTAACAACGTTTGTGAGCGCCTCTGTGAGTTGTGCTTCGGTTGTCTCGACGCTGTACCAATGTGACTGTCCGAATAACATCACAATGACTGCACTGGTGGTGGCGCAAATCTGCGCACCAGTGTTTCCTTCCTTGGCGTACTCATCCGTGATGATTTCGGTTAAAACAGAGCAATATCTGTTTTTCAGCTGAATAACCTGCTGCTGTTGTTCTTCATTGAGATTCGCGAATTCACGGGTGATCAGAACCAATTTGTACTTTTCATTAAAATGAAAAGCGATGAAAGCCTGGATGAACAGCTGCAAACGCTTGCCTGGGCTGCGCGCTCCCTTGATGCGACGCAAGGTGTCGAGCAATAAGTCGGACAATGCGGACTCAATAAGCTCGAATAACAATGACTGTTTGTTTTCGATGTGATGGTATAGCGATCCGGCATGCAGCCCGAGATAGCTCGCCAGATCTCGCAGGCCGATTGCTTGAAAGCCGCGTGTGGCGAAGAGTTCAAGCGCAGCATCAAGCAGTCGATCACGGGCGCTGTGTGTTGGATTGGCTAATGCGCTGTTAGTTGGCATGTGGATTGGTCAACTGCAAAAGGTTTGGCAAAATATCAAAGGCCTGCGGCAAAAGTGCTTGAGCTTGCACTGCCAGGTTTAACTGCCGTGACGATAGTTGGTTTGGGAAGCATGGTGCGCGGTGCGCATCAGCAACAGCACCGCGCAAATCACTGGCAGGTTCACCAGCAACAGTGCATAGCGCAGTGACTCGTGACCAAACAGCGGTAGCAGCATATCGCTGAACAAGCCGGTTATCAGTGGCCCGACGCCGACCCCGAGCAGCGTACTCACGATGGTTTGCAGGGCCATGGCGGCACCGCGTTGGCCTGCTGGCACCAGTTGAGTGACGAGGTTGTAGGACGGGGCGACCCACCACACGGAAAAGAATGAATACAACGCGCACCAGAGCATGGCGACTGGAATCGGCACATTGCCCAGTCGAACCAGCAGGGAATCGGACCAAAGCAGATAGGGGATCAGCGCGCTGATTGCTGCCAGGTGGCCCAATACCGGAATCGAAACCTGCCAATGCGGATTGCGCCGGCACAGGCGGTCACTTAACCAGCCACTGAACAGGCCACCGATCCCGGCTGAGGTTCCACAGATTACCCCCGCCAGCAATCCGGCGTGCTGCAGTGACAAGCCGTGGGAGCGCATCAGGAAGGTGGTATTCCACATGCCGATGGCATAGGCGCTGAGCGTGGTCAGGCCGCCCGCGAGGATCAGGCAACGGTAGGCGGGCAAAGCCCAGAGCTTGCGTGCTTCGGCACGCATACCCAGGAGTGCGGGTTGCGAGTGGGGGTGTGGCGTAAGGTCCCAGCGACCGCGCTGCGGATCACGCACGACAAAGGCCAGGATGGCGCTGAACAACAGGGCCGGTAGGCCAAGGGCGATGAATGCGCTGCGCCAGCCATAGTGCTCCACCACCCAGGCGCCGATGCTCAAACCGATGATCGAGGAAAACGTCGGCGCGGCGGTAAAACAACTTATGGCGAATGAGCGTCGTTGCGGTGGATACAGATCCGCGATCAACGACAGCGAAGCCGACGTCGTCGGCGATTCGCTGACGGCAACCAGCATTCGCGCAAAGGCCAGTGCCAGGAAGCTGCCAGCCAGCCCGCACGCCATGGTCGCCACTGCCCACAACAGGCAAGACATTGCCAGCAGGCGGATTCGCGGCATGCGGTCCACCAACCTTCCCGCTGGCAGACCCATCAGCGCATAGACGGCGGCGAACGCCAGGCCCGAGATCAAGCCGATGGCGGTGTCGCCGACCGCGAATTCGGCTTTGATCGGCTCGACCATGACCGCAAGAATTTGTCGCCCGACGAAGTTGTCGGCAAACACCATGGCCAGCAAAAATAGCAACCCATGGCTGCCCCAGCCGACACTGATCGGTGATGACAAACCTGCACGGGCGGTCATCGCGGCGCCCACAGATCAGGCAAGCCTGGGTCACTGACGACGATCAGGCGCTTGAGCAGAACCTTCAAGGCTTGTGCGTCAGCGGCGCCGAGCTTGACCGAGAGGTCTTCTTCCACGGCCTTGGCTATTGCCAGTTGATGAAGTGAAACCTCGCGGCCCTGGGCCGTGAGGACAAAGCGGATCGAGTCTGCCGAACCCTCGAACGCGACCAGCCGCTGGCGTTCGAGAAAACGCATGCTTGCCAGGGTGACTTCGCGGCCGGTGTAGTTAACGAAAGTGTTGATTTCCTCGAGGGTCAGGTTGTCGCGAATGCACAAAATCGAAAGGACAAAAAACGTCTGCTCGTCCAGCTGCTGATTGTTGAGCAACTGGCGCAAGGCATTGAGCACCTGGTAATGGCCGCGCCCCAACAGGTAGCCGAGCAAGTCTTCGGTGTAGCTGCATTCCGGTGGCGGCGGTGTGGTCGCCAGGCGCAGCTCGCTGCGAGGCTTGCGCGTGGCCAGAGCATATTGGCCACTCTGGAACGCCAGCGGAGCCCGGTTGCTGTGATCGAAGGCGAGTACTTCACCGACAAAAATCACGTGGTCGCCACCTTCGTACTGGAACGCCGTACGGCACTGGAAGCGCGCCGTGCAATCCTGCAGCAGCGGTGCCTCGCTAACGCCATTATCGAGCTCGATTTCGGCGAATTTGTTCTCGCCCTGGGTAGCGAAACGTCCTGACAGGGTTTCCTGCTCCGTGGACAGCACGTGCACGTTCCAATGCTTGCCGCTGCTGAACACCGGCAGGCTGCGCGCTTGCTTGGACAGGCTCCAGAGCACCAGCGGCGGGTTGAGTGAAACCGAGTTGAAGCTGTTGGCGGTGATGCCAACTGGCGAGCCGTCTTCGGACTGGGTAGTGATGATCGTGACCCCGGTGGTGAACGTGCCGAGCGCGGCACGAAATGCCTGGGGATCGAAGCTGATGTTTTGCATTGCCATGACTGGCCTCATGGGGTTGGGTTTTCGTATGGCCAGTATTGGACGTTTGCAGGCCCTGGGCATCGTCTCAACGGACTAACGCTGATATATGGCCTCGTCCGATTGGACGAGGCGGCGCAGCCATCCGCGAGGCTAGGGTGGCGCCAGGCGCATCGGGCGCTCAATGGCCATTGAGCCAACCTGCAAGGGGATAACAATGAGTACAGCCACGTCTTGCGTTCATGACCTTTCCAGCCTGCTGGCGCTACAGAAAAGCGCTTTTGCCAGTGCCGGCAGAATCGACGCCGACACCCGTCGCCAGCGCCTCCAGCAAGTGATCGACTTGTTGGTCCATAATCACCAGGCATTGACCACGGCGATCGACCAGGACTTTGGCGGGCGGCCTGCCGGGTTTTCATTGATGAACGACGTGCTGGGTGCACTGGCCTCGCTCAAGTATGCCCGTGACCATCTGCAGGAATGGATGCAGGACGAACCGCGCGAGATGTTTGCCCCTTATGACCAGCTTGGCGCCAGCGCGTGGGTCATGCATCAGCCAAAAGGCACGGTGGGCATCCTGGGTACCTGGAACGCGCCGCTGTATACCTTGTTCAGTCCTCTGGCCTCGGCGCTGGCGGCCGGCAACCGCGCCATCCTCAAACCTTCGGAAGTAGTGCCACGCACCGCCGAGCTGGTGGCGCGCCTGTGCGCCGAGCACCTCGACCCACTGGTGGTGGCGGTGGTCAACGGCGGGCCGGAATTGGGCGAAGCCTTCAGTAGCCAGCCTTTCGACCACCTGGTGTTCACCGGTAGCACGGCGGTTGGCCGGCAGGTAATGGGTAATGCAGCAAAAAATCTGGTGCCGGTCACCCTGGAGCTCGGCGGCAAATCGCCGGTGATCGTTTCGCGCACTGCTGACTTGAACAAAACTGCCTTCAGCATCGCGGCGGGCAAGATTTGCAATGGGGGGCAGGTTTGCATCAACCCGGATCTGGTCTACGTGCCCAAGGTTCAACTTGAGTCTTTTCTCGATGCACTACGCAGCGCCTATCGCGATCTCAACCCGACAGTGGCTGGCAATCTGGATGTGGTGGCAGTGGTCAACCAGCGTCATCTGGATCGTGTCGAGGGCCTGGTCGAGGACGCGCAGGTGCGCGGTGCACGCATCGAGTGCCTGCCCGAACCTCTGGCCCTGGATGCCCGGGAACGTCGTCGCCCGCTGCGGGCGGTGGTTGATCCGGCCCCGGACAGCCTGATCATGCATGAAGAAATCTTTGGCCCTGCGATGGTCGTGCTCAGCTATGACGACCTCGATCAGGTCATTGCTCAAATCAACTCCCGGCCACGTCCATTGGCGCTGTACTACTTCGGTGAGGATGCACAAGAACAGCGTTATGTGCTGGAGCACACCCTGTCCGGCGGGGTCACGATTAACGACGTGATGATGCATGCCGCGATGCACGATGCACCGTTCGGCGGCGTCGGCGCCTCGGGCATGGGCCATTACCATGGTCGCGAAGGTTTTCTCGAATTCAGTCATATGCGCACGGTATTCAAGGCATCGACCCACGACCCGCGCCGAGAGTGGGGCTTGTTGCCGCCTTATGGCGAGCACTATCTGGCGGCCATGCTGGCCGGGGTAACCTGCGACTGATTTGAGCGCGGGGGCTTTGAGCCCCATCCGCTTCATGAGACAGGCCATTGTTTATGTACAAGGGGCTGCGCAGTATCGCTATCGTTCGGCGTTGCTGGATTACCTGGTACTGGCGGTGGTCGACGGCATGGGGAAAGTGGTCAGTCGGTCGAGAGTGTCTCGGCCGGTACCGCATCGTTGTCGGCCAACGCCAGGCATAGCGCGGCTGCCGCCGGGGACCTGGAATTGCTGGCGAGGGCGCTGGATCAGTTGTCGACACGCTTTAATGTCGCTTGATCACCTGCCTTGGTCCATCCGAATGCCACTCCCACAGGGTACAAGTCCCCAATCCCTTAACAACTCACCATCAGGGCGTGATCATCACCATGGATAAGCACGAAAACGCACCACTCAACTTCACCACCGGCTGGCCGCGCCGTAGCGTACTCAAGGCTGGTGCCGTGGCTGTCGGCGTCGGGATTCTGGGGCGGTTTGCCGATGCCCGCGCGGCTGGACTGTCGGCCAGCGATTACCAGGCCATGGATGCCTGGGCCATGAGCCAGGCGATCCGCAGTGGCGAACTAAGCGCCGAGGACTTGTTGGCGGCGGCGCTTGCCCGCTATAACGAGGTCAACCCCAAGGTCAATGCGGTGAACATGCTGCATGAAACCTACGCCCGTACCTTGCTTGCCCAGCGCCGTGCTGCCGGCACCTACAACCATGGCACCCTGGCCGGTGTACCGCTGCTGTTCAAGGACCTGAACACCACGCTAGAAGGTACGATCACCAGTAATGGCAGCCGGATGTTCAAGGACTCACCGCCCGCTGCCCGCACCAGCACCCTGATCGCCCGCTACGAGCAGGCCGGTGCGGTAGCGTTCGGCAAGACCACGTCCCCCGAGTTTGGCTTGACCACCACTACCGAATCCCTGGCCTGGGGCCAGACTCATAACCCCTGGAACCTGGCCATGAGCGCGGGTGGTTCTTCTGGTGGCTCGGCCGCTGCGGTTGCGGCGGGGATCGTTCCCGTGGCTCATGCCACTGATGGCGGCGGTTCGATTCGAATTCCCGCTTCGTACTGCGGCGTGGTCGGGCTCAAGCCGACCCGCTATCGCACCCCCAGCGGGCCACTGCATTTCGAAGGTTCGTTTGGCGCCAGTGCTGCCAATGTGGTGTCGCGCACAGTGCGCGATACCGCGCTGTTCCTTGATGCCGGTCAGGGTCATGAGGCGGGCAGCGCCTATTGGTGTCCGCCGTTGATTCGGCCTTATGTGGAGGAATTACAACGTGATCCGGGCAGGTTGCGCGTGGCCGTGGTGCGCCAATCACTGACTGGCGCCCCTCTGGACCCGGCGATTGCCGCCACGCTGGAACAGACCATCAAGCAATTGTTGGCCCTGGGGCATCAACTCGATGAATTAAAGCTGAACATCGATCCGCGCCAGTTGTTCGGTGCCCACGGCACTGCGCTTGCCATGGCATTGCGTGTGCAGATTCATGACCGCGAGCAGGTACTCGGCCGGGCTGCCACGGTTCAGGATCTGGAGAAGATTACTTTGGTCAATCTCGAACGCTCGAAATCGACGAGCGGCGAAGACCTGTACCGCGCGCGGCAAGCGTTCGAAAGTATTGGCGCGACTATGGAGCAACACTTCGAAGGCTACGACGTGATTCTGTCGCCGGTCACCGGCAGTCTGACTCCGAAGCTGGGTCTGTTGTCGCTTGATCAGCCTTGGGACAGCTACGCCCATCAGGCAATGGGCAGCGCCGGTTTCACCGTGATAGCCAATGTCAGCGGTCAGCCGGCCATCTCTTTGCCACTGGGCCACAGCGACGACGGTCTGCCGGTGGGCATGATGTTTACTGCTCGCCTGGGTGGCGAAGACGTGCTGCTGCGCCTGGCCAGCCAGTTGGAACAGGCCCATCCGTGGGCCGCAAGACGCGCTTGCTTGTAACTTGACACACTTGTGGGAGCGAGCCTGCTCGCTCCTGCAGAGTCCGCATGACCTACAGGCAGATGTGTACAGCCAGGCCACCCTCTAGTCCACTTTGACGATGATCCCATCCCCCCGCAGCCACGATCATGGACTGCACTCCGCCAGCGCACCCTGCGTGGTCGGCGGTTTATTCCTGACCTCAGCTAATGGCATAACAACAATGACGGCTCAAGTTCAGTCTCAGACCCACTACGACGTGATCGTCGTTGGTTCGGGCGCAGGTGCGATGACTTCGGCGGTGTTCCTCGCCGACCAGGGTATGCGTGTGCTGGTAGTGGAGAAAAGCAACCAGTACGGTGGCACCTCGGCAATCTCCGGGGGCGGTATCTGGATCCCCAATAATCACTATTTCGCTCGCCAGCGAGGCAACGACAGCTACGTCACGGCGCTGACCTATCTCAAAGCCGCGGCAGGCGAACATGTCGATGAAACGCGACTGCGTGCCTACCTGGACAATGCGCCGAAGATGATCGAACAGCTCACCCGTATCAGCCGGGTGCGCTACGCGGTGGCGGCGAAATACCCTGATTATTATCCGCACCTGCCAGGGGCTCTGCCCGGTGGGCGGACCCTCGACCCGGAGATGTTCGACACCAGCCTGTTGGGTGAAGAACTGGAGAATCTGCGCAAACCGTCACCTTCAACCCTGCTGATGGGGCGCATTGCCTGGACCGCGCGCGATGCGCACAAGGCCATGGCCCGCAGTTTTGGCTGGCGCCTGCTGATCATGAAGCTGATGCTGCGCTACAAACTGGACTTCAAATGGCGACGCAAGAGCAAGATGGATCGCCGCGCATCCCTGGGCAGTTCGCTGGTGGCCTCGTTGCGCCGCTCGCTCATGGACCGCGACGTGCCGCTTTGGCTAAACACCGATTTTTGCGGCCTGATTACCGACAACGAACGGATCAGCGGCGTCACCGTGCGGCGTGACGGCGTCGAGCTGCAACTGCATGCACGTTTTGGGGTGATCCTGGCCTGCGGAGGCTTCGAACAAAACCAGATCCTGCGCGACCAGTACCTGCCCAAGCCGACCCGCAAGGCCTGGAGCGCAACGCCTCCCGGCAACAACACCGGCGCAGCCCTGGAAGCCGGCATGGCCCAGGGCGCGGCCACCGCGTTGATGGATTGGGCCTGGTGGGCGCCGACCATTGCCGTGCCGGGAGAAGACAAGCCCCGGGGGATTTTTGCCGAGCGCGCGTTCCCCGGCGCCATCGTGGTCAACGGCCTGGGCCAACGCTTTGTCAACGAAGCGGCGCCGTACCTGGAATTCGTCGATGCGATGCACCAGGACAACCAGAAAACCGGCGGAAAATCGGTGCCGGCCTGGGTGATCTTCGACGCGCATTTCCGTTTCAACTACGCCATGGGCCCGCTGATGCCGGGCCAGGTCATGCCCGACAGCCGCCTGCGCAAAGAATGGCTCAACAACCTGTATTGGAAAGCCGACACCCTGGTCGGCCTGGCCAGGGAGATCGGCGTCGACAGTGCTGGCCTGGAAGCCACCGTCAACAAGGTCAACGGCTACGCCGAGAGCGGCGTGGACCTCGACTTCGCTCGTGGTGGCAACGTCTTCGATCGCTATTACGGCGACTGCAACATCAAGCCCAATCCTTGCCTGGCGCCCTTGAAAAAAGGGCCGTACTACGCCATGCGCCTGGACGCCGGGGACATCGGCACCAAGGGCGGCCTGTTGACCAACGAAAATGCCCAAGTGGTGCGCGATGACGGCTCGACCATCGCCGGCCTGTACGCCATCGGCAACTGCTCGGCATCGGTGATGGGCACTAGCTATCCGGGGGCAGGTGGCACCCTGGGGCCGGCGATGACCTTCGGTTATGTCGCCGCCAATCACCTGGCCAGCCAGCGATAGGAGGGTATATGTCAATGTCCGATAACCTTCCCGGCACCGAAGTGCTGCCGCCCTTGCAAGTGGCCGATGGCAACAGCCTGACCTGGGACGAACAATGCGATGTGCTGGTCGTCGGCTGGGGCGCAGCAGGTGCCTGCGGCGCGCTGGAAGCCCGGGCCCATGGCGCCGACGTGCTGATCGCCGACCGCTTCACCGGCGGCGGCGCCAGCGCCAAGAGTGGCGGAGTAGTGTACGCCGGTGGCGGCACGCGCCATCAGCAGGCAGCGGGTTTCAACGACAGCCCCGAAGCCATGTTCGATTACCTCAAACACGAAACCCGGGGCGTGGTCAGCGACGATACCCTGTGGCGCTTCTGTGCCGATAGCGTGAGCAACCTGCAGTGGCTGGAAAGCCACGGCGCGCCTTACGCCCACCAGATGCCACCGGGTGGGGGCAAGACCTCATATCCGCCCGACGGCTACTTCCTCTATTACTCGGGTAACGAACTGGTGCCTGACCACGGCGGTACCTTGCCGCCTGCACCACGAGGGCATCGCACCGTGGGCAAGGGACAGGGCGGCGCGGTGCTGTTTGCCCACCTCAAGGCAGCGTGCCTGAAGGCCGGAGCGAAGACGCTGTTGCAGGCGGCAGCGCGACGACTGGTGATCGACTCCCAGGGGCGGGTATTGGGTGCCGAGTTTTGGTGTATGCCCGAAGGTAGCAAGCAAGCGCAGTTGCATGCACGACTGGCCGCCCGTGCCGAACGATTGCAGAACTTCGCCCCTGGCTATTGCAACAATTTGCGCAAGAAGGTCTGCCAACTCGAACGGGATTTCGCTGAGCCACGTCGGGTGCGGGCGCGCCATGGGGTGATCCTGAGTACCGGTGGTTTCATCTTCAATCGCCAGTTGCTCGAACAGCACGCGCCGAAGTTTCGGCGCAATTTCAAGGTCGGTGCCACCGGTTGCGATGGCAGCGGGTTGCGCCTGGGCGCCAGTGTCGGCGGCCAGGGGGCGGGACTTGAGCGGGTATCGGCCTGGCGCTTCATCAACCCGCCGTACAGTTGGCACAAAGGCATTGTGGTCAATCGCGAGGGGCGGCGCTTCTGCAACGAAGAAGTCTACGGCGCCACCCTCGGTCAGCCGTTGATGGAGGAGCAGGGTGGCAAGGCTTGGCTGGTGCTGGATGCGCCGTTGCGCAAGAAGGCGATCCGCGAAGCGCTGTTCGGCGGCTACTGGTGGTTCCAGAGTTTTCCGGCCCTGGCGCTGATGCTGTTCAAAGTGCGCAAGGGCAAGAGCCTGAGTGAGTTGGCCGAATCGACGTGCATGGACCCCGCCGTATTGCGTGCCTCGGTGCTGGCTGCCAACGCCGCTGCCCGTGGTGAGGCACCAGAGCCGTTCGGCAAGTCCGAAGGCGGGCGCCAAGTATTGGAACAGGGGCCTTTCTATGCCTGCGATATCTCCGTGACCAACCCGGTATTCCCCCTGGGAGCCCTGACTCTTGGCGGTTTGCGCGTGGATGAACGCAGCGGTGCGGTGCTGGATCAGCAAGGCCAGGCGATCGCTGGTCTGTACGCGGCCGGGCGCAGCGCTCTGGGGATTCCTTCGCACCTGTACATCAGTGGCCTGTCCCTGGCCGACTGCGTGTTCTCCGGCCGTCGAGCCGGTGCCGCCGTCGCCCGCTCGCACAACCAGCAACCGCACACAACCCCCGCTTGGGAGGCAACATGATGAACCTCGATAAAACCAGCAAGAACGGACGGGTTAACGGTAAGGTCGCACTGGTCACCGGCGGCGCCAAGGGCATCGGCGCCGCCAGCGTGCGCCTGCTGGTGGCCGAGGGTGCCCAGGTGCTGATCAGCGACCTGGACGTCGAGGCAGGCCAGGCCCTGGCGGCTGAAACCGGGCCCGCGGCAGCCTTTATTCGCCACGACGTCAGCAGTGAAGAGCAGTGGCGCCAGGTTATCGACCATGTGCGCGAGTGCTACGGTCGCCTGGATATCCTGGTCAACAACGCCGGCATCCTGATCGCCGGCTCGATCGAAGAAACCAGTCTGGCTGATTGGCACAAGGTGATGCAGGTGAACGCCGACAGCGTGTTCCTGGGCTGCCGCGAAGGCATCGCGTTGATGAAGGACAGCGGTGGCTCGATCATCAACCTGTCGTCCATCGCAGCCCTGGCCGGGCGCGACGATTACCTCGCCTACAGCGCCTCCAAGGGCGCAGTGGCGGCGTTGTCGCGTTCGGTGGCGGTGATGTGCAGGCGGCGCAAGTACCGCATCCGTTGCAACACCCTGCACCCCGACGGCGTACTCACCGACATGACCCGCGGCGGCTTCCCCGAGGGTGTCGACCCTAACCGCCTGACCATCGACAGCGACCCGACGAACCGCATGTGCCGACCCGAGGATGTGGCGGCCAGCGTGTTGTTCCTGGCCAGCGACGAGGCCCGGGCGATCAATGGGGTCGAGTTGCGTATTGATAGTGGGCAGATGGTGATGAGTATCTAGCGGCTCCTGAAACCGTCTTCTGATGTTCACCCTGTAGGCGCAGCCTGCGGCAGCTCTACAGGGGATCGCAAGACCTGCAGAAATCCCTGTGGGAGCGAGCTCGGCAGACGAGCGTCTAGTACCCCTCGAACTGCGCGGTGCGTTTGTCGATAAACGCCTGCATACCTTCCTTCTGGTCTCGTGACGCGAACAGCAATGCATTGGCCTTGCGCTCCAGGGCCAGGCCGGCTTCGAGCGGGGCGTCCATGCCGGCCAGGATCACTTCCTTGATCTGCTCGGCGGCCAGCGCCGGCATCGCCGCGATGACGCGCGCCAGCTCAAGGGCGTGCGCCTGAACCTGGTCATCGTCCACCAGGTCGCTGACGAGGCCGGCGACCCAGGCCTCTTCGGCGCTGATCGGTTGCCCGGTGAGCGCCATGCGCATCGCTTTGACCTTGCCCACCGCCCGCACCAGCCGTTGGGTGCCGCCGATGCCGGGCATGATGCCGATGCGGATTTCCGGTTGGCAGAAGCGCGCGCTGCGCCCGGCAACGATCAGGTCGGCATGCATCGCCAGTTCGCAACCGCCGCCGTAGGCGTACCCGCAGACGGCCGCGATCACCGGTTTCGGACAGTGCTGGATCGGCCCCCAGACCCGTTCGGTGTGGCGCTTGTAGATATCGATGGCGCCGACACCGGCCATGCTGTTGATGTCCCCACCGGCGGCGAACACCTTGTCACCGCCCGTCAGCACGATGCAGCGCACTTCGGGATCAATCGCCAACTCACTGAAATGCTGCGATAGCAGCGCCTGCAGTTCCAGGCTCAAGGCATTGGTCGCCTGCGGGCGATTGAGCCGCAGCAGGGCCACGCCGGGCAGTGGGCGTTCGAGCAGAACCGGTGCAGCGGATGAGTCGGACATGGGCAACCTCAAAGACCAGACAAGGTGTGAATGGCCGCCAGTGTCCTGTTCGCGAGGTTGAATTTTCATCGTCCGTTCAGACGTAGTTTGCCCCGCGGTTCGTCCCTAGAGTGACCCTTGTCAGTAGAGAAAGGAGCACATGATGGAGCTGCATTCGGGTCTTGATTACAGCGGCAAGGTGGTGCTGGTCACCGGTGGCACCAAGGGCATCGGCGCCGGTATCGCACGGGGGTTCCTCGCCGCCAACGCGAGGGTGATCGTCTGTGCCCGGCGCGAGCCTGAGCAGGTGCCGACTCTGGGTGGCAAGCGTGCGAGCTTCATTGCCACCGACGTGCGCGACCACGATTCCCTGCAACGCCTGTTCGCCACGATCGAGCGCGACTTCGGGCGCCTCGACGTGGTGATCAACAACGCTGGCGGCAGCCCGTCCGCCGACGCAGCCACGGCCTCTGCGCGGTTTCACGAAAGTATCATCGGGCTGAATCTGATCGCGCCGCTCAACGTCGCCCAGCACGCCAACCGGCTGATGCAGGCACAGGCCCAAGGCGGTTGCATCGTCTTTATTGGCAGCATCAGCGCCCTGCGTTCCTCCCCAGGCACGGCCGCTTATGGCGCGGCCAAGGCCGGAGTGCTGGCGCTGGTGCAGTCGCTGGCGGTGGAGTGGGGGCCCAAGGTGCGGGTGGTCACGGTCAGCCCGGGGCTGGTGATGACCGAGCAGGCCCATCTGCACTACGGCTCCGAGGCCGGTATCGCCGCCGTCGCTGCCGGCATTCCAGCTGGCCGCATGGCCGTGGCCGAAGACATTGCCAACGCCTGCCTCTACATCGCATCGCCGCTGGCTGGCTACGCCAGCGGTTGCAACCTGTTGCTGCATGGCGGTGGTGAACGCCCGGCATTTCTCGGCGCCGCACAGGTGCTGCCCACCTGATCGACCTATTGCGGCGACCGGGTTCGGTGGCCGCCTTCAATGTGAAGGAGACGACTTTGGCTGATCCACAATTGCTATCCAATGTGCGCGCCCTGGTGGGGCGCCAGTACGGCCGCGTGTACGCCTGGGACGAGGTCAATGCCCCGATGATTCGCCAGTGGTGCGAAGTCATGGGCGTGGACAACCCGCTGTACACCGACGCGGAATTTGCCCTGGGCACCCGGCACGAGGGTCTGATCGCACCACCTGCGATGCTGCAGGTGTGGACCATGGAGGGCCTGCACGCCAACAACTATCCGCCTGGCTCCACCGACGAGAACCCGTACGAGGTGCTCAAGGAAATGGAAGCCTACGGTTATGCCTCCACCGTGGCGGTGAACTCCGAGCTGACCTTCACCCGTCCGCTGCGCATAGGCGAAAAGCTCTACTACACCACGCGCCTGGATTCGGTGGGCGATGAGAAAACCACCGCCTTGGGCACCGGCTTTTTCGTCACTCTGGTGATGAGCCACTTCGTCGAAAAAGCGGGCGGCGACGAGCCGGTGGGCGAGTTGCTTTTTCGCGTATTCAAGTTCCGTGCGGCCAATGCCCAGGCGCCAGCCAAGGCTGAGTCGGCACCGGTCAAGGCCAAGCGTCCGCTGCCGGGAATCAGTGATGACACCCGCTTCTTCTGGGAAGGTTGCGACAAGGGCCAGTTGCTGATTCAGCGATGCAGCGCCTGCCAGACCCTGCGCCATCCACCGGCGCCGGTGTGTATCGAATGCCACAGCTTCGACTGGGACACCCTGCAAGCCAGTGGCCGCGCCACCTTGTATTCGTTCGTGGTGATGCACTACCCCGAAGTGCCACCGTTCGATTACCCCAACCCGATCGGCCTGATCGAACTGGAAGAGGGCGTGCGCCTGATCGCAGGCCTGGTCGGGATCGAGCGTGAGCAGTTGCAGATCGGCCAGCATTTGCAGGTCGAGTTCCAGACCTTCGATGACCAGATGACCCTGCCGCTGTTCCGGCCGGTAGAGGCATAGGAGCCACCATGGATTTCGAATTGAGCGAAGACCAGCGCGCCATTGCGCAAATGGCCGATGGATTGTTTGTCGACCATTGCCATGACGACTACATGCGCCAGTGGGATACCAGCGGCGAACCGATGATGACGCCGCTGTGGGCACTGTGTATCGAGACGGGGCTGCATGCCCTGGCGATTCCCGAAGAACACGGTGGCAGCGGTCTGGGCATGACCGAACTGATGCTGGTGCTGCAAGCCCAGGGCAAGGCCCTGGCCCAGGTGCCGTTGTGGCGTCATCAATTGGCGGCCGCGACCCTGGCCCGTTTCGGTGCTGGCGACAGTGCAGGGTGGGTGGCCAAAGCGGCTTCCGGCGAGGCACTGCTGAGCCTGTCTGTCGATGGCTTGAGCAGTGCGCTGGGCATCGAGTTGAAAGCCCGTCCCTGTGCCGAGGGCTGGTCGATCAATGGCCGCGTCGCGGCCCTGGCGTTGGGCGACCAGTCCCGGGCCGCGCTGGTATTGGCAGAGGTCGACAGTCAGCCGCGCTTGCTGCTGCTCGACTTGTCGGCGCCCGAGGTAAAGCGCGTGTCGGCCGTACTGACCCACGGCGAGGCAGTGACCGACCTGCACATCCAGGGTTTAACCGCAGACGTCGCGGCACTGTTGCCGGCCGAGGCCGTCGCCTGGCTGGAACTGCGCAGCGTGGCGGCATTGGCAGCCTTGCAACTGGGCGTCAGCGAAGAGCAGATCCGCCGCACCGTGGCCTATGTCAGCGAGCGCCGGCAGTTCGAACGCGTCATCGGCAGCTTCCAGGCGGTGCAGATGACCATGGCCGATACCCATATCGCCGTCGAAGCCTTGCGCACCACGCTGTGGCAACTGGCCTACCGCATCGATGCTGGCTTGCCGGCACCCAGTGAAGCACTGGCCACGGCCTGGCTGGCCTGTGAAGCGGGGCACCGCATTGGCCATGTCGCACAGCACGTGCATGGCGGCATCGGAGTTGACCTGACGTATCCGATACACCGTTTTCTCTACTGGAGTCGCGGCCTGTCCCTTGCCCTGGGTGGCTCGGCGGCAAACCTCGAACGCCTGGGCGACTGGCTCAACGATAACGACAAGCTGGGATGGAAATATGACCTCGAAGAACACCAAGCGCTTTGAAGACGTGCGCCCCGGCGAAGCACTGCCGGAGCTTGCGGTGCCGATTACGGTGACCCTGATCAACGGTGGCGCGATTGCCACTCGTGATTACTTCCCCGGGCACCACGACGCCGAGGCGGCCCGTGCCCTGGGCTCGCCCCACGTGTTCATGAACATCCTCACCACCAACGGGCTGGTGCAGCGGTTTGTCGAGCAGTGGGCCGGACCGCTGGCGCAGTTCAGCGCGCTGAAAATCAAGCTCGGTGCGCCAAATTATCCCGGCGACTGCATGACCTTCAACGGCAGCGTCAGCGCGCTCGACGCCGATACCCGCACGGTGGAAATCACCTTGAGCGGCAAAAATTCCATGGGCAACCACGTGACCGGTACGGTCGCGTTGGTCCTGCCCTGACAGCCGGAGAAACACAGATGACTGATTCATCGATTTCCGGGCGTGCCGCGATCGTTGGTCTGGGCGCGACCGAATTTTCCAAGAACTCCGGACGCACCGAATTGCGCCTGGCCCTGGAGGCCACCTTGAGTGCGCTCAAGGATGCCGGCATTGATCCATCCGAGGTCGAGGGCTTTAGCTCTTACTCGGTGGACAAGGTCCCGGAGTACGAAATTGCCCGTTTGCTCGGTTGCAAAGACGTGAAGTTTTTCTCGCAAGTGCCCCACGGCGGCGGTGCGGCCTGTGGACCGGTGATGCACGCGGCCATGGCAGTAGCCACCGGGATGGCGAAAGTGGTGGTGGTCTATCGCGCCATGAATGAGCGTTCCTGGTATCGCTTCGGGACAGGTGCCTACGGTTTCGCTTCGACGCCGACCTTCGACAACGTCAACTACGGCTGGTACATGCCCCACGGTTTCCATACACCGGCGGCCTGGGTCGGGATGTTCGCCCAGCGTTACATGCACACCTATGGCGCCACCAGCGAAGACTTCGGCCGGGTGGCGGTGGCGGCTCGCGATTTTGCCGCAACCAATCCCCAGGCATTTTTCCACGGCAAGCCGATCACCCTGGAAGAACACCAGTCCTCGCGCTGGATCTGCGAACCGCTGCACCTGCTCGATTGCTGTCAGGAATCCGATGGCGCGGTGGCGATGGTCATTACCTCGGCCGAGCGTGCCCGTGACCTGCGGCAGAAACCGGTGACCATCAAGGCCGGATCCCAAGGCATCAGTCACGGCCAACAGAGCATGACCTCGTTCTACCGCGAAGACATCACCGGGCTGCCGGAAATGGGCGTGGTCGCCCGCGAACTGTATCGCCAGTCGGGCCTGGGGCCGGACGCGTTCCAGACCGCCGTGATCTACGACCACTTCACCCCGTTTGTATTGCCGCAACTGGAAGAGTTCGGCTTCGTCAAGCGCGGTGAAGCCAAGGAGTTCATCCGCGCAGGGCACCACGCCCGTGGCGGCAAACTGCCGATCAACACCCACGGTGGGCAACTGGGCGAAGCCTATATCCACGGTATGAACGGCATCGCCGAAGCGGTGCGCCAAGTGCGTGGCACGGCGGTCAACCAGGTGGCGGATGTGCAGAACGTGCTGGTTACCGCCGGCACCGGTGTACCCACCAGCGGCCTGATTCTCGGCGCAGCCTAAGGAGCAGCAGATGTTCGTCGACCTCACTCCCGAACAACATGCCCTGCGCCACAAGGTGCGGGACTATTTCCAGGCACTGATGACCCCGGACATGCGCGATCAGTTGCGCGGCAAGGAAGGCGGTGAGCTGTTTCGCCAGACCATCCGCCAGATGGGACGCGACGGCTGGCTCGCGGTTGGCTGGCCCAAGGCCCATGGCGGCCAGGGTTACGCGGCCACCGAGCAGTTGATCTTCTTCGAAGAAGCCAACATCGCCGGGGCACCACTGCCGTTCGTGACCATCAGCACCGTAGGCCCGGCGTTGATGGCCCACGGCAGCGAGCTGCAGAAAGAACGCTTTCTGCCTGGCATCGCCGCAGGCGAGATCATGTTTGCCATCGGCTACTCGGAGCCGGATGCCGGCAGTGACCTTGCGGTGTTGAAAACAAGCGCCCGCCAGGGCGACGAAGGCTTCCTGGTCAATGGCAACAAACTGTGGACCTCGGGCGCCGAATCGGCCGATTTCGTCTGGCTGGCGGCTCGTACTGATCCGACCCAGGCGCGGCACAAGGGTATCTCGCTGCTGATCGTCGATACCACGACGCCGGGCTTCTCCCACACCCTGATTCACACCGTCGGCAATCCGACGGCGGCCACTTACTACGACAACGTGCGGGTGCCCAACGAGATGCTGGTGGGTGAGTTGCACGGTGGCTGGAAGCTGATCACATCGCAACTGAACCACGAGCGCCTCGGTCTCGGCACCTGGTCGGACAAGGTCGTGGCGCTGTTTCGTCGGGTCTACCTGTGGGCGCGGGCCCGCGATGAACAAGGCCGCCGGGCGATGGATAAAGCCTGGGTGCGCAGCTCGCTGGCCGAGTGTTATGCACGCCTGGAAGCGATGCGCCTGATCAACATGCGCATCGCTGCCGATCTTGAGCTCGACCGCATGAGCGTCGCGCTGAGTTCGACCACCAAGGTATTCGGCTCGGAGTCGGCCATCGAGATCCTGCGCAAGCTGGCGGCAATCGTCGGTGCCAATGGTTCGATGCGCAGCGGTTCGGCGGCAACGCTGTTGCAGGGTGACCTGGAGTATGAACTGCGCTCTGCCACGACCCTGACCTTTGGTGGCGGCACCAATGAAATCCAGCGCGAACTGATCGCCCAGTTTGGCCTCGGCATGCCGCGTACTCAACGCTGACGCTGGTCCATCAACAACAAGAACCGTACTCGCCCCGGTACCGGGGCGGGTCGAAGGGGACTTTCATGAGCACTATCGAGCAATTTCGCCAGGACACCCGTGCCTGGCTGGAGGCCAACTGCCCGCTGTCGATGCGCAGCGGCATGGCTGAAGGCGATGTGGTGTGGGGCGGCCAGAACCCGCAATTTCCCAATGCGGATGCACGCCTGTGGTTCGAGCGCATGCGCGACAAGCGCTGGTTCTGCCCCGAGTGGCCCGAGGAATATGGGGGCGCCGGCTTGAGTGACGAACAACTGGCGGTGCTGGAAAGCGAGATGCGCCGCATCAAGTGTCGGCCACCGCAGATCAACCTCGGCATCTGGATGCTTGGGCCGGTGCTGCTGGCTTACGGCAGCGAACAGCAGAAACGTGATCTGTTGCCGCCGATTGCCCGCGGTGAAGTTCGCTGGTGCCAAGGCTTCTCCGAGCCGAACGCCGGTTCCGACCTGGCCAGCCTGAAAATGGCCGCACGTGATGCCGGCGATCATTTCGTGGTGGATGGCAGCAAGATCTGGACCTCCTACGGCGACAAATCCGACTGGATGTATGCCCTGGTGCGCACTGACTTCAGCGCGCCGAAACACGAAGGCATAAGCCTGATCGTGCTGGACATGCGCAGTCCCGGCGTCAAGCCGCAGCCGATCGATCTGATCAGCGGCAAATCGGCGTTTTGCCAGGTGTTCTTTGACAGCGTGAAAGTACCCAAGAACCAGTTGATCGGACCGTTGAACGGTGGCTGGAACCTGGCCAAGTACCTGTTGCAACACGAACGCAAGGCGATGTCGAAATTCGGCGAGTTCAGCCTGCCGTCGCACTTCGACCTGCTGGCGCTGATGCGCGAGTACGTGCCGACCCCCCAGACCCGGGGCGAACACGCCCTGCAGGCGCGGGCCACGGCGTGCGCGATGAACGAGCAAGCCTACAACCTGACCGTGCAACGCATGGGAGAAGAGGCGCGGGCCGGCGATGACATCGGCGGCCTGATGTCGATCATGAAGCTGGTGCATACCGAGCAGGAGCGCGACAAGTTCGAAGTGCTGCTCGATGCCATGGCCGGGCATGCTTTCGGTTGGGAGAGCGCGGCATTCAGCGAACAACAACTGGCGGTGACCCGTTCCTGGTTGAACAGCTATGCGCTGACCATTTCCGGCGGGTCCTCGGAAGTCCAGTTGAACGTCATCGCCAAGCGCGTGCTGGGCTTGCCAGACGCTAAAAAAGGAGTCACCCCATGAGCCTGCGTTACAACGATGAGCAGCGTTTGCTGGCCGACAGCGCCCGGGATTTTCTCGCCGCCCGCAGCCCGGTGAGTGCCCAGCGTCGGCTGCGCGATGAAGCGGTGGCCCCGGGCTTCGATGCGCAGTTGTGGCGGGACGCGGTCGATCTGGGCTGGAGTGCGATTCCGTTTCCCGAAGACTTCGGGGGCCTGGATTTCGGTTGCAAGGGCCTTGGGCCGATCTTTGAATCCATGGGCCGCAACCTGTCCGCCACGCCGCTGTTGTCCAGCGTGGTGCTGGGTGGTTCGCTGCTCCACCTGGCTGGCAACTCGGCGCAACAGACGCACTGGCTGCAAGCGGTGATCGGTGGTGAACAACGCCTGGCCCTGGCGGTGGACGAACAGTCGCGCCATGACCCGAGCCGCATTGCCCTTGTGGCCGAGGCCGAGGGGCAGGGCTATCGCTTGCACGGCGACAAGTTCTGGGTGGTCGACGGCCTCGGTGCCGATGCCTTTGTGGTAGCCGCGCGCACGTCCGGGCAACCGGGTGATACGCAAGGCATCAGTCTGTTCCTGGTACCGGCCGATACGCAGGGCCTGACGGTCAGCGCCTTGCCGCTGATCGATTCGCGCAACAGTGCACGCTTGCAACTGGACCAGGTGCAATTGGGCAACGAAGCGCTGCTTGGCACTCTGGGCGAGGGCTGGACCGCGCTGGAAACCGCACTGGACCGTGGTCGCACCTGCCTGGCGGCGGAGCTGTTGGGGATGGCGGAGCAACTGTTCGAAACCACTCTGGAGTACCTAAAGACCCGCGTGCAGTTCGACACGCCGATTGGCACCTTCCAGGTCCTGCAACATCGCGCCGCGCAAATGTACATCGACCTGGCGCTGAGTCGCAGCACCCTGATGGCCGCGCTGGCGACCCTGGATGACACCAGCATCGACGTCGCGGCACGCGGTCGAACGGTCAGCCTGGCGAAATGGAAAACCGGCGATACGGCAATCAAGGTGGCCAACGAAGCCGTGCAGATGCACGGCGGCATCGGCGTCACCGACGAGCTGGATGTCGGCCTGTACCTCAAGCGCGTGCGCGTGGCGCAGAGCTGCCTGGGTGACCGGGATTTCCATTGCGAACGCTATTCGGCCCACGCGTAAACCCTTGTGGGAACGGGCTTGCTCGCGAAAGCGGAGTGTCAGGCAACGAGGCTGTTGAATGTGCCGGCGCCTTCGCGAGCAAGCCCGCTCCCACAAGAATTTCTGGTGTACCCAGCATATGAGCACGACGCACCACCCTGTGGGAGCGGGCTTGCCCGCGATGGCGGAGTGTCAGGCGCCCACTCCCACAGGTCTTTCGCCCGTTCTGGAGAAAACAAAAATGAGCATTGAACGCTGGCACACCGCGTGGCGCGAACTGATCGCCCCCGGTGCGCCGTTTGAAGTGGTGACGCCCGATGACGGCGCTCCACGCTACTTTCGTCACGCCGCGCACGACTTGCTGCAAGTGTTCGACAACGGTCGGGTTCACGGTGACCGTGAATTCCTGGTCTGGCAGTCGCAGCGCCTGACCTTCAACCAGTTCTTCGATCGGGTCGACCGCCTGGCCGGGCAGATGGTCGACCGTTTTGTCCTGCAACCGGGCGAGCGGGTGGCGATCGCCATGCGTAACCAGCCGGCGTGGCTGGTGGCCTTCGCCGCGATCGTGCGCTGTGGCGCGGTGTGTGTGCCACTCAACAGTTGGGGCCTGCGCGACGAGTTGCAGTACGCGTTGCAGGACAGCGGTTCCCGCCTGCTGATCTGCGACGAAGCGCGCCTCGATACCCTGCGCGAGGATCTGGCCCGCGAGCAGCGAGCCACCATCGTCGTCGGGACCGAGGAATCCACCTTGCCCGAGAACTGCCTGCGTTTCGAGGACTTGATCAGCGCCCCGGCGCAACCTGTGCCCACGCTGGAAATCGATCCTGACGCACCGGCGCTGATCCTTTACACCTCGGGCACCACCAGCCGCGCCAAGGGCGCCGTGTCCAGTCACCGGGCTATCTGTCAGGCGCTGTTTGCCCTGGATTTCCAGGGCGCGTTTTGCGCCATGAGCTCGCCCGAGCGTATCGGCGTGGTGATCAATAGCGGCTATCCACCCACCACGCTGGCGGCCGTGCCGTTGTTCCATGTTAGCGGCTTGCATGCGCAGTTCCTGTCGGCATTACGCGGAGGTCGGCGCTTGATGCTGATGTACAAGTGGGATGTCGAACGTGCGATCGACCTCATTCGTGATGAGCGCTGTACCCAGTTCAACGGGGCACCGGTGATGATGCAGCAACTGCTTGCGTCACCACGCTTTGGCAGCGAGCACACCGCCAGCCTGTTCGGACTTGGGCTGGGTGGTGCAGCGTCGTCCGCCGGGGTGCTGGATGACATGCTCAAGCTCAAGCCCGACGTCATCGGCGGTGCCGGCTACGGCCTGACCGAAAGCAATGGCATCGGCGCGGCCATCGGCGGCGATCCGTTCGTGTACAAGCCGCAGACGGCGGGTTGGGCGCTGCCGATCGTCGATATTCGTATCGGTGACAGCCCTGACCAGCCACAGGCGGCGGGCACTCGCGGGGTGATCTGGCTGCGTTCCCCAACCTTGATGAGCGCCTACTGGAACCTGCCCGAAGCCACCGCGCAAAGCCTGCGCGACGGTTGGCTCGACACTGGCGACATCGGCTACCTCGACGAAGAGGGCTTTCTCAGTATCACCGGCCGGGTCAAGGAGTTGATCAACCGCGGTGGCGAGAAAATTTCAGCCGCAGAAATCGAAACTTGCGTGCTCGATATGCCCGGTGTCCTGGAAGCGGCAGCATTCGCCATTGTCGATCCGCTGCTGGGTGAGACGGTGGGGCTGGCCATTCACGGCCAGGCGTCAACTCTGCCCCAGCAAGCGCAAGTCTGCGCATTCATCGCCGAGCGCCTGGCTGCCTACAAAGTGCCGGCGCAGGTTTATCGGGTGCTTGAACCCTTGCCACGCAACGCCACCGGCAAGGTGCTCAAGGCAAAGCTGCAGGAAAAGTTGGGCGCATAACGTCGCCTTAGTCTTTCCGGACGATGTCGGGGCCGGCAGAACACGAACAATAGGTCCATCCACACAGCCTTATCAGCGAAGGAGGCATCACATGAAAATAACAAGAACAGGTCTCATGCTCGCGGTCGCAGTCACAGCCAATAGCGGGCTGACGGGTTATGCGCACGCCGCGGTATCACCTCAGGAAGCAGCCAGACTGGGCAAGGAGCTGACCTGTGTTGGCGCCGAGCAAGCCGGCAACGCCGAGGGCACCATTCCGCCGTATACCGGCAAATACCTGGGTGAAGTCCCAGGCTGGAATCATGTGAAGTTCTCCGGCGACCAGCCGGTGGACCCCTATGCGGCGGAGAAACCGATCCTGGTGATCACTGCGCAGAACATGAGCCAGTATGAGGCGCACCTTACCGAAGGCCAGAAGGCGCTGCTGAAGAAGTATCCGAGCAGCTACAAGATGAACATCTATCCCGGTCACCGGGATTTCCGCTATCCCGATTACGTCTGCCGCCGCGCGATGGACAACGCTCTGAATGCCAGGCTGGTCAATGACGGGGCGGGTTTCGAAGGTCTGGGCCAGATTCCGTTCCCGATTCCCAAGAACGGCATGGAACTGCTGTGGAACCACCAACTGCCGGCTCGTGCCTACACTGAGGAAAAGACCTCTGACCTGGCTTCGGTCCTGCCCAATGGCAGCATCGGCTGGGGCCGTGCCTATGCACGCAACCTGTCGCAGGCCAACTCGCCAACCGTCGAGCCCACCACGGACGGCAAGATCCAGGCCATGAGCAACAACATGACTCTCAAACCGGCCCGCGACAACGGCACTCTGAGCATTTCCCATGAACCTTACAACTTCGCCGTAGAGTCGCGTCAGGCGTGGTCTTACAGCCCGTCCACCCGACGTGTTCGGCAACTGCCGGGCTACGGTTACGATCAGCCGATGATCGGCACCAACGGCACCATGACCGTCGACGAGGACCGCTTGTTCAACGGCTCACCGGAACGCTTCAACTGGAAGCTGGTCGGCAAGCGCGAGATCTATAGCCCGGCCAACGCCTACAAGCCCAACGCCGGGACCGTCAAGCACGCCGACATGCTGACGCCCAACCATCCCAATCCGGATTTGATGCGTTATGAATTGCGTCGGGTATGGGTGTTGGAAGCCGACCTCAAGGAAGGCTATCGCCATGTCTATGGCAAGCGCGTGCTGTTCATCGACGAAGACACCTGGAACGCGGTCATGGCCGACAACTACGACGCCCGTGGACAGCTGTGGAAGCACGCCATGGTCAACTACTACTACCACCCGGATATGAGCGGCTGGCAGGCTGGTTCGCAGTTCTTTCTGGACTTGAACTCCGGCCAGTACACCGGCTACGGCATGACCAACGAGTCGAAGAAAGGCCCGATCCTCAACGAAGGCAAATTTACCCCGGACCAGTACACCGCGGACGCGGCGCGGGCTATCGGTAGATAAGACCCGGATCGTTGTAACGACTAAAAGCCCCATCGGTATCCGGTGGGGCTTTTTCGTCGTTTGGTGTCATGCTCCGATCCCTGTAAAAGCCTGAGACGGCGGTGCACCTGCTGCACCGCGTTATCGTTCTCTTAGCCCAACAAATGCCCCCTCAAGTCACCGATCATGTCCAAGTGCGAATAATCTCGAAAGCTGAATCGCCAGACCCCGTCGATACGCTCGAACTCATCCAGGTAGCGCCCGCTGGCGATAGGTTGCAGAGTCAGGGTGTCGGTGGCCTGCAGCACGGTGTAGCAGGAGCGAGCTGTCGCGGTTCCTGTGGGTTGGTCAATGTTGATGATGGGGTTGCTGATGACGTGTCTGGTGCGGGGTGTACCGCAGGGATAGAGCTTGATTCGTTGCTGCCAGATCTCCAGCAGGGCGGTGTAATCAAGGAAGTCACTGTGGCTTTTTACTTTGAGTCGGGCATGTCGAAACAACTCGGCGGCCTCGACCAGTTGTCCGCTGTCCAGGCACTCGGCGTAACGGTAAAGCAGGTTGCAGATCTGTACGGCGCTGGTACTCATGGTGGTCCTCAGCAAAAAAAAGCCGCTGGAACCTGGCAGGTTTCCAGCGGCGCGGTTGTAAGGGGAAGAGGATCAGGCAGTCACGGCCTGGTTCGTCGCGGGCAGTGGCGCGAGGCTGTTCATCTGTTGGCGATATCGCGGCAGTGCCAGGGTCAGGAACACGCTGGCCAGCACCAGCATTGACACAGATGAAGCCAACGCGTAGCGCAGCGACTCACTGCCCAGGGTTGGCACAAAGAAGTCACTGAGCATGCCAACAAAAAGCGGCCCGATACCCACACCCAAGAGGGTCATGGACATGACGAAAATCGCCGTGGCCTGGGCAAGTCGTGTAGCCGGGAAAAGGTGGGTAATGGCGCTCAGGCACGGTGTTGCCCACCAAACGCCAAAGAAGGCGAACGCGCTGTAGAACAAAAACGCCTGCGGCACGGCGATGCTGCCGATATGGAACGCCGTGCCTTGGGGCCAGAGGAAGTACGCCAGGGCGAAGGGAATGCTGATCAGCGTACCCAGCAACGGCACACCGATCTGCCAGCCGACATCACGTCGCGCCATGCGGTCGGTGAGCATGCCACACAGCAGGGTGCCGAAAGTCGCACCCGTACCGCCCACCACGCCCACCAGAAATCCGGCTTCTTGCAGATTGAGGCCGTGGGAACGGATCAGGAAGCTCGGGCTCCAGGTGCCGATGGCGTAGCCGGCAATCGCTGCCGCGCCGCCGGTGAGCACCAGGCAAGGGAACGAGGGCATGCGAAACAGCTCGAGGAGGGTCTTGAGCCAGCCATCCTGTTGCGCCGCAACGTTGCCCAGCGGCACTACGCGCTTGGGTGCTCGCACGGTCAGCAGCAGAAGCAGACCAAGGAAGATTCCGGGCGCGCCGATCAACAAGAAGGCGTAGCGCCAACCGTGGTGCTGGGCAATCCAGCCACCCAGGCCCAGGCCAACTATCGCCCCCAGGCTGGAACCGAGCATCAGCACCGACAGAGCAGTGGATCGGCGGTTCGCCGGGTACAAGTCCGAGACCATCGCCACCGACGGCGCCGTGCCACCGGCCTCGCCCACGGCCACGCCTATCCGCGCCAGCACCAGGGTCAGAAAGTTTCCAGCCATGCCGCAGAGCATGGTCATCAGGCTCCAGGCGATGCAGCTGAAGGCGATCACCGGCTTGCGCCCGATTCGATCCGACAGGCGTCCCAGCGGGAAGCCGAACACGGTGTAGAACACCGCGAAGGTCACCCCCGACAGCAGGCCGATGCCAGTATCGGAAATGCCGAATTCGAGCTTGACCGGTTCGATCAGGATCGCCATCAACTGGCGGTCGATGTAGTTGAACACATAGATGCTGGCGAGCACGAAAAGCGCGTAATGCGTTCGCCATGTCACGGGGGTGGATTGGTTCACTGCGGGTGCTCCCGGTTTTGTTCTAGTTGGCGCGATGCTGTAGGTGCCCAGTGTTTTTTTCATCGTCCGTTCAGACCATCTCTGTCATCTCCCAGGCAAACCGCCGCACCCGATAGCGAACCTAGTCTTGTCGGACGATGTTTCGCACGCACTCAACGTCAATCATTCAGCCATATCCGCTGCCATGTCAGCGCTTGCCCATGTCATGGCAAGCCCTGCGACAGCAAAAAACAATAAGAAGCTGAGGAATTGAGATGAGCGTCTTGTTCGAGCCGGTCGCCTTGGGCGAACTGCAATTGGCCAACCGCATCGTCATGGCCCCCATGACTCGCAGCCGCGCCCTTGCCGATGCGATACCCGGCGGCGATATGGTCGAATACTACCGCCAGCGCGCCAGTGCCGGGCTGATCGTGGCCGAGGGCACCGCGCCGTCGGCCAGCGGCCTGGGCTATTGTCGCACCCCGGCGATCTACAGCGACGAGCAAATCGTCGGCTGGCGGCGGGTCACCGAGGCAGTGCATGCCGAGGGCGGGCGGATTGTCCTGCAGATGATGCATGTCGGCCGCGCCGCCAGCCGTCACAACAAGCCGGCGGGCGCGGCCACGGTGGCACCTTCGGCATTGCGCGCACGCACACAGGTGTTCAGCGATACCGCCGGCCTGGTGGACACCGATGAGCCACAGGCGCTGACCTTGCAAGGTATTGGCGAGGTCATCGAGGACTATCGGCAGGCCGCGTTGAATGCGCGTCTGGCCGGCTTCGACGGTGTCGAACTGCACTGCACCAGCGGTTACCTGCCGATGCAGTTCATGGCCTCCGGCAGCAACCAGCGCAGCGACGCCTACGGCGGCGATGTGGGCGGGCGGGTGCGTTTTGCCAAGGAAGTGATCGAGGCCATGGCCGCTGCGATTGGCGCCGGACGCGTTGGTTTTCGCCTGTGCCCCGGCAATCCCTACAACGACATCGATGACCGCGATCCGGCGGCAACGGCAGCAGCCTTGTGCGAAGCCGTGGCGTCGCTGGAGCTGGCCTACCTGCACATCATGCGCTCGCCCCTGGCAGAGCTCGACGCCTTCGCCCTGGCGCGTAAGCACAGTCCTCATGCATTGATTCTCAACGATGGTTTCGACGGTCCTTCGGCCACTGCCGCTCTCGCGTCGGGCGAGGGGGTAGCTGTGTCGTTCGCCCGTCATTTTATTGCCAACCCCGATCTGGTGGCGCGTTTGCAACGTGGCCTGCCGCTAAGTGGCTTTGACCGCAAGACCCTGTATACGCCGGGCCCGGCGGGCTACTCGGATTACCGCGTGCATCAAGCAATAGCCGGGGAGGTGATGTAATGAATCTTAATGACTTAAACCACGTCCTGCGGTCCCGCGTGGTACCACGGGAGCAGACTCAAGCGTTGCTGGACCAGCGCTCGGCCGCTGCCCGTCGGATCAAGCCGGGCGATCTCTACACCCTGGCTGACCGTCTGGAGCAACAGGCGAGTGAGCAGGGTGAGAGCACCTTTCTGATTTATGGCGAGCAGGCCCTGAGTTACTCCGAGGTCGATGCACGTGCCAACCAGATGGCCCACACGTTTTATGCCAATGGCCTGCGCGCCGGCGATGTCTGCGCGCTGGCCATGGAAAACCGCCCGGCGTTTTTCTGCACCTGGTTCGGCTTGGTCAAGCTCGGGGTGGTGGTGGCCTTCATCAATACTCAGGTCAGTGGCCGACCACTGCTGCATGCGTTGAAGACCACCGAGGCCAGGGCGCTGGTGGTTGGCGAAGAGTGCCTGGCGAATGTGCAAACCACCGAAGGCTTTCCCGGCCTGCCGTGCTGGTTGGTGCGTGACGCGGAAAATCCCTGGTCGGGAGCGCTGCCCAAGGGCATTGACGGGCATTTCGATGCGCGCCTGGAGAAAGCCCCGCGCACGCCGTTTCCCCGGAACATCCGCGCGCACATCGAGGCGCAGGCCACAACCCTGCTGATCTTTACCTCGGGTACTACCGGCTTGCCCAAGGCTGCGCGTTACAGCCATATGCGCTGGATGTCGTCGGGGGATGTGATGGAACCCACCCTGCAAGTCACCAGCAAGGATGTGTTCTATTGCTGCCTGCCGCTGTACCACGGCGCCGCGGCCACCTCGGTGACGTCTACTGCGCTGCGCGCCGGTGCCGCCATCGTGGTGCGCCGCAAGTTCAGCGTACGGGAGTTCTGGAACGATGTGGCGCGACACCAGATCAGCATCTTCCAGTACATCGGCGAGATCTGCCGCTACCTGCTCAATCAGCCAGTTCGAGCGGGCGAGCGCGAGCACAGTCTGCGCTGCATGCTCGGCGCCGGGCTGTCGCCGGACTCCTGGCAACGCTGGCTGGAGCGCTTCGGCCCGATCAGGGTGTTCGAGGGCTGGGGCGCCACCGAAGCCAATTCGGCACTGATCAACGTCGACAACTATTTTGGTTCCTGCGGACGCGTGCCGGACTGGAACAAGACCAACCTGAGGTTAGTGCGTTACGACATCGAAAACGATTGCCATCCACGGGACGAAAACGGTTTCTATCAAGTCTGCAAAGTAGGTGAGGTTGGCGAGGCCATGGGCTTTATCGTCAATAACCCTGAGATCGGTGGCGGACGCTTCGAGGGTTACACCTCTGCCGAGGCGACCGAGAGCAAAATCCGCCGTAATGTGTTTCGCGAGGGCGATGCCTATTGGAGCTCCGGCGACTTGCTGCGCGAGGATGCCGACGGTTACTGCTATTTCGTCGACCGCATCGGCGATACCTATCGCTGGAAGAGCGAGAACGTTTCGACCCTGGAAGTGGCGCACGCCCTGGGCGATCTGGTGGGCCTGGAACTGATCAATATCTATGGCGTCCAGGTGCCCGGCCAAGAAGGCCGGGCCGGCATGGCCGCGGTATTGATGCAGGCCGACCAGCCGTTTGATCCGGCCGCCCTGTACGCCTTGACCGAAGCGCGCCTGCCACGCTATGCCGCGCCGGTGTTCGTGCGGGTTACCCAGTCGGCAGACCTGACCGCCAGCTACAAGCTGCGCAAGGTCGACCTGCAGCGTCAGGGCTACTGCCCGACTCGTTGCAGCGATCCACTGTTCATCCGCGACGAACAGGCCCGCAGCTATGTGCCTTATTCGCCGGAGGCATTGACGCGGGCCGGCCTGACGCCATTTGCGGTGGCCGAGCATGGCTGATCTGGACGCCAACGGTCACCAATTGCGCGACGGCCTGCGGTACCCGTGGCCGCAGGCGCCCGATTCCGGACAGGTGCGCGAAGTGGCACCGGGGGTGTGGTGGCTGCGCATGCCGCTGCCATTTCGCCTGGACCACATCAACCTCTATCTGCTGCGCCACACCGATGGCTGGGTCGTTGTGGACACCGGCATGAACACCGAGCAGACCCGCGAAGTCTGGGACCGTGTGCTGAGTGAAGTGTGCGACGGGCTGCCGCTGCTGGCGGTGGTCTGCACCCACTTTCATTCCGACCATGCCGGGGTCGCCGCGTGGCTTTCGCAGCGTTTTCATTGCCCGGTGTACATGACCGTCAGCGAGTTCCAGTCGTTGCACGTCAGGTTTCCCGCCGATCAGCCACCGGGCTGGGACTTTCTCGATTTCTACCGCAAGGCCGGGGTCAGCGACGAGCAGAGTACCGAGATGTTCGCGGTGATGAGCAACGCCCACTTCCTGCCAGCGCCACTGCACCATTTCCGGCGTTTGCACGAAGGCAGCTGCCTGCACATCGGTGGCCGCACCTGGCAGGTGGTGATCGGTCGCGGCCACTCGCCGGAGCATGCCTGTCTGTACGCCGCCGATAACGGCTTGCTGATCTCCGGCGACCAGGTGCTGCCGCGCATCACTTCCACCGTCGGAGTGCATGCCACGGAGCCGTTGGCAAACCCGCTGCGTGACTGGCTCGATTCTATCGAGCACTTGCGCAGCTTGCCCGACAGCGTGCTGGTGTTGCCGGCACATGAGCGGCCGTTCTTCAATTTGCATCAGCGCCTGGACCAGCTGGAGGCCCACCACAAAGGGCATCTGGCTTTAATGCTGGCCAACTGTGACGAGCCGCGCACCGTGCTCGAGCTCATGGCCCTGTTGTTTCCCAAACTGTCGGGTCGTTTCGACGAACTGATGGCGCTGGGCGAAACGTTGGCCCATGCCAACTACCTGGTGGCCGAAGGGTCGCTGGAGCGGGAAGAGGACCGGGGGCGATATCGCTACCGGCGTGCTGTAAGGGGAGCGTGCGGTGTAACGCCGCTCAAGGTGTTTTGAGCGAATGGCACGGCAGCAGTGTTGAACATTCCAGGCAGCCAACCGGTTGTCATTGAGGAGAATCAGTGTGATCAACAAAAACAACAATAACTTTACGGTCATCGGTTCGGGCGCATTTCAGCTCACCAGCCTGGCGGCAGCCATTGCGCTGGTGTCCACACCCGTTTGGGCAGGTGAGACGTTCGAGTTCGACAACGGCGCGACCATCGACTGGTCGGTGACCACCAGCTACGGCATCGGTGTACGCACTGGCAGTCAAAGCGATCGCTTGCTGACTATCAACGCCGACGATGCCAACCGCAACTTCGACAGTGGCAGCCTGACCACCAATCGCGTGGGCGCGCTGGCGGAAATGATCCTGCGCAAGGACAACTACGGCGCCGTGGTGCGCGGCAGTACCTTCTACGATGACGTCTATCACAGAGAAAACGATAACGATTCGCCCGCTACCGTGAACAAAAGCGGCAGCAACGACGAGTTCACCAGTGACACCCGCTACTACAGCGGCGGTCGCAGCAAAATGCTGGATGCCTATGTGTTCAGCGGCTGGCGCTTTGACAACGACACCATGCTCGACGTCAAGGCCGGGCGACACATCGAATCCTGGGGCGAGAGTCTGTTCTACCCGGGTGTGAACGGCGTACAAAACCCGTCTGACGCGGTAAAAGCGTCCCAGCCGGGTGTCGAGGTCAAGGAAATCCTTTTGCCGGTGGGCCAGTTCTCCGGCTCGTTCCGACTGAACCCCCAGCTGACCTTTGGTGCATACGTGCAATACGAATGGAAGGGCACTGAACTGCCGCCGGTGGGCAGCTACCTGTCAGGCAGCGACGTGGTCGGGCCAGGTCGCGAGTTTATCTACGCCAACGGCCAGAAGATCCTCTACCGCGGCACCGACGAACCGAGCGATGGTGGCCAGTGGGGCGTGCAGGTGCGATTCCGTCCGGTACCGGCCCTCGAGCTGTCGCTGTTTCACGTCAACTACCACGACAAGAACCCGGCCACCGCGCTGGTCGGCTACAACGCTTTGCCAGTAGGCGGTGGCCGCAACGCCTTCGTCAGCAATGGTTACGAGATCAAGTACTTTGAAGACATAAAACTGACCGGTATCAGCGCCTCGACCAAGATCGGCGATACCCAGGTCGGAGCCGAATGGTCGTACCGCGACGGTGCGCCGGTGATGGTCAATACCGGCCTTGGCGCGGTGCCGGCCAAGGGCAAGGGGCAGCAAATGCAACTGTCGGCGATTCGTATCCTGGGGGACCGTCCATGGGCCAGCCAGACCAGCCTGACTGCCGAAATCATCCGCGTGCAGGTTGACAGCGTCGAGTCCACTTCGGCGGCGCCCAACCTGCAAGGCGTAAACCTGCTGCCTTCTCTGGCACCTCTAGTGGCCTCTTCCGATGACTACACCTACAGCACAGCCGCGGGTTACCGCACCAAGTCTTCCAGCGCCTACACCGTGGGCGCATCGTTCAGTTATCCGGGAGTTTTCCAAGGCTGGGATCTGGAAGTCCCCTTCAGCTTCTCCAACGTCTTCAGCGGCTCCACGCCCATGTCAGGAAGCATCTCCGGCGTCGCCGGTGACAGACGCCTGAGCATGGGCACGACCTTCAAGTACCTGGGCAACCTGGAACTCGGGTTGAAATACATCTCCTACCTGGGTGAAGCCGACCCGATCGATCGTCCGTTCGCCGACCGCGACTACGCCACGTTTTCGATGAAATACACCTTCTGATCGACCACTCAAGTTCCGGGTCGCTCTGCTGCGCCCGGACCTTCAACACAACCTTGAAAACGCCGCAGCGTAATGCTTCGGCATGGAGGCACTATGGGGCTCAAAGGGCATGCGGCCATTGTTGGCACCGCACAATACAAACCGGAGAAGTATTCGACCGCACCCAGGATGTTTCACCTTGAACAAGTTGCCGACCTCGCGGCCCAGGCGCTGCGCGATGCCGGGCTCAAGGCCTCGGACCTCGACGGGCTGGTGATCAACGGCCCGCATTTTCATGAAGCGTCGGTGTTCGTACCGGCGATGGCCGCCGAGTACCTGGGCCTGCGCCTGAACTTCGCCGAAGTCGTGGACTTGGGCGGCTGTACCTCGGTCGGCATGGTCTGGCGCGCCGCCGCCGCGATCGAACTGGGGCTGTGCCAGGCGGTCCTGTGCGTGATCCCTGCGCGAATGGCGCCGTTGGGACCTGACGAGGACGCCGGCTGGATGGCCCGCTCCATGCGATTCGGTGGACACAGCACGGCATTCGGCGCACCCGAGGCCGAGTTCGACCTGCCTTACGGGCACATGGGCCAGAACACCGGCTACGCAATGATCGCCCAGCGTTATGCCGCTCAGTACGACTACGACCAGCGGGCGATGGCCAAGATTGCCGTTGACCAGCGCACCAACGCCCTGGCCAACCCGCAAGCGATGTTCCATGGCCAACCGTTGACCATCGAACAGGTGCTGGCCAGCAGAATGGTTGCCGATCCGTTGCACGTCCTGGAAATCGTCATGCCGGTGGCCGGTGGCGCCGCGTTGATCATCGCCAACAAGGAGGTGGCGGCGCGGGCCCGCAAACGTCCGGCGTTCATTACCGGGTTTGGTGAACACCTGGCGTTCAAGTCGCCGTCCTATGCCGAGGACATGCTGCAAACACCCATTGGTCCGGCTTCCCAGCGAGCCTTTGCGATGGCCGGGCTCAAGCCCAAAGACGTCGATGCCGCGCAGATCTACGACTGCTACACCATCACCACCTTGTTGACCCTGGAGGATGCCGGTTTCTGCGGCAAGGGCGAGGGCATGGCCTTCGTTCGCGAACACGACCTGACCTGGCGTGGCGACTTCCCTATGAACACCCATGGCGGGCAATTGAGTTTCGGTCAGTCGGCCTCGGCCGGTGGCATGAGCCAGGTGATCGAGGCGGTGACGCAGATCGCCGGTACCGCCGGTGAACGCCAACTGGGCCGTTGCGACAGCGTCTACGTCTCCGGCACCGGCGGCGTGATGAGCGAGCAGGGCGCATTGATTCTTCAGGGAGCATAAGCACATGTCCAACAACAAACCGATGCCGGTCGCGACGCAAATTTCCGCACCCTTCTGGGAGGGCCTGAAGGCTCGCCGTCTGTTGATCCAGCAATGCAACGCCTGTGCACACTGGAATTTCTACCCACGCCGACATTGCACGGTGTGCCTGGAACATGACCTGGCCTGGCGCGAAGTCGACGGCGCCGCGAGGCTTTACAGCTACACCGTGACGCGTATTGCAACCTTGCCCGACTTCATTGATGAGATGCCGCAGAAACTGGCGGTGGTGGAGTTGGCCGAAGGGGTGCGCATCAACACCAACCTGGTAGGCCTTGAGGAAAACGAAATCCAGATCGGTATGTCCTTGCAGCCGGTGTTTGCCGAAGTCGACGCCAAGGGCAACCGCCTGCTGCGTTTCACCGGGATGGACAAGGATGCGCAGGGCCTTGAACCGCTGCCCGCGCAAGATAGCGAGCCGGCGCCGGCGGCATCGGAGCAACCGCCCGCGCACCAGATCGACCTTAACGATGGGCCGGCCTTGCAGGCACTGGTCAGTGAGCAGTTCAGCGACTGGAGCAACGTGGTGGTAGTCGACCAGGCCCTGATCGACGACTTCGCCCGGTTGTCGGGTGACGATTACTGGATCCATACCGATCCGGAGCGGGCACGCCTGCAGAGTCCGTTCGGCGGCACCATCGCACACGGTGCGCTGGTGCAGGTGCTGCAGTCGCGGATGAAACTGGCGCTGGGCTACGAGATCAGTGGTTTTACCACCCAAATCAACTACGGCTCCGATCGCCTGCGCTTCCCGGCTCCGGTGCCGGCCGGCTCGCGCATCCATTCGCGGGCGCGGGTGAAAAAAGTCGAAATCCTGGCCCGTGGCACCCAACTGACCCTGGAGCTCAACATTCATGTGGTGGGGCAGGATCGGCCGTCGGTGATCAACGACCTGGTGATCCTTTACATGGCCTGATCCCCGTTGAAGATCCCCCTGTAGGAGCCGGCTTGCTGGCGATGGCGTCCGTTCGGTCGACGCATCGGTGTCTGACCTGACGCCATCGCTGGCAAGCCAGCTCCTACAGGGAGGGCGAAGGCAGCCAGTTCGGTTTGCACATGAATACCCCCCATTCCCGCCCCACGTCATTTGCGCCATTGCATAAGCCATTTGGACGATGTGCCCCCCATCCCTTGCGCCGACTATTGCTCCAGAGGCAACGCCCATCTCGATTGCCTCGCATGTTTGGTGCGTGACAAAAACAAGAGGATTGGCCCTATGACTTGCCCTATCCACGTCAACCCCGAACAGGAGCGTTGCTCATGCGTTCGGTGATCGGCTACGCGGTTTGCCTGGTGGTCGCCTTGACCATTGGCTACACTTTTTCCCCCAAATCCCCACCGCAAGCGCAACTGTTGGCCACTCGCCCGGACCGGGTGCAGATCAACGGCCTGCTCAATCTTGGGGCGCGGGTGGTTGCGGTGGGCGAGCGTGGCAGTATCTTGCTCAGTGACGATCAGGGCGTCAGCTGGCAGCCGGCCAATGTCGCCGCGCAACGCAATGCGACCCTGACAGCCGTGGTGGCACTGGACGACAAGCGCTTGCTGGCCGTCGGGCATGACGGCTGGATCCTGCGTTCCCAGGACGCCGGCAGCAGTTGGCAGGAAATTCGTTACGACAGCGATCTGGGCGAACCGCTGCTGGGCATCTGGACCGGCGGTGGCGACAGCGTCATAGCGTTTGGCAGCTTCGGCAAGTTCTATCAATCCCTGGATGGCGGGCAGACCTGGACCCCGCAGTCCCTGGAGATCGACAACGCGCACCTCAACAGCATGGCCGGTGGCAACGATGGCCGCCGCATGCTGGTGGGCGAACAGGGGCTGGTGTTGCGTACCACCGACAGCGGCCGGCACTGGCAGACTTTGCCGGCGTTCTACAGCGGCTCGCTGTTCGGCATCGTGCGCCTGAGCGCAGATAACTGGGTGACCTACGGTATGCGCGGGCATGTGTTCGTCAGTCACGACTTCGGCGACAGCTGGACTCAGATAAAAGTAGGCAGCCAGTTACCGTTGTACGGCCATGTGGTGCTCCCCGATCACTCGGGCCTGGTGATCGTCGGTGCGGGTAGCTCGGTAGTACGCCTGGATGTGAAAGGTGAGTTGGTCGGTGTCGGACGTCTCGCCGGGCTTGGCACATTGACCTCGGCGACGATCGTTGGCTCACGACTTCTGGTGGGTGGCGAGCGCGGGGTATTGCAGGGATCAGGTGGCAGCGTCGCTGCCCTAATGGCCACACAGGCCACCCAGTGAATGAGAGGCGGGCAATGAATCAAGGTAAACACTGGGTGACGCGTTGCGTCGAAACGTGCGCGGACCATCTGATGTCCTGGCGCAAGGGACTGCTGGCACTGTTTGTCCTGGTGACGCTGGGCCTGGGCTACAGCGCCACCCACACGCAACTGGATCCGGGTTTCAACAAACAGATCCCGGTGCGTCATGAATACATGATCAACTTTCTCAAGTTCAGTCGCTACTTCACCGGCGCCAACCGCTTCCTGGTCAGCGTGCGCTGGAAAGGCGAGGGTGACATCTATAACGCCGAGTACCTGGAGACCTTGCGCAAGGTCACCGACGACGTGTTTTTCATTTCCGGGGTAAGCCGCCCCAGCGTGACGTCGCTGTTCACCGCCAATGTGCGCTACATCGAAATTACCGAGGAAGGATTCTTTGGCGACGTGGTGGTGCCACCGCGCTTCAGCGGTACCACCGAAGACCTGGCGCAGGTGCGCAGCAACACGGCGGCCTCCGGTCAGGTCGGTCGCCTGGTGGCCAACGACCTGAAGTCGGCCATGGTCCGCGCCGACCTGCAGGATACTGACCCCAAGACCGGCCAGCCGGTGTCCTATGTCGAGATCGCCAAGCGCCTGGAAGAGATCCGCGGCAAGTACAACAGCCCCAATATCGAAATCAACATTGTCGGCTTCGCCAAGCTGGTCGGCGATGTGGTTGAAGGGTTGAATACTGTGATCGGTTTCTTTGTGGTGGCCTTCGTCATTACAGGGGTGCTGCTGTGGCTGTATTCGCGCTCCCTGCGCTTGACAGTGGTGGCGCTGGTGGTTGCGTTGCTGCCGGTGGTCTGGTTGCTCGGCCTGTTGCCGCTGCTGGGCCTGGGCATCGATCCGATGTCGATCCTGGTACCGTTCCTGATTTTCTCCATCGGCGTGTCCCATGCGGTGCAGATGACCAACGCCTGGAAGCAAGACGTGCTGGCCGGTAGTACCTCGAAGGAAGCGGCACGCTCGGCGTTCTGCAAGATCTTCATCCCCGGTTCCCTGGCCTTGCTGATGAATGCCTTGGGGTTTGCGGTGATCATGCTTATCGACATTCCCATCGTTCACGAACTGGGGGTGACGGCCTGCATCGGCGTGATGTTGATGATCATCACCAACAAGCTGATGCTGCCGGTGATCATTTCCTATCTACGCCTGGAGCCTGCACTCTTGCTTGGGGCGCAATCGCGACCGACGGGCAAGCACCGCCTGTGGTGGCGTCTGTCGGCACTGGCCGAGCCGGGGCCTGCGCTCGGGGTGTTTGTTGTCAGCCTGTTGCTGCTGGCGGCCGGGGCCTACAAGGCTCGTGATCTGGCGGTGGGCGATATCGGCGCAGGCGCGCCGGAGCTGCGGGCCGATTCGCGCTATAACCAGGACAATGGCAAGATCATTGGCAGCTACTCCATCGGGCTCGATGTGATGTCGGTGTTCGTCCAGGTCAAGGGTGTCGAAGAGGGCTGCCTTTCGCCTGCGGTGATGCGTGCGGTGGAAGCCTTCGATTTCCGCATGCGCACGGTCACCGGTGTGCAGTCGATCCAGAGTGTTGCGGACATGGGCAAGCGGGTGATTGCCGGCAACAACGAAGGCAATCCGCGCTGGGCGGCGATACCGGGATCACCCCGTGGCTTGAGCCAGGGCGCGCGGGCCTATATGCCGGATGATGGCTTGGTCACCGACGGCTGCCAGCAGATGCAGATCCTGGTGTTCCTGACAGACCATGAAGGCAGCACTGTCAGCCATGCGATCGCCGAAGCCAGGCGGATCATCGCTGAAGTCAGCTCGCCGCAAGTCGAATTCCTTCTGGCCGGTGGCAACGTCGGCGTGATGGCGGCCTCCAACGAGGCGGTCAAGCGCGCCGAAGTGATCATGCTCGGGGCACTATTCGGATCGGTGGCATTGTTTTGCTGGCTGACTTTCTTGTCGATCCGCGCGGTGCTGTGCATTCTGGTACCGCTGGCAATTGTCGCGATCCTCTGTAACGCACTAATGACCATGCTCGGGATCGGCCTGAAGGTTGCGACCTTGCCGGTGATGGCGCTGGGGGTAGGGGTGGGCGTCGACTATGGCATTTACCTGTACGAACGTATTCAGCACGAGATGCTGCGCGGGTCCAATCTGCGCGAGGCGTTCTACCAGGCCATGTGCCAACGGGGGACGGCTGCGGTATTCACGGCCGTGACCATGTCCATTGGCGTCTGCACCTGGGCGTTCGCACCGCTTAAGTTTCAGGCCGACATGGGTGTGCTGCTGTCGTTCATGTTCCTGGTCAACGTGCTGGGGGCGATTTTCCTTCTGCCGGCGCTGGCCGCCTGGTTCAATCGCGGGCGACCGCTGGTTGGTGATCGGATACGAACGCCGGCACCAGCTCAAGGGCAGTTTCGCCTGAAAAACAGCCCGGCGGCACGTGATATCGGGAGCGAAAAATAAACCTGCCGGGCCTATTGTGGAGTCTGCGGGCGCTAGGGAAACTGGCAGGCAAGTAGCAGTCGAAAGGGGGGGAGCCCAGGGCTCCCCCAGCCGAAATTATAAAAATAACAAGGGAAGGACCCAGTCCTTACCCGAGCGAGATAAGACTATGCAAAATGGTGACTTGACCCATGAAGCCCTGGCCAGCCTTGGCCTCGACCTCACGCGCTACAACCAGTTGGTGGGCGAGATCTATGAAGGCGCCCTCGATCCGAAACTGATGGCTCACGCCCTCAGAAGCTTTCTAAAGCTCTACGATGCCAACTACGTCACCTTGATTTTGCGGGTGCCGGATCAACCTGATACCGGCGTCATGATCATCGTCGGCGACATCGAAGGTGCCGGTGATGTCTGCTACATGACCTACCCGCAAACCAATTCGCCTTTTTCCAACCAGCCGCTGGACCATGTGTTCACCGTGGACGACCTCATGAGCCCCACGCAATGGGAGCAGAACGGGTACTACAAGATGTTTTGCGAACCCTTTGACGTGTACCACCTGATGTGTGCCGATATTTCCACCCCGGACGGCGGAAAGCTGCGCTTTCGCATGACTCGCCCCAAACGGGGCTCCAACTTCTCTGCCCACGACCGGGCGGTGTGCGCCAGTTTCCTGCCTCACCTGCGACGTGCTTCGCAACTGCATAACCTGCGAGACCGCAGCGAATCGCTTAGCGAGTTGTACTCCCAGGCCATCAGCCGGTTATCGGTCGCGACCCTGGTGCTCGACGAAAGCGGCAGCGTGTTGCAAATCAATCCGGTGGCCCAGGAAATCCTCGCCCGTTCCGATGGCCTGAAACTGGTGGGTGGGCGCCTGGAGGCTACGTATCCCAGCGACAACCGTGAACTGCAACGCCTGATTCGTGGCGCGTTCTGCCCGGATGCGCCGAAAAGCGCCGAGGCCATGTCGGTGACGCGCCCCTCGGGACTGGTCAACCTTGGCGTGGTGGTCGAGTCGATTCCGTCTCTGGACTGGGCCGAGGAGAAGGGCCAGCCAGCGGCGCTGGTGTACATCCGCGATGCGTCGAGCAAGTCCCTGGCCAGCGAAGTGGTGACCAAGCAACTGTTCAACCTGACCAAGGCCGAAACCGCCCTGGCCATGGAACTGGCCAACGGCTTGTCCCTTGAGGAAGCTGCCGAGGTTTTGAGTATCCGGCGCAATACTGCGCGGGCGCACTTGCGCTCGATCTTCTCCAAGACCGGCGTGCGGCGCCAGACCGAACTGGTGCGCATCATGCTCAACAGCGTGGTGGCCCTGGGCAAGCCCCAACTGGCGTTGAAAATGACCGAGAAAATCAAGGTGCCGCCACTTCAACTGGCCGTGCCGATCTATCGTCAGGCCTGATCCTGCAAACCCGCCACCGGGCCATCCTGCCCTGTGGCGCGGTCATTGATGCAGCGCATTTTTTAGTCCGCACGGACGATGCCGTCCCGTGATCGCCCTGTCGATACTGGGCGGACCAATCACGGAGAACCACCATGCCAATTACAGCCATCACCGGCAGTGCCTCGGGAATCGGGGCCGCCGTATCCGCCGCCATGCGCGCTGCCGGGCATCAGGTTATCGGTATCGATCGCAGCAACGCCGAAGTGATCGCCGACCTGTCCACCCCCCTGGGGCGTGACGCGGCCATCTCGCAAGTGCTTGAACTCAGTGGCGGTGTCCTTGACGGGTTGATCTGCTGCGCCGGGGTCGGTGTCACCGCGCCAAGCAGCGGCCTGATCCTTGCGGTCAATTACTTTGGCGTCAGCCAGTTGCTCGACGGCCTGCAGGGGGCTTTGGCCAAGGGCCAGCAACCGGCGGCGCTGGTGATCGGTTCGGTGGCGGCCACTCATTCGGGGCCAGAGGGCCAAGCGCAGATCGAAGCGATGATCGCCGGCGATGAGGCCCGGGCGCTGCAATTGGCCAACAGCCTCGGCCAGCCGCACGTCGCCTATGCCGCTTCCAAATACGCCATCAGCCAACATACCCGCAGCCTGGCCGTGAGCTGGGGCAAGCAGGGCATGCGGGTGAACGTGGTGGCGCCGGGCGCGGTCGAAACTCCGTTGCACCAGGCTTCGCTGGACGATGCACGTTTTGGCAAGTCGACACGTGAGTTCGTTGCGCCACTGGGTCGCGCCGGGCAACCTGCGGAAATCGCAGCTGTGGTCGCTTTCCTGCAATCGCCGCAGGCTTCGTTTATCCACGGCAGCGTGTTGTTCGTTGATGGCGGCATGGATGCGATGGTCCGTGCCTCGCGCTTCTAAAAAGGAACTTCCATGAACAAAGTGGCATTCATCACCGGCGCCAGCCGGGGTATCGGCCGCGAGGCGGCGCTGGCGTTTGCCCGCGCCGGTTTCGACCTGGCGATCAGCGCCCGAACCCTCAACGAAGGTGAACAACATGAGCACGCCCTGCGCGACGCCGCCGGGGCGCCGCTGGCCGGCAGCCTCAACGGTACTGCTCAGTCTTTGCGCGAGCTTGGTTGCCGGGTACTCGTGGTGCCGATGGACCTGCTCGACAGCGCTTCGGCCCTGGCCGCCTGTCAGGCGGTACAGACCGAGTACGGACGCATCGACGTGCTGATCAACAACGCGATCTACCAAGGCAGCGACCTCAACTCCGGGTTCATGGACCTGCAAGCGCAGACCCTTGAGCGGATGTTCCAGGGTTACATCCTTACCCCGTTCCTGTTGACCCGTGCAGTGGCCGAACACATGGTGACGCGCGGCGGCGGGGTGGTGATCAACGTCACCTCCGGCGCCGGTGAGAGCGACCCGCCGGTGGCGGCGGGCAAGGGTGGCTGGGGATATGCCTATGGCGCGGGCAAGGCGGCAGTGTCGAGGTTGTCCGGGGTGCTGAGTACAGAGCTTGGCGAAGCTGGCGTGCGCGCTTACACCCTCAATCCAGGTGTAGTCACCACCGAAGCGCTCAAGGCTACCATCGGTGACAAAGGGCTGATTGCCCTGCGCGCCGGCAGTGCGCCACCCCATGTACCGGCGGCTGTAATGCTGTGGCTGGCCACCGCCGAACAAGCACCGGCGTTTCAACGCCGCACCATCGCTGCACAACCGTTTGCGCTGGAACACGGCATCGTCGCCGATTGGCGTTGACGAAAGCAGTGTGTCAGTCGCCATAGATGATGACTGGCATGGCCTCTTCGCGGGCAAGCCCGCTCCCACAGGTCCCGTGTTGTACACAGATTTTGTGTACGACGCGAAAACTGTGGGAGCGGGCAAGCCCGCGAAGGCGTCAGAACTGGCGACGAGATCTTTACGCCTGCCGCCGCTGCCGGGCCAGGGTCATGGCGGTGTCTTCGATCATGTCTTCCTGGCCGCCGACCATGCCGCGGCGCCCCATTTCAACGAGGATTTCCCGGGCCGACACGCCGTATTTCTTCTCGGCGCGCTTGGCGAACAGCAGGAACGAACCGTAGACCCCGGCGTAACCCATGGTCAGGGCATCGCGGTCGCTGCGGATCGGGAAGTCCATGATCGGCACCACCAGGTCTTCGGCCACGTCCTGGATACCGAACACGCTCACACCGGTGTCGATGCCCATGCGGTCACACACCGCCACCAGCACCTCCATCGGTGTGTTGCCCGCGCCGGCACCGAGGCCTGCGCAGGCGGCGTCTATGCGGTTGGCCCCGGCGGCAATCGCGGCGATGGAGTTGGAGACGCCCATCGACAGATTGTGGTGGCCATGGAAGCCGATCTCGGTCTCAGGCTTGAGGGCCGCGCGCATCGCCGCCACCCGGGCACTGACGTCATGGGGCAACAGGTAACCCGCCGAGTCGGTCAGGTAGATGCAGTTGGCGCCGTAGCTTTCCATCAGCAAACCTTGCTTGACCAGGCCTTCCGGGCTGTTCATATGGGCCATCATCAGGAAACCGACGGTGTCCATGCCCAAGCCGCGGGCGTGGGAAATGTGCTGTTCGCTGACGTCAGCCTCGGTGCAATGGGTAGCCACGCGAATGGTGTTGACCCCCAGCTCATAGGCCATTTTCAGATGATCGACGGTGCCGATACCCGGCAGCAACAGGGCCGAGACTTTGGCCTTTTTCATCAGCGGGATCACCGCCGACAGATACTCCTCGTCGGTGTGGGCCGGGAAACCGTAATTCACCGAACTGCCGCCCAGGCCGTCGCCGTGGGTCACTTCGATCAGCGGCACGCCCGCCGCGTCGAGGCCGCAGGCGATGTCTTTCATCTGTTGCAGGCTGATCTGGTGGCGCTTGGGGTGCATGCCGTCACGCAGGCACATGTCGTGAACGGTGATGCTTTTGCCGCGAAGATCCATGGTCGGCTCCTTATGCGTGGGCGGTTTGGGCGGTGGCTTGCAGCACCAGTTCGCCCTTGAGGATTTCCTCGGCGAACATCTCGGCGGTGCGCGCGGCGGCGGCAGTCATGATGTCGAGGTTGCCGGCGTACTTGGGCAGGTAGTCGCCCAGGCCTTCGACTTCCATGAAGATCGACACCCGATTGCCGTCGAACACCGGGCCGTTGACCAGCTTGTAGCCGGGCACGTAACGCTGCACTTGTTTGATCATTGCTTCGATGGCCGCGGTGATTGCCGGCTGGTCGGGCTCGCTTTCGGTCAGGCAATGCACGGTGTCGCGCATGATCAGCGGTGGTTCGGCCGGGTTGATGATAATGATCGCCTTGCCTTTCTTCGCGCCGCCGACTTTTTCCACCGCGCTGGAAGTGGTGCGGGTGAACTCGTCGATGTTTTTCCGCGTGCCGGGGCCAACCGATTTCGATGCGGCGGTGGCGATGATTTCGGCGTATTCCACCGGCTGCACGCTGGACACAGCGGCCACCAAAGGAATGGTGGCCTGGCCGCCGCAGGTGACCATGTTGACGTTCATCACGCCCAGGCCCAATTGTGCCTTAAGGTTGACCGGTGGCACGCAGTACGGGCCGATGGCCGCCGGGGTCAGGTCGATCATCAACACGCCCAGGGCATTGAGCTTGCGCGAGTTCTGCGCGTGCACATAGGCAGAGGTGGCGTCGAAGGCGATCTGGATCTGGTCTTCGACGACATGGGGCAGCAGGCCGTCGACGCCGTCGGCAGTGGTCTTCAGGCCCAGCTCGCGGGCCCGTGACAGGCCTTCGGAAGTGGCATCGATGCCGACCATCCACACCGGTTCCAACACCTCGCTGCGCATCAGTTTGTACAGCAGATCGGTGCCGATGTTGCCCGGCCCGATCAGCGCGCATTTGATCTTTTTGCTCATTGTTTTTTGGCTCCTGGGGAGGGAAGGGCGATTCACGGGACAAAGCGCAGGCTGGTTTCGCCCAGCCCGCTCATGGACAGGCTGATGCGGTCGCCGGCGACCACTGGCACCAGCGGTGCCAGGGCACCGGAAAGGATGATTTCGCCACGGCGGAACGGGATGCCCAGCTCGCCCAGGGTATTGGCCAGCCAGGCCACTGCCGCGCAGGGATGACCTTGCACCGCCGAGCCCAGGCCCGAGCCTGCCGGCTGGCCGTTTTTGAGCATTTGCATGTGCACGGCGGCCAGGTCCAGCGAGCGCGGGTCGATCCGTTTGCTGCCGAGGGCGAACACGCCGCAGGAGGCGTTGTCTGCCACGGTGTCCTGGATGCGGATCTGCCAGTCGTGGATCCGCGAATCGACAATCTCGAAGCACGGCACCACCCATTGGCTGGCGGCTAGCACGTCCTCGGCGCTGACGCCCGAGCCGTGCAAGTCTTCGCCGAGGATAAAGGCGATTTCGCCTTCGGCCCGTGGCTGGATCAGGTTGTAGCGGGCCAGGCTGACATCGCTGCCATCCTCGACCTGCATCGCGTCGGTGAGGAAACCGAAGTCCGGTTGGTGGACATCGAGCATTTCCTGCACGGCGCGGCTGGTGACTCCGATTTTCTTGCCGACCACCTGCTCGCCGAGGGCTTCGCGGCGTTGCAGAAAATGCAGGGAAATCCGGTAGGCCTGCTCCAGGGTGATCTGCGGATAGCGCCGGGTCAGGGGCGCCAGGGTCTGGCGGTTGCGCAGGGCGTTGAACAGTTCGTCACCGAGGGCGTTGATCAAATGGGCGTCCATGGCGAGGGCTCCAGATGGATGGGAGAAAAAAAGAGCCCGCCCCAACGTCATCAGGGGGCAGGCCCAAAGGAGTCTGTCAGCCGGGCCAGACCGACGAATCGGCACCGCCATCGACATCGATGATCTTGCCGGTCACCCAGGCCGAAGCGGGGCTTGCCAGGTACAGCGCAGCGGCAGCAATGTCTTGGGGGCTACCCAGGCATTTGAGCGGAGTGGTGTTTTCCATGATCTCGCGCATGGCAGCAGGCATCACGCCGCTCAGCGCTTCAGTAAGAGTGGGGCCTGGGGCGACGGCGTTAACCCGGATCTGCGGCGCAAAGTCCTGGGCCAGCAGGCGGGTCAGGTGGCTGAGGGCGGCCTTGGCCGAGCCGTAAGCGCTGAAATGGCGTTGGGCATAGCGTGCAGCCACCGAGCTGATGTTGATGATGTTGCCGCCACCGGCCTCGCGCATCAGCGGCACGCACAACTGGCAGAAGGCGTAGCTGGTGGCGACGTTGAAGGTCAGCACCTGGGCAAATTGCTCGGGTGTCATCGTCAGCGGATCGTTGGGCCCGCCGCCACCGACATTGTTGACCAGATGAGTGATCCGGCCCATTTGCTCAACGCTTTGACGCACCAGTGCGTGGCGTTGTTCGGCATCGTTGACGTCACAGGCGATGGCCAAGGCGCGCCGGCCCAAGCCACGCACCTCTTCGGCCACTGCCTCTACCTCGTCCAGCGAACGCGCCGAACACACCACATCGGCGCCTGCTTCTGCATACGCCAGGGCAATTGCCCGACCGATACCCCGACCGCTGCCGGTGACGATGGCGACGCTGCCATGCATCTGGAAACGCTGCAAAATACTCATGGCCCTTGCTCCGTGGGGTCGACTTTGGATGCGTTTACTATGGCTGCGGTGATCGAGTGGGGCATCGTCTCAACGGACTAGCGGGGTTGTGTGTACATATCCGTTTCTTCGGTAACGGCCACTTATGGTTCGCCCTTACGACGAGTCACTTGGAAGAGCCCGTAGGAGCGAGCCTGCTCGCGATGGACTTCCAGACAACGCGGTCATTCAGACAGGGCGCGTTATCGTTGGCGACCATCGCGAGCAAGCATCGCTCCTACAGGAGAACGTGTTCACCAGGAACAGGTCGGCTGTCAGGCCCCCTCGCTTTTTCCCAAATAAACACTAGCAGGATCGATAACCCCCCCTAGTCCGCTTTGACGATGAATGATTGTTCGCTCGATCCGATGATCCGTCCCAACTCGCGCAGTGGCGCAGTGAGATCGGGAGAATTGAGTGATGCACAGCATGCGAGAAAAGACCCAGGACGAACGTGATCTGCTGGAACGTGCACGTAGCCTGGTGCCGGCACTCAAGGCACGCACGGCACAGGCCGACAAGGACTTGAAAGTTCCGGTGGAGAGCGTCGTCCAATTACAGTCCGCCGGGCTGCTGCGGGCGCTGCAGCCTCGGGCGTTCGGTGGCTACGAAGTGGACCCGCGAACCTTTTTCGAAATCCAGACCATCCTCGCCGAGGGTTGCATGTCCACGGCCTGGATCTACGGAGTGATGGGGGTCCACCCCTGGCAGCTGGCGCGTTATCCGATCGAAGCGCAGCGCGAAGTCTGGGCTGACGATAATGACGCGCTGATCTGCTCGACCTACATGCCGGCAGCCAGGGTCACGGTAGTCGAAGGCGGTTACCGCATCAGCGGTCGCTGGGGTTTCTCCAGCGGCAGCGAGCACTGCCAGTGGGTGTTTCTGGGCGGCATCCTGCCAGCCGATGGCGAACTCGCCGCCGAGCACGGCACCTTCCTCTTGCCGCGCAGCGACTATCAGATCGAACGCAACTGGGACGTGCTGGGCCTGCGCGGCACCGGCAGCCACGACATCGTGGTCGAGGATATTTTCGTCCCGGCTCATCGCGTGCAACGCACCAATAACTGGACCCTCGAAGCGACCCCCGGGCGCCTGATCAACACCAACCCAATCTACGCGATCCCCTTTGCCCAGGTGTTCTCTCGCGCCGTGTCGACCTCGGCCATCGGCGCCCTGCAGGGTGCGATCAATGAGTTTCGCGATAACGCCGCCAAGCACATCGGCAAGCACGGCGCACGTACCGCTGACGATCCTGTGGCGCAAACCGCGGTTGCCGAAGCGATGGTCACCGTCGACAGCCTGCGTCTGGTACTGGAACGCAACTACGAGCATCTGATGAGTCTGGCCCGTGCCGGCGAATATCCGGATACCGAGACCCGTCTGTTGTATCGCTATCAGTCCGCCTACGTGACCAACATCTGTGCCGAACGGGCCAACGACCTGTTACGCAGCATGGCCGCCTCGGGGTTGTACAACACCAACCCGGTGGCGCGATTGTTTCGCGACCTGCACCAGGCGCGCGGGCACATCGCCAACAACTACCTGGCCTACGGCCGCAGCTACGGCGCGGTGATGCTCGGCCTGCCCAACCCGGACCCTTACGTCTGAAGCCATGGCGCCTGTATCAAAACCCCTGGGTTACACCTGTCCGTGATGCACGGTCAGGTGGTCATGAGTACCTGACCTATGAATAATTATCTGGCCCTGCGCGTGGCGCGAGTGATCGAGGAAACCGCCGATGCGCGGTCCCTGGTCTTCGACGTGCCGGAGCATCTGGGCGAACGCTTCCACTATCAACCCGGCCAGTTCCTGACCTTGCGCGTGCCCTTCGAGGATGGGTGGCTGCCCCGTTGTTATTCACTGTCCAGCACGCCGTTACTGGACGAACCGTTGCGGGTCACGGTCAAGCGTGTGCATGAAGGGCGCGCCTCGAACTGGCTGTGCGACGAGTTGCAGGCCGGCCAGAGCCTTGAGGTGTTGCCACCGGCCGGGGTGTTTGTGCCGCGCAGCCTCGAGGGTGACTTGCTGCTGTTCGGCGGTGGCAGTGGCGTGACCCCGGTGCTGTCGATACTGCGTTCGGCATTGCTTGCCGGAACTGGCCGGGTCCTTCTGATCTATGCCAACCGGGATGAGTCCTCGGTGATTTTCAAGGATGAACTCAAGACCTTGGCCAGCGCTCATCCGCAACGCCTGCAAATCGTGCATTGGCTCGACTCGGTGCAGGGCATCCCCAGCGTCGGGCAACTGGCGGAGCTTGCGCGGCCTTTTATCGATGCCCAGGCGTTCATATGTGGTCCGGGCCCGTTCATGGACGCGGCCGTCAGTGCGCTCAAGGGGCTGGGCATGCCGGATCGCCGAGTCCACGTCGAGCGCTTCGTCTCCTTGCCCGGTGAAGGCGAACTGCCTCCTGCGACCAGCAGCGAGGCGGCCGTGGCCGCGCAGTTGGCGGTGCGGCTGGATGGCGAGGACCACCAACTGGCCTGCGACAGCGGCGAGACCGTACTGGCTGCCATGGAGCGTGCTGGCCTGACCCCACCCAGCGCCTGCCGTGTCGGTGGCTGCGCCTCGTGCATGTGCACCCTGGAAAGCGGTGAGGTCGAGTTGCTGCACAACGATGCACTGGATGCGGGGGACTTGGCTGAAGGCTGGATCCTGGCCTGTCAGGCCGTGCCCACGAGCGCGCAACTGCGTATCCGCTTTCCCGATTGATGAGCCCGAGCCCACAATGAATCAGAGCCTGAACTTTGCCGCGCCCCTGAGCGCGACCCCCGCCACCCTGGCCCAGTTGGTCTTCAGCAGTGCCGAACGTTTTGCCGGGCGCACGGCCATCGAGGACAACGGCCAGCGCATCGACTACGCGCAGTTGCCCGAGCGCGTCATGGGCTTTGCCCGAGGCCTGATGGCCTTGGGAATCCAGGCCGGTGACCGGGTAGGCATCTGGGCGCCGAACAGTGCCGAATGGATTCTCGCCGCGCTGGGCATTCAGTGTGCCGGCGCGGTGCTGGTGCCGATCAACACGCGCATGAAGGGCCTTGAGGCCGCCGATGTGCTGGAACGCAGCGGCTGTCGGCTGTTGTTTGTCCAGCAGCGTTTTCTCGAAGTCGACTACCCGGCGCTGCTCGCGCCCCATCGGCCGGCTAGCCTTGAACACCTGGTGATACTTGATGGCAAAACGCCCGGAATGTCGTCGGACCTGCCCCTTGCCCAATTTCTGCTCGGCGCTGCGACCATCGATGCCGACAGTGCCAGGCGGCGGGCAATGGCGATCGGCCCCGAAGCCATGTGCGACCTTTTGTTCACCTCCGGTACTACCGGCAAACCAAAGGGCGTCATGAGCGGGCATGGCCAGAACCTGCGGGCCTTCAGCGAATACGTCAAGGTCATTGGCCTGATGCCGCAAGACCGTTACTTGATCGTCAACCCGTTCTTCCATGCCTTTGGCTACAAAGCCGGCTGGCTGACTTGCCTGATCGGCGGGGCGACTATCCTGCCCCATGCGGTGTTCGATGCCGAACAGGTATTCCAGCGCATCGCCCGCGAGCGCATCAGCGTCCTGCCCGGTGCGCCGACCCTTTACCTCTCTCTGCTGGCCCATCCGCTGCTCAAGCAAACTGACCTGTCGAGTCTGCGCATCGCGGTAACCGGTTCGGCGAGCATTCCGCCGAGCCTGATCGAGCGCATGCGTAGTGAGTTGGGATTTGCCGTGGTGACCACTGCCTACGGCCTGACCGAGTGCGGTGGGCTGGCGACGATCTGCGATCCACAAGACTCGGCGCAAGTGATTGCCGGTACCAGCGGGCGGCCGATCGCCGGCACCGAAGTGAGCATACGCGACCCGCACAACCAGGCGCTGGGCGCAGGGCAGACCGGCGAGATCTGCCTGCGCGGTTTCCACATCATGCAGGGCTATTTCCAGAACCCCGAAGCGACCCGCGAAGCCATCGACGCTGACGGCTGGCTGCACACAGGTGATGTCGGGCGGCTGGATCAGGAAGGCAACCTGATCATTACCGACCGCCTGAAGGACATGTTCATTGTCGGTGGTTTCAACTGCTACCCGGCGGAAATTGAAGCGGCGCTGATCAGACACCCGGCGATTGCTCAGGTGGCGGTGATCGGCATCGCTGATGAACGCATGGGCGAGGTCGGCTGTGCCTGCGTGGTACTGCATGAAGGTAACGAGCTTGACCAGGCGCAACTGATCGCCTGGAGCCGAGAGCAGATGGCCAATTACAAGGTGCCGCGCCAGGTTCGTTTTTTTCGTGCTTTGCCACTCAACCCGTCGAGCAAGGTAGCGAAGAACGAACTGCGCGCGATGGTCACCAGCGGCGCTCCGACATGAGCTGCGCTCATCTCACCAAACGGACGATGTGCGCCACGGCGGTTTTTTTCATGCTGAGGCGGCACAAGTAAAAACAACAAAAAAGGAGAGGAGCATGTTTACCCGAAATCTGATTGCGCACCGCCCGGGGAGTCTGTTTGAGGGTCGCTGCCTGTTGGCAACGGTCATCACCTTCATCAGTGCCGCGGCCAGTGCTGCGCCGAGCATCGAACTGGGGGAAGACACCACCCTGGATTCGTCGCTGACGGTCAATTACACCGCGTCCATGCGTACCGCCAAACAGGCCAGTCAATACCTCAACGACCCGAACAACGACGACGGCACCCGCAACTTCAAGCGCGGCTCGTTGATCAACAACCGCCTGAGCCTGTTTGGCGAGTTGCAACTCAGGCACGACAACCTCGGTGCGGTGTTGCGCGGCAGTCAGTTCTACGACGACGTTTACAACCAGAAAAACGCCAATGACTCGCCGCAGACGGTGAACAAGACCGGCCACAACGACGGCTTCAGCGACGAAACCCGACGCCTTAGCGGCAGCATGGCGCGACTGCTCGATGCGTATGTGTATGGCAATTTCGATGTCGGCGAGACCCAGTACCTGTCGCTCAAGGCCGGCCGGCATCTGGTGGCCTGGGGCGAGAGCCTGTTCTGGGCCAACATCAGCCAGGGGCAGGCCCCGGTGGATGCCACCAAATTCAACGTGCCGGGTACGGAGGCCAAGGACTCGTATCTGCCGGTGGGGCAGGTGTCCGGGTCGTGGTCTCTCAATGAGGATCTTGCGCTGGTCGGCTACTACCAGTACGAGTGGGAAAAGACCGATCTCAACCCCGTGGGTGACTACTTCGGAAGCGACACCTTCGGTCCCGGTGCCGAGTTCTTTCGTCTGGGCGTCGGGCAGATCGGCAGTCTGCCCAACGGCCTGGCGGTCGGTTATGCCGGTGAAAAAGACGCCAGCGACAGTGGGCAATGGGGGCTGGGTGTGCGCTACCGGGTCACCGAGAACACGGAAGTGGGGCTGTTCCATTATCGCTATAACGAACGCGTCGGTTCGTTGTTCTTCGACTTCACCGGTACCACCCAATACTCGTCGCTCAAGGGCATCGGTCATGACGGCACCGCGCCGTCCTATCGCCTGGGCTACTTCGAAGACGTCGAGCTGACCGGGATCAGCTTCAGCTCCAAGGTTGGCGACTCGGTGCAGTACGCCGGTGACCTGAGCTATCGCGACGGTGCCTCGGTGTACCTGAACAATGGAGCGCCGACCACCGGGCAGATCTGGCAAGGCAACCTCAACGCCATGTACATCCTGGGGCCAAGCCTGCTCGCCCAGCAGACCACTTTCATGGGCGAAGTGGTGCATCAACACATCGACGGAGTCGACAGCCTGACCATCACCGGCGGCGGAGTCGGCGTGGACGGCACGTTCGACAAGTTCGAGTCGAAAACCCAGACCCGAGGCTCAAGCCTGCTTGGTGTTGGCGTCTACATGGACTACCCATCCATCGCCAACGGCCTGGACTTGAGCACCAAGCTGGTCTGGACGCAGAACATCGACGGCAGCGCCTACCAGGGCCTGGGTCGTGACGAGAAACGCCTGACCGTGGGTGGCGACTTCAAATACCTGGGCAACTTCCAGGTCGGCATGACCTATATCGCCTACCTGAGCTCGCCAGACGTTGCCCAGGGTCGCTTGCTGGCCGACCGCGATTACCTGTCACTCAACGCCAAGTACACCTTTTGATGATCAAGGCTGCGTCGCGATGTGGCGACGCAGCCCTTAATTTTCAGCCTGATAAGAATAAAGAGAGGCCTGTCATGAATCCTCGTCCAACCCCGTCAGCGTTCAGCGCTATTGCGATTGGCCCACTGACCCTGAAAAACCGCTTTATAAAGGCCGCGACCAACGAAGGCATGAGTGCAGGGGGGGTACCTTCCAAGCAACTGGTCAAGCTGCATTCGGCCCTGGTCGCGGGCGGCACTGCTCTAACCACCGTGGCTTATTGCGCTGTGAGTAGCGATGGTCGCACCCTGCCCAATCAATTAATCCTCGCCCCATCCAGCGTGCCGCACTTCAAGGCGCTGACCGACGCCGTGCACCAGTGCGGTGGACTGGCCAGCGCGCAGATCACCCACGGCGGTTGCTTTACCTTTATTCGCGAGCGCTCGACCAAGCGTCCGCTTTCGGCCAGCGGTGGCTTTAACAAGATTGGCCTGATGAGCGGGATGTTCCTCAAGCAGGCGATGAACGAAGCCGACATGCAACAAGTGGTGCGCGATTTCGCCCAAGGCGCGCGTTTGGCACGTCAGGCTGGCTTCGATGCGGTGGAAATCCACATGGGCCACGGCTACTTGCTGAGCCAGTTCATTTCGCCGATGTACAACAAGCGCCGCGACCAGTACGGCGGCAGCCTGGAAAATCGCCTGCGGTTTCCGCGCCGGGTACTGCGCGCCGTGCTGGAAGCGGTCGGCACGGAAATGGCGGTGATCTGCAAGTACAGCATTACCGAAGGCGTGCGCGCCGGTAACAGCGCCGAAGACGGAGCGCAGATCGCCCGCATGCTGGAAGAAGAGGGCGCGCATCTGCTGGTACTCAGCGCCGGGATGAACGCCGAATCGATCACCACTATGTTTGGTTCTTCGTTCCCAAAGGAAAACCGCGTGCAGCAGAAGAACAAGATCATCGCCCTGGCGATGGCTATCCAGCGTCGCAAAGAGCCGACCGTGGAGTTCCGTGAACTGTATCTGCTCGAACATGCGCGCAAGGTGCGGGAGGCGGTAAAAATGCCGCTGGCTTACCTGGGCGGTGCCAAGAGCCTGGCGAGTATCGAAAAGATCATGGCCGAGGGCTTTGACCTGGTTGCCATGGGGCGGGTGTTGCTGGCTGAAAATGACTACGTCAACAAACTCGCCAGCGGCGCCAGTCGAGACTCTATCTGCACCGCCTGCAACCGCTGTGTGGCCATGATGTACACCCCCGGCGGCACCTCCTGCGTACTGGGCCAGCCCGGTGATGCCGTGTTGAACAGCCAGAAGGCGGCGGAGTGACAGATACACCTGCACTTGGTTCGCCTGTAGGAGCCGGCTTGCTGGCGATGCGGTGGTGAAGCTGACGCCGTCATCGCTGGCAAGCCTCGCTCACCGCTTCGCCCGGATCAACCGTGCTGCAGGAACTCGATGCAACTGCGGTTGAACAGTTCTCGGTGTTCCACCTGGACCCAATGGCCGCAGCGGTTGAGGACGATAAAGCGGGCATTCGGCGCTCCGTCGATGATGCGCTGGGCGCCGCTGATCGGGTTGAAGTGATCGTTGTTTCCCCAGAAACCGAGGATCGGGCACTCGATCTCACCCAGGCGTGATTCCATGTTCTGCACCATCATCGTGCTGAACAGATTCTTCGGTTGGGTCACTGCCACCGCCACGCGCTCTTGCAGCAGGCTTTCAGGCAGGATCGAAGCATCGAACAACTGCAGGCTCATCATGCTGCGCATCTGCTCCATGCCAATGGGGCCTGCGCTGAACAGAGAGATCATGCGCACGATGCCTTCCATCTTGAAGTAGGTTTCCCGCTCCTCGACACCGCCCGGTGCCAGCAGGATCAGGCTCTGCGGCAGTTGCGGCAAGCGCAAGGCCAGACCCAGGGCAATCGCGCCGCCCAGTGAGTTACCCAGCAGCGTGCATCGCCGCACACCGATAGCCTCGAGGAACGCTGCCACGCAGTCGACGAAGAAATCCAGGTTGTACTGCACATCCTCGGGTTTGTCCGAGCGACCGAAACCCGGAAGGTCGAGCACGATGTTGCGATAGCCCGCGGCGACCAGTTGCGGATAGTTGCCCTTGAAGTTGCTGAAACCACTGGCGCCGGGCCCACTGCCGTGCAGCCACAGCACCACGGGGCCTGCGCCCTCATCCAGATAGTGCAGGTGCAGGCCGTTGGGCAGGCTGGCGTATTGGCCTACGGGCAGGGGCAGATCTACGGGTTGGTTCATGGAGTTCTCCATTGATGGTCGATTCATGAAGCACAGCCGCGCCAGCCGCTGCAACGCAATGAAGGGGAATACAGCGCCTGGCGTGGTGCGCGCCTTGCGAATGCTGGGCGCTGATCGGGTTATCCACATCGTCCGTTCAGACCACGCGGCGATAGTCCCATCGGACGATGTGGCCCCGGGTGCTTGCCGCTAATCATGCAGGGGACGGCGCCACTGCAAGGGCAGCGGGCCGCAGCGTATTTGCACACTAGGAGATTGCTATGAAGTTACTCAACAAAGTGGCTTTTGTGACAGGCGCCGGGCAGGGCATGGGTCAGGCCATCGTGCGTGGCTTTGTCGCCGAAGGCGCCAGCGTGGTGGCTGTCGACCTGAATCAGACGTCCCTGGCCGAAAGCCTGGCAGACCTCGGTGACAAGGTCCTGGCCCTGTCCTGCAACGTCGGTGACAGCGCCTCCGTGGCCGATGCCATGGGCCAGGCCGAGCAACACTTCGGCGGCCTCGACATCCTGGTCAACAACGCTGGCGTGGGCGGGCTGGACAGCTTCCTCGAAACCCCGGACGAGAGCTGGGCGCGAGTGATCGGCGTCAACCTGAGCGGCACGTTCCTGTGCTGCCGTGAGGGCGCAAAACTGATGGTCAAGGGTGGTCGCAAGGGCGCGATCATCAACCTCTCCAGCACCGCCGCGCTGACCGGTGACGGTCCAAGCCACTACTGCGCCTCGAAAGCCGGAGTGATGGGCCTGACCCGTTCGATCGCCCGTGAACTGGCGGCCAGCGGCATCCGCGTCAACACCTTGGTGCCAGGGCCGACCAACACGCCGATGATGGCCGGCATCCCTGATGAATACATGCAGGCTCTGCTGAAAAACGTGCCCCTGGGGCGCATGTGCGAGACCGACGAGATCGCCAAAGTCGCGGTGTTCCTGGCCAGCGAAGACGCCAGTTTCATGACCGGGCAGAACATCGCCGTCAACGGCGGCATGGCCTTTATCTGATCAGGGAGTCACCCATGAGCAAGCGTTTACAAGGAAAAATCGCCTTCGTTACCGGCGCCGGTTCCGGCATCGGCGAAGCCACTGCACTGCGATTCGCCGAAGAGGGTGCGACGGTGGTGCTGTGCGGGCGCCGCATCGAGCCGCTGCAAGGCGTGCTGGAAAAAATCCGTGCCCAAGGTGGCCAGGCCGAGATCGCCGTGGCCGATGTCAGCGATGAGCATGCCTACGTCGGTGCGTTGCAAGCCACGGCTCAGCGCCACGGTCGCCTGGATATTCTGGTCAACAACGCGATGGCCTACACTTGGGGTGGCATCGACACCATGACCACCGCCGACTGGCACGCCAACTTCACCACCACCGTCGACGGCACCTTCTGGGGCACCCGCACGGCGATGCAGTTGATGAAGGAGCAGGGGGGCGGTTCGATCGTCAACATCGCTTCGATCTGTGGCCTGTTCGGAACCGCGTGGATGGCTGGTTACTCGGCGGCCAAGGCCGCGGTGATCAATTTCAGCCGGGCGGCGGCCAGTGAAGGTGCGCCCAATAATATTCGTTGCAACGTGATCATCCCGGGCGTGGTCGACACCCCGGCCACAGCCGGCATGCTGGGCGACGCCAAGACTCGCGGCAACACCGAAAAAGTGATCCCGATGAAACGGGTCGGCCTGCCGGTGGAGTTGGCCAACGCCATCCTGTTCCTGGCCAGCGACGAGGCTTCGTATGTCACCGGTGCCAGCCTGGCCGTGGACGGCGGACGCGGTTCGGACCTGTACACGGTGCTCGACTGATGGGCCTGGAATCCGCCGCGCTGCTTGAGCGCATAGACCGCCTGGAGTCGTTGGACGCTATCCGCCAACTGGCAGGCAAGTACGCCCTGGCTCTGGACATGCGTGACATGGATGCAATGGCCAACTGCTTTGCCCCGGACGTGCGCGTGGGCCGCGACAAGAGCGGTCGTGCGCACCTCAAGATGTGGCTGGACGAAACCATGCGCAAGCAGTTCCACGGCACTTCCCATCACCTGGGGCAGCACATCATCGAGTTCAGCGATGCCGATCACGCCACAGGTGTGGTCTATTCCAAGAACGAGCATGAAACCGGTCCCGAATGGGTGATCATGCAGATGCTGTACTGGGACGACTACGAGCGGATCGACGGGCGCTGGTGCTTCCGTCGCCGCTTGCCGTGCTACTGGTACGCGACCGACCTGAACAAGCCACCGATTGGCGGCCTGAAAATGCGTTGGCCAGGGCGTGAGCCGTACGCCGGCACCTTCCATGAGTTGTTTCCGTCGTGGGATGCGTTCTGGGCGCAACGTCCGGACAAGGACGCTTTGCCGCAGATCGCCGAACCGGCACCACTGGAAGGCTTCCTCAACACCCTGCGCCGTGGGGCGCACGACCCGAAAATACGGGTGCGCTGAACAATCAGGGCGGCCCGTGCAGGTGCCGCCCTTTTTTTCTTGCGTGACGGCATACCCCCTTGAGAGCGAGCCGCCTCGCTCCCTCAGGTTTGTAGAACTGTTCAGATCATGCGTTTACCCGTGCTTCGCGCGGCATGCCCAGCGCCCGTTCGGCAATCACGTTGCGCTGGATTTCATTGCTGCCGCCGTAAATGGTATCGGAGCGGGTGAACAGAAACAGCGACTGCAGGCGGCTGAGCTGGTAGGGCGCGGCGTCGAGGATTTCCCCGGCATCGCCCAGCACATCCATAGCCAGTTTGCCCAGATCGCTGTGCCAGGTGGACCAGGCCAGTTTGTAGATCATCGCTTCACGACTCAGGCTGCCGTCTTGCGGACCTGAAAGCATGCGCAGTGAGTTGTAGCGCAACACCTTGAGACCGGCCCAGGCCTGGGCGATGCGCTGGCGCAATAGCGGGTCGCGGGCAGTGCCGTTGGCGCGGGCGATGCGGATGATTTCGTCGAGTTCGTTGTGGAACTGCATCTGCTGGCCCAGCGTCGATACGCCGCGCTCGAACCCCAACAGGGCCATGGCAATCTTCCAGCCATCGCCCGGTTGACCGATCAGGTTGTCGGCATGGGTAACAGTTTGGTCGAAGAACACCTCGTTGAATTCACTGGTACCGGTCAATTGCTGGATCGGTTGCACGCGGATGCTGTCCTGGGCCATCGGCACCAGCAGGAACGACAAACCATGATGGCCCTGGCTGCCAGGTTCGGTGCGCGCCAGCACGAAACACCAGTCGGCCTCGTGGGCCAGGGAGGTCCAGACCTTTTGCCCGCTGATCAACCAGTGCTCGCCCGTGGTATCCAGCTTCGCCCGGGTCTGCACGTTGGCCAGGTCCGAGCCTGCACCCGGCTCCGAGTAGCCCTGGCACCAGAACTGGCTGCCGTCGAGGATGCCGGGCAACATGCGTTGCTGTTGGGCCGCAGTGCCGAAGGCAGCGAGTGTCGGGCCGACCAGGCCTTCGCCGATATGGCCCATGCGCCCGGGGCCACCGGCGCGGGCATATTCCTCGTGGAAGATTACCTGCTGGCTGATCGACAGTCCGCGTCCGCCGTGTTCCTTCGGCCAGCCAACGCCGATCCAGCCACCGCCGGCAAGCCGGCGTTCCCAGGCTTTACGCTCTTCAGGGAAACTGTGCTCATCCCCCGGGCCGCCGCGAAAGCGCAACGGCGCAAACTCGCCGCTCAGGTGTTCGGCCAGCCACTGGGCGACCTCCTCGCGAAACACTTCATCTGCACCACCGAAACCGATTTTCATGCTTTCTCTCCCAAAAGGTGCGCGGCCAGACGCTCGCGGTGCAGCGCCGGGCTACCCAACAGATGCTCACCAGCGCGGGCTCGTTTGAAGTACAGGTGTGGGTCGTATTCCCAGGTAAAACCGACGCCGCCATGCAGCTGGATCGACTCGGCCGCGCAATGGAAAAACGCTTCGCTGGCATGGATTTTCGCGGTCGCGGCGGCTTGCTCAAGTTCGCAGGTCACAGCGGCATCGCCATTCGGGTCGAGGCGTTCCTGAGCCACGCAGGCGGCGTAGTAAGCCGCCGACCGGGCGCACTCGACTTGCAGCATCATGTCGGCACAACGGTGTTTGATCGCCTGAAAACTGGCAATAGTGCGTTTGAATTGTCGGCGTTCGGCAATGTACGCCAGGGTCAGGTCCAAGGCCTGTTGCGCGCCGCCCGTTTGCTCGGCAGCAAGCCCGATGGCGGCGATCAGCAGGGTGTCGCGCAGCACCGCCCAGCCTTGCTCGGGGCCGCAAAGCAACTGTGCCTCGCCGACCGACACCCGATGCAGTTCAATGCGTGCCAGGCGACGGGTCTGGTCAAGAGTAGCCAGGGGCGTGCGGATCACACCCGGCGAATCGCCAGGCAAGACGAACAGGCTGATGCCATGTTCGCCCTGTGAACCAGGGGCACGGGCGGCGACGATCAGCAGGTCGGCCGAGGCACCATCGATGACTTGTGTGTACTGACCCTCTAGGGTCCAACCTCCCGGGCACGGCTCGGCCACGGCTTGAACACTGCATGCCTCGAGTCCTGGAACGCTGGCAAAGGCTAGGGTGGCGCGGGTTTCGCCGGCGGCAATCGCCCCCAGCCAATGCTCTTGCACGCTCTCGTTGTGCCCCAGCAAGAGGGCCGGCGTGGCGAGGCACGCCGTGGCGAATAGTGGCGAGCCCAGCAGGTAGCGACCGCTTTGCTCCAGCAGGATCGCAAGTTCGACAAAACCCAGGCCCATGCCGCCAAAGCGCTCGGGCACCATCAACGCGGGCCAATACAGCTCCTGGCCGATCCGCCGCCAAACCTCGGGGTCATGCGCATCCGGGCGGTTCATAGCGGCGCGCACGGCATGCGAGTCGCTGGCCTGAGCGAGAAAACGCTCGGCGCTGTCGCGAATCATCAGGTGCTCTTCGGTAAAAGCGAACTCCATGGGGGCGGTCTCTGCAAGGCGGAAGGATGCGCGAGTCTGGGGCGGTGGTGGTGGTGTTCGAATCACTAAAACGGACTAGGAAGGACGCACCATCGTTCTCCTGAAGGGGCTTAGTCTCAACGGACGATGAAGCGCAAGATGGCGCTTAGCACAATGCCTGCCACGTAAGCCATCCAGCCAACGAGGACCAAGGCATGATCGACATTCGCGGTTTGAGCTATTTCGTCTCGCAGATCGAAAACCTCAGCCATTGGCAGCGTTATGCCGAAGACGTGCTGGGCATGCAGGTACAGCAAGCGCCAAGTGGTGGTTTGTACGTGAAAATGGACGAGCGTCCCTTTCGCATGCTGATCGTCGAAGGCCGCGAGGCGCGTTTTCTGGCTTGCGGTTGGGAGCTGGCCAACGAGCCGGCGTTCCAGGCCGCACTTGAGCACTTGAGCGCTGCCGGCATCGAATGGCAGCCGGGCTCTGCCGACGAGATCGAGCAGCGTGGCGTACAGGCGCTGGTCAAGGTCACCGATCCATCGGGCAACTGCCATGAACTGAGCTGGGGCCATCGCTCCGACTGCCTGCCGTTCATCTCGCCTCAAGGCGTGCCGCGCTTCATTACCGGCGACATGGGCCTGGGCCACGCGGTGCTGCCGGCACCGAATTTCGACGCCACCCTGGCGTTCGCCAAGGATGTGCTGGGCTTCAAGCTGTCGGACATTTTCAACTTCCGTCCCGACCCGTCGGCCCCGCCGATCCGCATTCACTTCCTGCATTGCCAGAATGCGCGCCACCACAGCCTGGCCCTGGCCGAGTACCCGGTGCCCTCAGGTTGTGTGCACGTGATGGTCGAGGTCGACTCGATGACCGAAGTCGGCCGTGCCCATGACCGTCTGCGCGCCCATGACGTGCGCCTGTCGGCCACCCTCGGCCAGCACCTCAATGACCGCATGACCAGTTTCTACATGAAGACGCCGTCCGGTTTCGATCTCGAGTACGGCTTTGGTGGGTTGCAAGTCGACTGGGCTGAACATTCAGCGTTCGAATTCACCCGCGTGAGCATTTGGGGGCACGACTTTTCGGTCGGCCAACAGTAAGGAGTGATCAAAATGAACAAACAACTGACAGCGGCCGATGCGGTCGCTCAATTGCGCGATGGCATGACCATCGGTTTCGGTGGTTGGGGCCCGCGGCGCAAGCCGATGGCCATCGTGCGCGAGATCCTGCGTTCACCGGTCAAGGACTTGACCGTGGTCGCGTACGGCGGTCCGGAAGTGGGCATGTTGTGCGCCGCCGGTAAGGTCAAAAAGCTGGTGTTCGGCTTCGCCACTCTCGATGCCATTCCGCTGGAACCTTACTACCGCAAGGCTCGCGAAGCCGGCGAGCTGGAGCTGATGGAGCTGGACGAAGGCATGTTCCAATGGGGCCTGCGCGCGGCCGGCATGCGCTTGCCGTTCCTGCCGACCCGTTGTGGCCTGGCCACTGATGTGACGCGCCTGAATCCAGAGCTCAAGACAATCCAGTCGCCCTACGCCGATGGCGAGGTGTTGCTGGCCATGCCGGCGCTGAATCTCGACGTGGCGTTCGTGCATGCCAACGTCGCCGACCGCCTGGGCAACTGCCTGTTGACCGGGCCGGACCCGTATTTCGACCACCTGTTCGCCCGTGCCGCCAAGCAGTGCTTTGTCTCCTGCGAGCGCCTCGAAGAGCGCCTGGAATTGAACGCAGATCAAGCCCGCTTCAATACCTTCGAGCGTTACCTGGTGAGCGGAGTGGTGCATGCGCCGTTCGGTGCGCATCCGACACTTTGCGCCCCCGATTATGGCTGGGACCTCAAGCACCTGAAAAGCTATGTCGCCAGCAGCCAGGCGGAAAACGGCTGGCAAGACTATGTGCAGACCTTCGTCACCGGTGGCGAACAGACCTATCAGGCACAGAACGGCGGTGCCGAATCCATGGGCGCCTTGCCCCTTCCCCTGTTCTGAGGAGTAGCGACTATGTCTGCAACCTGTGATTTCACTCTCGCTGAACTGATGATTGTTGCCGCCTCCGAAGCCTGGCGTGGCAATGGTGAACTGATTGCCTCGGGCCTGGGCGTGATCCCGCGCCTGGGTGCCAGCCTGGCCAAACTGACCCACAGCCCGGAACTGCTGATGACCGACAGCGAGGCATTCCTGGTCGAAGAGCCGATCCCGCTGGGCCCGCGTGGCGACTACGTGCCGCGCTACTCGGGCTACATGTCGTTCGAGCGCGTCTTCGAATGCGTATGGGGTGGGCGCCGTCACGCGATGATCGGCCCGACCCAGATCGACCGTTGGGGCCAGACCAACCTATCCTGCGTCGGCGATTATCAAAAGCCCAAGACTGCGATCCTTGGCGTGCGTGGCTTGCCCGGCAACAGCATCAATCACCTCAACTCATTCTTCGTGCCCAGCCATAACACCCGGGTTTTCGTCAGCGGTGAAGTGGACATGGTCAGCGGTGTCGGCTTCAAGGCCGAGCGTTGGCCCGAAGGTGCGCGCCGCGACTTGATGGACATCCATTGCGTGGTCAGCGACCTGTGCGTCATGGATTTCAATGGCCCGGAACGTGCGGTGCAGGTGCGCTCTTTGCACCCAGGGGTGAGTTTCGAGCAGGTCCAGGAAAACACCGGCTTCCCGTTGCTCAAGTTCGCGCATTTGCAAGAAACCGTGCATCCCACCCCTGAGCAGTTGGCCCTGATCCGTCGACTCGACCCCCACGATTACCGCGCCACGGCGATCAAGGGCAACCCCCCCGGTATCCGTACGGTTTGAGACAAGGAGGCGAGCATGCACAGCAGCGACAGTGAATTCATCGTCCGCCAGGACAACGCCGTCTATGAGACGGACACCCCGGTGCTGTACAGCGTGGCCGAGGGTATCGCCACGCTGACGCTGAACCGGCCGACCTTCAACAATGCGCAAAACTCGCAGATGACCTACGCCCTGGATGCCTGCTTTCGCCAGGCGGTGAACGACGACAGCGTCAAGGTCATCGTCCTGCGGGGCAACGGCAAGCACTTCTCGGCGGGACATGATATCGGTACCCCCGGGCGCGACATCGACAAGCCGTTCGAGCGCGCGCACCTGTGGTGGGATCACACCAACAAACCCGGTGGCGAGCAGTTGTATGCCCGCGAGCAGGAGGTGTACCTGGGCATGTGCCGGCGCTGGCGTGAACTGCCCAAGCCGACCATTGCCATGGTCCATGGCGCGTGTATCGCAGGTGGTCTGATGTTGGCCTGGGTCTGCGATCTGATCGTCGCCAGCGACGACGCGTTCTTTCAGGATCCGGTGGTGCGCATGGGTATTCCAGGGGTGGAGTACTTTGCCCACCCCTATGAAATGAATCCGCGCATCGCCAAGGAATTCCTCTTCACCGGTGATCGAATGAGCGCCAACCGGGCCTGGCAAGTGGGTATGGTCAACCGCCTGGTGACCCGTGAAGAACTGGAGTCGGCCACCTATGCCCTGGCTGCCGGCATTGCCCGCCAGCCGCGCATGGGCCTGGCCCTGACCAAGCAGGCGATCAATCACGTCGAGGACCTGCAAGGCAAGCGCACCGCAATGGATGCAGTGTTCGCCTGGCACCACTTTGCCCATGCCCATAACGAGCTGTTGTCCGGCGACAAACTGGGCGGCTTCGATGCCAAGGGCATGGCCCGGGCCAACAAGCAGGCCGAGGACAACAGCCAATGAACCGCTGGCTGGATACTCCGCTGACCGAGGCCCTTGGTTGCCGTTATCCGATAGTGCAAACCGCCATGGGCTGGGTCGCCGACGCCAACCTGGTGATCGCCACGACCCAGGCCGGGGGCTTCGGTTTCCTGGCCGGGGCGACCATCGCGGCTGATGAACTGGAAGGCGAAATCCGCAAGGTGATCGACGCCACCGGCACCAGCAACTTCGGGCTCAATTTCCATATGTTCCAGGACAACGCCGCGCAGTGCGTCGACCTGGCGATCAAGTATCGCCTGCGCGCCGTGAGTTACGGGCGCGGCCCGGACAAGCAGACCATCGCGCGCTTCAAGGCGGCCAAGGTGCTGTGCATTCCCACCGTCGGCGCCTTGAAGCATGCACTCAAAGCGGTGGAACTGGGTGCCGACCTGATCACTATCCAGGGCGGCGAGGGCGGCGGCCATACCGGCGGCGTGCCAAGTTCCATCCTGCTGCCCCAGGTACTGTCGGCGGTCAAGGTGCCGGTGATCGCCGCTGGTGGTTTCGCCACAGGCCGTGGCCTGGCCTCGGTGCTGGCCGCCGGTGGCGCTGGCATCGCCATGGGCACGCGGTTTCTCATGACCCGCGAATCGCCGACCCCGGCCGCGACCCTTGAACGCTACTTGAAAGTCAACGATCCGCAGCAGGTTCGCGTAACCACGGCGGTGGATGGCATGCGCCACCGCATGATCGAAAACCGCTTCATCAATCACCTGGAGCAGGCAGGCCCCTTCGGTCGCCTGCGTATTGCCCTGGGTAGCGCGTGGCAGTGGAAACAGCAGACCGGCATGAGCCTGGGGCACATGGCTGCAGTCTTCCTCAGCGCGTTGCGTGAAGACCCGTCGCAGCTGTCGCAAGTGGTGATGGCAGCTAACCAGCCGGTGCTGTTGCAGCGCTCGATGGTCGATGGCGCCCCGGACGAGGGCATCCTGCCCAGTGGCCAGGTCGCAGCCGCTATCGGCGAGTTGCTCAGTTGCCGCGAAGTCATCGAAGGCATCGCCAGCGAGGCCCAGCAGTGCCTGGACGCGCTCCTTGCGCGCAGCCAGACACACACCTCGAACCAACCCGCCAGTATTGGAGAGCCCCTGTGAACCAGGCATTTACCACACAACTCAATCAGGGGATCGCCGAGCTGGTGATTGCCAAGCCCCCGGTCAATGCCCTCGACAGTCAGCAATGGCACGCCCTGGCGCGGGAAATCGAAGCCCTCGGGGCCAACCCCGAGGTACGGGTGATCGTCATCCGCGCCGAAGGCCGCGGCTTTTGCGCCGGGGTGGACATCAAGGAGCTGGACCAATATCCCGAGCGGATAGTCGAGGTCAATGCCGGTAACTACGCCACTTTCAAGGCCGTGCACCGCAACCCGGTGCCTGTGATTGTCGCGGTCCATGGCTTCGTCCTGGGCGGTGGCATCGGCATCACCGGGGCGGCGGACATCGTCCTCGCCTCCGACTGCGCGACCTTCGCCTTGCCGGAAGTCGACCGCGGCGCCATGGGCGGAGGTGCGCATCTGCAGCGCCTGTTCCCGGTGCAAAAAGTCCGATACCTGTTCTTTACCGGCGACAGCATCGGCGCTCCAGAAGCGCTGCAATACGGCTTTATCGAGCGCGTCGTCAGCAAGGACCAGTTGCGCGAAACCGCCCTGGGCATCGCGGCGAAAATCGCCGAGAAGAGCCCGGCGATGATCCGCATCGCCAAGGAAGCCTTGAACGGCATCGAAGACGGCAACCTGGAAGATAAATACCGCTGGGAACAGGGCTTCACCATGCAGGCCTACAGCAGCCCGGACTCTGCGGAAACGCGCCGGGCCTTCGTCGAAAAACGCGACGCCAAGTTCTGAGATAACGCCATGGACCTGACTTATACCCCCAAGCAAAACGCCTTCCGCGCCGAAGTCCGTGCCTGGCTGGCGGCCAACCTGCCACGCGAGCCCCTGGCGAGCTATGACACTCGCGAAGGCTTTGAACAGCACCGCGCCTGGGAGGCCAAGCTGTTCGAGAGCCGCTGGTCGATGGTGATGTGGCCGGCCGAACTCGGCGGTCGCGGTAGCGACCTGATCGAGTGGCTGATCTTCGAGGAAGAGTATTACGGTGCTGGCGCACCGATGCGCGTCAACCAGAACGGCCAGTTGCTGCTGGGGCCAACGCTGATGGAATTTGGCACCCCGGAGCAGAAAAAGCGTTTCCTGCCACGCATGGCCGCCAGCCTGGACATGTGGGCGCAAGGTTGGTCGGAGCCCAACGCCGGCTCCGACATGGCGGCGATCACCAGCAAGGCGCTGCTCGACGGCGATCATTACGTGATCAATGGGCAGAAAACCTGGTCGACCCGGGCGATCTACGCCGACTGGCTGTTCGGCCTGTTCCGCAGCGAGCCAGGATCGGCTCGTCACCACGGCCTGTCGTTCATCATGGTGCCGCTGGACACGCCGGGGGTGAGCATTCGCCCGATCAAGGCGCTCAATGGCAAAGATGCTTTTGCCGAAGTGTTTTTCGACGATGTGCGAGTGCCGGTGGCCAACCGCATCGGCGAGCAAGGACAGGGATGGCACGTGGCAATGGCCACCGCCGGTTTCGAGCGCGGGCTGCTGTTGCGTTCCCCGGCGCGTTTCCAGGCCACGGCCCGCAAGCTGGTCGAACTGTATAAGGCGAACCGCGCGAGCGCCGACCGCGACCCGGGTCTGCGCGAGGCGGTACTGGAGACCTGGATGGGCGCCGAGGCCTACGCGCTGTCGGCCTATTACACCGTCGGGCGTTTGAGCCGAGGCGAGCAGGTCGGCGCCGAGTCGAGCATCAACAAAATCATCTGGTCGGAGCTGGACCTGAAGATGCACGAGACCGCCATGCGCATTCTCGGCACGCGTGGAGAACTGCTGGACAAGGGCGCGCAGGCGGGTGATGCGGCGGGTTGGCTGGAGGGCTTTCTGTTCGCCCAATCCGGCCCGATCTACGCCGGCACCAACGAAATCCAGCGCAACATCATTGCCGAGCGGATGCTCGGCTTGCCGAAATAAGGGGCCGCCCATGGACTTCACTTTTAACGATGACCAGTTGGCGTTCCGCGAAGCCATCAGTCGTTTCCTGATGACCGAAGCCGCACCGGAAATGCTCAGGGAAATCTGGGAGACCGATGCCGGGCGCTCTCGGGACTTGCGCAACAAGATCGCTGATCAGGGCCTGACCGCTTTGTCGGTGCCCGAGGCTGAAGGTGGCCTTGGCATGGACGATGTAACCTGGGCGCTGATGACCCAGGATCTGGGTTACTACGCCATTCCTGATTCCTTGGCCGACACCGCCTATGTCGCCAGTGGCTTGCTCGCCGCTCTGCCCGCGGGGCATCCCGCCCGCGCCGATCTGTTGCCACGGATCGCCGATGGCAGTTTGCGCATGGCAATCAGTCATCCTGTCAATGCCTTGGTCAGCGACGCGCAACTGGCCGAAGTGTTGATACTCACCGACGGCGACGACATCCACGTGGTGCCGCGAACCGAAGTGGACGTGGAAAACCACCCGAGCATCGATGCTTCGCGACGTCTGGGCCGGGTGAGCTGGACTCCGTCCGCGGCGACCTGCGTGGCCAGTGGCGAGCAGGGTCGGGCTTTGCAGGAACGCCTGTTGGACCGTGGCGCGCTGTCGGTGGCCGGGCAACTGTTAGGGCTGGCGCAGCGCATGCTGGACCTGTCGGTGGACTACGTGGCCCAACGCAAACAGTTCGGCAAACCGATCGGCAGTTTCCAGGCGGTCAAACATCACCTGGCCGACGTGGCCCGTTACATCGAACAGGCCAAGCCGGTGCTGTACCGCGCCGCCCATGCCTTGGCTCGGGGGGACGTCAACGCTGGCGTCTGGGTTTCCCAAGCGCGTCTGGCGGCGAATGAGGCGAGCTGGATTGCCGCGCGCAAAGGCATCCAGGTGCACGGTGCGATGGGGTACACCTGGGAAGTGGATCTGCAAATGTTCATGAAGCGAGCCTGGGCCCTCGATGCGTCCTGGGGGGACCGCGGCTTCCACAAAACCCGTGTCAGCGACTACCTGTTCGCCGACGCCACCGGCCTGGGGCCGGGGCATACTTTCGAGGAATGAGTCATGGCACAGGCCTACATTGTTGATGCACTGCGCAGCCCTACCGGCAAACGCAAGGGAGGGCTGAGCGAGATCCACGCGATTGACCTGGGCGCCCATGTGCTCAAGGCGCTGGTGGAGCGCAATGCGATCCCTGCGGAAGATTATGACGACGTGATATTCGGTTGCGTCGACACCATCGGTTCCCAGGCCGGCGATATCGCGCGCACCAGTTGGCTAGCCGCCGGTTTACCCCTGACGGTGCCCGGCACCACAGTCGATCGCCAGTGCGGGTCGTCGCAACAGGCGCTGCACTTCGCCGCGCAGGCGGTGATGAGCGGCACCCAGGATGTGGTTGCGGTGGGCGGGGTACAGACCATGACCCAGATCCCGATTTCCTCGGCAATGCTCGCCGGCCAGCCGCTGGGTTTTGCTGACCCGTTCTCGGGCAGCGTCGGCTGGCGCGCGCGGTTTGGCCAGCAGCCAGTGAACCAGTTCTACGCGGCACAACGGATTGCCGATCACTGGCAGATCAGCCGCGAGCAAATGGAAGCGTTTGCTTTGCAAAGCCACGAACGCGCTTTGGCGGCCATCGCCAGTGGCCGCTTTGCCCGGGAAATCGTCAGCTGCCAGGGCCTGGCGGTGGACGAAACCCCGCGCCACAGCAGCTTGGCGAAGATGGCCGAATTGCAACCGGTGGACCCGCAATTTCCCTCGATCACCGCGGCCGTTTCCAGCCAGACCTGCGACGCCTCGGCGGCGTTGCTGGTGGTGTCCGAGGCGGCGCTCAAGCGCTACGACCTGACGCCACGGGCACGGATTCATCAGTTGACGGTGCTCGGTGACGATCCGATCTGGCACCTCACCGCCCCGATTGCGGCTACCCGCCGGGCCTTGGCCAAAAGCGGCCTGAGCATGGCCGACATCGACCGCGTGGAGATCAACGAAGCCTTTGCCTCGGTGGTCATGGCCTGGGCCAAGGAGCTGGATTACGACCCTGCGCGCACTAACGTCAATGGCGGTGCGATTGCCCTCGGCCATCCGTTGGGCGCGACCGGCGCACGACTGATGACCACGCTGCTCAACGAACTGGAATGCAGCGGTGGCCGCTATGGCTTGCAAACCATGTGTGAAGGCGGCGGCCAGGCCAACGTGACCATCATCGAACGCTTGTAATTTTTTTTGCGGCCGCCGCTTCCGGCGCGCGGCCAGCTATTTATCAAGGAGTCAAACATGGCTATCTGTGCAGACCGCACCGTGATCATCACCGGGGCCGGCGGTGGCCTCGGTCGCGCCTACGCCCTGGCGTTCGCCGCCCAAGGGGCCAATGTCGTGGTCAACGATATTCGCGCCGAGGCTGCAGAAGACGTGGCGGGGGAGATCCGCGTCAACGGTGGGCAGGCGATTGCCAACAGTGACGACATCACCACCCTGGCCACTGCGCAGGGTATTGTCGATGCGGCATTGGCAGCGTTCGGTGAAGTGCATGTGCTGATCAACAACGCCGGGGTGTTGCGCGACCGCATGTTTATCAGCCTCAGTGAAGAAGACTGGGACATGGTCATGCGCGTCCACCTCAAGGGTCACTACTGCCTGGCCAATATCCTTGGTCGTCGCTGGCGCGATCTGGCCAAGGCCGGTACGCCGGTCGACGCGCGGATCATCAACACCAGCTCCGGCGCCGGCCTGCAGGGCTCGGTGGGGCAGTCCAATTATTCGGCGGCAAAGGGCGGTATCGCCTCCCTGACCCTGGTGCAAGCAGCGGAATTGGCCCGCTACGGCGTTACTGCCAACGCGCTGGCACCGGCCGCACGCACTTCGATGACCGAGAGCGCCATGCCCGACGTGGTGAAAAAACCCGATGACGGCAGCTTCGACGCCTGGGCAGCGGAGAACGTCGCGCCGCTGGTCGTGTGGCTGGGTAGCCCTGCATCGGCGCACATCAGCGGCCAGATCTTCGAAAGCCAGGGCGGGCGAATCTCCCTCGGTGACGGCTGGCGCACCGGGGTCACTCGCGACAAAGGCGCGTTGTGGCAGGTCGATGAAATCGGCGCGGCAGTGGACGCCATTCTCGCCGAAGCGCCAAAGGCGCAGAAAGTCTGGGGGAGTTGAGCCCCCCCTGTTGGTGCGAACCTGCTCGACATGGACGTTAGCGATAACGCGTGTTTGTGGATAAACGCGTCGTCTTCAGGTCTATCGCGAGAAGGCTCGCTCCTGCAACAGTCAATTTTTTTTGCAGCATCCTGCCGCCGCCATACCCCATTTTGACGATGCGCCCGCAACGCCCTCTCCGTACAAATGCAGCGTATTGATTTCTTCGGAGGTAGACGCTGTGAAACAAGCCCCCCCTTATGTTCCCGGTCATCAATTGCTGGCTGGAAAATCAGTGTTGATTACCGCTGCTGCCGGTGCCGGTATCGGTTATTCGGCGGCCCGCCGCAGTGCCGAGGAAGGCTGTCGGGCACTGATGATTTCTGATGTGCATGCGCGGCGGCTGGAGGAGGCAGTGGAGCGTCTCAAGGCCGAGACTGGCTTGCAGGCGATTTATGGCCAGGTGTGCAATGTGACTATCGAAGACGAAGTCCAGGCCTTGGTGGCTGCTGCCGAAGAGGCCCTGGGCGGGGTCGATGTGTTGATCAACAACGCCGGCCTGGGTGGCCAGAAGCGCGTTATGGATATGAGCGACGAAGAGTGGTTGCGGGTGCTGGATGTGACCTTGACCGGCACCTTCCGCATGACCCGGGCGATGTTGCCGCACATGCAGCGTCGTGGCGCCGGGGCCATCGTCAACAACGCCTCGGTGCTCGGTTGGCGGGCACAGAAAGAGCAAGCTCACTATGCCGCCGCCAAGGCAGGGGTGATGGCGTTCACCCGTTGCAGTGCCCTGGAAGCCGCCGAGTTCGGCGTGCGCATCAATGCCGTGTCGCCATCGATTGCCCTGCACGATTTCCTCAAGAAAGCCTCCAGCGAAGAGCTGCTAGCGAGCCTGGCCGGGCGCGAGGCGTTCGGTCGCGCCGCCGAGGTCTGGGAAGTGGCCAACGTAATGATGTTCCTGGCCAGCGACTACGCCTCCTACATGGTTGGCGAAGTGCTGTCCGTCAGTTCCCAGCAAGCTTGAGGATTGCCACATGAGTCACGTTTTCAGTAGTGCCCAGGCGTTGCTTGCGGCCGAGGGCCTGGACCTGGGCCACACCGAATGGCTGACCATTGACCAGCACCGCATCGATCTGTTTGCCCAAGCCACCAGTGATCACCAGTGGATTCATGTCGACCCGGTACGCGCCGCCAGCGGTCCTTTTGGTGCCTGCATTGCCCACGGTTACCTGACGCAGTCCCTGGCCAATCTGTTCATGCCGCAGTTGATGAACATCGAAAACATGGCCATGGGCGTCAACTATGGCAGCGACCGGGTGCGCTTCCCGGCACCGGTCAAGGTCGATTCGCGGGTGCGCGGCAGTGGCCGGATCATCCGCGCCGAAACTCTGGGCGACGCCGTGCAACTGGTCGTGCGCATGACCATGGAAGTCGAGGGCCAGGCGCGCCCGGGCTGCGTGATCGACACCATCAGCCGCTACACCTTCAACCCTATTTCCGAGTGAGTTGCCCATGGACCAGAATGAAGTTGTCATTGTCGCCACCGCCCGTACCGCGCTGGCCAAGTCGTTTCGCGGATCGTTCAACGATACCGAAGCCCCGGTGCTGGGCGGCCATGTTGTGCGCGCAGTGGTCGAGCGCGCTGGTATCGAGCCTGCTGACGTCGAGGATGTGATCATGGGCGCAGCGGTCCAGCAGGGCACCCAGGCCTATAACATCGGACGGCTCTGTGCCTACACCGGCGGTTTGCCGGACAGCGTGCCGGGCATGGCCCTGGACAGGATGTGTGCCTCGGGACTGATGAGTATCGGCGTCGCGGCCAAGGGCATCATGACCGGCGAGATGAGCATCGCCATCGGCGGCGGTGTGGAGTCGCTATCGCTGACCCAGACCAAACACAAAAACAGCTTTCGCGCGCAATCCGAAGCCGTTCTGCAGGTGATGCCCAGCGCCTACATCCCCATGATCGAAACCGCCGAGATCGTCTCGCGCCGCTACGGCATCAGCCGCGCCGCCCAGGATGAATACTCGCTGCAAAGCCAGCTGCGCACCGCTGCCGCCCAGCGCGACGGTCTGTTCGACGAGGAAATCGTCGGCCTGAGCGTGGACAAATTGTTGTTCGCCGCCGATGGTCAGCCCAATGGCCATGAACGCGTGCAGGTCTTGCGTGACGAGTGCAACCGGCCCAATACGCGCCTGGAAGACCTCGCGGGATTGAAGCCGGTGTGGAAGGACGGCAAATGGATCGAGCAGGGCGAGTTCGTCACCGCCGGCAACGCCTCGCAGTTCTCCGACGGTGCCGCGGCCAGTCTGCTGATGAGTCGAGCCGAGGCCAAGCGTCGCGGGTTGACGCCACTGGGCATCTACCGCGGCATTGCCGTGGGCGGTTGCGCGCCTGAGGAAATGGGCATCGGCCCGGTAATCGCCATTCCCAAACTGCTCAAGCGCTTTGGCCTGGGGGTGGCGGATATCGGTCTGTGGGAGATCAACGAGGCCTTTGCCAGCCAGGTCTTGCATTGCCGCGACGCGCTGCAGATCCCGGCCGAACGCCTGAACGTCAATGGCGGGGCGATTGCCATCGGGCACCCCTTCGGTATGTCCGGCGCGCGGATGGTTGGTCACGCCTTGCTCGAAGGTCGTCGGCGCGGCGTGCGTTATGTAGTGATCGCCATGTGCATCGGTGGCGGCATGGGCGCCGCCGGCCTTTTCGAGCTGCCGTGAGACGAGCGGGGCGCCGCCTCTGTTTCGATTCAATCCATGGGGGCCCGCCGGTCGGGCCCGCTGCTGGGGAATGGTTATGCAAAGTTGTATGCCCAATGCACAGGTCCTGGCGCAAATGGGCCTGGAGCTGGCCGAATACGAACGGATCATCGGCAACATCTACGAAGCGGCGATGAACACCCGCTGCCTGAGCGACTCGCTGCGCGAGATCCGCGGCTTGTTCAAGGCCAATTTCGTGACTCTGATCCTGCGGGTCCAGGATGAGCCGCTGCTGTCACCGATGGTCGTCGCCGGTGATATCGAACTGGGGCAGGGCGGGATCAACCATTACGCCTACTACGCCAAATCCACCCTGTTCGATGGCTTGCCCACCGACACCGTGTTCACCATCGATGAGCTGGTCAGCGATGCCGAATGGGCCAGTTCGGCGTTTTACCTGCTGTACTGCCAACCCTACGATTGTTACCACATGCTCGGTGCCGATATCCGCATGCCGGATGGCGGCACGGTGCGTTTCCGGATCAATCGGCCCCGGGGTCAACCAGCTTTCGGTGACACCGAGCGGGCCATGTGTGCCATGTTGCTGCCGCACCTGCGCCGGACCTTGCACATGTATTCGTTGCTCGACCGCAGCGAGTCCCTCGGCAGTCTGTATTCGCAGACGATCAGCCGCCTCGCGGTGGCGACTATCGTGCTCGATGAAAACGGCAGCGTGGTGCAACTCAACCCCGTGGCACGGGACATTCTCGCCAGTCAGGACGGCCTCAAGGTGGTGGGCGGGCGGCTGGAAGCGACCTACCCAAGTGACAATCGCGAGTTGACGCGCCTGGTACGCAACGCCTTCCAGCGTGCCAGGCAGGGCACCGCCAAGGGCGTGCAGTTGGCCGAGGCGACGTCGATTTCCCGTCCTTCAGGGCAGGTCAGCCTGGGGGTTGTGGTGGAGTTGATTCCCTCCCGGGATCTGCTCGAAGGCACCGGCAAGCCGACGGTGGTGGTGTATGTGCGCGATGCGGTGAGCAAGTCGCTGGTGAGCACGGTGCTGACGTCGCAACTGTATAACCTGACCCCGGCGGAAACCGCGCTGGCCCTGGAATTGGCCAACGGCTTGTCGCTGGAGGAAGCCTCGGAACTGCTTAACATCCGGCGTAATACCGCGCGTGCGCACCTGCGTTCGATTTTTTCCAAGACCGGCGTGCGGCGTCAGACCGAGCTGGTGCGGATCATGCTCAACAGCGTGGTGGCGCTGGGTGCGCCGCAGCAGGACGGGGCCCGGCTGTGAGGCGTGGCTGCGGTAAAATGCGTTAGTCCGTGCGGACGATGCTGCCGGCTTCCTGGCCTGTCGATACTGGGCAACCGTTGTCGAATCCAAGGAGAATAAAAATGACCGGCAGTAATCAGGCCTCTGGCTGGGCCATGACCTTGTTGTTGGGATGCTGTGCCGTGGGCACGGTGAATGCCGCACCAGAGGACATCCCGCGCCTGGGCAACGACTTGACGTGCCTGGGTGCGGAAAAGGCCGGCAATGCCGACGGCAGCATTCCGGCCTTCAGCGGCAAGTGGCTGGGTGCACCACCCCACGTTGATTTCAAGGGCACAGGCAACCATCCGGTGGATCCGTACCCGGACGAAAAACCGCTGTTTGTGATCACCGCGCAGAACATCGCGAAACACGACGCCTACCTGTCCGATGGCCAGAAAGCCCTGTTCAAGCTGTACCCAGGCACCTACAAAATGCCGGTCTATCCCTCGCATCGGGATTTCCGTTACAACGACGCGGTTTGCCAGGCCACTCGCGAGAACGCCAGCGTGGCACGTCTGGTGGATGATGGCGAAGGGGTGGTCGGCAAAACCGGCGGTACACCGTTCCCGGTACCGCGCAGCGGCCTGGAGCTGTTGAAGAACGCCTCGACTTTTACCTTGCGCGCCTGGACCGAGGAATATGTCTCCGATAACGCCTATGTGCTCAAGGACGGCAACATCAACTGGGGCCGCGTGCATTCGCGCAACCTGGCACCGTCGCTGGAGCCTGGCAAGATTGGCGAAACCATCGGCAACTCGTCGTTCTATCTAAATGAAACCCTGCTGCCACAACGGGACAAGGGTGAGATCAATACAGGCACTGAGTTCTGGAACGACAAGACCGAACCGCGCCAGGCCTGGCGTTACGATCCGGGCACCCGTCGCGTGCGCCAGTCGCCAGGCTATGGTTTCGACATGTCGTTCCCCGGCAGCGGAGGCTCGATCACCGTGGACGAAGTGCGCCTGTTCAACGGTTCCGGCCAGCGCTACGACTGGAAGATCGTCGGCAAGCGCGAGATGTACATACCCTACAACACCTATCGCTTGCATGCAGGCAATCTCAAGTACGCCGACCTGCTGACCCCCGGCCACATCAACCCCGAGGCCATGCGTTATGAGCGCCATCGGGTCTGGGAACTGGAAGGCACACTCAAGCCGGGCTATCGCCACTTGTATGGCAAACGCAAGTTGTATGTCGACGAAGACACCTGGTTCCCGATGCTCGCCGATAACTACGACAACCGGGGCGAGCTGTGGCGCACCTCGATGGTCAACTACTTCTACGCCTACGAAAGTCAGCGTCAGCAGGCGGGTGTGGGCCTGTACTACGACCTCAATGCCGGCAGCTACCTGGCGTTCAACCTGATCAATGAGCAGCGCAACGGTTACCTGTTGAACAAACCCGGCTTCAGCCCCCGCGACTTTGGCCCCGAGGCCGCGCGGCGTTTCGGCCAGTAACCGGCAAGTACGGCGCCCGTTGTGCCATGGGCGCCGATTGAGAGTAGGTCGCATTTGATCTAGTCCAATTGAACGATGATCTGCTTGCGCGACTGCTTAATGATGTTCGCCATGGGATCACCCTGTATTTCTTGGGGGCATTGCCTGCCCCCAAGGCTGCATTCGAGGAACAATAACAATGACCAAACTCGCTGAAATCAACATCGAGAACGCCCAGCGTACCCACCGTTACGCGCGCGGCTGGCACTGCCTGGGCAATGCGAGCGATTACCGTGATGGCAAGCCGCATACCCTGGAAGTCTTCGGCACCCGCCTGGTGGCTTTTGCCGACAGCCAGGGCAACATCAGCATTCTGGATGCCTATTGCCCGCACATGGGCGCCGACCTGTCTCAGGGCACCATCGAGAACGACAGGCTGGTGTGCCCGTTCCACCACTGGAAGTACGACACCGGTGGCAAATGCGTGGAGATCCCTTACTGCAAGCGCATTCCACCCAAGGCCAAGACCCGCAGTTGGTTGACCTGCGAGGAAAACAATCTGCTGTTCGTCTGGAACAACCCGGAGGGCCGTGCGCCAAAAGAGGGTGTGGTCATTCCACACCTGCCGGAGATGGACGATCCGGACTGGATTCATGACTGGAACATCGACACCATGCACATCGAAACCAACCCACGGGAGTTGGTCGATAACCTGGTGGATGCCCAGCACTTCGGGCCGGTGCACGGTACGCCGACCAAGTACTTCGCCAACGTCTTCGAAGGCCATATCGGCCATCAGATTTTCCATGGCGACTCCGAGCGCCTGGGCGGCGACCTGATTGCGCCATCGGCTTACTACGGGCCAGCCACTCACTTCACGCATATCAGTTCGATGTTCGGCGACGCGCGGATCCACGCCATTCTGCTCAACAGCCACGTGCCGGTGACGCCAAACAGTTTCGACCTGCGCTTCGGTTGCATGGTCAAGCGAGTGCCGGGATGGACCGAAGAGCAGAACCAGGAAGTTGCCAGGGCCTATGTCGAAGGTAACCGTGACTCGTTCTACCAGGACGTGGTGATCTGGAAGCACAAAATTCGTATCGACAAGCCGGTATTGGCAGAAACCGATGGCCCGGTGTATCAGCTGCGTGAGTGGTACGAGCAGTTCTTCACCAATGAGGACGACGTGCCTGCGTTCATGGCGCAGCGCCGCGAGTTCATTACGGTGGACGAGCGCTGACAGGGCAACAGGGCGCCTTCGAGAGATCTGCATCGGTCACGCGAAGGCGCCGTTATAAAGGGGACTGCCCACGCAGTTTCGATTCACAGGCCATGAGAGCACTGACAATGAAAATAAAAAGTCATCTCGCCTATTGTGTTCCGTTTTTGATCCTGTTTTTCCTGGTATTTACCGTGTTGGTTTCTGTGCCGCCGGAACCCGCCAGCGTCAAGGCCTGCAAACGTTACGCGAGTTGTGTGGCGATGAGTTCGAGCGTTCCGAACTGGATCAATTTTCGCTAGGGGAACTGACCGAGGCGTCAGGAGATTCAGCGGCCAGTTTCAATCGGTCAGCCTTGCTGATGTATTTAGGCTTTTTCGGTGCCAGTTTGGCGCTGGCCTTTTTGGCCTTGGCCTTGAACAACTGTTGCAGCTTTTTTTGACGGTTCATGTTTTTCCATCTCGCTTGTAAGTGTTTGAATGATATCAGCGTAGCCCTTGCCTGGCCTTATCGTCCGGTGAGGCGGGGCTTGTAGGCAATTGTGGCTATTGCAAATTACCCCGCGCACCTGCCGATCAGCTAAACCAGCGTATGGAAGGCCGCTGCTATAAGCCGACACTGGCATCGGGCCCGCCGGAGTGGCGCGAACTGCTGCACATTTCGATCATTAACTTGTCACTTCCGGTCATTGAGTGGCAGCCTCCCGACTCTTAGTCTGTCGAACATGACTGACGGGCGCCGTAGAGCTCCCGCATTTTCCGTGATCGTTCGATGTGGAGTTACCGATGACCGCCGCTCATTACCCGCACCTGCTGGCTCCGCTGGACCTGGGATTCACCACGCTGCGTAACCGCACCCTGATGGGGTCGATGCACACCGGTCTTGAAGAGAAGCCGGGTGGCTTCGAGCGCATGGCGGCGTACTTTGCCGAGCGCGCCCTGGGTGGTGTCGGCTTGATGGTTACCGGTGGTATCGGCCCGAACGAAGAGGGTGGCGTGTATTCCGGTGCGGCCAAGCTGACCACCGAGGAAGAGGCGCTCAAGCACCGCATCGTCACCCGTGCGGTGCACGAGGCAGGCGGCAAGATCTGCATGCAGATCCTTCACGCCGGGCGTTATGCCTACAGCCCGAAGCAGGTTGCGCCAAGTGCGATCCAGGCGCCGATCAACCCGTTCAAGCCAAAAGAGCTGGACGAGGAAGGCATCGAGAAACAGATCAGCGATTTCGTCACCTGTTCGACCCTGGCCCAACAGGCCGAGTACGACGGTGTGGAAATCATGGGTTCCGAAGGTTATTTCATTAACCAGTTCCTTGCGGCGCACACCAACCACCGTACCGACCGTTGGGGCGGCAGCTACGAAAACCGTATGCGCCTGCCGGTGGAAATCGTCCGTCGCGTACGTGAAGCGGTCGGCCCGAATTTCATCATCATTTTCCGCCTGTCGATGCTCGATCTGGTGGAAGGCGGCAGCACCTGGGAAGAAATCGTGCAGTTGGCCAAGGCCATCGAGCAGGCCGGTGCGACCATCATCAACACCGGTATCGGCTGGCACGAAGCGCGGATCCCGACCATCGCCACCAAGGTGCCGCGCGCGGCATTCAGCAAGGTCACGGCCAAGCTGCGGGGTTCGGTGAGCATTCCGTTGATCACCACCAACCGCATCAATACTCCGGAAGTGGCCGAGCAGATTCTCGCCGAGGGCGATGCAGACATGGTTTCCATGGCGCGGCCGTTCCTCGCCGACCCGGATTTCGTCAACAAGGCCGCTGAAGGCCGCGCTGATGAAATCAACACCTGCATCGGCTGCAACCAGGCGTGCCTGGACCACACCTTTGGCGGCAAGCTGACCAGTTGCCTGGTCAACCCGCGTGCCTGCCATGAAACCGAACTCAATTATCTGCCGGTACAGCAGGTGAAGAAAATCGCCGTGGTCGGCGCAGGTCCTGCCGGTCTGTCTGCGGCGACCGTGGCCGCCGAGCGCGGTCACCAGGTCACGCTGTTCGATTCGGCCAGCGAAATTGGTGGTCAGTTCAACATCGCCAAGCGGGTGCCGGGCAAGGAAGAGTTCTTTGAGACCATTCGCTACTTCAACCGCAAATTGCAGACCACTAACGTCGAGGTGTGCCTGAACACCCGCGTGAATGTGGCGCAACTGGTCGAAGGCGGTTACGACGAGATCATTCTGGCCACCGGCATTGCGCCGCGAGTGCCGGCGATTCCAGGCGTGGAGAGTGCCAAGGTGCTGAGCTACCTGGATGTGATCCTGCAGCGCAAGCCAGTGGGCAAGCGTGTTGCGGTGATTGGTGCCGGTGGGATCGGTTTTGACGTGTCGGAGTTCCTGGTTCACCAGGGTGAGGCCACCAGCCAGAACCGCGAGGCTTTCTGGAAAGAGTGGGGCATCGATACGCACCTCGAGGCGCGCGGTGGTGTCGCCGGTATCAAGGCGCAGCCCCATGCACCGGCCCGCGAGGTGTTCCTGCTACAACGCAAGAAATCCAAGGTCGGCGACGGCCTGGGCAAGACCACCGGCTGGATTCACCGTACCGGTCTGAAGAACAAGCAGGTGCAGATGCTCAACAGCGTCGAATACCTGAAGATCGACGAAGACGGCCTGCACATCCGCATCGGCGAAACCGGCGAGCCGCAAGTGCTTGCGGTGGACAATATCGTGATCTGCGCGGGGCAGGATCCGCTGCGTGAATTGCACGACGGTCTGGTCGCGGCGGGGCAGAAGGTGCACCTGATCGGCGGCGCGGATGTCGCGGCAGAGCTGGATGCCAAGCGGGCGATCAATCAAGGTTCGCGGTTGGCGGCAGAGCTTTAATAAAGCGCCTGGTACCCGAGGCTTTCGTTGGAGCGCCGACCTGCCAAGGGCGGTGTTTCGCGGAGGCGGTCTTTGAGCGAGCGGGAGGCTGGTTCTGCAGCGAAAGCCTGTTCTTGCGGCGCAAAGCATCGTAGTTTGCGGGCCATGACTACAAGGACGTTTTGGGGTAAAAGTGGGAGCTTATCGTCTGTTATTGGCCGTTCTAGTGGCCGTTTCTCATATGGGCAAGACGTTCGCTGGGCTGAACCCCGGCGTGGTCGCCGTGATTTCATTCCTGATCATCAGCGGTTTCGTGATGACTTCGCTGATCGAGCGCCACTATAAGGCGCCGGGGAACGTCGGTCTGTTCTACATGGACAGGGCTTTGCGGCTGTATCCGCAGTTCCTGTTCTACTTCGTCATCTCCTGCGTGGTGATCTGTTTCCTGCTGCCAGGTACGCCCCAGGCTGCTGACCTGACGCTCGGGAATATCGCTGCAAGCCTTCCTATTGTGCCCCTTGGCTTCTACATGTTCGGGGCGGCCGGGGTAGAGATCCTGCCACCGGCCTGGTCGCTGGGGCTTGAGATGTGCTTCTACCTGGCGATCCCCTTCCTGATTATCTACAAGCTGCGGGGAGTCGCGTTTGCCCTGTCGGTTGTGGTCTTCATGGCCGCGTATCTTGGCTTGATCAACACCGATCTGTACGGCTACCGACTATTGCCGGGCGTCCTGTTCATGTTTCTGTGCGGCAGCTACCTGTACAAACCACAGGCGAAGGGATTGGCGATAGCGGGCGGTACCGCGGTGGCGGCGGCGCTGATGTTCCTGGCGATCATGGCCGGTGTGGTCGAGCGCCGGCCGTTCAATGCCGAAGTGACTGCCGGCCTGGCGTTGGGTGTGCCCGTCGTGTATTTACTGACGAAACTCAGGTTTCACCGGGTTGACGAGTTCCTCGGGAATATCAGCTACGGGGTGTTCCTGAATCACTTTGTGGTGATGTACTTTCTGCGCGCCTTCTGGCCGGTTGCCTATGATGGGTACATCGTTGCCATCGTGCTGGGCCTGTCGTTGTTACTGAGCGGCGTTTCGTACTACTACGTTGAACGGCCCGCCTTGACGCTTCGTCATGCGCTTCGGGCCAGGGTGAGGTATGGTGTGGCACAATCGCGGGACCGTGAAATAGCGGCATGATGTGAGTGGGGCCTGGAGTTGCGGCTACCTTGCCCGATATCATCACGCCGTTTTATTCAAGGGGCTGCCACCGGATTTTCCCAGACCATCCTCACCTGTGCCCGCCTGTTCCCTTCATTGCCCGCAATCCTGGGTCCGCGCTGGTATTCAACTCAGTCCAACACGCCGATGCTTTCTCCTCCCGCACACTGGCTCCCCCAAGCCTCCCTCGATCCCCTTCATCTAGACTGGCTGAAAAATGCCGGCATCGAAGTCGCGATCTTGCGCCTTGACCAGATCGACCCGCTGATCAGCGGCAACAAATGGTTCAAGCTCATCGAACACCTCAAGGCCGCTGACCGCGTCGGTGCCGCGGGCATCATCAGCCTCGGGGGAGCGCACTCCAACCACCTGCATGCGCTGGCTGCGGCGGGCAAACGCTTCGGCTTTCGCACCGTTGGCCTACTGCGCGGGCATCCTCAGGAAACGGCCACGATCAAGGATTTGCAGGCGTTCGGCATGCAACTGCACTGGCTTGGCTACGCAGGTTACAGAGAGAGACATACCGCGGGTTTCTGGGCGCCATGGCAGGCGCAGTATCCCGACCTGCTTGCCGTTGGCGAAGGTGGCGGTGGGCTGCAGGGCGCCAAGGGCTGCAAGCAGCTCAAGACCATGGTAGACGACCAACTGCAGGACCTGGGCTGGAGCGACCATGACGGCTGGTGGCTGGCCTGCGGCACCGGCACGACCCTGGCCGGGCTGGTATTGGCCGAGGCGGGGAAGCATGCGGTGTTCGGTGCGCTGGCGGTGCCTGACGATCATGGTGTGGCGCAGCAGGTGGAGGCGATCATCGAGGAAGCGGGGCTGAGCGGTTCGGCTTATGAATTGCTCGACGCCAGCCGTGGTGGTTTTGCCAGGGTGGATCCGGAGTTGATCGGGTTCATCCAACAGAGCGAGCAGGCCAGTGGCATTCCCCTCGAACCACTGTACACCGGCAAAGCGCTGCTGGCGCTCAGGCAGCAGGTTGAAGGGGGTAAATTCGCCCCGGGGACTCGGCTGATCTTCATCCATACCGGCGGCTTGCAAGGGCGGCGTGGCTTCGAAACACAAAGCTGAAAGACTGTGGAGATCCAAGTGTGGGAGCGGGCTTGCTCGCGAATGCGGTGTGTCAGGCAAAGTTAATGCGACTGACACACCGCCTTCGCGAGCAAGCCCGCTCCCACATTTGGGTTATCGCTTGTTTCAGGAATCGCGGTTCACCCGCTTGGGCATCATCCGCAGCAGGGTGTTATCGCCCACCACATAATGGTGATACAGCCCGGCCAAGGCATGCAGGCCGATCAGCCAGTAGCCGATGGTACCGCCCAGTTCATGCCATTCCTTGATCTGTCGGGCCAGTTCCTTGTCTTCGGCCACCAGCAGCGGCAGGTCGAAGCCATAGAACATCACCTGGTTGCCCTTGGCACTGGTCACCAGCCAGCCAAGTAGCGGCATGGCGATCATGAAGATGTACAGCGCCCAGTGCATCAGTCTGGCCAGCAGGGTCTGCCATTGGGGCGAGGCCGGAAAGATCTGCGGCGCCGGGCCCAGGCTGCGTGCGAACAAGCGCAACCAGACCAATACAAACACGGTCAGGCCGAGCATGAAGTGCGACTCCACGATCAGCGTGCGGCTGCCACTGCCTTTGGGGAAGAATCCGCGCAGTTCGATACAGGCGTAAACCACCGCCAGCAGGACCAGCATCAACCAGTGCAGCGTGATCGATACGGTGCTGTAGCGCGAGGCTGAGTTTTTCCAGGGCATAGGTTAGTCCTCACAGGTCCGGTTCATAGCTGCCGTTCTTGATTGACGGTTATGCCTTAACTGTAATCCTGTCTGGCGGATTTGCCTTGGGCAAATTGTCCTCGCAATGCTCTGGATCAAGCGATGGGCAAAAAAACGCACCGCGCTCTTTGTAGACGTGGGCCTGCTCCCGATGGAGTGTCAATCACATCGGTGTCGACTGATACTCCATCGGGAGCAGGCTCGCGCCTACAAGAGCGCGGTGCGTTTCTGAAGAATTGGATCAGCTCGCCTGTGGCATCTCGCCATTGGCCAGGCGTTTGTTGATGTCGGCGATCACTTGCGGCAGGTCGGTGATGGTGTCGATCATGTAGTGCGGGCGCGAGCCTTCGAACAGGGTGTGGATGCGCTTGCGTTCACTGTCCAGGGTGTCGCTGGCCAGGGCGCGATAACCTTCATAATCCAGGCCCAGGGCGTTGCCTGAGCAGATCAGCGCCACCGTCCACATGCCGGCACGGCGACCTTCGAGAATGCCCGGTACCGTGTCGTCAATTTTCACGCAGGCGGCGACGTCATCAATGCCCAGGGCGATGACGTTGGCCAGCGCCTGGGCCGGCCATGGGCGGCCGTTTGGCACTTCGTCGGTGGCAACCACGTGATCGGCCACGTAACCGTTGGTGGCAGCCAGCTCGACCACTTTGTCCATGACCTGTTTCGGATAGCCGGAGCACGAACCGATCTTGATCCCTTGCTGGCGCAGGTTGGCGATGGTCTCCAGGGCACCGGGAATCAGTGCCGAATGCTCGGCGATCTTTTCGATCTGCAGCGGCATGAAGCGCTGGTAGATGGCGGTGACGTCATCGTCGGTCGGCGTGCGACCGAACACCTTGCGGTAACGCTCGGCGACCTGTGGCTGGTCGCATAGGGTACGGATGTGATCCCACTTGCCCATGCCCATCGGGCCACGGGCTTCTTCAATAGACACCTGGACGTCGAACTCGGCGAAGGCTTCGACGAAAATCTGGGTCGGGGCGAAGGAGCCGAAGTCGACGACGGTGCCGGCCCAGTCGAGGATGGCGGCCTGGAGTTTGGTTGGGTTGGTGTAGTTCATAGTGATAGATCCTGTGGCAACTGGCGGATAGGGAGCTGCTTTGGGTGGGAGCGGGCTTGCTCGCGAAAGCGGACTGACATTCAAAATTGATGTCGACTGATACACCGCCTTCGCGAGCAAGCCCGCTCCCACAGGGGGATTGCGGTGTTGATCAGATTTCGAGGACTTCCATCTCGCTCAGCACTTGCGCCACCGCCGCCACCGCTTCGCGCATTTGCGCCGGAGTGACATGGCCGATGCAGCCGACGCGGAAGGTTTCGACCTGGGTCAGCTTGCCGGGGTAGAGGATGTAACCCTTGGCCTTGACCCGTTCGTAGAATTCCTTGAACTGATAGCGCGGATCTTTCGGTGCATGGAAGGTGGCAATGATCGGCGCCTGAATGGCGGCCGGCAGGAAGCTGCGCAAGCCGAGTTTGCTCATTTCTTCCATCAGCGCCTGACAGTTGGCGGCGTAACGCCGATGCCGGGCCGGCAAGCCACCTTCTTCGTTGTATTGCAGCAGGGCTTCGTGCAGCGCAGCGACCACATGGGTCGGCGGGGTGAAGCGCCACTGACCGGTCCTGGCCATGTAGCTGTGCTGGTCATGCAGGTCCATCGCCAGGGAATGCGAGTTGCCGGCGGCGCTGGCCAGGGACTCCTTGCGAGCGAAGACAAAACCCATCCCCGGCACGCCCTCCAGGCATTTGCCCGAGGCCGCGATCAGCGCGTCGAACGGCACCTGTTGCGCATCCACCGGCAGTGCGCCGAATGAGCTCATGGCATCGATGATCAGGCGCTTGCCATGGCGCGCAATCACCTGGGCAATTTCCGGCAGCGGGTTGAGGATGCCGGTGCTGGTTTCGCAATGAATCAGCGCGACATGAGTAATGCCTGGGTCGGCTCGCAGCAGGCGATCGACGTCGTTGGCGGTGGTGGGTTCGTCCTCGGCGGTTTCGAAGGTACTGAACGAGCGGCCGAGCACGTCACAGATTTTCGCCAGGCGCTTGCCGTAGGCGCCGTTGATCAATACGAGGATTTTGCCGTCGCGCGGCACCAGGGTGCCGATCGCCGCTTCGACGGCGAAGGTGCCGCTGCCTTGCAGGGGCACGCAGTGGTGGCTGGCGGCGCCGTTGATGATCGCCAGCAGCTGTTCGCAGAGGCTGGCGGTCAGTTGATTGAAGCGGTCATCCCATGAACCCCAGTCCACCATCATTGCCTGGCGGGTGCGGGCCGATGTGGTCAACGGGCCGGGGGTGAGCAGGATAGGTTCGGCAGTACTCATTCTCGTGTCCTCGCAATCGATGGGATGAAGCTACGGGGCTTAAATTGCAATTTGCCGTGCTATCAATCAAATTGTTTATTGTTATGCCAACCATCAGTGAGGCTTATTCATGAACCTTTTTCAGCTGCGCGCCTTCGATGCCGTGGCCCGCGAGGGCAGCTTTACCAGGGCGGCCGCACGCCTGTTCATCAGCCAGCCAGCCGTCACCGGGCACATCAAGGCCCTGGAGGAGCACTACCAGATCACCCTGTTGCGCCGCACCGCGCGACGGGTGGAGTTGACGGAGGAGGGCACCAAACTGGCGGCAATCACCCGGGCGATGTTCGGCCTGGCCGAGGAGGCACAGGTGATGCTGGAGGCCAACCGGCAATTGTTGACCGGGCGCCTGGAAGTGGCCGCGGACGGCCCGCACATGGTCATGCCGATGCTCGCCAGCCTGCGTGCGCGTTATCCGGGGATCACGGTGAACCTGCGCCTGGGCAATGCCCAGGAAACCCTGGCCGCGCTACTGTCCGAACATGCCGACGTGGCGGTGCTGACCGAGGTCGAGCCGCGCAAGGGTTTGCATCTGCAACCCCTGAGCGAGTCACGCATTTGTGCGCTGGTGCCCGAGGGTCATCCGTGGGTTCGGCGGAGCAAAGGCGTACCGCTCAAGGAGCTGGACCAGGTGATCATGGTGTTGCGCGAACCGGGTTCGATCACCCGGCGTACGTTCGATGAAGCCTGCACCGAGGCGAACGTGCATCCTCGGGTGTTGCTGGAGCTGGACAGTCGTGAAGCGGTGACCGAGGCGGTGGCAGCGGAGTTGGGTGTGGGAGTGGTGTCGTCGGTGGAGGTCAGCCACGACCCACGGGTGGCGGCGGTGCCGATCATTGGCGAGGGGTTGCTCAATCGACACATGATGGGGTGCATGGAGCGGCGCAGGGATTTGCGTTTGATTCAGGCGTTTTTCGGGTTGGCGCCTGGCAGGTAGACCGCGGCGCCTGCATTCGCGAGCAAGCCCGCTCCCACTGGGTTTCGTGAACACCACAGATCCCTGTGGGAGCGGGCTTGCTCGCGAAGGGGACTGGCCTGCCTACACCAGACTCTCGCGCACCATCTGCAAAAACGTCGCCACCACCCGCCGTGAGCTTTGCTCGCGCAAGCACACCAGCGTCTCCGTCAGGCGCCGTTCGCAATCGATGATCGGCAACGCGCAGACCCTGGAGTCGGCACCGAACTCGGCCGCAGACACCACGCCAACGCCAATCCCTACCACCACCGCCTCACGCGCTGCTTCCCGGCCTTCGACTTCAATGGCCGGGCGAATGCGAAAACCGGCGCGGGCCATTTCCTCTTCAAGGGTCTGGCGGGTCACCGAGCCAATTTCGCGCAGCACCAGCGGGGTGTCGTCGAGGTCGGCCAGGCAAATGGATTCGCGGTCGGCCCAGGGGTGATTGCGCGAAACGAATGCCACCATCGGGTCGTTGCGCAGGGGCAGCGAGATCAGGCGTTCATCGCTGACATCGCGGCCCAGCAGCGCCAGATCGGCCTGGTAGTTGAACAGGCGAAACAGCGATTCATCGGTATTGCCGGTTTCGATCTTCACGCTGATCCCGGGGTAGCGCTCGCAGAATCGGGCGATCTGCGGCAGCACATGGACCGGCGCATCCACCGCCAGAATCAGGCTGCCGGTCTGCAACGCCTGGGAGTCCTGCAGCAGTTCCTGGGCTTCGGCCTCGATCACAAAAAGCCGCTGGGTGACGCTCAACAGGCGCTCGCCGAGATCGGTCAGACGCACCGAGCGTTTATTGCGATGGAACAACAAAACCCCATAGCGCTCTTCGAGTTTGCGTACCTGGTCGGAGATGGCCGGCTGCGTCAGAAACAGCCGTTCGGCGGCTTTGGTAAAGCTTCCATGCACCGCTACGGCATGGAAGGCTTTGAGCTGGGCGTGGGAAACCGACATGGGGATCTCCAGTAACAAGCTGAGCTTATATTGGAAATACGATAAATCGATTTCACTTATTAATCAGTAATTGTTTTTATCCGCCTCAGCCCCGCTGACTGCTCAGTCGAACAGCGACGGGGCCATGGGTCCGGGCGTGCAACAAGGGACTCATCTGACCGGTATCCGCCACAGGGACAAGGCGATATCGCAGTGCTCAACAATAAAAACACAGGCGTTTTCTACCAATTCTGCCGGCACACTCACACCCTGAGGTCAGAACCACAATGAACAAGCACATCGGCACCATCAAGCGTTGGCGCGTGCAGATCTTCGCGATTACCTGGCTCGCCTACGCCGCTTTCTACTTCACCCGCAAAGCCTTCTCCGTCGCCAAACTCGGCATTGCCGAAGACCCGACGTTCATGCTCGACAAAATGGCCATGGCCAACCTCGATGCCATCTACCTTGCCGCTTACGCCATCGGCCAATTCACCTGGGGCATCCTCGCCGACCGTTTCGGTCCGCGGGTGGTGGTGCTCGGCGGATTACTGATTTCCGCAGTGGCGGCGCTGGTCATGGGCAGCTTCGCAACGGTGCCGATCTTCGCCACCTGCATGCTGATTCAAGGCCTGGCGCAATCGACTGGCTGGTCGGGATTGTGCAAGAACCTTGGGAGTTTCTTTCCCTCCGAGCAGCGTGGGCGAGTCCTGGGCTTGTGGAGCTCCTGCTACGCCTTTGGCGGCCTGGTGGCATCGCCGTTCGCCGGCTGGTGGGCGTACACCCTGATGGGCACCTGGCACGCGGCGTTCATTTCCAGCGCGGCGGTGGTTGGTGTGGTGGCCGTGCTGTTTTTCTTTTTGCAACGCAACAAACCGCAGGACGTAGGCTTGCCCGCGGTGGAGCCGGAGTCTGAGCTGAGCGCCGAAGAGGCCTATGCCCAAAGCAGGATCAGCGTCCTGGAGCCCTTGAAGGAAATCCTGCGCAACCGCACAGTGCTGGTGCTGGGCCTGGCGTACTTCATGCTCAAGCCGGCGCGTTACGCGATTCTGCTGTGGGGCCCGGTGATCGTCTTCGAACAGATGCCCTCGGTCGGCAAGGTCGGTGCGGCGATCATTCCGACTTCGTTCGAACTGGCCGGACTGCTCGGGCCGATCCTGATCGGCCTGGCTTCGGACAAACTGTTCGGCGCCCGACGCATGCCGGCGTGCGTGATCAGCCTGTTGGCGCTGACCCTGACGCTGGCGCTGTTCATGGCCGCCCTGCATACCGGCAGCGTGCTGTTGGTGGTGGTGCTGCTGTTCGTCATGGGCCTGACTCTTTACGGCCCGGATTCGATGATCAGCGGCTCGGCCGCCATCGATTTCGGCAAGGCCAAGGCCGGTGCTACCGCAGCGGGATTCGTCAACGGCTGTGGCTCGGTCGGGGCGGTACTCGGTGGGTTGCTTCCGGGCTACTTCGACTCGGTCACGGTATTCATCGTCTTCGCCGGCTGCGCCATGTTCTCGGCGCTGGTGCTGATTCCGCACTGGAACAGCCGCCCGGGCGGCCTGCGGACCAACTATCCGTTCGTGCCCAACCGGGCAATGACGATCAAACCCCTGCGTACCTGAATCCTGCCTCCTCGCGGCCTGCTGCGCCTGCGGCGGGCTGGCGTGTGGGCCACTGACTGGAGATTGACCCATGAGACCCTTTTGGCTGGAGCAGGCCCTGAAGGCTGAATCAACCGAAACCTGCGCGCCACTGCAAGGCGACAGCCGCGCCGACGTGTGCATCGTCGGTGGCGGTTACACCGGGTTGTGGACCGCGATCATGCTCAAGCAACAGAACCCCGAACTGGACGTTTTGCTGATCGAAGCGGACATCTGCGGCTCCGGGGCCAGTGGCCGCAATGGCGGTTGTGCGCTGTCGTGGTCGGCCAAGTATTTCACCCTTGAGCGCTTGTTCGGCGTTGAGGAGGCAGTGCGCCTGGTCAAGGAGTCCGAACGCAGCATCCATGCCATCGGCGCCTTCTGCGAACAGTATCAAGTGGACGCCGACTACCGGCTCGACGGGACGCTCTACACCGCGACCAACCGCGCGCAATGCGGCTCGACCGATGCGGTGATCGCGGCCCTGGAACGCCATGGCATCAACTCGTTCACCCAGCGGCCGGTGGCCGATGTGCAGCGCATGGCCGGCTCCAGCAAACATCTTGAGGGCTGGTTTTCCCCGGCGGCCGCCAGTGTTCAGCCGGGCAAACTGGTGCGCGGGTTACGCCGGGTCGCCCTGCAACTGGGGGTGCGGATTCATGAAAATACAGCAATGACCGGGCTGGAAGAAGGCCGCCCGGCAGGGATACAAACTCCGCACGGCACTGTTCGCGCCGACCGGGTGGTGCTGGCGATGAACGCCTGGATGGCCCGGGCGTTCCCGCAGTTCGAGCGCAGCGTGGCGATCGTTTCCAGTGACATGCTGATCACCGAGCCACGGCCTGAGTTGCTCGACGAAATCGGCTTGACCAGCGGAGTCACGGTGCTCGATTCGCGAATTTTCGTGCACTACTACCACAACACTCCGGACGGCCGGATCATGCTCGGCAAGGGCGGCAATACCTTCGCCTACGGCGGGCGCATGCTGCCGGTGTTCGATCAGCCATCGCCCTACGCCGGCCTGTTGCAGCACAGCCTGGCGGATTTCTTCCCGGCCTTTGCCGAGGTCAAGGTCGAGTCGACCTGGAACGGCCCGTCGGATCGCTCGGTGACCGGGTTGCCGTTTTTCGGGCAGATGAGCGCCAGTGGCAACGTGTTCTATGGTTTCGGCTATTCCGGCAGCGGTGTCGGGCCGTGCCACATGGGCGGGCAGATTCTCGCGTCGATGGTCCAGGGGCTGGATAACCCCTGGACTCGCTCGCCATTGATCAACGGGCCGCTGGGCTTCTTTCCGCCGGAGCCGATTCGTTACCTCGGCTCGCTGATGGTGCGCAACGCCATCCGCCGCAAGGAGCGCGCCGAGGATCGCGGGCACCGGCCACGGCACCTTGATGTGCGTCTGGCGAAGTTCGCGGCGGCGGCGGGCAAGGCCGACAAAGGCTGAGGCTCAAGGCGTGAGATCCGAGCGATTGACCAGCCAGTCGAGCAGCAGGCCGGTATCGCCGGCTGGCTCCCGAGGGCGGGAGGGTCGAGGTTGCTCGGGGTGGCCCATGACTGCACAGAGCACCGGGCGATCCGGGTCGCAGTCGAGAAAACTGACCAGCACATCGCTGCCGGCCACAGGCAATCGGGCCGGATCGATCCGGGTGTCTGCGCAAGCCAGTGCGACCGGTAGCCACAGACCGCAAGGCTCGTCTGCCGCCGTTTGCGACGGCCATAGGTTCACCTCGATTCGGCCGCGATCATCCAGCACTGGGGGAAGCCCGGAAAGGCCGCATATCCGGGCGGGCTGAAAACCGGGAACGCTTGGGCGTCGCTGGTTGAGCGGTGGCCGGAAGGCGGTCGACCAGGGGATGGCGCTGAACTGGTTAAAGTATTGCGGGGTCATGCTCGCGCAGTCTTCGGCGAGTATCGATGGCTGCCTGCCCTCATGGCGGTTCTCGGTAATCAACCATTGGTCGTTGAAATGACCCAAGGGGTGTTCGCTGACCTGGATGATCCGGGCGCTGGTCAGGGCCGGGTGATTGCTGCGGCCGTTTAGCTGCTGCTGTCGGCAGCGCAGCCGCTCCAGTTTGCGCCGGCTGAGCTGCTCAGGATGCGGCTGTCGGGCAGGGCGATGCAGCGGCGCCGTCACGCCAATGGATTGATTGGCTGCGCCGTCACCGGGGATCGATGTACCACGGTTGCTGGCATCCGCACGAGCGGGGATCGGCGGTGAGTCATGGCGCTGGTACAACTCTGTGATGACCGGCCCGTCGACGTTATCCGCCAGTGCGTCGTGATAAGGCACTATCAAGGGTTCCTGGGGGAAGCTCAGGCTGTCATCGGCCAGGACCAGCACATGCCCATCACGCTGATGTTCGAAGTGATAGTGGATGCCTTCTTCTTCGCACAGCCGTTGCAGCAGAGCCAGATCGGTTTCGTCGTACTGGATGCAAAAAGGTCGGAAGGGGTAATGCCCGGTCGTCAATTCAAAGCGGTAACTGGTGACGGGCAAGCCGTTATCCTCCAATAGTTGACGCAGGATCATCGGCACATTCAGGTCGCGAAAGATGCGCCGGCGACACTGTTGTTCCAGTGCTTGCAGGCGCGGCACCAGAACCAGCTTGTAAGCCACCCGATGCGCGCCACGGTGCGCCTGACCAACACTGTGCAAAACGCCATGTATGCCCTGGCCCTGGCCAAAATCAAGATAGGCGGGTTGGTACAGCAATTGTTCGGGGGGGATTGCCGGTGTCAGGTCAATCGCGTCGATGTCGAATCGAAAAGGCTGGTTGAGGGCTTCGAGGCCACTGAACCGCACCACCTGCAAACTCAAGTCGACGTCGAGCAGCGTCAGGGTGAAAGGACTTTCCTTGTCATTTTGCATCGCGCAGGCCACTGCTATGGAATTGGACGCTGAGGGTACGAAACCACGGTTCGTCATAGTCACCGCAAAACGTCTTTTCAGAATCGTCCTACAACAGCTGGTGAAGATGTCGATGCAAGTCGGAATTTTTGGTCGATTGCCAACTTTAGGCCGTATAAACTTGCGCAAAGCGTCGGCCAATAGATGTTTCGGCGCCACAGATAAGAGAGTGAGTAATGGGCGCACAGTGGAAAGTTAAACACAAAGAAGCGGCAGCCAATGCCAAGGGCAAGATCTTCGGCAAACTGGTGAAGGAAATCACCATTGCTGCGCGCAACGGCGCTGATATCTCGACCAACGCGCATTTGCGCCTGGTGGTTGAACAGGCCAAGAAAGCTTCGATGCCCAAGGAAACACTGGACCGTGCCATCAAGAAGGGCGCGGGCCTGCTGGGCGAAACCGTGCAATACCATCGCGTGACCTATGAAGGGTTCGCCCCGCATCAGGTGCCATTGATCGTTGAGTGTGTAACCGACAACATCAACCGCACCGTTGCTGAAATCCGTGTCGCGTTCCGCAAGGGCCAGTTGGGGGCTTCCGGTTCGGTGGCCTGGGACTTCAACCATGTCGGCATGATCGAAGCCTCGCCTGACACGCCGGACGCCGATCCGGAAATGGCCGCCATCGAGGCCGGTGCCCAGGATTTCGAGCCGGGCGAAGACGGCGCCACCCTGTTCCTGACCGAGCCTACGGATCTGGACGCGGTACAGAAAGCCCTGCCGGAACAAGGCTTCACCGTGCTCTCGGCGAAACTGGGCTACCAGCCGAAAAACCCGGTCAGCGGCCTGAGCGATGAACAGATGGCTGAAGTCGAGGCGTTCCTTGAAGGTCTCGACAACCACGATGACGTGCAGGACATGTTTGTCGGGTTGGCGGGTTAAGCCCAAGTGCTTTTTTGATCTGGGCAGTGGTGAGGGGCTTCCTGTGGCATGGGGGCTTCTGTGGCATGAGGGCTTCTGTGGCATGGGGGCTTTTGTGGCGAGGGGGCTTGCCCCCGCTGGGTGGCGAAGCCACCCCCCATAACCACCACTGCGGTCGCTGCTTTGGGGGGCTGCTACGCAGCCCAACGGGGGCAAGCCCCCTCGCCACAGAAGCCCCCTCCCCAGAGCAAGCCCGTCTCAGTAGCGTGCCCCTCACTACAACAGGCCCCCTTGCTACAAGTTTGTGTTTAGCGTTTTGAACACAGCCAACGCCTGAACAACCTCGTCAAACCCCGGCCGCTCCAATACCAGCGGCTGACAGCAACGCCGTTGCAAGTCTTCTAAAACCGCGCGCTGCTCATCGTTCAACCCCGAATCAATCCGCTCCAGCAACTCCCCCAGCAATATCCCGAACGCCCGTACCTCGATGCGTTGCAGCGCGCGGCTTTCATGGCTGTCGTCGGTGGCATGAAACGACGCTGCGCCAAAATCTCCCAGCAAACATTCCCCTTGTTCATTCCACATGATGTTGTGGCCATAGAGATCGCCGTGGGTGATGCCGTGACGGTGCAAGTGTGCAGCCACCGAGGCGATGCCCGAGGCAATGCGCAGGGCCACGGTTGCGCTGAAACCCTGGTCGTCGGCATAGACATCGCGACTGCAGGACGCCAGGCTCGGCAGCCCGGCGAGGTTGCGATAAGTCGGGGCGATCAGGCGCATCACCAGCCCGGCCGTTTGCTGCGGGTGATCGACAATCCGCCCTTCGACGCGAATCAGATTCGGGTGCAAGCCTGCGCTAATGCAGGCGTTCATCTCGTGCAGCGGCGAGCCATCGCTGGTCATTTCACCTTTGTAGAGCTTCACCGCCACCGGCATGGCTGGCTGATCGGCCGATTGCCAGTTGGCCTGATGAATGACTCCGGACGCGCCTTCACCGAGTTTTTTCTCCAGATGCAGTGCCGACCAGTCAATGCGCGGCGTGGCGTCGAGGGCGGCGGCATCGGCTTCGGTTTCCAGCGGATTACCGGCATAGGCCAGCCAGCTCAGGCTCGGCAGGGCCAGCAGCCACTGCGGCAACCCGGTCAACTGGTTGGCGGCGATGCGGATCAGTTCCAGCCGATGGCAGTTGCCCAGGGACTCGGGCAATGCCTGCAAGCGATTACCGGCGAGCATGAGTTTTTGCAGCTGCGGGCGCTCTCCCAGTTCGCTGGGTAGCGACTCGATGCAATTGTCGGTGAGGATCAGCCAGCGCAGCAGCGGCGGCAACGCTGCGCCTGGCACGTGGGCGATGCGGTTGGCCTTGAAACCGACCATCGTCAGCGCGGCACATTGACCCAGGCACGCCGGCAACTCGGTGAAGCGGTTATCGGAACAGAACAGCACTCGCAAACGGGTCAGGCGGTGCAGATCCTCGGGCAGTGCGCTCAAGGCATTGCCGCTGAGGTTGAGTACTTCCAGGGAATCTGCCAGATCGAAAATTTCCCGCGGGAACTCGGTCAGGCCTTCGGCCAGATCCAGCCGTGTGACGCCCGATAACTCGCCGGCGCGCAATTGAGCAAGGGTGTGCATGAACAGATTCGCTGTTAACCAAGAGGAGGGCGCGGGGCCCCGGAAATGGGCGACATGATAGCGGCAAAGGTGTGGCGACTGTCAGGCCGGTTCGCTGACTTCGACCAGTTGCCCCAATCGGCTGCGGGTGCGCGCAAGATCGATGGCATCGCCACCCAGGCTTTCACGCAATGAGTGCTGGCCGAGCAATGTCAGGTGCTTGTCCTGGTCGTACAGCACATCGATGAGGTTGATAAAGCGCTGCTGGGCGGCAATCGTGCAATCGCCCAGCAGTGGCAGTTCATCGATGATCCAGCGGTCGAACTGGCGGCACAGCTCCAGATAATCCATGACCGCCGTGGGCTGATCGCACAAGTCGGTAAAGGTAAAACCGATGCTGCGACCTTCGCGTAAACGCGCTCGAAAATGCCGGCTGCCCACCGCCAGCGATACAGGCGGGGCATTGTGCCCGGGCAGGTTCAACGCCTGTCGTTGCGCCACGCTTGCCGGCCAGACGTAGTGACCCTGAGTGAACAATTGATGCGCATGGGTCCGGGCCTGGCTGCGGTAGTCGTGGGGCCCGCCGACCTCCATCACCTGCATGCGCGTATTGATCAGGTCAATCACCGGTTTGAAACGTGCGTGGTACAGCGGATTGGGCAGCAGGCCTTCGGGCGGATAATTGGAGGTGACCAGCAACAGGATGCCGCGCTTGAACAATGCCTTGAACAACCGGGTGATGAGCATCGCATCGCCGATGTCGTGCACGTGGAACTCATCGAAACACAGCACCCGGCAATCGCTGAGCAGTTCATCGAGGGTGACCGCCAGGGCGTCGGCCTGATCGCGGTGCTCGAACATGCCCTGGTGCAGTTGGGCGAAAAACTGATGAAAGTGCAGGCGTTGCTTTTGCGCCAGGGGAATCGCCCGAAAAAACCCGTCGAGCAGCCAGCTTTTGCCGCGCCCCACGGCACCATGCAGGTACAGGCCGGGAAGGGGCTTTGCCGCGGCACCCATCAGCGTGCAGGCATGGAGGGCCATGTAGTCGATGACACGCTGTTGGCTGTGACTGAGTGTGTAACCCTGGGCATGGGCCTGTTGGCGAAAGTGGTCGTGGATCATTTGGCCGGCCACGGCGTTGCCGGCAGCCGGTACTTTGCCGAGCAGGCGACGCAACGTTTGCCAGCGCGATTTGATGGGCGAACGGTTGGGCGGTCGAACGGCCACTGGGGTATCACCTCTGGAGTGCGGACAGGCGCTTTGTGTTGCGGCGCCATAGTGTAACCAGAGCCGGGAATTTTTGCTTCCAGCGGTGTCGGCAGGCCATTGGCCAGAAAGTTTCTGGTGGTACGATTTATCGCGGCGCCGGAATGCTGGCTCGTTGCTTTCATGGCATATAGCCATGCCCGATTGTGGGGCAAGTCTGGTCCGTTGACTGGCGGATTTCCCGTGCATTGCTAACCTCAACCACACAAAGCTCCTCTCAAGAGGAATGGGGCCGTGAAAGGACGTGTGGTATTGGCAGTCATGGGCGTAGCGCTCGGTGCACCGGTGTTGGCCGCAGAGTTTCAGGTGCAGGTTCGGGTCGACGTGCAGTGGGGCTGTCAATTGGTCGGGGCACAACACAGTGCCGGCATTGAACAACTGGGCGTGCTGGATTTCGGCCGTACCGCACGGCTGGACGACCAGGCGGGACCGCTGGGGGCCGCTCTGACGAATGCACGCCTGCCGCGACTCGAGTGCAACCCGGATACCCCTTATCAATTACGCGTTGACGGTGGCCTGCACGGCGGGGTCGGCGACGTGCGTTACATGGCGGCCAATGCTGGTTCCGCTCAACCCATCCCCTATCGGCTTTATCAAGACCCGGCGCGGCGCATCCCCCTGAGGGTGGATCAGCCGATGAACGGTCGTGTGCCTGATAGCGGTTCCGTGGATTTGCCGCTGTATGCGCGAATCGAGCCGCTGGCGCAGATACCGCATGCGGGGAGCTATTCAGACCTGGTGAAGGTGACCGTCACCTGGTAGCTACGATGATCAAACAGCCCGGTGCAGCGGGTCTGTGCAAGGAAGGGGCGTTCGCTGGCGAACGCGCGTGTACGTGCATTCTGAGGGCCTCGGGTATTACCTCATGAAAAGCAGATTGTGGATGGTTGTCATAGCGGCAGCACTGGTGCTGCTGACCGAGGACGCGCAAGCGGCGATCAGCGGGCAGTTTCACGCGCGACTGACCATCATCGCCGGTTGCCAGGTGTCCAATGGGGCCAGTCCCGACAGCCCGGTCAACGACTTTGGCACCCTGGATTTCGGCGAGCAAGGCCCGACCTGGAGTGCCCCGCTCAAAGCCAGCCTCAGCTCAGACAGCAGCGGCAAACTGAACGTCGCCTGCAATCCCACGGTTACCGGGTTCACCGTCACCATCGATGGTGGCACCCACGGCGACGGCACCACTCGACGCCTGAGCAACGGTCGCCAGACCATCCCCTATAAATTGTTCCTCGATGCCTCTGGCAGCCAAAGCTACAGCATCGGCCAACAGCAAAATTTCGCTGTCACCAGCGCAGCCCAGGTACCGATTCCGGTATTTGGCTCGGTGGTGGCGAATACCCGCGCACTACCGGCCGGTGTTTATACCGACACGCTGACGGTGACGCTCGACTGGTAAAACTGTAGAGGACGTACTCCATGCACATGTTTGCATCCAGAATTGGTTTGTCATTGCTTGGCCTGACGCTGGCGTCAGGCGCCCAGGCCGCCACCACGGTCACCGGCCAGATCTCCGCCAGCCTGATTCTGGTCAGCAGTTGCCAGGTGAACGGTGCCGGCGGCTCCTCCAACCTCAATTTCGGTGCGTTGAACTTCGGCACCACCGACAGTCTGTTCACCACCGCTACGGGTCAGGTGCTGGGTGGCGGTGGCGGGGCGCTGTCGATTCTCTGCTCCAGCGGCACCACCCCGACGATCAAGGTGCGTGCCGGCACCAATGACGGAATGTCGCCTGGCGGCAGCCGCGCGCTGTTCGACGGTGTCGCCAACTACGTGCCCTATGACCTGTACACCGATGCCGGGCATTCGCAGTTACTGGCTATCGATGGCGTGATCAACCTCGCCGCCAGCACCGGTACGGCGCAGACCGTGAACATCTACGGTCAGGCCCTGGGCAAGGCCGGTTTGCCGGCAGGGACCTACACCGACACCGTCGCCGTCGAACTGACGTTCTAGCGTCATGGCCCGCCACGGGTGTGCGGCGTTGCTCCTGTTGTGCGCGGGTAGCGTGCCGTTGCCGCTGTCCGCCGTGACCAGCCAGAGTTTCCAGGTCAGCGCCACGGTCACCCCGGGGTGTCTGGTCGTGGGTGGTGTTTCCAGTTACGGCAGCCTGAACTACGGCAGCCGCTCGGCGCTGGACACCGGCACGGTGCAGGTGGCGCTGACCGGTGGCGTGCAGTTGCAATGCACGCCGGGCGTGACCTTGAACATGACGGTCGATGGCGGCCAGTACAACAGCGGCGGGCGACACCTGCAGCTCAGCACCGGCAGCAATCGGGTGGCGTACCAGTTGTTCCGCGATGCGGCGTACAGCCAGGTATTGGGGATAGGCCAGAGCGTGGCCGTGGCCTACGCCGATGCAAACAACATCAACCTGCCGATCTACGGCCAGGTGCAATTGCCGGGCAATCAGCCGGGGGGTACGTATAGCGATGTGCTGCAGGTGCAGCTGTCGTGGTAGCGGAGCGGTTAGATCATCAGGAGTGGACAGATGTATTCATCTTCGCAGCGGCATTGTGTCGTTGGTTTTACTTCGCTGGTGTTGACGCTGTTAACAGCGTTCAACGTGCAGGCGGCCAGTTCGGTATTGATCTGGCCCATCGATCCGGTGCTGGAGGCGGATCAACAGGCCAGTGCGTTATGGCTGGAAAACCGCGGTAATGAAACCGCCAATCTGCAAATCCGCGTCTTTGCCTGGAGCCAGAGTGGTTTCAGTGATCAATACCAGAACCAGCGCGACGTGATCGGCAGCCCGCCAGTGGCGAAGATCGAGCCCGGGCAAAAGCAACTGGTGCGCCTGACCCGAACCCGGGAAATTCCACCGGGGCAGGAACTGGCGTATCGCATCATCATCGATGAAATCCCTTCCGCGAAACCACCCTCCACCGATGACGGCAAGACGGGCGCAGCGATTCGCTTCCAGATGCGTTATTCGGTCCCTCTGTTTGCCTACGGCGCGGGCCTGTGGAGCAAGGAAGACAGCACTCGCCCGCGAGACCCCAAGGGCGCGGGCAAGGCGGACTTGAGTTGGCGTACGGTGGCGGTAGACGGGCGCCCCTATGTGGAAGTGCGCAACCAGGGCGCGGTGCATGCGCGGTTGACCGATGTGGCACTCAAGCAGGGCAGCCAGACGCGGCCGCTGGTAGACGGTTTGCTCGGGTATGTATTGCCCGGCGCGATCATGCGCTGGCCGGCCCCCGGGCCGCTGGCAGGCGACCCGGCCTTGCAGGTGCGGGTCAATGGCGCACCGCAGGTGCAGAGTGTTGCGCCGGCACGTTAGGGAGGGTTGAGCGTTTTGTGGTGAGGGGCTTGCCTGTGTAGGTCGGGCGTTGAAGGGGTAAACAGTCCAATGGGCGAGAAGCGCTAATGAGCCAGGGGTGGGCTCACAAGATTCAGTGTCCGTTGTGGGCCATGGGCTGTGTGTGCTGCCTGGTGGTCGTTCATCACGCAGAGGCCGGCGACCTGCCGCCTCCGCCCAGCGGCATGGAGGCGGTGGCCGATGCGCAGTTGTTTCTGGAAATGGTGGTCAACCAGATGAATACCGGCCGGGTCGTGGCGGTGGAGCAGCGCAACGGGCAGCTTTTTGTTCCGACGTCTGCGTTGCGCGAAACCGGCATGAAGCTGCCGGAAAACCTCGCCGCCGAGGTCAGCCTCGACAGCCTGCCGGGCCTGCACAGCGAGTACGACAGCACCGCCCAGCGCCTGTTTCTGGACGTACCGCCAGACTGGCTGCCGGAGCAGTTCGTCGGACGCAGCGAAGTCTATCCGCGCACCCCGGCAATGAGCAGTTTCGGTGCCTTGTTCAACTATGACCTGTACTTCAATGACACCGATGATGCCGGTACGTACCTCGCCGCCTGGAACGAGGTGCGGCTGTTTGATAGTTGGGGCACGTTGTCCAACACCGGGCAGTATCGACGCACCCTGTCCGGCGACTCGATCAACACCCTGGACAACGGCTACCTGCGCTATGACACCACCTGGCGCTACTCAGATGACGAGCGCCTGCTGACCTACGAGGCGGGCGACGTGATCAGCGGTGCCTTGCCCTGGACCAGCTCAGTGCGCCTGGGAGGGGTGCAGCTGTCGAGGGATTTTGCGGTGCGTCCGGATCTGGTGACCTATCCCTTGCCGCAGTTTGCTGGCGAAGCCGCCGTGCCATCCTCGGTGGACCTGTTCATCAACGGCTACAAATCCAGCAGCGCCGAGTTGCAACCCGGTCCGTACACCCTGACCAACGTTCCGTTCATCAACGGTGCCGGTGAAGCCGTGGTCGTCACCACCGATGCGTTGGGGCGTCAGGTCTCGACGACGGTGCCGTTCTACGTCACCAGCAGCCTTTTGCAAAAAGGCTTGAGTGATTATTCCGTGGCGGCCGGCACCTTGCGCCGTGACTATGGCCTGCGCGATTTCGGCTACGGCCCGGGCGTGAGTTCCGGCAGTCTGCGTTATGGCTTGAGTGATTACCTGACCCTGGAAAGCCACGCCGAAGCTTCGGATGCCCTGACCCTCGCAGGTGTCGGCGGCAACATGCGCCTGGGCAATTTCGGCGTGCTTAACACGGCCATCAGCCAAAGCCGTTTCGACGGCGACAGCGGGCAGCAACTGAGCATCGGTTATCAGTACAGCAACCAGCGCTACAGCTTTAGCTGGCAGCGCCTGCAACGTCGCGATCAATACGCCGACCTGAGTGTGATCGACACACCTTTTGCGAGCCTGAGCAAGCGCAGCGAACAGGCGACCCTGAGCCTGAACCTCGATGCCTGGGGTAGCCTCGGTGTCGGTTATTTCGACGTGCGCGCGGTGGATGATTCGCGCACCCGCTTACTCAACCTGACATGGAGCAAGCCGCTGTGGCACAACAGCAGTTTCTACCTGTCGGCCAACCGCGAGATCAGCGACAGCAATTGGGCGGTGCAGGCGCAACTGGTGGTTCCGTTCGACCTGCACGGCAGCCTGGCGGTCAGCAGCGAACGCAGCAACAGCGGGCAAACCCAGCAACGGGTCAACTACAGCCGCGCTGTTCCGACCCAGGGTGGGGTGGGTTTCAACCTGGGCTACGCCCAAGGTGACGGGCCGGAGTACCGGCAGGCCGACCTGACCTGGCGCCTGCAGTCGGTGCAGTTGCAGGCCGGCGTCTATGGTACCGACGAAGCCGAAACCCGTTGGGCCGATGCCAGTGGATCGCTGGTGTGGATGGACCGGCAAGTGTTCGCCGCCAATCGCATCGACGATGCCTTTGTGGTGGTCAGCACCGATGGTTTCGCCGATATTCCGGTGCGTTACGAAAACCAGGTGGTAGGCCAGACTGACCGCAGTGGTCACTTGCTGGTGCCCTGGAGCAGCGCCTATTACCGTGGCAAATATGAAATCGATCCACTGAATCTGCCGGCCAACGTGCGCAGCCCTGATGTCGAGCAACGCATCGCGGTGCGCCGTGGCAGTGGTTATCTGCTGGAGTTTGCGCTGAGCCGGATGGTCGCCGCGAGCATCGTACTGGTGGATGCGCAGCAGCAGGATTTGCCCTTGGGCAGTAGCGTCGTGCACGAGCAGAGTGGTACGCAAACCGTGGTGGGTTGGGACGGCCTGGTGTACCTGGAAAACCTCCAGCCGCAGAACAATTTGCGGGTGACCCTGGCCGGCGGCAAAACCTGCGCGGTGCAGTTCGCCGTGGATATGAATCAGGACCAGATCCCGTTGATCGGGCCGTTGGTGTGCCAATGAGGCTGGTGAAATGGCTCCTGTTGTCAGCGCTGCTTATTCCGGGGACGACATGGGCGCTGTGCTCGGTGGTGGGCACCACGCCGGTGGCGTTCGGCACCCTCAGTTCGATTGCTGTGCGCACCACCGCGCAATCGAGTTCCACGCTCAATGCCGGGTTGAGTTGCACCGGTTCACTGCTGTCATTGCTGACCAGCAATGACCATTTCTGGGCGACCGTCACATCCCTGCAGAGCGGGTTGGTCGGCCCCACCGGTGATGTCATCGCCTACACCCTCTACGCCAACAACAGCACCAGTTATCCCATTACTCGCGGCACACCGTATGACTTCGCCCGAAACGGCATCATCGACGCCCTCGGCCTGCTTAACGGCACAACACCGAAAACCGTGCCGCTTTACCTGCGTACCACTATCGGCAGCAATGTCGCGGCCGGGGTGTACACCGAAACCCTGAGTATTTTATGGAGCTGGAACTACTGCTCCGGTATCGGTCTTGGCGACCTGTGCCTGGGGCGTGACATCAGCAATGGGACGGCCACCCTGACCGTCAACTTGACGGTCGCCAATGACTGCACCATTACCGCGCCGAACATTGCATTCGGCAGCGCCCCGGTGGTCAGCGCTTTTACCCCGGTCACCGGCCAGACCATCAACCTGATGTGCACCAAGGGCAGCGCTTACACCGTGGGCTTGAGTGACGGACAAAATGCAATCAGTGTCAACGGTCGGCGGCGGATGATTTCAGGCAGCAACTATCTGGCCTACGACATTTTCAAAAGCGCCGGCACTACCCGCTGGGGCAGCGTCGGCAGCGCGCGCCGGGCCAGCAGCGACGCCGAGGTCAATCCCGGCAACGGGCTTGGCACCGGCAGCCAGATCTTCAACTACAACGCGAAGATCTATACCGACCAGCCCACCCCGCCGGCGGGGACCTATCTGGACAACGTGGTGCTGGATGTCGGGTTCTAAGGTCATGCCGCAGAACCAGTGGGGGTGTGATCAGAACTGCGTGGTTTGCTTGAGCATCTGCGCCGCCGCCGTATCCGCCGGGCTGACCATCGCATAGTTGTAGCCACTGCCCGACCAGTACTCGGCCTGTAACCCGCCATCGATACGACTGCCCCTGGGCAGCAGGAAGTTTTTCGGCCCTGGCGGGCGCACGTAGAAACTGATTTTCTGCCCGCCCTGATCCTCGTAGACCACCATGGCCGCAGGGCCTTGTTCAGTACTCAGCAAACGCCCGCTGGCCGGTTTGAATCCTGCACCCGAGAGGTCGGGCAGGCGATTGGCCCGGGTGAAGTAACGGTCGAGCCAATCCTGCATATCACCGTCGGCGCCGACTTTGTAGTCCGCTGGCAGGAGGCCTTGCTGGGCAATCAGCCGATACGCCTGCAGGGCATCGGTCATCGGAAGCTGGGGGCTCGCCAGTGTCATTTGTCGCGCTTGCCAACCGCTGACACCGCCGATGCTGACGGCGATGAGCAACACAGCGGCACTGGCCAGGTGTCGACGGGACTGGCGTTTGAGGCGCTGGCGTATCACCGCCGGATCAAGCGTGGGGTTCGGCGGCTGTTGCAAGGCGCCACCGAGGGCCGCGCGCAGGTGCTGGGCATCCTGCTGCCAGGCGCGTACTTGTGCGGCCACTTCGGGGTTATTGCCGAGAAAAGTCTCCACCAGGCGGCGGTCGGCGTCGCTCAGTTGATGGTCGACGTAGGCGTGCAGGTCGCGCTCGCCGGGGGGCATGCTGATCATTTGAGTCTCCGCAGGGAAGGGCGGTTGATTTCGCCATCACTGAGTTGGCGCAGGGCCTGGCGCGCCCGGGACAGGCGGGACATCACGGTACCGGTGGGGACGTCGAGAATCTCGGCGACCTCTTTATAGCTCAAGCCTTCCACGGACACCCAGAGCAGCAGCGCACGTTGCTCGGTGGGCAGTTGGTCAAAGGCATTGAGGGTGGATTGAGCCATCACCGTGCGCTCTACCGAAGGCTGCGCATCGTCGCGCCCGGTGAAAAATTCGAGCATTCGCGCATAACGTCGCGAGCGTCTGTGCGCATCGAGAAACTGTCGATACAGGATCGAAAACAACCAGGCGCGCAGGTCGCCGCCCGCGCGTTTACCGCCCCAACTGGACAGCGCACGCTCCAGGCTGGCTTGCACCAGGTCATCGGCGCTGCTGGTGTTACGCGTCAACGACACGGCAAAACGGCGCAGTCGCGGAATGATTTCTCTGAGTTGTTCGTCAATATCGTTCATGAAGTTCTGACTGGTCACTACGCTGTGGTGAGTGTCCAGCAAGACGCTTGGTATCGGAAGTTATTCCATGCCTGAAAAAATAAACACCGCACCAAGGAATAAACCCGGGTGCGGTTCGTCTGCTTGATTCTTCTCACTTGTGGCCGATGGCCCTGGAGTCTTTCATGGTAGATCGATCATCACCGCCGGGCAGGCCACCGTTGAGTGCCGCGAGCCTGACGTTACGACTGGCGGGCATTGCCGTGGTTGTCGCCGCAGTCGCCGGGGCTTTTGCCTATGTCAACGGTACGCTCGACCCCCAGCGCCTGACCCCGAAAAAACTGATCAATGTGCTCGAAACCAACAACGGCGTGCATCCCGGGTTCCGTCGCAACCACTCCAAAGGCGTTTGCGTGATCGGCCATTTCGAGAGCACTGACGAGGCGCGCAGCTTTTCCACCGCCCAAGTGTTCAATCAGGCACAAACCCCGGTGGTCGGGCGATTCGCTTTGCCAGCCGGCAATCCATACGCGCCGGACAACGCCGTGCCGATCCGCAGCATGGCGCTGCGCTTCACCCAGGCCAACGGTCAGCAATGGCGCACCGGGATGAACAGCATGCCGGTGTTCCCGGTAGGTACGCCGCAAGCATTCTATGAGCTGCAAAAAGCCCAGTCACCGGACCCGGCCACCGGCAAGCCGAACCCCGCTGCGCCGCCGGCGTTCTTCGCTTCTCATCCGGAAACCGCACCGTTTCTGGCCTGGATCAAAACCGCCAAACCGTCTGCCAGTTACGTGACCGAGACCTACAACAGCGTCAATGCTTTTTACCTGGTCAACGCGGCCGGGCAAAAGCAGGCCGTGCGCTGGAGCATGGTGCCGGTGGCGCAGGATGCGGCGGGGGCGACGGCACCGCAAGGGGGCGATTTTCTCGAGAAAGATCTGGTTCAGCGAATCGCCGCGGGGCCGTTGCGCTGGCAGTTGAACATTACCCTGGCCAACCCCGGCGACCCGGTCAATGACGCCAGCAAGGCCTGGCCTGAGGGGCGCAAGGTATTGAACGCCGGCACCCTGGTGCTTGAGAAAGCCCAGGCACAACTCAACGGCGAATGCCGTGACATCAACTACGACCCCTTGGTACTGCCCGCCGGTATCGAAGGGTCCGACGACCCGTTGCTCGCGGCTCGTTCAGCCGGCTACTCCAATTCCTACCTGCGTCGCACCAGCGAAGTCAGCCAATTGCCCGCCGCCAAACAGGAGACCCGGCAATGAGCACTCAACCTAACCACTTCGCACCGCTGGCGCGCCTGCTGCACTGGCTGATGGCGCTGATGATCATCGCCATGCTATTTATCGGCGCGGGCATGGTTGCCTCGGTTTCCGAACGTCATGAATGGCTGATCCACCTGCACAAACCCCTGGGCGTGGCCATTTTGCTGTTGGTGATCGTGCGCCTGGTGGTGCGCTTCTCCACCACGCAGCCACCGCTGCCGGCAGATTTGCCGGGGTGGCAAGTATTGGCGGCCAAGGCGTCGCATGTGTTGCTGTACGCCTTGATGCTGGTCATACCCCTGTTGGGCTGGACGATGATTTCCGCGTCTGGCGAGCCGGTGATGCTCAGCAACTCGCTGCAGTTGCCGTCGATTGTGCCGGCCAATGCCCAGGTATTTGCCTTCCTGCGCAAGTCCCATGGGTATCTGGCGTATCTGTTGTTCCTGACCGTGCTGCTGCACCTGGCGGCGGCGTTGTTTCATGGTTGGGTAAGGCGGGATGAGGTGTTGGACAGTATGCTGCGGGGCAGGGATCGCACCTGACCCCTACGCGATCCTGTGGGAGCTGCGGTGCGGCGATCCGACTTGCCGGCGATGGGCCTGAGACGTACGAAACGCTCATGCCTCTATCGCCAGCAAGCCGGCTCCTACGGTGATCCTCAGGACGCATCCAGTTTGATCAGACCGCAGTGGCCGGTGCGACCATCGAGGTGAATCAGCGCAGGGTATCGACCATGTCAGCCACGGTGGTCAACACGTCCTTGCCCAACTGTTTGGAGCGCTTGCCCGACCATCCCGTCAAGGTATTGGGCGAATCATTGTTGTCCTTGAAGGGCATTTCCAGGGTCAACGACAGGCAGTCGAACTTCTCGCCGACGCTGTTGCAGGCCAGGGTCATGTTGGCTTTACCCGGTTCGTCCCGGGTGTAACCGTATTTGCTCTGGAAGTCCTTGGTCAGGTGCTTCAGGTGGCTGCGGAAGTGCTCCTCCAGCTTTTCAATCCGTGGCGTGTAGCCCGGGTTGCCTTCGCAACCGGCGGTGAACACGTAAGGGATTTCCTCATCGCCATGGATGTCGAGGAACAGGTCGACTCCGTACTTTTCCATTTGCTGCTGTACGAACAGGACTTCCGGGCTGATCTCCTGGCTGGCGCTCTGCCAGGCCCGGTTCAGGTCCTGGCCCATGGCGTTGGTGCGCAGATGACCGTGGAACGCACCGTCCGGGTTCATGTTCGGCACCAGGTACAGGTCGGCGCTGGCCAGCAGCTTGTTCAGTACCGGGTCGTCGTCCTGCTCCAGGCGTTCGATCACCCCCTCCATGAACCATTCGGCCATGTGTTCGCCCGGATGCTGTTGGGCAATCATCCACACCTTGCGTCGGCCTTCGGCCCCGGTGCCTTTGCGCAGCAACTGGATATCCCGCCCCTCGACGCTCTTGCCGGTCGCCAGCAGTTCGGTGCCGGCCTTGGTCTGGGCCTGCTCGATCAGCCAGTCGTGGCGACCACGGCTATAGGGTTCGAAATAGGCGAACCAGGCATGAGTGGCAGTGGTTTCAAGGCTGAAACGCAGGCAGTCGCCCTCGAAGATGGTCGGTACGCGGAACCAGTTGACGTGGTCGTAGGACGCGACTGCCTGATAACCATCCCAGGCTTTGTTATACGAGGATCGACTGGCGTTGTTCAGGCGAAACCAGTGTTCCTGGCCGACATGGAGGCCGCTGGCCTTGAAGTGGAACCACTGGAAATGCTGACTGCGGGTATCGGGTTTGATGGCCAGCAATGCCTGCAGCGGATTGCTGATATCCAGCACTTCAATGTTGCCGCTGTCGAAGTTGGCACTGATGTCGAAGGAGGATTTCGCCACGGTCATAATCGGTTCCTGAATATGATTTTATGGTGGCTACTTTACACGCAAGGCTTGGGTGAAACCGAGGGAATTTATGGGGTGGAGCAGTGGGGGCGTCCTCCATGACGCCGGCGCAGCTTAGAGACTATGCAATTGATTCTCAAGTGCTATTCGTCGTTGGTTTGATCCAGTGGTGCCGGGCTTCTATTGCCGTCGGCCATTCTTTTGCCATCATCGGCGCCATTCAATTAGCGGCACCCCAAAGACTTCATTAGCCTGAAGCCAAAGCCAGATTAACTGGCAAAAAAAGACCCGGCAAAAAGCCGGGTCAAAAACCGTGATTAGCCTGATGAGGAGATAGTCCAGGAGACCGACCTAAGGTCACCTGGTCCATCGACTGATCTCGCGATCAGTCGATGTAATAATAATCATTATCGTTTGCGGGTCAAGCATTTTTATCCGTGCGGGAAAATTCTCTTCCGTCCTCCCGTATTTTCGTCCGCGCTTCAGCGTCCTTCCAGAGAACGATCCACCAGGGCCTTGGCCATGTCGATCATGTGCACGGTCGAAAACGCCAGGTCGCGGATGGCGCCTTGCAGATGGCTGGCCGATTCGAACGCGGTGGCCGCGGCACAGCGCAACAGGTCTGAAGCATGGACCAATGCCTCTTCACTGCTGACGTTGCGGCTCACATCGAAGAAGCGCGTCTCGACCACCGCCTCGGAAACTGTTGGTTTCAAGTAATAGTCCAGCGCTCGTTGTGCTGCGGCAGAGCCTTGCGGCGAGGTCAGGGTGGTGTCGATTTGCATGTCTGGCAGGTCGTTGGCAGGGTGTTCCATGATGATGGCAAACTCCGTGATGAATTCAGATCCGTGAATTCATGGTAGTACGATCTGTATTTGTGACGATAATTTAAATACTACAATTTGTGTTTTGATGGCCGGAGACGCCCACGTATCGTGCCGCACATGGATAAATGGATTGAATTGGTCAAGGCCAAGATGGGTGAACTCAAAATCACCCAGGAAATACTCGCCGAACGCCTCGGGATGTCCCAGGGCGGCATTGGTCATTGGCTGAACAAACGTCGTGAGCCGGGCATCGATGACATGAATCGTGTCCTGCAGGCGCTGGGCCTGGGGTTTCTCGAGGTCGCCCTGGTGATCAAGGAACCGCAGGCATCCAAGGACGACGAAATCCCTCTGACACAAAAGTACAACCCGTATTTCCGTTACCCGGTCAGTGACTGGCGCGAACCTGTCGAAGTGCGCGACGGCGACACCGCGGTCTATGACACGGGGCGTTTCGAGTTGTCCGATTACCACGCCCGGGGCGCAGCATTCTGGCTGACAGTGACAGGGGATGCGATGACCGCACCCTGTGGCATCAGCATTGCCGAAGGCATGATGATTCTGGTGGATCCGGCAGTGGCGGCGGTGCCGGGAAAACTGGTCATTGCGCAGTGGCCCGACTGCCCCGAGGCGACCTTTCGCAAGCTGATCGAAGAGGGCGGGCAGCGTTACCTGGTCCCGCTCAATCCGACGTATCCGAAAGCCTTGTACCACGACGAGTGCCGAATCATCGGCGTAGTGGTTCAGGCAACCGCCAAATTCTGATCAGATCGGTCCTCGCAAGGCGTAGGACCGATCTTCACTTCAGGCTTCCTCCAGTTCGACCAGTGCGCTGCCTTCGCTGACCATCTCGCCTTCCCGGCAATACAGCGCCTTGATCACCCCGGCATGGGGCGCGCGGATGCTGTGCTCCATCTTCATCGCTTCCAGCACCACCAACTGCGCCCCGGCTTCCACGGTTTGCCCGGCCTCCACCAGCACCCGCACGATGCTGCCGTTCATCGGCGCGGTCAGGCCGCCCTGATGGCTGTGGCTGGCTTCGACGGCGCTGATCGGGTCGTAGGACTCGATGCGGCGCAGTTCGCCCTGCCATTGCAGATACACGGCGTCGCCGCTGCGAATGGCGCGATGCTGGCGACGTACGCCATTGTGCTCAGTCGTCAGGTAGTCGCCTGAGAGCCTGGCACGGTGAGCATCCGTGGCACCCAGGGTCAGCGCCCGGTCCTGGCCTTCACAGCTCAGGTGCAGGGTGACTTCCCGCGGCAGTCCGACACGCAGGCCGCTGCGAGCGGCCCACGGAGAACTCGGGTCATCGGTTCGGGTTGCGTGCGGCTGGCTCTGGGCAAACGCCTGGGCGGCCGCCTGCCAGAAGTCTTCGCCGAGCTCGGACGGGGCCGGCAACAGCTGTTCGTGGTAGCGCGGGATGAACCCGGTATCGAGTTCGGCAGCGGCAAACGCCGGGTGAGCGATGATGCGGCGCAGGAAGTTGATGTTGGTCTTCAGACCGCCAATGGCGAATTCGTCGAGCATGCTCAACAGGCGCAGACGCGCCTGTTCACGGTCCTCGCCCCAGGCAATCAACTTGCCGAGCATCGGGTCGTAGAACGGCGAGATTTCGTCGCCTTCTTCTACACCGCTGTCGACCCGGCGTCCTGGCCCTTCGGCAGATTCACGATACAAATCCAGGCGTCCGGTTGCGGGCAAGAAATCGTTGCCCGGGTCTTCGGCATACAACCGTACTTCGATCGCGTGGCCAATCAGCGGCACCTGGTCCTGGGTCATCGGCAATGCCTCGCCGCGAGCCACACGAATCTGCCAGGCCACCAGGTCGAGGCCGGTGATGGCTTCGGTGACCGGGTGCTCGACCTGCAGGCGGGTGTTCATCTCCATGAAGAAGAATTCACCGCGGGCGTCCAACAGAAACTCGACGGTGCCTGCACCGACGTAGCCGATGGCCTGGGCCGAGCGCACGGCGGCTTCGCCCATGGCGCGGCGCAGTTCCTGGCTCAGGCCTGGCGCCGGTGCTTCTTCGACGACTTTCTGGTGGCGACGCTGGATCGAGCAGTCCCGTTCGTTGAGGTACAGGCAGTTGCCGTGCTGATCGGCGAAGACCTGGATCTCCACGTGGCGCGGTTTGAGCAGGTACTTCTCCACCAGCATCCGCGAGTCACCGAACGACGACTGCGCTTCACGCTGGGCCGAGGCCAGGGCGTCAGCCAGCTGGCTGACGCCCTCGACCACTTTCATGCCCTTGCCACCGCCCCCGGCCGTGGCCTTGAGCAGCACTGGATAGCCGATGCGTTCGCAGGCCGCACGGAACGTTTCCAGGTCCTGGGCTTCGCCGTGGTAGCCGGGCACCAGCGGTACGCCGGCGGTTTCCATCAAGGCCTTGGCCGCGGACTTGCTGCCCATGGCGTCGATGGCCGAGGCGGGCGGGCCGAGGAAGATCAGGCCGGCGTTTTCGATGGCGCGGGCAAAGCCTGCGTTCTCCGACAGAAAGCCGTAGCCGGGGTGAATGGCCTGGGCGCCACTGGCCTTGGCCGCAGCGATCAGTTTGTCAATTTGCAGGTAGCTGTCGGCGGCCTTGCTGCCGCCCAGGTCGACGCGAATATCGGCTTCACGGCTGTGGCGGGCGTCACGGTCAGTGGCGCTGTGCACGGCCACGGTGGTCAGCCCCAGGGCCTTGGCGGTACGCATCACCCGACAAGCGATTTCGCCGCGGTTGGCCACCAGCAGAGTGGTGAGGACAGGTGCGCTCATCAACGCGGCTCCTTGGTGGTGGTGGGTGCCTGCCAGCTCGGCGGCCGTTTTTGCAGAAAGGCGCGCAGGCCTTCCTGGCCTTCGGGACTGACGCGGATGCGGGCGATGGCGTTTTCGGTGTAGCGGCGCAATGCGGGGGTCAGTGAGCCGTCGCCGACTTCGCGTAACAGGTCCTTGCTGGCGCGCATCGCGGCCGGACTGTTGAGTAGCAGATTGTCGATCCACTGCTCGACGTTCTGTTCCAGCTCGGCACCGGCGTAGCTCTGCGACAACAAACCGATTTCCCGTGCCCGCTGCCCGCCGAAGCGTTCGGCGGTCAATGCATAACGACGGGTCGCGCGCTCGCCGATGGCTTGCACCACGAACGGGCTGATCACCGCTGGCGCCAGGCCGATGCGCACTTCCGACAGGCAGAACTGTGCGTCATCGCTACCAATGGCCATGTCGCAGCAACTGATCAGGCCCAGCGCGCCGCCAAAGGCTGCGCCTTGCACGACGGCCATGGTCGGGATCTTCAGTTTGGCCAGGTTATACATCAACTCCGCCAGTTCCCGGGCGTCATCGAGGTTGGTGGCGTAATCGAGTTCAGCCGATTGCTGCATCCAGGCCAGGTCGGCGCCGGCACTGAAATGCTTGCCGCGACCGCGCAGCAACAGGAAACGTAAACTGGAATCGCTCGCTACCTGGTCGAGGGCGAGGATCAGCTCGCGGATCATTTCGGCGTTGAAGGCGTTGTTCTTATCTTCACGGCTGAGCCACAAGGTGGCGAAACCCCGAGGGTCGGTCAGCAGTTCCAGCGTATTGAAGTCGCTCATGTTCTTCCGTCTCCACGGTCCTTGTGGGAGCGGGTTTGTGCAGTTTTACGATTGCTGCGCAATCGAACGGGGGCAAGCCCCCTCGCCACACAAGCGCGCTCCCACAGAAAATCACATCCGGAACACGCCGAAGCGGCTCGGTTCGACAGGCGCGTTCAACGACGCCGACAAGGCCAGGGCCAGCACGTCGCGGGTCTGTGCCGGGTCGATGACGCCGTCGTCCCACAAACGCGCGCTTGAGTAGTAGGGGTGGCCCTGTTCTTCGTACTGGTCGAGGATCGGTTGCTTGATCTCGTTTTCCTGCTCTGCGCTGAAACCCTGGCCACTGCGTTCGGCCTGCTCGCGCTTGACCTGCACCAGGACGCCGGCGGCCTGTTCGGCGCCCATTACACCGATGCGAGCATTGGGCCACATCCACAGGAAGCGCGGATCGTAAGCCCGGCCACACATACCGTAGTTGCCGGCGCCGAAGCTGCCGCCGATGATCACGGTGAATTTCGGTACCTTGGCACAGGCCACGGCGGTCACCAGCTTGGCGCCATGCTTGGCGATGCCACCGGCTTCGTACTTCTGGCCGACCATGAACCCGGTGATGTTTTGCAGGAACAGCAAGGGGATGCCGCGCTGGCAGGCCAGTTCGATAAAATGCGCGCCTTTCTGCGCAGCTTCAGCGAAGAGAATGCCGTTGTTGGCGAGGATGGCGATCGGGTAGCCGTGCAGCCAGGCGAACCCGCACACCAGGGTGCTGCCAAACAGTGCTTTGAATTCATCGAACACCGAACCGTCCACCAGTCGCGCGATGACTTCGCGTACGTCGAACGGTTGCTTGGCGTCGGCCGACACCACGCCATACAACTCGTCGCTGCTGTACAGCGGTGCAATGGGCGCGCGCTGCTGCACTTCACCGAGCTTGCGCCAGTTGAGGTTGGCGACGCTGCGCCGAGCGATAGCGAGGGCGTGTTCGTCGCTCTCTGCATAATGGTCGGCCACCCCGGAAACCTTGCAGTGCACGTCGGCCCCGCCAAGGTCTTCGGCGCTGACCACTTCACCGGTCGCCGCTTTCACCAGCGGCGGGCCGGCCAGGAAAATCGTCGCCTGGTTACGCACCATGATCGCTTCGTCGGCCATGGCCGGTACGTAAGCGCCACCGGCGGTGCAGGAGCCCATGACCACGGCGATCTGCGGGATACCCATGGCGCTCATGTTGGCCTGGTTGAAGAAGATCCGGCCAAAGTGCTCGCGGTCCGGGAATACTTCGTCCTGGCGCGGCAAGTTGGCGCCGCCGGAGTCCACCAGGTAGATGCACGGCAAGCGATTCTGCTGGGCGATGGTCTGGGCGCGCAGGTGCTTTTTCACGGTCAGCGGGTAATACGAGCCGCCTTTTACCGTGGCGTCGTTGGCGACGATCATGCACTCAACGCCTTCCACGCGGCCGATCCCGGCAATCACGCCAGCGGCGGGAACGTCTTCGCCGTAAACCTCATACGCTGCCAATTGGCTGATCTCGAGAAAGGGCGAACCCGGATCCAGCAGACGATTGATGCGTTCACGGGGTAGCAGTTTGCCTCGCGAAGTGTGGCGTTCTTGCGCTTTCGGGCCGCCACCTTGCGCCACTTGGGCGAGCAGGGTGTGCAAGGCCTCGACCTGTTTGAGCATCGCCGCGCTGTTGGCCGCGAACTCCGCTGACCGGGGATTGAGCTGGGTATGCAGGGTAGCCATGAGCAGCTCCGATTAGCGGGTTTCGTTGAACAGTTCGCGTCCGATCAACATACGGCGGATCTCACTGGTTCCCGCGCCGATTTCGTACAGCTTGGCGTCGCGCAACAGGCGGCCGGCCGGGAATTCGTTGATGTAGCCGTTGCCACCGAGAATCTGGATGGCGTCGAGGGCCATCTGCGTGGCACGTTCAGCGCTGTAGAGGATTACGCCGGCGGCGTCCTTGCGCGTGGTTTCGCCGCGCTCGCAAGCCTGGGCCACTGCGTACAGGTAGGCGCGGCTGGCGTTGAGCTGGGTGTACATGTCGGCGACTTTGCCCTGGATCAGCTGGAATTCGCCGATGCTCTGGCCGAACTGCTTGCGATCGTGGATGTACGGCACGATCAGGTCCATACAGGCCTGCATGATCCCGGTCGGGCCGCCCGAGAGCACCACGCGCTCGTAATCGAGACCGCTCATCAGTACTTTGACGCCGCCGTTGAGCACGCCGAGGATGTTTTCCTGCGGCACTTCGACGTCATCGAAAAACAGTTCGCAGGTGTTCGAGCCGCGCATGCCGAGCTTGTCGAATTTGTTGCTGCGGCTGAAGCCTTTCCAGTCGCGCTCGACGATGAAGGCGGTGATGCCATGAGGACCCTTTTCCAGGTCGGTCTTGGCGTAGATCACGTAGGTGTTGGCGTCCGGACCGTTGGTGATCCAGGTCTTGCTGCCGTTGAGTACATAGTGGTCGCCGCGTTTGTCGGCGCGCAGCTTCATCGATACCACGTCGGAACCGGCGTTGGGTTCGCTCATGGCCAGGGCGCCGATGTGCTCGCCGCTGATCAGCTTCGGCAGGTATTTGCTTTTCTGCTCGTGATTGCCGTTACGGTTGATCTGGTTGACGCACAGGTTCGAGTGGGCGCCATAGGACAACGCCACCGAGGCCGAGCCACGGCTGATTTCTTCCATCGCGACCACGTGCGCCAGGTAACCCAGGCCGGCACCGCCGTACTCTTCCGGCACGGTGATACCCAACAGGCCCATGTCGCCGAATTTACGCCACAGGTCGGCGGGGAACAGGTTGTCGATGTCGATCTGAGCGGCGCGCGGAGCGATCTCTTTGGCGACGAAGGACTGAACCTGATCGCGCAGCATGTCGATGGTTTCACCGAGGGCAAAGTTCAGGGATGGGTAGCTCATGGGGCACCTTTTTGGCTTTTTTGTAGGGCGGGGAGGGCAGTGATCTACCTCTCACCTTTACGTTAACGTAAACCTGTGTCGAATGGCTGTCAATCGCCCTTTACGTTAACGTCAACTTGAGCGAGAGTAGAGCCAGTTCAAGATAGAACGCGGTCCTGCACTGTGGGAGCGGGCTTGCTCGCGAAGGCGTCCTGTCAGTCGACATTTATGTTGTCTGATACACCGTTTTCGCGAGCAAGCCCGCTCCCACAAGAGACCGCCGGTAGCCCATTAATAAAGACAATAGGGGTCGTCATGGATCAACCCAGTGCAAGCCCGCAACGCAGCTATACCCGCGGTTCCCAAGACAAAGCCTTGCTGGCGATGACCATAGGCCGGGCGTTCGACAATACGGTCGCGCAGTACCCGGACGGCGAAGCGCTGGTAGTGCGCCATCAACAGCTGCGCTACACTTGGCGGCAACTGGCGGAAGCGGCAGATTTGCATGCCAGGGCGTTGCTGGCCCTGGGGTTGCAGGCCGGTGACCGTCTCGGCATCTGGGCTCCGAACTGTGCCCAGTGGTGCATTACGCAGATCGCCACGGCGAAAATCGGCGTGATCCTGGTCAACATCAATCCCGCCTACCGCAGCTGCGAACTCGAGTACGTCCTCAAGCAATCCGGTTGTCAGTGGCTGGTCTGCGCCGGTGCGTTCAAAACCTCGGACTATCATGCGATGCTGCAAGGCCTGGTACCGGAACTGGCCGGGCAATCCATCGGCAAACTGCACAGCGAGCGTCTGCCGGACCTGCGCGGGGTCATCAGCCTGGATGCGCAACCACCGTCGGGCTTCCTGCCTTGGTCGCAGCTTGCCGATCTGGCCGGCAGCGTATCCCTGGAGCAATTGCACGAACGCCAGGCCAGCCTGCACTTCGATCAGCCCGTGAACATCCAGTACACCTCCGGTACCACCGGGTTCCCCAAGGGCGCGACCCTGAGTCACTACAACATTCTCAACAACGGTTACATGGTCGGCGAAAGCCTTGGCCTGACCGCCGCTGATCGCCTGGTGATCCCGGTGCCGCTGTATCACTGCTTCGGCATGGTCATGGGCAACCTCGGTTGCATCACCCATGGCAGCACCATGATTTATCCCAATGACGCCTTCGATCCGCTGCTGACCCTGAGCACCGTCGCCGAAGAAAAGGCCACTGCGTTATATGGCGTTCCGACCATGTTCATCGCCATGCTCGACCAGCCACAGCGCGCCGGGATTGATCTGTCGACCCTGCGGACCGGGATCATGGCGGGCGCGACGTGCCCCATCGAAGTGATGCGCCGGGTCATCAGCGAAATGCACATGAACGAAGTGCAGATCGCCTACGGCATGACGGAAACCAGTCCGGTGTCGTTGCAGACCGGTCCTGCGGACGAACTGGAACTGCGCGTGACCACGGTCGGCCGGACCCAGCCGCAACTGGAAAGCAAGATCATCGACGAGGCGGGCAACCTGGTCCCCCGTGGCACCATCGGTGAGCTGTGCACCCGCGGTTACAGCGTGATGCTCGGCTACTGGAACAACCCCGAAGGTACCGCGCTAGCGATCGATCAGGCCGGCTGGATGCACACCGGCGACCTGGCGAGCATGAACGACGAGGGTTACGTGTGCATTGCCGGGCGGAACAAGGACATGATCATCCGTGGCGGTGAAAACGTCTATCCGCGCGAGCTCGAAGAGTTCTTTTTTACCCACCCGGCCGTGGCCGACGTGCAGGTGATTGGTATTCCATGTTCGCGTTACGGTGAGGAGATCGTCGCCTGGATCAAGTTCCACCCCGGCCACAGCGCTACCGAGCAGGAGCTGCAGGCCTGGTGCAAGGAGCGCATCGCGCACTTCAAGACGCCGCGTTACTTCAAGTTCGTCGATGAGTTTCCGATGACCGTGACCGGCAAGATCCAGAAGTTCCGCATGCGCGAGATCAGCATCGCGCAGCTCAACGCGAAGCTGTAGGAGCCGGCTTGCTGGCGATGCAGGCGCAGCAGTCCATCAGTCAGATCGCGTCATCGTTCATCGTTCATCGTTCATCGCCAGCAAGTCAGCTCCTACGGATCAAGAATTTCAAATCGCAGACAGCACAAAGGGGAGCCGAAGCTCCCCTTTAATTTGTCGTTGCGCGTGCTCTTTTTTTATTATTGAGGGTTGGTCTGTTGTTGTTTTTGGTGACCGTGACCCTTTACCGCTGTTTTTTGGCGATCCCCATTCAGGATCAAGAGCAAACGTATTTTTTTGAGCGCTGATCTGCTTTTTCGCTTAGCGATCCAACCGATTCGGGAGCTACCTGAAGGTAGTTTTATTGTTCTCTGCCCGGTTGCGGGTTGCTCCGAAAAGCACCCTGAAAAGCACACCTTCTCCAAAAAAATCTGTTAGCTGCGTCTCTGTCGTGTTGTTCTTGTTATGTCAGAGTCGTTACGTCTTATTTTTATTGGGTTTGCCGCAATTTTTTTGTTCTTGTTATGCCATAGAGATAGCAGGACCCGTGCCAACTTTTTAAAACCCTTTAAAATCAATGCTTTAGCATTTTGTGAGGGTTTTTGTTGCGGGCAAAACCTGAGAATTTGTTTCCGTGTTACTCGATTGCGCCCCACATTTATGTCCGTGCGGTAACACCCGGACACACTACCCACACTTATTGCGCGCTACGGGCCCGGGCCACACGGGAACCTGTAGGTCGGCCCAATACAGTGCAGATTTGCTGACCGGCGAGCACCAGGGCGTCCAGGTCAATGCCGGTTTCGATACCCAGGCCATTGAGCAGATACACCACGTCTTCGGTGGCGACGTTACCGCTGGCGCCCTTGGCGTATGGGCAACCACCGAGGCCGGCGATGGAACTGTCGAACACCGCGATACCTTCCAGCAGGCTGGCGTAGATGTTGGCTACCGCCTGGCCATAGGTGTCGTGGAAATGTCCGGCCAGTTTGTCCCGGGGTACCTCGGCGGTGACCGCGTCAAACATCTTGCGGGTGGCACCTGCGGTGCCGGTGCCGATGGTGTCACCCAGAGAGACTTCATAGCAGCCCATGGCATAGAGCTCGCGGGCCACCAGTGCTACCTGTTGCGGTGAAACATCGCCTTCATAGGGGCAGCCCAGCACGCAGGACACATAACCGCGCACACTCACCCCGTGTTGTCTGGCGGAGTCCATGATTGGCACGAAGCGCGCCAGGCTTTCGCTGATCGAGCAATTGATGTTGCGCTGGGAAAACGCTTCGGATGCTGCCGCAAACACCGCTACCTCCTTGATCCCGGCGGCGAGAGCGTCTTCAAAACCACGCAGGTTGGGCGCGAGCGCGCCGTACACCACTCCGGGTTTGCGCTGGATCTGCGCGAAGACTTCAGCGGAACCGGCCATCTGCGGCACCCACTTTGGGGACACGAAGCTGCCGACTTCTATATAGCCAAGCCCGGCGGCGGTCAGTGCGTCCACCAGTTGCACCTTATCGGTAACACTGATGGGTTGGGCTTCGTTTTGCAGGCCGTCGCGGGGACCGACTTCGACAATGCGTACGTGGGTGGGGAGGGACATGGGATTGGACCTGTGTGATTGTCTGAATACAGAGAGAACCTTGTAGGACCAAGCTTTTGTGGCGAGGGGGCTTGCCCCCGTTGGACTGCGCAGCAGTCCCATTTTCTGGGGCCGCTCCGCGACCCAACGGGGGCAAGCCCCCTCGCCACAAAGGCTCGCTCTCGCAGTGGGTCGTGCTGGCTTACTGGACCGCTTGCTGGTTTTCGATGGTTTGCTCCAGCGCCTGCACGCAGCGCTCTTGCGCAGTATCGAGTTCCAGTTTCATCTGTTCGATGTCCAGCAACTGCTGCTCAAGCTGCTCGCGGCGCTCGCTGATTTTCGCCAGCATGCTGTGCAGTTGCTTGGTGTTGCCGCTGGACGGGTCATAGAGCTCGATCAGCTCACGGCATTCGGCCAGCGAGAAGCCAATGCGCTTGCCCCGCAGGATCAGCTTCAGGCTGACCTTGTCGCGGGGCGAATAAATACGTTCCTGACCACGGCGTTCGGGGCTGAGCAAACCTTGCTCTTCATAAAAGCGAATGGCCCGGGTGGTGATGTCGAGCTCGCGGGCGAGGTCGGAAATACTGTAGGTCTGGCTGCTCATGGACGCGCTCGCAAAAGGTCATGGCGCTAAGCTAATGGCAGGTTGACGTTTACGTCAAGCGGCAGGTTTTTTTGCTGCTCTTGCTGGCCCCATCGCGAGCAGGCTCGCTCACACAATGGACATTCATTGAGCACACAATCTGTGTATTACAAGTATCCCTCTGGGAGCGAGTCTGCTCGCGATAGGAGCAACCCGGTATTTAGCCCTACACTTTCTCGAGCTTTTTCTCCTGCGCCGTCACCTGCTGGCACAACTCGATCATCTGCTCACGCATCCAGCGGTTGGCCGGGTCCTGATCGGTGCTTTCATGCCAGTAGAGGTGGGTTTCCACGGGCGGTACATCGTTGACCGGTAGATAAAAGGCATGCAGATCATTGCGGCGGGCAAACCGCTCCGGCACGGTCATGACCATGTCCGTCTGCTGCAACACCTGGGACGCCATCAGATAGTGTTGGGAACGCAGGGCGATCTTGCGCTGGATGCCCATCTTGCCCAGCGCCAGGTCGACATAGCCCAGGCCGCTGCGGCGACTGGAAATATGAACATGGGTCAGCCCCAGATAATCATCGAGGGTGAATTTCTCTTTGCCCGCCAGCGGGTGCCCCTTGCGCATGGCGCACACATAGCGGTCTTCCATCAACTTGACATGGCGCACCTGCGGATCGGTGTTGAGCGGTGCATCCACGGCGAAGTCGAGTCGACCAGCGGCCAGCTCCTTGGTGGTTTCCCGGCGCTTGGACAGGAAACTCTCGATGATCACCGTCGGCGCCAGGCGGCGCAGGCGCTGGAACAGCGGTGGCAGGATCACCGCTTCAGTGAGGTCGGTCATGCTGATGCGGTAGGTCTTGGCCGCCTGCAGCGGGTTGAAAATGCGGCTTTCCTGCACTGATACGCGCAGCAGCGAGAGCGCGTTGCGCACCGGGCCTATGATGTTCTGGGCCATGGGCGTGGGCACCATGCCTTGGGCGGTGCGCACGAACAACGGGTCGTTGAAGGTCTCGCGCAGGCGGGCCAGGGCGTTCGACACGGCCGGTTGGGTAATGCCGACAATCTGTCCGGCGCGAGTCAGGTTGGCTTCGGTGTAGATCGCGTCGAAGACGATGAAAAGGTTGAGGTCGACCTTGCTCAGATTCATTGCGCTGCGCTCTTGTTATCAAGGTTTCTTTACGTGACCCGAGGGCCTTGGCGATAAGCCGATCATATATCGGTGATGAATGTTTATACACGCTGAGAATAGGCTAGGTAAATTTTCATGGCTGTTCTAGCATCGATTGCATGATCTAAACAACCTCCCCCAAGAAGGTATCTTGCTCATGGATTTCGCTTATTCGCCCAAGGTTCAGGAACTGCGTGAGCGCGTGACTGCGTTCATGGACACCTACGTTTATCCGGCTGAAGCCGTGTTCGAGCGCCAGGTCGCAGAGGGTGATCGCTGGCAGCCGACTGCGATCATGGAAGAACTCAAACTCAAGGCCAAGGCAGAAGGCCTGTGGAATTTGTTTCTGCCTGAGTCCGAACTCGGCGCCGGCCTGAGCAACCTCGAATACGCGCCGTTGGCGGAAATCATGGGGCGCTCGCTGCTGGGACCTGAGCCGTTCAACTGCTCGGCTCCAGACACCGGCAACATGGAAGTGCTGGTGCGTTACGCCAACGAAGAACAGAAGCAACGCTGGCTCGAGCCACTGCTGCGTGGCGAGATCCGTTCGGCATTCGCCATGACCGAGCCAGACGTTGCGTCCTCTGACGCCACCAACATGGCCGCCCGCGCCGTGCGCGATGGCGACGAGTGGGTGATCAACGGCAAGAAATGGTGGACTTCCGGCGCCTGCGACCCGCGCTGCAAGATCATGATATTCATGGGCCTGAGCAATCCTGACGCGCCGCGCCATGCGCAGCACTCGATGATCCTCGTGCCGGTGGACACTCCCGGCGTGAAGATCGTGCGACCGCTGCCGGTGTTCGGCTACGACGATGCGCCGCATGGCCACGCCGAGGTGCTGTTCGAAAACGTCCGGGTGCCGTACGAAAACGTCCTGCTGGGCGAAGGACGCGGCTTCGAAATCGCCCAGGGCCGCCTTGGCCCGGGCCGGATTCACCACTGCATGCGCTCGGTCGGCATGGCCGAGCGTGCGCTGGAACTGATGTGCAAACGCTCGGTCAGCCGTACCGCATTCGGCAAGCCGCTGGCACGCCTGGGCGGTAACATCGACAAGATTGCCGACTCGCGCATGGAAATCGACATGGCTCGCCTGTTGACCTTGAAAGCGGCCTACATGATGGACACTGTCGGCAACAAAGTGGCCAAGAGCGAAATTGCGCAGATCAAGGTCGTAGCGCCAAACGTGGCACTGCGAGTGATCGACCGGGCGATCCAGATTCATGGCGGGGCAGGGGTTTCCAACGATTTCCCGCTGGCCTACATGTACGCCATGCAGCGCACCCTGCGTCTGGCCGACGGTCCGGACGAAGTGCATCGCGCAGCGATCGGCAAATTCGAGATCGGCAAATATGTGCCCAAAGAGATGATGCGTAGCGAGCATTGATCAACACAAGTTCTGTGCTGATCACCGGCTCTGGCGAGCGGGCTACCTTGTGGCGAGGGGGGTTGCCTGTGGCGAGGGGGCTTGCCCCCGATGGGTGGCGAAGCCACCCCCCCCATAACCACCAACGCGGTTTTACAAATAAACCGCGTGCTATGTTTTAAGGGCTGCTGCGCAACCCAGCGGGGGCAAGCCCCCTCGCCACAGAAAACCCTTTGCACAGGTAGTTTCTTGAGACAGCAAGCCCCCTTGCACAGAAAGCTCCTCGCCACAGCAGGTCCCTCGAGCCACATTTGGCAGTGTTCAGTACACCCAAACCTCAACCCGCCGATTCTTGATCCGCCCCTCATCCGCGCTGTTGGCCGCCACCGGCATCTCGGCGCCAAAGCCGCGAATCTCGCGCAATACCACACCGCTTTTCACCAGTTCCCGTCGCACCGCCATGGCCCGCAGTTTCGACAACAGATCAGCGCGCCCCGGATCGCTCTTGGCGTCTCCAAAGCCGACCAGTGTCACCTTTCGATCGGTTTTTTCGTGCTGCTTTATATAGTCGAGCACCCGTGACAGATCCTGTCGGGCCTTGTTGTCCAGGCTGGCGCTGCCTTCCTCGAAACGGAAATTCACCGACAGGCGCTGGGCGTGACGGCTCAGGGCCTGGTACCCCTCCGGCATCAACGCATTAGGGCTGACGGCCATGGCCTGGACCGTCTGCGCGATAAAACCGTTGGCGGCGACGATCGCCTGGCCTTTACCACTTTGGGCGAAGGCCGTCAGTGCCTGTGCCCAAGGATTTTTCCCTCTCGGCGGCAAGTAGAAAAACAGCCGGCGCGATAATGGGTAGTCTTCCGTGGCGATCAGATTGTTGAGCGCCAGCATGGCTTGCGATTGGCCGTCGGCAATTGCCACAGCCTTGGCCTGACGCACATAGGGCAGGCCAATAAAACCGATGCCTTGCGGATCGCTGCTGACCGCATCGGACAACTGTTCGCTGGACTCGAAGCGTGTTGCTGAGCTACTCAGGTTTTTTCCACGGCCACTGAGCACCAGTTCCTTGAAGGTGTCGTAGGTACCGGATTGATCATCGCGCGCATACAGATGAATGGTCCCGCCGCTGCCGCCGACTTCTTCCCAGGTTTTCGCTTCGCCATTGAAAATCCGCGCCAGTTGCACGATGTCCAGTTGCTGCAGCGGATTTTTCGGGTGGAGGATGATCGCCAGGCCGTCGATGGCGATGACCTGTTCGGCGCCAGGGCTTTTCAGATCACCAAGGGATTCCAGGTCGACCAGTTCGCTGTCCTTGATCGGGCGTGACGAGGCGGCGAGGTCGGCGTTGGCGGTTTTCAGGGCGATGAAGCCGGTGCTGGAACCGTGGGCGGCGACTTCCACCACTACTCGGCGACCCTGTGCGGTTTCGCCGACAATGCGCAGTTCGTTGTCGTTGTCTGCGGTTTCGCGGTGGATGTTGCGCAGGCCTTGTTCGTGCAGCAGTCCTTCGACCAGTGCCGGGCCCAGTGCGGCACCGATGGTGTTGGAACCCTGGATGCGCAGCACCGGCCCTTGATCGGGCACCGGCAAGTCACTGGCCGAGGCGTTTTGTGCCAAGCCAGCGCATAACGTCAACAGGAGCAACACGCGCAGCATCATGCCGGCACCTTTCAAAGTGGAAGGAAGTGCCGGGAGATTAAGTCAGTAAGGTTTCCGAAAAATGACACTTTTCGGTGATTGTCTTTTGTGGGAACGGGCTTGCTCGCGAAAGCGGTGTTTCAGTCGACTTTAATGCTGATTGACACACCGCATTCGCGAGCAAGCCCGCTCCCACAAGAGATTAATGCAGGCTTTAGGGATCAGCTCAACTCAAGCCAGATCGGCGCATGATCCGAAGGCTTTTCCATGCCGCGCAGTTCGTAGTCCACCCCTGCAGCCTTGACCCGTGGCAGCAAGCCGTGGGAGGCGAGGATCACGTCGATGCGCAGGCCACGCTTGGGCTGGTCTTCGAAGCCGCGACTGCGATAGTCGAACCAGCTGAACATGTCGGTCACATCCGGGTTCAGGTGGCGGAAGCTGTCGGTCAGGCCCCAGTTCTTCAGACGTGCCATCCACTCGCGCTCTTCCGGCAGGAAGCTGCATTTGCCGGTTTTCAACCAGCGCTTCATGTTGTCCGGACCGATGCCGATGTCGCAGTCTTCCGGAGATATATTCACATCCCCCATCACCACCAGCGGCTGGTCGTTCTTGAACTGGCTTTCCAGCAACTGCTGCAAGTCATTGTAGAAACGTTGCTTGGCCGGGAATTTGGTCGGATGGTCACGGCTTTCGCCCTGTGGGAAATAGCCGTTCATGATGGTGATCGGCACACCGTTGGCGTCGGCAAAGGTGCCCCAGATAAAACGCCGCTGGGCGTCTTCTTCGTCGGTGGCAAAACCTTTGTGCAGCGCCAGCGGTTCCTGGCGCGAGAGCAGGGCGACTCCGTAGTGACCTTTCTGGCCATGGAAGTACACGTGATAACCCAGCGCCTGAACCTCGGCCAGCGGGAACTGTTCGTCGTGGACCTTGGTTTCCTGCAACCCGATCACATCGGGTTGATGCTTGTCGATCAGCGCCGCCAGCTGATGGGGACGGGCGCGCAGCCCGTTGATGTTGAAGGAGACGATCTTCATGGTCGGCAGTCCTGGCAAAAGGGCGATGCTAGCTGACATGGGAGAATGGGGCCAGTGTTGGGGGAGGGATTGCTGTTTATCCAGCAATACGTGTAGCGGCTGCACTGGCCTCTTCGCGAGCAAGCCCGCTCCCACATTTGATCTTCAGCGTTCACGCGATCAATGTGGGAGCGGGCTTGCTCGCGAAGAGGCCAGTGCAGCCAACCTATAGATTGACTGACTGATCTCTGAGTCTGGTCTATACCTTTGGGGGAACTGTGTTGCCACCCAAAGGCTCGTACCAATAAGAGTGCAGCCATTCGAGCTGCACCGGGGAGAACGACCGTCATGCCCGAAACCTCCACCGCCATCGCCGATATTCACATGCTCGACAGCGGCTATTCCCGCGAAGCCCGCTCGCTGCTGTACCAGGCCTATCGACACGAACCAACCTTCAACTACCTGTTCGAAGCCGAGCGCCCGGGTTATGAGCAGCGGGTCCGCGCGACCATACGCGAACTGGTGACACAACACTTTCTCCAGGACCTGCCGGCCATCGGCTTGCTGGTTAACGACCGCCTGATTGGCATCGCGCTGATTGCGCCGCCGCAACGTCGCCTGGGTATCACTGAAAGCTGGGCCTGGCGCCTGCGCATGGTCTTGAGTACCGGTTTTCGTTGCACGCGTCGCTACCTGCAATATCACTCTGATGTTGCCGCCTGCTTGCCGAACGATTCGGTGCATGTCCTGCCGTTGCTGGGGGTTCATCCGCAATTTCAGGGCAAGCATTTTGGCGAACAGCTGCTGCAAGCCGTGCACAACTGGTGCGCGGTGGATGAAAACTCTCAGGGCGTGATTCTCGACACGGGTAATCCACGTTACCTGGAGTTCTATAAGCGTCAGGGTTACGAGGAAATCGGCGAGGTCGCAATAGGACCGATTCGCGAACACGTTTTTTTTCACCCTAATCCGCAGGTTTTACATTCGGCAACGGCATAAGCCGCGAACTTTTTTGGCGAGTCACGCTCTATCGCGCTCCCAAGCTCGTGATAGCATCCGCGCCTATGAAGTTTCCAGGAAGATTTTCCAGCAGCGTACTGATGTTGGTGACCAGTTGCGCGGCGCTGGCCCAAAGTGAACTGGACGTGCGTATCAATCCGTCCAATGACGAACTGAAGGCCAATATAGAAGGCTATATCGGCAACGTTGGCGATCGTGACGAAGAAGCCTTGCAGCGCTTCAGTCGTGGCGCCGAGGAGCAGGCGCGCAAGGCCGCACAGGCGCTGGGTTATTATCAGCCGCAAATCGACAGCGAAGTGAAGGGCGGCAAGACGCCACGCCTGGTGTTGAACATCGACCCCGGCGAGCCGGTGCATTTACGCAACGTCACCATACGCATTGACGGCCCCGCAGCCTCCCTCAAATCCTTTCGTGTACCCAGGAGCGATGCGCTCAAATCCGGTGCGGTGCTCAATCACGGCCACTACGAAGACGCCAAGCGGCTGATCCAGAACCAGGCTTCGCGCTATGGTTTTTTCAGTGGCTATTTCACCCGTTCAAAATTGTCGGTCGACCCCCGGGCCGGCGTCGCCGACATCGAACTGATCTACGACAGCGGCCCGCGTTACACCTTCGGCAAGGTCAGTTTTGCCGGCGATACTCCGTTCGACGAAGAACTGCTGCAACGCATGGTGCCGTTCAAGGCCGGCACGCCGTATGACTCGGAGCTGATCGCCGAACTCAACCAGAACCTGCAATCGAGCGGTTATTTCGAAAGCGTACGGGTCGACGCCGCACCGACTGCCTCGAAGAACGATGTGATTCCGGTGGAGGTCAACCTCGATACCCGCAAGCCCCGGACGATGGGCCTCGGCCTGGGTTTTTCCACTGACGTCGGTCCCAGGGTCAAGGCCAACTGGACCCGGCACTGGGTCAACCCGCAGGGGCACAGCTATGGCTGGGAAACCGAAGTCTCGGCACCCCGGCAGAACGTCGGGCTGTTCTACGACATTCCGCTCGATCCGCCGCTGACCGACAAACTGCGTTTTGCCGGTGGCTATCAGAATGCAGAAATCGCTGATACCGACACCCGCAGCAAACTGCTGACCATCGGTCCGGAGTGGCACAGCAAGTTACCCAGCGGCTGGCAGCGAGTGGTGTCGCTCAAGTGGCAGAACGAGGAGTACAAGCTAGGCGATGACGAGGGCGTCAGTACCCTGCTGATGCCCGGTGTCAGTTATTCGTACCTCAAAAGTGACAACCGCATCGACCCGCACAACGGCTATCGCCTGCAGTTCGAAAGCAAAATGGCCAAGGAAGGGCTGGGTTCCGATAACAACCTGCTGTACGGCACGGCACTGGTCAAAGGCCTGACGACTGTCTTCGACAAGCATCGTTTCCTCGGCCGGGCCCAGATCGGCGGCAGTGCCACCAACGGCTACAAATCGATACCGCCGTCGCTGCGCTTCTTCGCCGGTGGCGATCAGAGCGTGCGCGGTTACGACTATCAGAGCCTGTCCCCGGAAAACTCCGACGGCGACCGCATCGGTGGCCGTTACATGGTCGCGGCCAGCGCCGAGTATCAATATTCCGTCGCCGAAAAATGGCGGGTCGCGACCTTTGTCGACCAGGGTAACTCCTTCAATACACTTGAACTGCCAAGCCTGAAGACCGGCGTCGGTATCGGCGTGCGCTGGGTATCGCCGGTGGGGCCGATCCGCCTCGACCTGGCCCATGCGCTGGACGACGACGGCGGCATTCGACTGCACTTTTCCATGGGGCCTGAGCTGTGACGCGCGCTTTTATGAAACGTGGCTTGCAAGTAACGCTGCTGGCGATCCTGGCGCTGTTGATGCTGATCGTCTTGACGCTGGCCACGGTAGTGGGCACGGCAACGGGCAGCCGCTGGGCACTGGGATTCGTGCCGGGATTGAGCCTCGAGAACTTTCAGGGTCGACTGGGCGGGCAGTGGAGCGCCGACCGGGTGTTGTGGCAGCAGGACAGCAGTCGGGTGGAACTGACCCGGGTGATCTTTGCCTGGTCGCCGTTGTGCCTGACGCGCATGACCCTGTGCCTGGAGCAATTGCAGGCCGATCAGGTCAACTTGCAGTTTCCGCCGGGTGAGCAAGAGCCGGATACCGGCCCGATGACCCTCCCGGAGCTGAAGCTACCCTTGGCCATTGAACTGGGCGACGTCAAGGTCGGCAGCCTGGTGTTCAACGGCAGTGAACAGCTCAAGGGCCTGCAGTTGACGGCGCACTGGACCGACAAAGGCATGCAGATCGATTCCGTGCATTTACAACGCGATGACCTGAGCCTGAACCTGTCCGGCTCGCTGCAGCCCACCGGCAACTGGCCGCTGAATGCCGAAGGCAAACTGACCCTGTCGACTCCTGCACCCTGGGACCTGGCGCTCAAGCTTGACGGCGACCTGCTGAAAACCCTGAATCTCAAGGCTGACAGCACTGGTTACCTCAACGGCCAGCTGACCGGCGAGCTGCAACCGCTGGTAGAGAATCTGCCGGCCAAGGTGCGGATCACCGCCGATGGCTTCAAGCCCGATGCCGGGCTGCCGGACACCCTGCAACTCAATCAGCTGGAACTCAGCGGCGCCGGTGACCTGAAAAACGGCTACGCGCTGCTTGGCAAAGCTACGCTGCCCGCCGAAGAAGGGCCAGTCGCGCTGGCGCTGCAAGGCAAGGTCGACGCCAATGGCGCACAGATCGCCGCTCTGGACTTGACCGCCAACGACAAGCAAAGCGTCAAGCTCACAGGGGCGCTGGACTGGAGCAAGGGCCTGAATGCCGAAGCGAAAATCGACTGGCTGGATTTCCCTTGGCACCGCCTCTATCCGTTGATCGACGAGCCGCAAGTGGCACTGCGCAAATTCAACGGCGAAGTGTCCTACACCGACGGCAAATACCTGGGGCACTTCGATGCTGCGCTGGATGGCCCGGCCGGGGCGTTCAGCCTGGCCAGCCCGTTTGCAGGCGACCTGACCAAAATCTATCTGCAGCAGATTCAGCTGCAGGCCGGGCAGGGCAAGGCTGATGGCCATTTGAATCTGCAATTCGCCGATGGTATCGCCTGGGATACCGCCCTGGACCTGTCAGCGATCAACCCGGCTTACTGGGTCGCGGAGTTGCCCGGTACGCTGGCCGGACCGTTGCGCAGTAAAGGCGAGATGAAAAACGACAAGTTGAGCCTGAGCGCCGACCTCGATCTCAAGGGCAAATTGCGTGGCCAGCCGGCTGTCCTGCAAGCCAAGGCTGATGGTGGCGGTGAGCAATGGAACCTCAACGCGCTGCAAATTCGCCTGGGTGACAACAGCATCAATGGCAAGGGCAGCCTGCAACAGAAACTCGTCGGCCAGATCGACATCAAGCTGTCGCGGCTCGCCCAGCTCTGGCCGCAATTGCGCGGGCAGATCAATGGCCGGGTGGACGTCGCCGGCACGCTCAAGGCTCCCCAGGGCAAGCTCGGGTTGCAAGGCACACAATTGGCCTTTCAGGATAATCGCCTGCAAAGCCTGAACCTGGACGCCACGCTCGACAGTGCGCAACGGGCGAAAATCGACCTCAAGGGCAGCGCTATCCAGCTCGGTGACACCTCCCTTGGCACGCTGACCGCCAGTGGCCAGGGCGACATCAAGAACCAGAAGCTGAGCCTCGATCTGCAAGGCCCGAAATTGAAGCTGGCCCTGGGCCTGGACGGTGCTCTGGACAAAGGCAACTGGCGCGGGCGGCTGGCCAGCGGCGATATCCAGGCTGGCGGCCAGGACTGGAGGCTGCAAGGGCCGGCGAAGCTCGAACGGCTGGCCGATGGCAAAATCAACTTCGGTGCCCATTGCTGGGCCTCCGGCCAGGCCAGCCTGTGCGGTGAAGACCAACGACTGATGCCTGAGCCGAAGCTGCGCTATCACCTCAAGCAATTCCCGATCGACAGCCTTGCCCAGTGGCTGCCCAAGGATTTCGCCTGGCAGGGCCGGCTCAATGCCGATCTGCAACTGGACCTGCCAGCCAGCGGCCCGAACGGCCAGGTCAGCGTCGATGCCAGCGGCGGCACCTTGCGCCTGAAGGAAAAGGACCAGTGGCTGGACTTCCCTTACCAGACCCTGAAACTCACCAGCAAGCTCACGCCCAAGCGCATCGACACTGAGCTCAACTTCGCCGGGGCCAAACTTGGCGAGTTGCAGGTGCTGGCCCAGATCAATCCATTGCCGAAGAACAAGCCGTTGAGCGGATCGTTCCGCTTGAGCGGGCTGGATCTGTCGGTAGCGCGGCCGTTCGTGCCGATGGTCGAGAAACTGACCGGCCGCTTGAACGGCAGCGGCACGATCTCCGGCGGATTGCTGGCGCCGCAGGTCAATGGCAGCCTGCAGCTCAGCGACGGCGAGGTGTCCGGCGCCGAGTTGCCGATGGAGCTCAAAGCCTTGCAGTTGCAGGCGGTCATCGCCGGGGAAACCGTGCAGTTGAACGGCGGCTGGAAAAGCGGCAAGAGTGGCCAGGGCAGCCTGAACGGCAACATTGCCTGGGGTCAGGCACTGGTGGTGGATCTGGCGCTCAAGGGCTCGCAACTGCCGGTCAGTGTCGAACCCTACGCCAAGCTCGAAGTCGCGCCGGACCTGAAAATCTCGATGAAAGGTGATGAGTTGGCCATCGCCGGCAAAGTGCTGGTGCCCAAAGGAGACATCATTATTCGCGAATTGCCGCCGTCGACGGTCAAGGTTTCCGATGACACGGTTATCGTCGGCCAGCAGACCGAAGAGGGCAAAACGCCACTGGCGATGAAGATGGACATCGAAGTGTTGGTCGGTGAGGACAAACTGAGCTTTGCCGGGTTCGGCCTGACCGCGAATGTGCAGGGTCATGTGCACATCGGCGACAACATGGACACCCGCGGCGAGTTGTGGCTCAACGACGGGCGCTATCGTGCCTACGGCCAGCGCCTGTCCGTACGCCGTGCGCGTTTGCTGTTCGCCGGTCCCATCGACCAGCCGTACCTGGACGTTGAAGCGATTCGCCAGACCGACGATATCATTGCCGGTATCCGCCTGAGCGGCAGCGCGGAGCAGCCGACCACGCAGATCTTCTCGGAACCGGCGATGAGCCAGGAGCAGGCCTTGTCCTACCTGGTGCTGGGGCGTCCGCTAAGCAGCAACGGCGAAGACAACAACATGCTCGCCCAGGCAGCCCTGGGGTTAGGGCTGATGGGCAGTTCCGGAGTGACGGGTGACCTGGCGAAGAATCTGGGCATCCAGGATTTTGAGCTCGACACCGAGGGCAGTGGTAACGCAACCAGCGTAGTAGCCAGCGGCAATATTTCCGAGAAGCTCAGCCTGCGCTATGGCGTCGGCGTGTTCGAACCGGCGAGCACCATTGCCTTGCGCTACAAGCTGAGCAAAAAGGTCTACGTTGAAGCGGCCAGTGGTGTGGCGAGTTCGCTCGACATCTTCTACAAGCGGGATTTCTAGAGTCCCGTTTCTTTCCAGGCCGAGTCGCTGGCATCACGGACGGCCCTCACCCCAACCCTCTCCCGGAGGGAGAGGGGGCCGACCGTGTTGATAGTTCAAGGTACATCGACCTGAGAAACCGAGTCGAACTCAGGCCTGGAAAACCACGAAGATCGGGTCCCTTTCCCCTCGCCCCCTTGGGGGGAGAGGGCTGGGGTGAGGGGGGTAGAGCTTCAGCCATGCGCGAAAGCCGGCAGCGGCCCCAAATCAAACGGCTCCAACACAACCCGAGTCGACCTCAGGCCCGGAAAACACTGGAGATCGGCTCCCTTTCCCCCTCGCCCCTAGGGGGGAGAGGGCTGGGGTGAGGGGGGTAGATCTTCAGCCATGCGCGAAAGCCGGCAGCGGCCCCAAATCAAACGGCTCCAACACAACCCGAGTCGACCTCAGGCCCGGAAAACCCTGGAGATCAGCTCCCTTTCCCCTCGCCCCCCAGGGGGAGAGGGCTGGGGTGAGGGGGGCAGATCTTCAGCCATGCGCGAAAGCCGGCAGCGGCCCCAAATCAAACGGCTCCAACACAACCCGAATCGACCTCAGGCCCGGAAAACCACGAAGATCGGCTCCCTTTCCCCCTTTCCCCCTTGCCCCCTTGCCCCCTAGGGGGGAGAGGGCTGGGGTGAGGGGGGTAGAACTTCAGCCATGCGCCAAAGCCGGCAGCGGCCCCAAATCAAACGGCTCCAACACAACCCGAATCGACCTCAGGCCCGGAAAACCACGAAGATCGGCTCCCTTTCCCCTCGCCCCCCAGGGGGAGAGGGCTGGGGTGAGGGGGGTAGAACTTCAGCCATGCGCGAAAGCCGGCGGCGGCCCCAAATCAAACGGCTCCAACTCAACCCGAGTCGAACTGAGGCCCGGAAAACCATGAAGATCGGCTCCCTTTCCCCTCGCCCCCTAGGGGGGAGAGGGCTGGGGTGAGGGGGGTAGAACTTCAGCCATGCGCCAAAGCCGGTGGCGGTACAAAATCAAACGGTGCCAAGGCAAACCCGTTCTCATCGACCTGCAACGCCCAACCCTGTTTATCCCAATCCCCCAGCACAATGCGCCGGGCCGCCTGCTCACCGAGCTGCAGCTTGTGGATGGCCGGGCGATGGGTATGCCCATGGATCAACGTCTTCACGCCATATTGCTGCATGATCCGCGGAATCTCCTCGGGCGTGACATCCACAATGTCATTGGCCTTCATCCGCGTCTGCGCCCGACTCTCACTGCGCAATTTGCGCCCCAGCTTATGGCGGGTGCCCAAGGGCAAGTGGCGCAGGATGAACAGGGTGATCGGGTTGCGCAGGTAGCGCCGCAGCTTCATATAGGCTTCGTCGCGGGTGCAGAGGCTGTCGCCATGCATCAGCAGTACAGGCTCGCCGTAAAACTGCACGACACTCGGGTCTTTCAGCAGGGTGCAACCGGCCTGTTTGCAGAAGGCCTTGCCCAGCATGAAATCACGATTGCCGTGCATCAGGAAAATGGCCGTGCCGCTGTCGCTGAGATCGCGCAGGGCCTGGCAGATGGAACGCTGAAACGGTGTCATGGCATCGTCGCCAAGCCACGCCTCGAAAAAGTCGCCCAGAATGTACAACGCACTCGCCGAACGGGCGCGTCCGGCGAGCAAATCCAGAAACGCCCGGGTGATGTCCGGGCGCTCCTCTTCCAGATGTAAATCTGAAATCAGCAGTATCACTCAATGATCTCGGCTTTCTCGATGATCACGTCGTCTGCTGGTACGTCCTGGTGGCCGGACTTGGAAGTGGTGGCCACGCCTTTGATCTTGTCGACAACGTCGGTGCCAGCGGTCACTTTACCGAATACCGCGTAGCCCCAGCCTTGAACGTTCTTGCCGCTGTGGTTGAGGAAGCTGTTGTCCGCGACGTTGATGAAGAACTGCGCGGAAGCCGAATGCGGCTCCATGGTGCGGGCCATGGCGACGGTGTACTTGTCGTTGGAAAGACCGTTGTCAGCTTCGTTCTGAATGCTTGGGCGCTTGTCTTTCTTTTCTTTCATGCCAGGCTCGAAACCACCGCCCTGGATCATGAAGTTACCGATGACACGGTGGAAAACGGTGTTTTCGTAGTGACCGGCTTTAACGTACTCGACGAAGTTGGCCACGGTGATCGGGGCTTTCTCGGCGTTCAGTTCCAGGACGATGTCGCCATGGTTGGTGGTCAGTTTGACTTGGGTCATGATCGTTACTCTTTATAGGAGAGGCGTTTCAAAGAATTCGTGGTTTTGGAACACTCAGTCCCGCAACCGGTTCAGCCATTTTTGGCCAAGGTGCGCAGTTTAGCGTGACAGGCGCGAATTTCGAGGCTGTTTTTCATTTACGGCCGATTAAATGCGACCGTTTGCAGGCGCGCTCTGTCAGGCGCTTGACAGCATCGGCTATGATAGCGGCTTTGTTTTGTCAGGCCCCTTTCTTGCGGCCGCGCACTTGTACGTCCAAGGATCCTATGAGCAAGCCCACTGTCGACCCTACCTCGAATGCCAAGACCGGCCCTGCCGTGCCGGTCAACTTCCTGCGCCCGATCATCCAGGCGGACCTGGACTCGGGTAAGCACACGCAGATCGTCACCCGTTTCCCGCCTGAGCCCAACGGCTATCTGCACATCGGCCACGCCAAGTCGATCTGTGTGAACTTCGGCCTGGCCCAGGAGTTCGGCGGCGTTACCCACCTGCGTTTCGACGACACCAACCCGGCCAAGGAAGACCAGGAATACATCGACGCGATCGAAAGCGACGTCAAATGGCTGGGCTTTGAATGGTCCGGTGAAGTGCGCTACGCCTCGCAGTATTTCGACCAGTTGCACGACTGGGCGGTCGAGTTGATCAAGTCCGGCAAGGCCTACGTCGACGACCTGAGCCCGGAACAGGCCAAGGAATACCGTGGCACCCTGACCGAGCCGGGCAAGAACAGCCCGTTCCGTGATCGCAGCGTCGAAGAGAACCTGGACTGGTTCGCCCGCATGCGCGCCGGCGAATTCCCGGATGGCGCTCGCGTGCTGCGCGCTAAAATCGACATGGCCTCGCCGAACATGAACCTGCGCGACCCGATCATGTATCGCATCCGTCACGCTCACCACCACCAGACCGGTGACAAGTGGTGCATCTACCCGAACTATGACTTCACCCACGGTCAGTCGGACGCCATCGAAGGCATTACCCACTCGATCTGCACCCTGGAGTTCGAAAGCCACCGTCCGCTGTACGAGTGGTTCCTCGAGCACTTGCCGGTCCCTGCCAACCCGCGCCAGTACGAGTTCAGCCGCCTGAACCTGAACTACACCATCACCAGCAAGCGCAAGCTCAAGCAGCTGGTCGATGAGAAGCACGTCAATGGCTGGGACGATCCGCGCATGTCCACGCTGTCGGGCTTCCGCCGCCGTGGCTACACGCCAAAATCGATCCGCAACTTCTGCGAAATGATCGGCACCAACCGTTCCGACGGCGTGGTCGACTTCGGCATGCTCGAATTCAGCATTCGTGACGACCTCGACCACAGCGCCCCACGTGCCATGTGCGTGCTGCGTCCGCTGAAAGTCGTGATCACCAATTACCCGGAAGGTCAGGTCGAGAACCTCGAACTGCCGCGCCACCCGAAAGAAGACATGGGCGTACGCGCTCTGCCGTTCGCCCGGGAAATCTACATCGACCGTGAAGACTTCATGGAAGAGCCACCGAAGGGCTACAAGCGCCTGGAATCGGGCGGCGAAGTGCGTCTGCGCGGCAGCTACGTGATCCGCGCCGACGAAGCGATCAAGGACGCCGACGGCAACATCGTCGAACTGCGTTGCTCCTACGATCCGGACACCCTGGGCAAAAACCCTGAAGGCCGTAAGGTCAAGGGCGTTATCCACTGGGTGCCGGCCGCTGCGAGCGTCGAGTGCGAAGTACGTCTGTACGATCGTCTGTTCCGTTCGGCCAACCCTGAGAAGGCCGAAGACAGCGCCAGTTTCCTGGACAACATCAACCCTGACTCGCTGCAGGTACTCACCGGTTGTCGTGCCGAGCCTTCGCTTGGCAATGCACAGCCGGAAGACCGTTTCCAGTTCGAGCGCGAAGGTTACTTCGTCGCGGATATCAAGGACTCGAAACCAGGTCAGCCGGTATTCAACCGTACCGTGACCCTGCGTGACTCCTGGGGCCAGTGATTCAAGGAACTAACGTGCTTACGATCTACAACACGCTCACCAAGAGCAAAGAAGTCTTCAAGCCGCTCGATGGCAACAATGTGCGCATGTACGTGTGCGGGATGACCGTGTACGACTACTGCCACATTGGCCACGGCCGCAGCATGGTCGCGTTCGACCTGGTGACCCGCTGGCTGCGCTTCAGCGGTTACAACCTGACGTATGTGCGCAATATCACCGACATCGAAGACAAGATCATCAATCGGGCCAAGGAGAACGGCGAGCCGTTCGATGTGCTGACCGAGCGCATGATCACGGCGATGCACGAGGACGAGGCTCGCCTCAACATCCTCAAGCCGGACATGGAACCACGGGCCACCGATCACATCGCTGGCATGCAGTCCATGATCCAGACCCTGATCGACAAGGGTTACGCTTATGCCCCGGGCAATGGCGACGTGTATTACCGCGTCGCCAAGTTCATGGGTTACGGCAAGCTGTCGCGCAAGAAAATCGAAGACCTGCGCATCGGCGCGCGGATCGAAGTCGACGAGTCGAAACAGGACCCGCTGGACTTCGTGCTGTGGAAGGGCGCCAAACCGGGCGAGCCGAGCTGGCCTTCGCCATGGGGCGACGGTCGTCCGGGCTGGCACATCGAATGCTCGGTGATGTCCACCTGCTGCCTGGGTGAGACCTTCGACATTCATGGCGGCGGCAGCGACCTGGAGTTCCCGCACCACGAAAACGAAATCGCCCAGAGCGAAGCGGCCACCGGCAAGACCTACGCCAATGCCTGGATGCATTGCGGCATGATCCGTATCAATGGCGAGAAGATGTCCAAGTCCTTGAACAACTTCTTCACCATCCGCGACGTGCTCGACAAGTACCACCCGGAAGTCGTGCGTTACCTGCTGGTGTCGAGCCATTACCGCAGCGCCATCAACTACTCGGAAGACAACCTCAAGGATGCCAAGGGCGCCCTCGAGCGTTTCTACCATGCGTTGAAAGGCCTGCCGAGCGTGGCGCCGGCTGGTGGTGAAGCCTTTGTCGAGCGTTTCACCCAAGTGATGAACGACGACTTCGGTACGCCGGAAGCCTGTGCGGTGCTGTTCGAGATGGTGCGTGAGATCAATCGCCTGCGTGAGAGCGATTTGAACGCGGCGGCCGGTCTGGCGGCGCGCCTGAAGGAACTGGCCAGCGTGCTGGGTGTGTTGCAGCTTGAGGCGGATGAGTTCCTGCAGGCCGGCGCTGAAGGGCGCGTGGATGCGGCTGAAGTTGAGGCGCTGATTGCAGCGCGCCTGGCGGCGCGTGCCGGCAAGGATTGGGCAGAATCGGACCGTATCCGCGACCGGCTCACCGCCATGGGCGTTGTGCTGGAAGACGGCAAGGGTGGCACGACCTGGCGTCTGGCTGACTGATTGCCTGGTGTGTGACAGACAAAACCCGCCTTGTGCGGGTTTTTGTTTTTGTGGTGGCTGCAAGTTTTGCGGCGGTCTGTGGGTTTCCCCTCACCCTAACCCTCTCCCAGTGGGAGAGGGGACTGATCGGGGGATGTTCAGTTTATCCGTCGACCTGAAAATCCTGCGCCGAATCCATAATCGACTCGGTTCTTCAGGTCGATGTAAGACGCCAGACACCTCGGTCGGCTCCTTCTCCCTGGGGGCGGTCCGACGTTTCGGGAGGGCTGGAGTGAAGGCAAGGATGGTTCAGAAGACTAAAATCCTGCGCCGAATCCATAATCGACTCGGTTCTTCAGGTCGATGTAAGACGCCAGACACCTCGGTCGGCTCCTTCTCCCTGGGGGCGGTCCGACGTTTCGGGAGGGCTGGAGTGAAGGCAAGGATGGTTCAGAAGACTAAAATCCTGCGCCGAATCCATAATCGACTCGGTTCTTCAGGTCGATGTAAGACGCCAGACACCTCGGTCGGCTCCTTCTCCCTCGGGACGGTCCGACGTTTCGGGAGGACTGGGGTGAGGGCAAAGGCGGTGCGGAAGACTCGAATCCTGCGTCGAATCCATAATCGACTCGATCTCTCAGGTCGATGTACAGCGACAGACACCTCGGTCGGCTCCCTCTCCCTGGGGGCGGTCCGACGTTTCGGGAGAGATGGGGTGAGGGCAAAGGCGGTGCAGAAGACTCGAATCCTGCGCCGAATCCATAATCGACTCGATCCCTCAGGTCGATGTACAGCGACAGACTCCTCGGTCGGCTCCCTCTCCCTGGGGGCGGTCCGACGTTTCGGGAGAGATGGGGTGAGGGCAAAGGCGGTTCAGAAGACTCGAATCCTGCGCCGACTCCACAATCGACTCGATCTCTCAGGTCGATGTACAGCGACAGACACCTCGGTCGGCTCCCTCTCCCTGGGGCGGTCCGACGTTTCGGGAGGACTGGGGTGAGGGCAAAGACGGTTCAGAAGACGCGAATCCTGCGCCGACTCCACAATCGACTCGATCTCTCAGGTCGATGTACAGCGACAGACACCTCGGTCGGCTCCCTCTCCCTCGGGAGAGGGCTGGGGTGAGGGGAGAGCGGCCGATTCAATCGCCAACCTGGCGCAATCGCTTGTAAAGGGTATTGCGGCTGACCCCAAGCCTGCGCGCCAAATAGGAAATATTCCCGCCCACTGCCTGCAACTGCCGATTCAGCTCTTCGGCATCATTCAGATCAACCAGCAACGGTTCCGGCGTCTCCACCGCCTCCATCTCCAGATCCACAAAAAAATCATCCGGCAAATGCTCCGCCCGCACCGGCTGGTCCTCAGCCATGGCCAGCGCCACCTGCATCACACTGCTCACCTGACGCAAATTCCCCGGCCACGGGTGACGATTGAACAACTCCATGACTTCACGGCTCAACCCGGCCCACTGGCTCGGCTCGCGATGCTGTTCCCACAGGCGCTTGAACAGCGCCTCCTTGTCGCTGCGTTCGCGCAACGGCGGCAGCTCCAGGGTCAGGCCGCCGATGCGGTAGTACAAGTCTTCACGAAAGCGCCCCAGTTGCACCTGCTCGCGCAACGAGCGGTTAGTCGCGGAAATGATGCGGATGTCCACCGCAAACAACTCGCTGCTACCCACCGGTTGCACGCAACGTTCCTGCAAAACCCTCAACAGCCGGGCTTGGGTCGGCAGCGGCATGTCACCGATTTCATCGAGGAACAGGGTGCCTTTGTCCGCCTTGCGGATCAGGCCGATACTGCCTTTCTGGTTGGCCCCGGTGAACGCGCCTTTTTCATAGCCAAACAGCTCGGACTCCACCAGTTCGGCGGGAATTGCCGCGCAATTGACGGCGATGAAAGCCTGTTTACTGCGTGAGCTGGCCTGGTGCAGGGCTTTGACGAACACTTCCTTGCCGACCCCGGTTTCGCCATGAATCAGCAGCGGGATGTCTTTTTCCAGCAGACGCTCGGCCTGGCGCACGGCTTTTTCCACGCGACTGTCGCCCAAATGCAGGGTGTTCAGGCTGATCGCCGCTGGAGCGGCCACGGCCGGTTCGGTGAATACACGGGGCTTTATCGGAACCTGCTTTGGCCGCTTCAACAAACACTGGAAGCGGTTGCGACCGGTGGTTTGCAGAGCGAAGGGCAGGTCGTCGGGCTGATTCAGCAACTCCAGCAACGACACCTTGAACAGGCTTTCGATACTGACCCGCGACAGGCTGATACCGAGCAGATTGTCAGCCCGGCGATTGGCCGACAGCACCTGGCCGGTCTCGTCGAAAATCAGCAGGCCGGCCCATTGGCTGTCGAGGTTGTTCAGCCCGGTGTTGAACGTCAGCTGGAAATGCTGGCCGTGGAACAGGTTGAGGATCAGCCGGTTCTCCACGGTCTGGCTCATCATCTTGACCATGCCCAGGGTGTGGGACGGCGGCAGGTAGCTGTCACTGGACACGTCGAGCACGGCGATGATCTTGCGCTCGGCATCGAAAATCGGCGCGGCAGAACCGGTCATGAAGCGGTTGGCCTTGAGGAAGTGTTCGTCGTGCTCGATGTGCACCGCCTGTTCACAAGCCAGGGCAGTGCCGATGGCGTTGGTGCCGCTGCAATGCTCCAGCCAACTGGCGCCGGCACTGAAGCCACGGGCCAGTTTCGGTTCGATGAAGCGCTGGGTGCCCCAGGAGGTCAGGACCTGTCCCCGATTGTCGGCGAGCATGATCAGACAATTGGAATTGCTCAGAATGTTCTCGTAATAGGGCAGCACCTCCTGATGGGTGGTCTGCACCAGTGAATGCTGGCTTTCCAGCAGATGTGCAATGCCGTCGGCGGGCATTTGGTCGAACGCCGGCGTGCTCTGATGATTGAGGCCGAACGCGCGGCAACGGGACCATGAGTCCTGGATGATGGCGTCGTGGGACAGCGGCTGGGCAGGTGCGGCCATGGCAGTGAGTCTCTGAACAGGCTTTTTTGTTTTTATTGTTTTTGCACATCACGTTGAATATCACACGTGACGGTTCTGGCACGCCACGCCTTTGTAGGAGCCGGCTTGCTGGCGATGGCAATTTCGATGACGCCATCTCCAGCAAGCCGGCTCATGAAAGGGGGCCGTGAACAGTCTGTAGAGTGTTGTTCACTAATGTTCACTGTCAATCGGTGAACTGTTCAATTGTTCATTTCGGATTGTTCATTTTTGTTCAGCAACGAACGCAGACCTATCTCCATTTCAGTGATTCCCCAACTGAATCAATGGCTTGTAATTTCTGGCACAGATGTCGCTATGTAGCTCCGGTCGCTTGACTCCAAAAATAAAAAAGGCCGAGCCATGTCACTCACCCTGGAGCACGTCAGCCGCACCGTCGAGGGCCAGACCTGGATCGACGATGCCAACCTGAGTTTCGAACCCGGTTCCTTCAACGTCTTACTGGGGCGCACGCTGTCCGGCAAAACCAGCCTGATGCGCCTGATGGCGGGTCTGGACAAGCCCGACAGTGGCCGCGTGCTGATGAATGGCGTCGATGTTACCCAGCGCCCGGTGCGTTTGCGCAACGTGTCGATGGTCTACCAGCAGTTCATCAACTACCCGACCATGACGGTGTTCGAGAACATTGCCTCGCCACTGCGTCAGGCCAAGGTTTCCAACGAGCAGATCCATAGCAAGGTGCTGGAAACCGCGAAGATGCTGCGCATCGAGAAGTTTCTGCAGCGCTATCCGCTGGAACTCTCTGGCGGCCAGCAGCAGCGCACGGCCATGGCCCGGGCGCTGGTCAAGGATGCCGAACTGATTCTGTTCGACGAACCGCTGGTCAACCTCGACTACAAATTGCGCGAGGAGCTGCGCCAGGAAATGCGCGAGCTGTTCAAGGCGCGCCACACCATCGCGATCTACGCCACCACCGAGCCCAACGAAGCCCTGGCCCTGGGTGGCACCACGACCATTCTGCATGAGGGGCGGGTGATCCAGAGCGGGCAGTCTTCGGCTGTCTATCACCAGCCGCAAACCGTGCTGGCCGCCGAGCTGTTCTCCGAGCCACCGATCAACCTGATGCCCGGGCGCATTGCCGGTAACGAAGTGAGTTTCGCCAATTTCGTGCACTTCCCGTTGAACGTTGATCTGCGTCCGGTGGGCGAGGGCGAGTTTCGCTTCGGCGTACGGCCCAGCCATATCTCGCTGGTGCCGAGCAACGACGATGACCTGGAGTTGGCGGTGACCGTCGAGGTCGCGGAAATCAGCGGCTCGGAAACCTTCCTTCATGTGCGCAACGAACACTTCTTACTGGTGCTGCACTTGCCCGGTGTTCACGAATACGACGTCGATGCGCCGATCCGCATCTACATCCCGACCCATAAACTGTTTGTGTTCGATACGCAGGGGCGGCTGGTCCAGGCGCCGGGCCGGCGTGTCGCGAGGGTTGCCTGATGGCCGAAATCCGTTTGCAGAACCTGGCCCACAGCTACACCAAAACCCCGGCATCACCTGAGGATTACGCGATCCGCGAGATGGACCACGTCTGGGAACAAGGCGGCGCCTATGCTTTGCTCGGGCCGTCGGGTTGCGGCAAGTCGACCTTGCTCAACATCATTTCCGGGCTGCTCAGTCCGTCCCAAGGCCATGTGCTGTTCGACGGTAAGGCGGTCAACGACCTGACTCCCGAGAAGCGCAACATCGCCCAGGTTTTCCAGTTCCCGGTGGTCTACGACACCATGACGGTGTTTGACAACCTGGCGTTCCCATTGCGCAACCAAGGCATGGCCGAGGCGAAAATTCTCAGCAAGGTGCAGGAAATCGCCGAAGTGCTCGACCTGCAGAACCTGCTGAGTAAAAAAGCCCGCAACCTCACCGCCGACGAAAAACAGAAAGTCTCCATGGGCCGCGGGCTGGTGCGCGACGACGTGTCGGCGATCCTGTTCGACGAGCCGCTGACGGTGATCGACCCGCACCTGAAATGGAAGTTGCGCAGAAAGCTCAAGCAGATTCACGAGCAGTTCAACATCACCATGGTCTACGTCACCCACGATCAACTGGAGGCCTCGACCTTCGCCGACAAGATTGCGGTGATGTACGGCGGGCAGATCGTGCAGTTCGGCACGCCAAGGGAATTGTTCGAACGACCGAGCCACACCTTTGTCGGCTACTTCATCGGCAGTCCGGGGATGAACCTGATCGAGGTGCAGCCGCAACCAGGTGGCGTCGGTTTTGCCTCGACCCATCTGCCGTTGTCCGAAGCCATGCAGCAACGCATTGCCGAATCCGAATGGAAAACCCTGAAGGTGGGCATCCGCCCCGAGTTCGTCCATGTGTGGGACGAAGCTTTTGATGACGCGCTACGGGCACAGGTCGTACACGTCGAAGACCTCGGCACGTACAAGATCATGACCCTGAACCTCGATGGCGCAACCCTGAAAGTGCGCATGGCCGAAGACAAGCCGGTGCCCCAGGGCACGGCTTACATCAGCTTTCCGGTGCAGTGGCTGATGGTCTATGCCGACGATTTTCTCCTCGAAGCGCAAGCCATTGACGAAGCAATTGCCAACCAGGGGGCGCAACCATGAACAAGGTGCAGAACAACAAGGCCTGGTGGCTGGTGTTGCCGGTGTTCCTGCTGGTGGCATTCAGTGCGGTGATCCCGATGATGACCGTGGTCAACTACTCGGTGCAGGACATTTTCGACCAATCCAGCCGCTACTTCGTTGGCGCCGACTGGTACAGGCAAGTGTTGCTCGACCCGCGCCTGCACGATTCGCTGCTGCGCCAGTTCATCTACTCGGCTTGCGTGCTGTTGATCGAAATTCCGCTGGGCATCGCCATTGCCCTGACCATGCCGACCAAGGGGCGCTGGTCGTCGGTGGTGCTGATCATCCTGGCGATCCCATTGCTGATCCCGTGGAATGTGGTGGGCACCATCTGGCAGATCTTCGGTCGGGCCGACATCGGTCTGCTGGGGGCGAGCCTCAAGGCCATGGGCATCAACTACAACTATGCCGCGAACACCATGGACGCCTGGGTCACCGTGCTGGTGATGGACGTCTGGCACTGGACTTCACTGGTAGCGCTACTGTGCTTCTCCGGGCTGCGGGCGATTCCGGACGTGTACTACCAGGCGGCGCGCATTGACCGGGCCTCGGCCTGGGCGGTGTTCCGCCATATCCAGTTGCCCAAGCTCAAGAGCGTGCTGTTGATTGCGGTGATGCTGCGCTTCATGGACAGCTTCATGATCTACACCGAGCCATTCGTGCTCACCGGCGGCGGCCCGGGCAATGCCACGACTTTCCTCAGTCAGACGCTGACGCAGATGGCCGTAGGACAATTCGACCTGGGGCCGGCAGCGGCGTTTTCGCTGGTGTACTTCCTGATCATCCTGTTGGTGTCCTGGCTGTTCTACACCGCCATGACTCACTCCGACGCCAACCGCTGAGGCCCGCCATGAGCAAGAGAAAGCTTATTCCGCTGCTGGTCTACATCCTGTTCCTGCTGGTGCCGATCTACTGGCTGCTGAACATGTCCTTCAAGAGCAACGGTGAAATTCTCGGTGGCCTGACGCTGTTCCCACAGGACTTCACCTTCGCCAACTACAAGGTGATCTTCACCGATCCGAGCTGGTACACCGGTTACATCAACTCGGCGTATTACGTGAGCCTCAACACCATCATTTCCCTGACAGTGGCGTTGCCGGCGGCCTACGCGTTTTCGCGCTATCGTTTTCTCGGTGACAAGCATCTGTTCTTCTGGTTGCTGACCAACCGCATGGCACCGCCAGCGGTGTTCCTGCTGCCGTTTTTCCAGCTGTATTCGTCGATCGGCCTGTTCGACACCCACATCGCCGTGGCCCTGGCCCACTGCCTGTTCAACGTGCCGCTGGCAGTGTGGATTCTCGAAGGCTTCATGTCCGGGGTTCCCAAGGAAATCGACGAAACCGCCTACATTGACGGCTACAGTTTCCCCAAGTTCTTCGTGAAGATTTTCATCCCGCTGATCGGTTCCGGCATCGGTGTGACGGCGTTCTTCTGCTTCATGTTTTCCTGGGTCGAACTGCTGTTGGCGCGCACGCTGACTTCGGTGAACGCCAAACCCATTGCGGCGGTGATGACCCGCACGGTCTCGGCATCCGGTATCGATTGGGGCGTGCTGGCGGCGGCGGGGGTGTTGACCATCCTGCCGGGCATGCTGGTGATCTGGTTCGTTCGCAACCACGTGGCCAAGGGCTTTGCCCTGGGCCGGGTATGAGGAACTGATGATGGAATGGATGAGCTGGACCGCCCCGACGGCGGTATTTTTCAGCGTGATTGCCTTGATCCTGGTGTGCATGACCACCTGGGAGCTGCGTTCGCCGAGCATACTTCGGCGAGGTTTTCTGCCCATTGCCACCACCCGTGGCGATCGGCTGTTCATCGGTCTTCTCGGCAGCGCCTACCTGCATCTGCTGGTAATCGGCGTCACCGACTGGAGCATCTGGGTAGCGTTCGCGTTGTCCCTGGTGTGGCTGTTGGCTGTGATGCGTTGGGGCTAGTCGAATCGCTCGGCAATGTTGCTCCGCAATCTAAACAGGAGGTCTCTATGTTCGACAAAAACAACAAGCTGCGACATAGCATTTCATTGGCAGCCATGCTGGCACTCAGCGGTTTGAGCGCGTCGGCCTGGGCGGATGCTTATGAAGACGCCGCGAAGAAATGGATCGGCAGTGAATTCAAGCCGTCCACCCTGACGGCGGATCAGCAGCTCGAAGAACTGAAGTGGTTCATCAAGGCGGCGGAGCCGTTTCGCGGGATGAACATCAAAGTGGTTTCGGAAACCATCGCCACCCACGAATACGAGTCCAAGGTACTGGCCAAGGCCTTCACCGAGATCACCGGGATCAAGCTGACCCACGACCTGCTGCAGGAAGGCGATGTGGTGGAAAAACTGCAGACGGTGATGCAGTCGGACAAGAGCATCTATGACGGCTGGGTCAACGACTCGGACTTGATCGGTACGCACTTTCGCTACGGCAAGACCGAATCGATCACTGACCTGATGGCCAACGAAGGCAAGAACTTCACCTCGCCGACCCTGGACCTCAAGGACTTCATCGGCATTTCCTTCACCACCGCGCCAGACGGCAAGATCTATCAGTTGCCCGACCAGCAATTCGCCAACCTTTACTGGTTCCGCGCCGACTGGTTCGAACGTGCGGACCTGAAAGCCAAGTTCAAGGAAAAGTACGGCTACGAATTGGGCGTACCGGTGAACTGGTCGGCCTATGAAGACATCGCCAAATTCTTCAGCGAAGACGTCAAGGAAATCGACGGCAAGCGGGTCTATGGGCACATGGACTATGGCAAGAAAGACCCTTCCCTGGGCTGGCGCTTCACCGATGCCTGGTTCTCCATGGCCGGCGGCGGCGACAAGGGCATCCCCAACGGTTTGCCGGTGGACGAGTGGGGCATTCGGGTCGAGGACTGCCATCCGGTGGGCTCCAGCGTGACCCGCGGTGGCGACACCAACGGCCCGGCGGCGGTCTTCGCGACCACCAAGTACGTCGACTGGCTCAAGGCCTATGCACCACCGGAAGCGGCGGGCATGACCTTCTCCGAATCCGGCCCGGTGCCGTCCCAGGGCAACATTGCCCAACAAATCTTCTGGTACACCGCATTCACTGCCGACATGACCAAGCCGGGCCTGCCCGTGGTCAACGCCGATGGCACGCCGAAATGGCGCATGGCACCTTCGCCACGCGGGCCGTACTGGGAGGAGGGCATGAAGCTGGGGTATCAGGACGTGGGTTCCTGGACGTTCATGAAGTCCACGCCTGAGAAACAGAAACTCGCCGCCTGGCTCTACGCGCAGTTCGTGACCTCGAAAACCGTGTCGCTGAAGAAAACCATCGTCGGCCTGACGCCGATCCGCGAGTCGGACATCAACTCGCAGGCCATGACCGACCTGGCGCCGAAACTCGGTGGCCTGGTGGAGTTCTACCGCAGCCCGGCCCGCGTGCAATGGACCCCGACCGGGACCAACGTGCCTGACTATCCGCGTCTGGCGCAGTTGTGGTGGAGCCACATCGCCGAAGCGGCCAGCGGCGAGAAAACCCCACAAGAAGCTCTGGATGGCCTGGCCAAGGACCAGGATGCAATCATGACCCGTCTGGAGCGCTCGAAGGCCCAGGCCACCTGCGCACCGAAAATGAACCCCGAGCGCGACGCGCAATACTGGTTCGACCAGCCGGGTGCACCGAAACCGAAACTGGCCAACGAGAAGCCTAAAGGCGAGACCGTGAGTTACAGCGAACTGCTGAAGTCGTGGGAGGCGGCGCGTAAGTAAATTGCTTGTAGGGTGAAACGCGAACGGCACCGGAAGGTGCCGTTTTTGTTTGTGCCCGTTATGGCCTCTTCGCGAGCAAGCCCGCTCCCACAGTTGTTGGTGCAAGACTACAAATGTTGTGTCCACCCTCATCCCCTGTGGGAGCGGGCTTGCTCGCGCAGAGGCCATAACGGGCAACCAAGATATACAGCCGGATACTTCAGTGTGCCACCCCCTCAACCGCAGGAAACCCCAACCGAAACACCGTCATCGTCCCAGGCACACTTTCAACCTCTGCCACCCCCTGATGCAGGCTCATGATCGACCGTACGATGGCCAGGCCCAGTCCGGTGCTGCCTTGTGCGCGGGAGCGGCTGCTGTCGACCCGGTAAAAGCGATCGAACAGTTGTTCAAGGTGTTTTGCTTCGATGCCGGCGCCCGGGTTGCTGACCCATAGCGAAACCTGTTTCGCACCCTGTTCGATCAGCACCGCCACCGTCTGCCCGGACGGGCAGTGACGCAGGGCGTTAGACAGCAGGTTCGAGATCGCCCGTTGAATCATCAATCGGTCGCCCATCACCCGAGCGTTGCCCGTCACACTCAAGTGAATCTGCTTGTCCTGGGCCGAAAGGGAAAACAGATCGGCGACTTTCAGTGCCTCATCTTCCAGGGCAATCAGCTCAAAGGGCGCGAGCGCCGCCGGATGGCTGACCTGTGCCAGAAACAGCATGTCCGAGACAATGCGCGCGACGCGTTCGAGTTCCTCGGTACACGACACCAGAATGTCTTTGTACTCCTCGGTCGTGCGTTCCCGGGACAGCGTCACCTGCGCCTTGCCCATCAGGTTGTTGATCGGCGTGCGTAATTCATGGGCCAGGTCATCGGAGAACTGCGATAGCTGCTGCACGCCGTTGTCGAGGCGGTGCAGCATGAAATTGATGCCCTGGGCCAGTTCGCTGAGTTCCTGGGGCATGTTCACCACCGACAGCCGATGTTCTAGGTCCTGGGCCGAAACCATCGCCGCCACTTTGCGAAACTCACGCATCGGTGCCAGGCCTCGCTGCACTGCCACCCAGGCACTCAGACCGATGAAGATCAGCAGTAACGGCAAGGCCATCAGCGTCGAACGCAAATAAGCACTGAGCAATGCCTGATCGTTAGCGTTATCCATCGACAACAGCACCGGGACGCTGGTGCCGTCCTTGATGCGTATCAGTCTGGAGGCGGTGAGGAATTTTCCGCCCTGGTCGTCAGTGCCTTGCGAGTACGCCAATTGATCGGTGGCCGCCCGCACCGCCTTCAGTTCGAGGCGCGGATCGGCCATGCCAGTGCCGGACTTCAATAGCGGGGCGCGCAGAATGCTGCGCGGGTAAATGGTCAGCGTCAGGTTGTCATGCCCCATGACCTGGTCGAGCAGGATGTGCGGTTTGGAACTGATTTCTCCGGGGTTGGAGTACAGCGCCAGGCTGTGTTCCACCTGCTCCATCTTCTTTGCCAGGCTGTCTCTGGATAACGCGTTCAGCTCGTGGGTCAGGGTGAAATAGGCGAGGATCGCCAGGAACACCACCAGCAGCGCCCCGACAATGCTGACCGTCAGACCGAGGCGCAGCGACAGGCTCGCAGGCTTCATGGCCGCGCCTCCAGCACGTATCCGACACCGCGCAGGGTGTGAATCAACTTGTTGTCGAACGGCTCGTCGATTTTCGCCCGCAAACGCCGGATCGAGACTTCGACCACATTGGTGTCGCAGTCAAAGTTCATGTCCCACACCAGGGTAATGATCTGGGTGCGGGTGAGCACCTCGCCCGAATGGCGCATCAGCAGATGCAGCAGGGCAAACTCCTTGGTGGTCAGGTCGATGCGCTGCTCGCCACGAAAGGCTCGGTGGCGCCCCGGGTCGAGCTCCAGATCGGCGACTTTGAGCACCTGTGCAACCGGGATGTTTTCACTGCGGCGCATCAGGCTGCGCACCCGAGCGAGCAATTCGGGGAACTCGAACGGCTTGACCAGGTAATCGTCCGCGCCCAGATCCAGGCCGCGGATCTTGTCGGTAAGCCGACCACGGGCGGTGAGCATCATCACCCGGGTGGAGCGGGTACGGCGCAGTTGTTCGAGTACGCCCCAACCATCCAGTTGCGGCAGATTGACGTCCAGGATCACCAGTTCATAAGCCTGTTGTTGGGCCAGATGCAGTCCATCGGCGCCCGTTGCCGCGCGGTCAACGATATAACCACTTTCCGTCAGTCCCTGATGCAAGTATTCGGCAGTTTTGAGCTCGTCCTCGACGACAAGGATTCGCATGATCAATCACCACTTTTATTAAATGAAAAATAATTAAGGTGGTCTGGAAAGTTATTGTTTTTGTGGGCTTCCGGACGGTTGTTTGCAACGACTGGTTGAGTGCAATGCTGCTTTCCTGCAAATGTTTCTCCGGGTAACGGCGTGCAGGGTAAAGTCTGTAGTGGCTACAGAGTCAACCGCAACCCTCGGTCATCGGCCTTGAAAGTCGGGCTCTGCGACAGCTTGTCGCAGAGCCCGCGGATGATAGTTCTTCATCTTCACGGGGTTTTAAATCAGGCAACTACAGTTCGGCGGATAAATGCGTGTATTTGTTTCATTGTATTGCTGTGATCGCCTTTGCACTCAGCATGCTAGAGCAAAACAACTTGTCGGGCTGTTGAATAACGTATTTGTAATTTTCCAGTCACCTTGTCGATAAGTTCAAAACCCTAACGTGGCGGGATCGAAGATTCTTGGTTTATCGAAGGAAGTATTCAATTGCCCGGGTTTAAAGAACTGACGGCGCGATCTCGCCTGAAAAAAACCGCTAGCGGGGTGGCTGCCACCTGCTTTTTGTTGCTGTCCGGGTCGTGTCTGGCCGCTGTTTCGTCTGGCTCGATACTGACACTGGATCAGGCTTTGCAAACGGCGTTGGCCGGCAATCCGGATTTGGCGGCTGCCCAGTGGGATATCGGCATTGCCGAAGGGGATCGACAGCAGGCCGGATTGATCCCCAATCCCGAGGTGTCGTGGGAGGCTGAAGATACGCGGCGCGAATCGCGAACGACCACTGTGATGATCAGCCAGCCCCTTGAACTGGGCGGCAAACGGGGGGCGCGGATCGATGTTGCCAGCCGCGGGCAGGACGCCGCCGCAATCGAACTGGAGCTCAAGCGAAATGCGCTGCGAGCGGACGTCATCCAGGCGTTCTCCAGTGCGCAGACCGCGCAGCAGCGCTTGCAGTTGTCCCGCCAGTCACTGGAACTGGCCGAGCAGGGTTTGCGGGTGGCGCAAGGCAGCATCCAGGCAGGTAAATCATCGCCGGTCGAAGGCACGCGGGCGCAAGTGCAACTGTCGCAAGTGCGTCTGGAGTTGAGTCGGGCCGAGCGCGATCAGGCCAATGCCTATCAGCAACTGGCGCAAGTCATGGGCGCACCGTTGCCGACGGCGGTCAGTGTGCAGGCTGCGGCTCAAGGCTTGCCTGTCGTGCCGCCACCGACCCGATTGCTCCAGCGTCTGAATCAAACGGCCGAGCTGCGCCTGGCCAAAATGCAGATCGACCAGCGTGAAGCGTCGTTGGAACTGGAGAAGACGCAACGGATTCCCGATCTGACCGTGAGCGTCGGCAGCCAGTACAGCGAGCAGGAGAAAGAGCGGGTAAACGTCGTCGGGCTGTCGATGCCAATCCCACTGTTCAACCGCAATCAGGGCAACGTGCTGGCGGCCGCCCGGCGCAGTGATCAGGCGCGGGATCTGCGCAATGCCACTGAGCTACGGTTGCGCACGGAAATCCAGGCGTCGCTGGAGCAATGGCAGACCGCCAACGGCGAAGTCAAAGCGTTCAACCAAAGCATCCTGCCCGCCGCGCAAAGTGCCGTCGACAACGCTACCCGAGGTTTCGAAGCGGGCAAGTTCGGCTTCCTCGAGGTGCTCGACGCCCAACGGACCCTGATCGATTCACGCACCCAATACATCCAGGCCGTGGCCGAAGCCACGGACGCGCGAGTCCGTATCGAACGCATTTTTGGCGATCTCGACGCGCTCGCGGTCGGCCCCTGAATTTCATCTTTCAAATAACTGCGAGGCCGCGAAGCACTCACGACAGCGTGGTTGCCGAGGGGCTGATGCAGAGGAGTTTCCATGGATAAAAAACTGATCGTTGTCGCTGTGGCGACCTTGGCCCTGGGCATCGGTATCGGCTCGCTCAGGGTGGGCAACGCTTCCATTGACGCCCACGCCGATGAAGCTTCGGAGCATGCCGATCATGCCGAAGCTGGCGCATCAGCCGGCGGCGAACCTGCCGAAGATGAACCTGCCGAAGGTGAACACCAGGAAGGGTATCTGACTCTCAATGCCGAACAGATCAAGGCGGCGGGCATTCAATTGGTTGAAGCCGGCGCGCGGCCCATCAGTCTCGGCTTGCCGTTCCCCGGCGAAGTACGTTTCGATGAAGATCGCACGGCGCATTTGGTGCCTCGGGTGCCGGGGGTAGTGGAGTCGGTACAGGCCAACCTCGGGCAATCGGTAAAAAAAGGCCAGGTGCTGGCAGTGATTTCCAGTCAGCAGATTTCCGATCAGCGCAGCGAGCAGGCGGCGGCACAACGGCGTCTGGCGCTGGCGCGAACCACTTACGAGCGTGAGCGCAAATTGTGGCAGGACAAAATCTCCGCCGAACAGGATTTCCTCCAGGCCAGACAGGCGCTGGAAGAAGCCGAAATCGCCCTGAACAATGCCCGGCAGAAAATCAGCGTGCTCAGCGGCAGCGTGGTCGCCACCGGGGGCAATCGCTATGAACTTCGCGCGCCATTTGACGGCGTGGTGGTGGAAAAACACCTGACTCCGGGGGAGGTGGTCGACGAAACCACCACGGCCTTCACACTTTCGGATCTGTCCCGGGTGTGGGTGACCTTCGGCGTATCGCCCAAGGATCTGGCCAAGGTGCAGGTGGGCAAACCGGTCTTGGTGAGCAACCCGGAACTGAATGCCGAGGTTGCGGGTACTGTGGCTTACGTCGGCAGTCTGCTGGGCGAACAGACGCGTACCGCAACGGTTCGCGTAACGCTGGAAAACCCGCAAGGTTCGTGGCGTCCCGGGTTGTTTGTGACGGCTTTGGTCGCCACCGACAGCCGCCAAGCCAGGGTCGCCGTTCCTGAAACCGCGATCCAGACGGTCGAGGACAAACCCACAGTGTTCGTGCGCACCAGCGACGGGTTCAAGGCACAGCCAGTGGAGTTAGGCAGTCGTGCGGCCGGCCAGGTGGAAATCACCCAGGGGCTGGAAGCCGGCGTGCAGGTCGCCAGCGCCGGCAGCTTCATCCTCAAATCGGAACTGGGCAAAGCGGCAGCTGAGCACTCTCACTGAAAACGTCAGTGAATCCCACCGTTCCGCCCCCCCCTCGACGAGAGGTTCTCATGTTCGAACGCCTGATCCAGTTTGCCATCGAGCAGCGCATCATTGTGATGCTCGCCGTTCTTCTCATGGCCGGCCTTGGCATCGCCAGTTATCAAAAATTGCCGATCGACGCCGTGCCCGACATCACCAATGTCCAGGTGCAAATCAACACCGGTGCGGCCGGGTTTTCGCCGCTGGAAACCGAGCAGCGCATCACCTTCCCGATTGAAACGGCGATGGCCGGCCTGCCGGGACTTGAGCAGACCCGCTCGCTGTCGCGTTCGGGGTTGTCGCAGGTCACGGTGATTTTCAAGGAGGGCACCGATCTGTTCTTCGCCCGACAATTGGTCAACGAACGCCTGCAGATCGCCAGGGAGCAGTTGCCCGAGGGGGCGGACCCGATGATGGGGCCGATTTCCACCGGGCTCGGCGAGATCTTCCTGTGGACTGTGGAGGCGCAGGAAGGGGCGGTGAAGGACGACGGGAGCGCCTATACGCCGACCGATCTGCGGGTGATTCAGGACTGGATCATCAAACCCCAATTGCGCAACGTCCCCGGCGTGGCCGAGATCAACACCATTGGCGGGTTTGCCAAGGAGTACCAGATTGCCCCGGATCCGAAACGGCTGGCGGCTTACAAACTGACCCTTGGCGATCTGGTCACGGCGCTGGAGCGCAACAATGCCAACGTCGGCGCCGGCTACATCGAGCGCAGCGGCGAGCAGTTGCTGATTCGAGCCCCCGGTCAGGTGGCGAGCACCGAGGACATTGCCAATATCGTGATGGCCAACGTCGACGGCACGCCTATCCGGGTCAAGAACGTCGCCACTGTCGATATCGGCCGCGAACTGCGTACCGGGGCCGCCACGGAAAACGGTCGCGAAGTGGTGCTGGGGACTGTGTTCATGCTGATCGGCGAGAACAGTCGCACCGTCTCTCAGGCAGTGGCCAGCAAACTTGAGCAGATCAACCGTTCGCTGCCCAAGGGCGTGATTGCCGTTGCGGTGTATGACCGCACGCATCTGGTGGACAAAGCCATCGCCACGGTGAAGAAGAACCTGGTGGAAGGCGCGATTCTGGTCATTGCGATTCTGTTCCTGTTTCTGGGCAACATCCGCGCGGCGCTGATTACCGCGATGGTGATTCCGCTGTCGATGCTCTTCACGTTTACCGGCATGTTCACCAACAAAGTCAGCGCGAACCTGATGAGCCTCGGCGCACTCGACTTCGGCATCATCGTCGACGGTGCGGTGGTGATCGTCGAAAACACCCTGCGACGGCTGGCCCATGCGCAGCAACATCACGGGCGTTTGCTGACCCGCTCCGAGCGTTTTCACGAAGTGTTTGCGGCAGCCAAAGAGGCGCGGCGACCGTTGATTTTCGGCCAGTTGATCATCATGGTCGTGTACCTGCCGATCTTCGCCCTGAGCGGTGTCGAAGGGAAAATGTTTCACCCGATGGCCTTCACCGTGGTGATCGCGCTGCTGGGCGCCATGCTGTTGTCGGTGACCTTTGTCCCGGCGGCCATTGCGCTGTTCGTCACCGGTAAGGTCAAGGAGCAGGAAGGGGTGGTCATGCGCGGGGCGAGGCGCGTGTATGCACCGGCGTTGTCCTGGGTGATGAGCCATCGGCCGCTGGCCTTGGGCATGGCGCTGGCTGTGCTTGCACTCAGTGGCGTATTGACCAGTCGCCTGGGCAGCGAATTCGTGCCGAGTCTCAGTGAAGGCGATTTTGCCCTGCAGGCCTTGCGCGTGCCGGGTACCAGCCTGACCCAATCGGTCGATATGCAGCAACGCCTGGAAACGACGATCCTGGGCAAAGTGCCGGAGGTCGAGCGCGTCTTCGCCCGTACCGGCACGGCTGAAATCGCCTCCGACCCGATGCCGCCGAACATCTCCGACAGCTACGTGATGCTCAAGCCGAAGGAGCAGTGGCCAGACCCGGACAAGTCCCGGGAAACGCTGATGGCCGAACTGCAACAAGCCGCGGCGACGCTGCCGGGCAGCAACTATGAACTGTCCCAGCCGATCCAGTTGCGCTTCAACGAACTCATTTCCGGGGTGCGCAGCGACGTGGCGGTCAAAGTGTTCGGCGATGACATGGACGTACTCAACACTACGGCGGCGAAGATCGCGGCCGCGATGCAGAAGGTCGACGGCGCTGCCGAGGTCAAGGTCGAGCAAACCACTGGTTTGCCGGTGCTGACCATCAACATCGACCGCGACAAAGCGGCGCGCTACGGGCTGAATGTCGGCGATGTGCAAGACACCATTGCAATGGCGGTTGGCGGGCGTCAGGCCGGGACGCTGTATGAAGGTGACCGGCGTTTCGACATGGTGGTGCGCCTGTCCGATGCCATGCGCAAGGATATCGAGGGCCTGTCCGCGCTGTTGATCCCGGTACCGGCACCGCTCAATAGCGCCACCGATCAGATCGGTTTCATCGCCCTCAAGGACGTTGCCAGCCTCGATCTGGTGCTCGGACCGAATCAGGTCAGCCGCGAAAACGGCAAGCGGCTGGTGATCGTCAGCGCCAACGTGCGTGGGCGGGATATCGGCTCCTTCGTCGAAGAGGCTGGCAAGGTGATCGAGCGCGAGGTCCAGGTTCCGGCGGGTTACTGGACCAGTTGGGGTGGGCAGTTCGAGCAATTGCAGTCGGCAGCCAAGCGCTTGCAGATCGTGGTGCCGGTGGCGCTGCTGCTGGTGTTCGGCTTGTTGTTCATGATGTTCAACAATCTCAAGGATGGGCTGCTGGTGTTCACCGGGATTCCATTTGCCTTGACTGGCGGCGTCATGGCGTTGTGGATGCGCGATATCCCGCTGTCGATCTCGGCGGGTGTGGGGTTTATCGCGCTGTCGGGGGTGGCGGTGCTTAACGGCCTGGTGATGATCGCGTTCATCCGCAACCTTCGCGAGGAGGGGCGATCACTGGGTGATGCGATCAACGAAGGCGCACTCACACGTTTGCGGCCCGTGTTGATGACGGCGCTGGTGGCGTCCCTGGGCTTCATTCCCATGGCCCTGGCAACCGGCACGGGGGCGGAGGTACAGCGTCCGCTGGCGACGGTGGTAATTGGCGGGATTCTGTCTTCGACCATCCTGACGCTGCTGATATTGCCTGCGTTGTATCAGCTGGCGCATCGGCGGGAGGAGGAGATAACGCCCACTGCGTAGAACTTCCCGTTGGAAGTGAGAGTTGATTCGCGCACATAACGAACTTGTAATTTCGCCGCCACCGTGACGATAGGACCGGATTGTTACCCTGATTCCGTAAATTAATTCAACGAGGAATCAAACATGAAACTTGTACAACTGAGTGTGTTGGCGGCGGCGATGGTGATGTCTTCTGTTGTCCTGGCTGCAGGTGGTGGCGACAGAACCTTCAAAAGAATGATGGCGAATAAAGATCAGGCGATGGAGAAGTTTGTCGCCAAAGAGCAGGCGCGTGATCCCGTCGTGCTGAATGAAAAGAAGGATGACAAGACTAAAGACTTGTAAATGTTTTTTGTTGAATAAGCCCATCAACGAATGCCGATGATGGGCTTTTTTATCAGCCGGGTTTTAAAGGAATTGCAGATGAAAGTGACTAAATTGATTATGTTCGCCGCAGCGATGATGGTGTCGCTCAATGGGTTTGCTGAAGGTGGCGGTGACAGGGTGTTCGAGAAAATGCTGAGTGCCAACACTCGTGCCATGGAGCAATACGCCGTCAATCAGGGCAAACCCGTGCCTGTGGTGAAGGACTACGAGTACGGGATGAAACTGGATGTGGTCAAGGTGGTGAGCGTTGTACGGCCCGTGGCGGGGTGTGCGGCGGTGCCGGCAGCCATGACGTATGAAGACTCCCAAGGGCAACTGAATACGATCAAGTACACGGTGGCGGGGGATTGTCCCGGGCGTGGTGGTTAAGGGGTGAGGGCTAAACACCAGACAATAAAAAAGGCGTCCCGAAGGACGCCAAAAGATTCACCTCTTACCAAAGGAGCCAGGAGCTTCTAAAGGTGAATTTGTACAAAAGCTGAAGTCAGAGAACGGCCAGCGGATACTCGATAATCACCCGTACTTCATTCAGGTCTGATTCAAACGCCGTGGCGCGGGTAGTGGCTTGACGCACACGCAAGGACAGATCCTTGAGCGAGCCGCTCTGCACCACGTATTTGGCTTCGATATCGCGCTCCCAGCGTTTCTGGTCGGTCAACGGGTTGCCTTCGTCATCGCGGCGCATGTACACCGAGTTGGCGTTGGAGTAGTCGGCATCACTGCCACGAGCATAACGGGTCATGAACGACAGCCCCGGAACACCATAGCCCGTCATGTCGAGGTCGTAGCGCACCATCCAGGAACGCTCCTTCGGCGCGTTGAAGTCGCTGTACTGGATGGAGTTGTCGAGGTAGATCGAATCGGACTGTCTCAGATAGTCGAAGTCGTCATTGCCGTTGTTTTGCTGGTGCGACAGTGCGATGGAGTGGGCGCCGAATTTCACGCCGGCCTTGGCGCTCCAGATGTCGTTGTCGAACGCGCCGAGCAATTGCTTGCCTTCGTCGACGGCCTTGTAATAGTTCACGCCGCCAAACAGCGACAGGTCGGTCGACAACGGGTAAGTCCACGTGGTGCCGGCGTAGTACTGATTCCAGGCTTCCTTGAGACGGCTGGAGTACAGGCTGAAGCTGAGATTGTCGTTCAGTTCGTAGTCGCCACCGAAATAAGCGAGCCAGGGTGAATCGACCGGACCGCCATAGAAAGCCTCGAAGTTTTCGTTCATGTCACTGGAGTCCGGCTGGCTCATCGCATGCACGCGACCGCCCTGTATCGACAAACCGTCGATACTGCTATTGGTCGCGGTGACGCCCTTGAAGCTTTGCGGCATCAGCCTGGAATCGCCGGCAGCGACGACCGGGGTGGCGGGGAATACATCGCCGACTTTTATTTCCGTATCAAAGGCGCGCACTTTGGCGGCGCCTCCGACCTTGGAGTATTCGTCCTGCGCCTGGCCTTCGTTATTGACAGGCAGTACGTTGCCACCGTTGCGACCGTCGCCGGTATCGAGCTTCACGCCGATCATGGCAAACGCATCCAAACCCACCCCGACGGTGCCCTGTGTGTAGCCGGATTCAAACTTGCTGATAATCGCGTGAGCCCAGGTTTCTGTATACCCGTTACCGGTTGAACTGGACTGGCCTTTACGGTAATCACGGTTGAAGTAGAAGTTGCGGTTGAGCACGGTCAGGCTACTGCCCTCGATAAACCCTTCGGCTTTATCTTGCGCTGACACCATGGATGGCGCGGAGCCGATAACCAGCGCTAACGCCGCTATCGACCATTTAGTCTTGTTAACCATCAATCACTCCTTGGGTTTGGCCGCGCGGGTACATGCCCGGGACGTGAGCCTTTTGGGGCGGTGGCAGGCATGGGGGCGCCTGCCAGGGCGCCGGGTGACATCCTTGCAATGGGCGGATAACGCCAAGGTGATAGGGTGATTACAATTTCGTCATGTGCAGCCCGGCGGTACCGTTCGGCGAGTGCTTGCTAAAAAGGACGGAGGGCTTGGGGCCAATTGCTGTAGACGCAAAAACGGCACCCGAAGGTGCCGTTTCAATCGATCAGACCAGTACCGCCAGGTCCGTGTACCGGGCAATGCTGGAATCGGTAGTGAGCAGCTTCATGGGTTCGGTCATGGCCGTTGCCACAAGCAGGCGGGCGAACGGATCCCGGTGGTGATGTTCGAGGTCTTTCACCGCAATGCAATGTTCTGACGTCACCGGTAGCTCGATGAACCCGCTTTCGCGACAGTACTGACGAATTTCCTCCAGATCGACATTCAGCTTTCCTAACCCGATCTTGATTGCCAACTCCCAGAATGTCGCGGCGCTGATATAAACATCGGCGGCGTTTTCAATGAGCTTTCTGGCTTTGCCGGATAACCTGGGGTCGTCGCACAGGGTCCAAAGCAAGATGTGGGTGTCGAGCAGAACCCTCATTCGGGGATTCCTTCAAATGCATCCAGCATCTCGTCTGGCAGCGGTGCATCGAAGTCTTGAGGCAAGTTCAGTTTGCCCTTCATCGCCCCGATGCGTTGCCCGCTGGCTTTTCCCACGGGAACCAGTCGAGCAAGCGCACGACCATGTTTGGCGATCGTAATGACCTGCCCGGCGGCCGCATCATCGACGAGTTTGGACAGATTGTTTTTTGCTTCGGCCAGCGGAACGATGATCATGGCTCTTCTCCTTTATTCTGGCCAAATATGGCCAGAATAAAGGTCGTTGACCAAAGTAATTTCACGATAGGTTACGTCTTCATGTGTCGAGCGGGATGGGTAATCAAAACGACTGTCCCGTAATGTGAGGGTTTCCTGTTTCATTGGATGTTCCGAACGGCTTTCCATGCACCATACGTCCGGCAGCGATGATTGGATGTCAGCTATTGCACACCTTCAAGCAGGTTGCTTCCTGAAAAGGGTAGGGTAGGAAGGCCAAAACATTTCAGCTGGCGGCTATTCCTACAGTCTGTCCATCCCATGATGTAGGACTCACTTGGACAGCACTCCCGGGATACTGAAATCCCATAAAGCAAAAACGGCACCCGAAGGTGCCGTTTCTGTTTATTGCCAGGTTCGTCTAAACAATCAACCCGCCAGACCCGATTGCTGAACCAGGGTCAGCAGCGGTTGTGGGTAGACGCCGAGGAAGAACGCGACCACGGCAATGGCCAGCAGCATCACACCGCCTGCTTTCTGTTCCCAATGCAGTTGCGCATCGTGGCGACGCAGGCTCGGTTCGATCAGGTAGAGGGTGACCATGACGCGCAGGTAGTAGTACACGCCGATGGCACTGCCCAGTACCAGGGAGCCGACCAGCCACCATTGATGGGACTCGACGCCGGTGGCGATGATGTAGAACTTGCCGATGAAGCCCGCGGTCAGCGGGATACCGGCCAGGGACAGCATCATCACGGTCAGTACGGCGGTCAGGTACGGACGGCGCCAGAACAGGCCGCGGTATTCGTACAGGGCATCGGCGTCACGGCCGTTGTACGGCGAGGACATCAGGGTGATCACGCCGAACGCCCCGAGGCTGGTGATCACGTAGGTGACCAGGTACACGCCGATGGCTTCCACGGCCAGACCCTTGCTCGCCACCAGGGCGATCAGCAGGTAGCCGAAGTGGGCGATGGACGAGTAACCCAGCAGACGCTTGAGATTGCTCTGGGTCAGCGCCAGCAGGTTACCGAACAGGATCGAGGCGATGGCGATAACCGTCAGCACGTCGCTCAGAACGCCGCTGCTTGCGGCAGGGGAGATCTGGAACAGACGCACCATCACTGCGAACACGGCGACTTTCGAAGCGGTGGCCAGGAACGCAGCCACCGGTGCCGGAGCACCTTCGTAGACGTCCGGAGTCCACAGGTGGAACGGTACCAGCGACAGCTTGAACGCCAGGCCGATCAGCATCATGCCCAGGCCCAGTTGCGCCAGCGAGCTAGGCAGGCCCGTTGCCGCCAGCGCCTGACCGATACCGGTGAAGCTCAGGGAACCTGAGTCTGCGTACAGCAGCGCCATGCCGAACAACAGGAACGCGGAACCGGCAGCCGACAGCACCATGTACTTGATACCGGCTTCCAGCGAACGCTTGTTGAAGAAGGCGTAAGCTACCAGACCGTAGACCGGCACCGAGAGCAGTTCCAGACCGATGAACAACCCGGCCAGGTGCTGCGCGCTGACCAGCACCAGGCCACCGGCGGCGGCCATCAGGATCAGCAGGTACAGTTCTTCACGGTTGCCCGGGTAACCCGAACCGCCATCGCCGAGGTAGGCGTGGGCAAGGGTCACACAGGCGAGGGTGGCGACCAGGATCAGCGCCATGTACAGGCAAGCGAAGGTGTCGATCTGCAGCAATGGCGTCACGGCCAGGGGCGCGACTTTCAGGGCCGGCAGGATCGACAGCAAAGCCAGGTTCAGGCCCGCCACCGACAGCAGGAAGGTCTGGGAGTGGTTGCGGCGCCAGGCGATCGCCAGCATCACCACGATGATCGTGGCGCTGGTGATCAACAACGGCGCTAGCGCGATAAAGTGTTGAGTCGTGAATTCCATAGCGCTCTTACCGGGCCGAAGCGAGTTGAGTGAAGGCGGTGCCGAGCCATTGCTGCACGCCATGCATCGTAGCGGCAGAGGTATCGAGGAACGGTTGTGGGTACACGCCGATATAGATCAGCAGTGCAGCCAGACCGACCACCATGATCAGTTCGCGACTGTCCATGCCGTGCAGTACCGCGTCCGACTTGGCCGGACCGAAGTACGCACGGTGGATCATGATCAGCGAGTAGACCGAACCGAACACCAGGCCGGACGTGGCGATGATGGTGATCCATGGTGCGACCGGGAAGGTGCCGATCAGGATCAGGAACTCACCGACGAAGTTACCGGTACCCGGCAAGCCCAGGGACGCTGCTGCGAAGAACAGGCTGAGGGCTGGCAGGTAAGCGATCTTCGACCACAGGCCACCCATTTCACGCATGTCGCGGGTGTGGGTGCGTTCGTACAGCTGACCACTGAGGATAAAGAGTGCTGCGGCCGACAGACCGTGCGCCAGCATCTGCATGACTGCACCCTGCAGCGCCAGTTGGCTGCCGGAGTAGATGCCGATCAGTACGAAACCCATGTGGGAAACGGACGAGAAGGCAATCAGGCGCTTGATGTCGGTTTGTGCAAAGGCCAGGAACGCACCGTAGAAGATCCCGATCAGACCCAGGGTCATGGCGATCGGCGCGAACTCGGCCGAGGCATTCGGGAACAGCGGCAGGGCGAAACGCAGCAGGCCGTAGGCAGCGGTCTTCAGCAAGATACCGGCGAGGTCGACGGAACCTGCGGTCGGCGCCTGGGCGTGAGCGTCAGGCAACCAGGAGTGGAACGGTACGACTGGCAGCTTGACCGCGAAGGCGATGAAGAAGCCGAGCATCAGGATGTACTCGGTGGTCGTCGACATCTTGGTCTTCAACAGGTCGGCGTAGTTGAAGGTAATCACGCCGGTGTCGTTGAAGTTGACCAGGACCAGACCGAGGATCGCCACCAGCATGATCAGGCCGGAAGCCTGAGTGAAGATGAAGAACTTGGTCGCCGCGTAGATCCGGGTTTTCTTGCCGTCCGAAGAACTGTGACCCCAGAGCGCGATGAGGAAGTACATCGGCACCAGCATCATTTCCCAGAAGAAGAAGAACATGAACAGGTCGAGGGCGAGGAACACGCCGACGACACCGCCCAGGATCCACATCAGGTTCAGGTGGAAGAAACCAACGTGACGCTGGATCTCTTTCCACGAGCAGAGTACCGAGAGCACGCCCAGCAGACCGGTCAGCATGATCATCAACAGCGACAGGCCGTCGAGGGCCAGGTGCACGCTGATGCCGAAACGCTCGATCCAGACATGCTTGAACTCAAGCGCCCAGGTCGGGTCGGCGCCAGGCGCCGGTGCAAATGAATAGTCGCCATGGGCCCACAGCCAGAGGCCGAGAGCGAGTTCCAGGGACATGGTCAGCAACGCAATCCAGCGCGGGAGGGTAGAGCCGAAGCGCTCACCCATCCAGCACAGCAGGCCGCCGATAAAGGGAATCAGGATTAGCCAAGGCAGAATCATGACGGGCTCGTTTCCTTTCGCAAATTCGCAAGGTTCATATCAGACCGCTACCAGCACGACGGCGCCAATTACCAGCACGGCACCCGCAGCCATCGAGGCGGCATACCAACGCAGTTGACCGGTCTCGGTACGGCTCAGGGCGGTGTGACCGCCTTTGGCCATGCGCGGGATCAGACCGATGGTCTGGTCGAGCGGGTCTTTGCGCAGGATGTGGCTGATCGCCAGGTAAGGCTTGACGAACAGTTTGTCGTAGATCCAGTCGAAGCCCCAGGCAGCGAACCACCAGGCCGAAAGGAAACGGCCGATGCCGCTGTTGGCGATGGCGGTGACGAAGCGACGCTTGCCGAGGAACAGCAACGCAGCCAGCAGGATACCGGCCAGGGCAATGGCGCCCGAAGCGATTTCCAGACTGTGCTTGGCTTCGCCGCCGGCATGGCCGACGCTTTGCGGCAGCACGCCGTGCAGCGGTGGAACGATCATCGCGCCGATGAAGGTCGACAATACGATCAGCACCGACAGAGGCAGCCAGTGGGCGATACCGTGACCGGCGTGGGCTTCGGTCTTCGCTTCACCGTGGAACGCGATGAAGATCAGGCGGAAGGTGTACAGCGAAGTCATGAACGCGCCGACCAGACCGGCATAGAGCAGACCGTTGTTGCCGCTGGCGAACGCTTCCCAGAGGATTTCGTCCTTGGAGTAGAAGCCTGCGGTGACCAGAGGCAGGGCCGCCAGGGCCGCGCCGCCGACGATGAAGCTGGCGTAGGCCAGTGGCAGTTTCTTCCACAGACCGCCCATCTTGAAGATGTTCTGCTCGTGGTGGCAGGCAACGATCACCGCACCGGAAGCAAGGAACAGCAGGGCCTTGAAGAAGGCGTGAGTCATCAGGTGGAAGATCGCGCCGTCCCAGGCACCAACGCCCAGGGCCAGGAACATGTAGCCGATCTGGCTCATGGTCGAATAGGCGAGGATGCGCTTGATGTCGGTCTGGACCAGGGCAGCGAAGCCCGCCAGAACCAGGGTCACGCCGCCAACGATGCCCACCAGGTGCAGGATTTCCGGCGCCAGGGTGAACAGGCCGTGGGTACGGGCGATCAGGTAGACACCGGCGGTCACCATGGTTGCGGCGTGGATCAGTGCCGAAACCGGGGTAGGACCGGCCATCGCGTCCGCCAGCCAGGTTTGCAGCGGCAGTTGCGCGGATTTACCGACAGCACCACCGAGCAGCATCAGGGTGGCCATGACCATCCAGAAGTCGCCGGTCTGGAATTTCTGCGGTGCCAGCACCAGCAGTTCCTGAACGTTCAGCGTGCCCAGCTGGGCAAACAGAATGAACAGGCCGATGGCCATGAACACGTCACCGATACGGGTCACGATGAAGGCTTTGAGTGCCGCGTTACCGTTGTTGCGGTTGCTGTAGTAGAAACCGATCAGCAGGTACGAGCACAGGCCCACGCCTTCCCAACCGAAGTACAGGAACAACAGGTTATCGCCCAGTACCAGGAACAGCATGCTGGCGATAAACAGGTTGGTGTAGGCGAAGAAGCGCGAGTAACCGGCTTCACCGCGCATGTACCAGGACGCGAACAGGTGGATCAGGAAGCCGACGCCGACAACTACGCCGAGCATGGTCACGGACAGGCCGTCCAGATACAGCGCGAAGTTCGGCGTGAAGCCTTCCACCGCCATCCACTGCCACAACACCTGGGTGTAGTGACCGCCTTCTGGCGGGGCGACGTTGAATTGCCAGATCACGTAGGCGGTCACGATTGCCGACAGACCGATGGAACCCACGCCGATCAATGCGGCCAGGTTTTCCGAGATGCGTCCACGGGAGAACGACAGCAGCAGGAAACCAATGAGAGGGAATACGAAAGTCAGAAAGAGTAGGTTCATCCGCGCATCTCACTGGCAGCGTCGATATCGAGCGTGTGGAAGCGGCGATACAGTTGCAACAGAATCGCCAGGCCGATACTGGCCTCGGCGGCTGCCAGGCTGATCACCAGGATGAACATGATCTGTCCATCCGGCTGCGCCCAGCGGCTACCGGCAACGATGAACGCCAGTGCGGAGGCATTCATCATGACCTCCAGGCTCATCAGCACGAAAAGGATGTTGCGGCGGACCATCAGGCCGACCAGACCGAGGCAGAACAGGATGCCGGCGACCGCCAGACCATGCTCCATAGGGATAGCAGGCATCGTCATTGCTCCTTGGCTTCGTTGCGGCCCAAGTGGAACGCCGTCACGGCTGCAGCGAGCAGCAGCATCGAGGCGAGTTCAACCACCAGCAGGTAAGGACCGAACAGGCTGATGCCCACGGCCTTGGCGTCTACGGTGGTGTGGCCGACGGCTTCACCGCTCTGGTGGGCGAACAGCACGTACAGCAGTTCAGCCAGCAGCAGGGCGCCGAGAATGACCGGACCGAGCCAGATACCGGGCTTGAGCCAGACGCGCTCTTGCTGAACCGAGGCCGGGCCCAGGTTCAGCATCATCACCACGAACACGAACAGCACCATGATGGCGCCAGCGTAGGCGATCACTTCCAGGACACCGGCAAACGGTGCGCCGAGGGCGAAGAACGTCATGGCCACGGCGATCAGCGAAATGATCAGGTAGAGCAGGGCGTGCACAGGGTTGGTGTTGGTGATCACGCGAAGCGTGGACACCACAGCGATACCCGATGCGAAATAGAAAGCGAATTCCATCTTTCTTCCTTAAGGCAGCAAGCTCTTCACGTTGATCGGTTCGGCTTCATTCTGCGCGGAGCCCTTCGGCTTACCGGCAATCGCCATACCTGCAACACGATAGAAGTTGTAATCAGGGTTTTTGCCGGGGCCGGAGATCAAAAGATCTTCTTTCTCGTACACCAGGTCCTGACGTTTGAACTCGGCCATTTCGAAATCCGGCGTGAGCTGGATCGCGGTGGTCGGGCAGGCTTCCTCGCAGAGGCCGCAGAAAATGCAGCGCGAGAAGTTGATGCGGAAGAAGTCCGGGTACCAGCGACCGTCTTCGGTTTCAGCTTTCTGCAGCGAGATGCAACCCACCGGGCACGCCACGGCGCACAGGTTGCACGCTACACAACGCTCTTCACCGTCGGGGTCGCGGGTCAGGACGATACGGCCACGGTAGCGCGGCGGCAGGTAGACCGGTTCTTCCGGGTACTGCAGCGTGTCGCGCTTGCGGAAGGCATGGCCGAAAATCATCACCAGGCTGCGAAGCTGGGTGAAGAAGCCATGCACGATGTCAATTATGTACTTCATGATTCTCTATCCTCACTGAGCCGCGACGGCGGGCGTGTTGAGCAACACGATCGCAGCGGTCACCAGCATGTTGACGAGGGTCAGCGGCAGGCAGAACTTCCAGCTGAAATCCATCACTTGGTCATACCGTGGGCGCGGAATCGAAGCGCGCAACAGGATGAAGATCATGATGAAGAACGCGGTTTTCAGTGCGAACCAGATGAACGGGATCTGCGGCAGGATGCCGAACGGGCCGTGCCAGCCACCGAAGAACAAGGTCACCAGCAGCGCCGAGATCAGCACGATGCCGATGTACTCGCCGACGAAGAACATGCCCCATTTCATGCCGGCGTATTCAATGTGGTAACCGTCTGCCAGTTCCTGTTCTGCTTCCGGCTGGTCGAACGGGTGACGGTGAGTCACGGCCACGCCAGCGATGAAGAAGGTCAGGAAACCAAAGATCTGCGGAATGATGAACCACAGGTTCTGCGCTTGGTATTCAACGATGTCGCGCATGTTGAACGAGCCGACCTGGATCACGATGCCCATCAGCGACAGGCCCATGAACACTTCGTACGACACGGTCTGTGCCGAGGCCCGCAAGCTGCCGAGCAGGGCGAACTTGTTGTTGCTCGACCAGCCGGCGAACAGCACCGCGTAGACCGACAGACCCGCCATGGCGAAGAAGAACAGGATGCCGATGTTGATGTCCGCCACGCCCCAGGTCGGGGTGATCGGGATGATCGCGAAGGCAATCAGCAGGGCGCTCATGGCCACTACCGGTGCCAGGGTGAAGATCATCTTGTCGGCGAATGGAGGCGTCCAGTCTTCCTTGAAGAACATCTTGATCATGTCGGCGGCGATCTGGAACGCGCCGAACGGACCGACGCGGTTCGGACCGTAACGGTCCTGCCAGAGGGCGAGCAAACGACGCTCGACCCAGCTCAGCAGTGCACCGCAAACCACCACGGCAAGCAGAATCACCACGGCCTTGAGGACCGCGATGATGATGTCGATCACTTCAGGAGTGAACCAGGTCATTGAGCTGCCTCCTGCAGACCATCAACGGATTTGCCAAAGATCGCTGGCGGAATGCCGGCGATGCCCGCAGGCAGTGCCACCAGGCCGGCACCCAGCTCTTCGTTGATGCGCAGCGGCAGACGCAGGGTCTGGCCAGCAACGTTCAAGCTGAGCATGGCGCCGTCATTGACACCCAGGCGGTCGGCTTCGGACTTGGCCAGTGCGACGTAGGCAGCCGGAATGCGTTCCTGAACCGGAGCGGCTTTCGAAGAGTTCTCTTCGCTGCCGAACAGGTGGAAGAACGGTACGACATGCCAGGTGCCCTGGGCCGGGTTGAATGCACGCGGAACACTGGCGAACCAGTTCAGCGAGTCACCGTTGCTTTCGATCAGGCGGGTGCCCGGGTCGCCAGCGCGGATGTGACCACCGACTTCGTCCTGGAACTTGTTCCAGGCCTGCGGCGAGTTCCAGCCCGGAGACCAGGCGAATGGCACTTGCTGACGCGGTTCGGCGGAACCCGAGTAACCTTCCATGGAGAAGGCGAACGCGGTGTCCTTGTCTTGCGGGGTACGCGGTTCGTGCACGCTGATGTCGGCGCGCATGGCGGTACGACCGGAGTAGCGCAGCGGTTCACGGGCCAGTTTCATGCCCTTGATGCGGAACGCGGCGGACGGTGCGGCGTCGACGATGCGGTTCAGGATCGAAGTGCTGGAAGCGACGGCGGCGGTGACGTGGTCCAGTTGGGTCCAGTCGATCGGCTGGTTCAACAGGGTCGCGCGCAGGGCATGCAGCCAGCGCCAGCCTTCGTGAACCAGGATGCTCGCGTCCATGTACTTCGGATCGAACACCTGGAAGAAACGCTGGGCGCGACCTTCCTGGCTGACCAGGGTACCGTCGCCTTCAGCGAAGCTGGCGGCTGGCAGAACCAGGTGCGCGCGATCGCTGGTAGCGGTCTTCTGATGGTCGGCGACGATCAGTACTTTGGCGGCGGTCAGGGCAGCATCGACCTTGGCCTTGTCGGTACGGGTGTACAGATCGTTTTCCAGCACGACGATGGCGTCGGCTTTCCCGTCGATGACCGCTTGCAGCGCGGCGTCGACCGATTCGCCACCGAGCATGGCCAGGCCGAGGCTGTTGGCCTCTGGCACGATCAGGCTGATGGAACCGTTCTTCTCGCGCAGTTTCAGAGCCTTGGCGATGTTCGCGGCGGCTTCGATCAAGGCTTTGGAGCCCAGGGAAGTACCGGCGATGATCAGCGGACGTTTGGCCGCGAGCAGGGCGTCGGCAATGCGCTTGGCCAGCTCGAGGGCTTCAGCGTCCAGGCCTTCAACGGCTGGCGCGCTGGCGTCGAGGGCGTGTGCCACGGCGAAACCGATGCGGGCCAGGTCGTCTGGAGCGGCGTGCACGCATTCTTCAGCGATGTCGTCGAGCTTGGTTTCAGCCAGGCTGGCGATGAACAGCGGGTTCAGCGCGTGCTGACCGATGTTCTTCACCGCGGCGTCGAGCCAAGGCTGGACGCGCATGGCGTCGGCCATGTCTTCGGCCTTGCCCTTGACCGATTGACGCAGGGACAGGGCCATGCGCGCAGCAGTCTGGGTCAGGTCTTCACCGAGAACGAAAATCGCATCGTGGTCTTCGATGTCGCGCATGTTCGGCACAGGCAGCGGGCTGTCTTTGAGTACCTGCAGGACCAGGCGGATGCGTTCCAGTTCGGACGCTTCGATACCGGAGTAGAAGTGCTCGGCGCCGACCAGTTCGCGCAACGCGTAGTTGCTTTCGAGGCTGGCGCGGGGCGAACCGATACCGACGATGTTGCGACCGCGCAGCAGGTCGGCGGCTTTATCCAGCGCTTCGTCCAGGCTCAGCTTGGTGCCGTTGGCCAGCAGCGGCTGACGCGGACGGTCTTCGCGGTTGACGTAGCCGTAGCCGAAACGGCCACGGTCGCACAGGAAGTACTGGTTTACCGAACCGTTGAAACGGTTTTCGATACGACGCAGTTCACCGTAGCGCTCGCCCGGGGAGATGTTGCAACCGCTGGAGCAGCCATGGCAGATGCTCGGCGAGAACTGCATGTCCCATTTACGGTTGTAGCGCTCGGAGTGAGTCTTGTCGGTGAACACACCGGTCGGGCAGACCTCGGTGAGGTTGCCGGAGAACTCGCTTTCCAGGGTGCCGTCTTCAACGCGACCGAAGTACACGTTGTCGTGGGCGCCGAATACACCGAGGTCGGTGCCGCCGGCGTAGTCCTTATAGAAGCGCACGCAGCGGTAGCAAGCGATGCAGCGGTTCATTTCGTGGGAAATGAACGGGCCCAGTTGCTGGTTCTGGTGGGTACGCTTGGTGAAGCGGTAACGGCGCTCGTTGTGGCCGGTCATTACCGTCATGTCTTGCAGATGGCAGTGACCGCCTTCTTCACAGACCGGGCAGTCGTGAGGGTGGTTGGTCATCAGCCATTCAACAACACTGGCGCGGAACGCCTTGGATTCTTCATCTTCGATGGAAATCCAGGTGTTGTCGGTGGCAGGCGTCATGCAGGACATGACGATACGACCACGGGTGTCGTTCTCGTCGGTGTACTGCTTGACCGCGCACTGGCGGCAAGCGCCAACGCTGCCAAGGGCAGGGTGCCAGCAGAAATACGGAATATCGAGGCCCAGAGACAGACATGCCTGTAACAGGTTGTCTGCCCCATCGACTTCGAGCGCTTTGCCGTCTACGTGGATAGTGGCCATGGTTCAAAGTTCTTCGTTGGCCCGGTGTCAGCGGGCGTGGCTAATGGAATCTTGTTGTGCGCGTGAATCAACACAGCCGTTAAAGGCGTCATCACACGAAAAGCGAAGGGCACGGACCCTTCGCTTTTTTAAGCGTTTACGCGCCGACTACAATCGGCCTTGCCAGAGGCGGGACGGCGGCGCTGACTGGCGCGATACCGGCTTCGAACTCATGGCGGAAGTATTTGATTGCGCTGCCCAATGGCTCCACGGCGCCCGGTGCGTGAGCACAGAAGGTCTTGCCCGGGCCGAGGAAACCGACCAGACCCAGCAGGGTCTCGATGTCGCCTGGCTGGCCTTCACCGTTCTCGATCGCCATCAGGAGCTTGACGCTCCATGGCAGGCCATCGCGGCACGGGGTGCAGAAGCCACAGGATTCGCGGGCGAAGAACTGCTCCATGTTGCGCAGCAGGGACACCATGTTGATGCTGTCGTCCACCGCCATGGCCAGGCCGGTACCCATACGGGTGCCCACCTTGGCGATGCCGCCGGCGTACATTTGTGCGTCCAGGTGTTCCGGCAACAGGAAGCCGGTACCGGCGCCGCCTGGTTGCCAGGCCTTGAGCTTGAAGCCGTCGCGCATGCCGCCGGCGTAGTCTTCGAACAGCTCGCGACCGGTGACGCCGAATGGCAGTTCCCACAGACCCGGGTTCTTGACCTTGCCGGAGAAGCCCATGAGCTTGGTGCCCATGTCTTCACTGCCCTCGCGTGCCAACGATTTGTACCAGTCCACGCCGTCGGCAATGATCGCCGGGACGTTGCACAGGGTTTCAACGTTGTTCACGCAGGTCGGCTTGCCCCACACGCCAACGGCGGCAGGGAAGGGCGGCTTGGAGCGCGGGTTGGCGCGGCGGCCTTCGAGGGAGTTGATCAACGCGGTTTCTTCACCGCAGATGTAACGCCCGGCGCCGGTGTGGACGAACAGTTCGAAATCGAAGCCGCTGCCCAGAATGTTTTTACCCAGCAGGCCAGCTGCCTTGGCTTCTTCCACGGCACGGTTGAGGTGCTTGGCGGCGGTGGTGTATTCGCCACGCAGGAAGATGTAGCCACGGTAGGTTTTCAGTGCACGGGCACTGATCAGCATGCCTTCGATCAGCAGATGGGGCAGTTGCTCCATCAGCATGCGGTCTTTCCAGGTGTTGGGCTCCATTTCATCCGCGTTGCACAGCAGGTAGCGGATGTTGATGGATTCGTCCTTTGGCATCAGTCCCCACTTCACGCCTGTGGGGAAGCCTGCACCGCCGCGACCTTTGAGGCCGGAATCTTTCACGGTCTGGACGATATCGTCCTGAGCCATGTCGGCAAAGGCCTTGCGCGCAGCGGCGTAACCGTTCTTGGCCTGGTACTCGTCGAGCCATACGGCTTCGCCGTCGTCACGCAGACGCCAGGTGAGCGGGTGAGTCTCGGCCGAACGCTTGATGCGGTTGGCCGGGCCGAAAGAAGTCAGGGTCATACGTAGCCCTCGAGCAATTTGGCAACGCCTGCTGGCTGCACATCACCGAAAGTGTCGTCGTCGATCATCAACGCCGGCGCCTTGTCGCAGTTGCCGAGGCAGCAGACCGGCAGCAGGGTGAAACGACCGTCGGCGGTGGTTTGACCCAGGCCGATGCCGAGCTTGCTCTGGATTTCGCTGACAACCGACTCGTGGCCGCCGATGTAGCAGACCATGCTGTCGCAGACGCGAATGATGTGACGGCCGACCGGCTGACGGAAGATCTGGCTATAGAACGTCGCCACGCCTTCTACGTCGCTGGCCGGGATGCCGAGGATTTCGCCGATGGCGTACAGGGCGCCATCCGGCACCCAGCCACGTTCCTTCTGGACGATCTTCAGGGCTTCGATGGACGCCGCGCGCGGGTCTTCGTAGTGATGCAACTCGTGCTCGATGGCCGAGCGCTCGGTTTCACTCAAGGTGAAACGGTCTGTCTGGATAAGCGTGCTGTTCATGCTTAGCGGTCCACGTCGGCCATAACGAAATCGATACTACCCAGGTACGCGATCAAGTCCGCGACCATGCTGCCTTTGATCACCGAAGGGATCTGCTGCAAGTGCGGGAAGCTTGGGGTACGAATCCGGGTGCGGTAGCTCATGGTGCCGCCATCGCTCGTCAGGTAATAACTGTTGATGCCCTTGGTCGCTTCGATCATCTGGAAGGATTCGTTGGCCGGCATGACCGGGCCCCACGAAACTTGCAGGAAGTGCGTGATCAGGGTCTCGATGTGTTGCAGGGTGCGCTCTTTCGGTGGCGGCGTGGTCAGCGGGTGATCCGCCTTGTACGGGCCTTGCGGCATGTTGCGCATGCACTGCTCGATGATCTTGATGCTCTGGCGCATTTCTTCGACACGTACGATGCAACGATCGTAGGCATCGCCATTGGCGGCCAGCGGCACTTCGAATTCGAAGTTCTCGTAACCGGAGTATGGACGCGCTTTACGCAGGTCGAAGTCGCAACCGGTCGAACGCAGGCCGGCACCGGTGACGCCCCATTCCAGGGCTTCCTTGGTGTTGTAGGCGGCGACGCCGATGGTGCGGCCACGCAGGATGCTGTTGTCCAGTGCGGCTTTCTGGTATTCGTCCAGACGCTTTGGCATCCACTCGACGAAGTCTTTCACCAGTTTTTCCCAGCCGCGCGGCAGGTCGTGGGCGACGCCACCGATGCGGTACCAGGCCGGGTGCAGGCGGAAACCGGTAATGGCTTCGATCACCGTGTACGCCTTCTGGCGGTCGGTGAAGGTGAAGAACACCGGAGTCATGGCGCCGACGTCCTGGATGTAAGTACCCAGGAACAGCAGGTGGCTGGTGATCCGGAAGAACTCGGCCATCATGATGCGGATGACGTCGACCTTCTCAGGCACCTTGATGCCGGCCAGCTTCTCGACCGAGAGCACGTACGGCAGGTTGTTCATCACGCCGCCGAGGTAGTCGATACGGTCGGTGTACGGGATGAAGCTGTGCCAGGACTGACGCTCGGCCATCTTCTCGGCGCCACGGTGGTGGTAACCGATGTCCGGAACGCAATCGACGATCTCTTCACCGTCCAGCTGCAGGATGATGCGGAACGCACCGTGCGCCGAAGGGTGGTTAGGGCCGAGGTTGAGGAACATGTAGTCCTCGTTCGCGCCGGAACGTTTCATGCCCCAGTCTTCAGGCTTGAAGCGCGCGGCTTCTTCCTCGAGTTGTTGCTTGGCCAGGGTCAGGCTGAACGGATCGAATTCGGTGGCGCGCGCCGGAAAATCCTTGCGCAGCGGGTGACCTTCCCAGGTGGGCGGCATCATGATGCGCGTCAGGTGAGGGTGGCCTTTGAAGTCGATGCCGTACATGTCCCAGACTTCACGCTCGTACCAGTTGGCGTTCGGCCAGATGCTGGTGACGGTCGGCAGGCTGAGGTCGCTCTCGGACAGGGCGACCTTGATCATGACGTCGCTGTTACGCTCGATCGACATCAAGTGATAGAACACGGAGAAGTCGGCGCCGCTTGGCAGCCCTTGACGCTTGGTGCGCAGACGCTCGTCCACGCCGTGCAGGTCATAGAGCATGACGTACGGCTTGGGCAGGTTACGCAGGAAGGTCAGGACTTCGACGAGTTTGGCGCGGGCAACCCAAAGCACCGGCATGCCGGTGCGGGTAGGCTGGGCGGTGAACGCCTCCGGGCCAAAACGGTTGTTCAGTTCGACGACCACATCCTGGTCGTCTGCCTTGTAAGGCGGGATGTACAGAGCACTGCCTGTAGTCATGGTTATTTATCGCTTTCGGTCAACGTAAAGAATGAAGCCAGTGTCTCGTTCTATCAAAGAAGCAGATCTGGATCAGACTTCGTCGGGGCTGCGCAGGTTGGTGACTGCGATTCGCTGTTCGCGGCGCTTTTCCTTCTCGGAAGGCATCTCGGCGCGGTAGACGCCTTGATCACCAACGACCCAGGAAAGCGGACGACGCTCCTGTCCAATCGACTCCTGCAACAGCATCAGGCCTTGCAGGAAAGCTTCAGGACGGGGCGGGCAGCCAGGCACGTAGACGTCCACGGGCAGGAACTTGTCCACCCCTTGAACGACAGAGTAGATGTCGTACATGCCACCGGAGTTGGCGCACGAACCCATGGAAATTACCCATTTCGGTTCGAGCATTTGCTCATAGAGACGCTGAATGATCGGCGCCATCTTGATGAAGCAGGTACCAGCGATAACCATGAAATCCGCCTGGCGCGGCGATGCCCGGATAACCTCGGCGCCAAAGCGCGCGATGTCGTGGGGCGCCGTGAAGGCGGTGGTCATTTCCACGTAGCAGCACGAAAGACCGAAGTTATACGGCCACAGGGAGTTCTTGCGCCCCCAGTTGATCGTGCCGTTAAGCACGTCTTCGAGTTTGCCCATGAAGATGTTTTTGTGGACTTGATCTTCTAACGGATCGGAAACGGTTTCCCGCTCGCCAATCGGATACTGCTCGTTAGGAGCATCGGGGTCGATCCTGGTGAGATTGTATTGCATTGCCAAAGCCTCATTGTTTCAGCTTCGCTTGCCGCTTGCGCCGAGCTTCCGGAGCCCAGTCAAGGGCGCCCACTCGGAATAGGTAGACAAGGCCTGCCAACAGAATTGCTATGAAAACGAGAGCTTCGACGAATCCGGTCCAGCCGCTTTCGCGGACGGACACAGACCATGCAAAGAGAAAGAGGGCTTCGATATCGAAGATCACGAAGAGCATCGCGACCAGATAGAATTTTGCCGAGAGCCGCAAGCGGGCGCCACCTGTAGGTAGCATGCCGGACTCGAACGGTTCGTTTTTGCTGCGGCCCCAGGCTTTTGACCCGAGGAGGCTTGAGACGCCCAGCATGAAGGCACAGAGGCCGACGACGCCTAGAAGGAAAATGGCAAAGCCCCAGTTGTGGGCCATGAGTCCTGTCGCTTCGGGCATGCTGGTAATCCTTAACAGAGAGCAAAGGTCTCTGAGCTTGAAAAAGTAACAAAGCAGTGACGATATGTCGCAGCAATCAATCCCGCTGATTTTATGGCTAAACACCCGGCAAGTAAAATTCCTATAGCGAAATTTATTATAGGAATAAGGACATTCTGAGCCTTTGGAGCCCTGTAGCCCTTGCGATGCGGGCATTAGCCGGCATTTGGGGAATTATGTTTTGTTTGGAATGTAACGAACATGGTTTTTGCTAAATGATAATCAGTATTGTTTGTGCTGGTTTTTAAAGTGTTTAACTGGTTTATGGTGGGGAAGTTGTCTTACATGCGCATAACTGTAGGAGCTGTCGAGAGAAACGAGGCTGCGATCTTTTGATTTTTTACAAGCAAGATCAAAAGATCGCAGCCTCGTTTCACCAGACAGCTCCTGCGGTGAGGTATGGATGCAGGGTTTGTGGTGTTTGAGGAATCGCAGGCAAAAAAACGCCCCGAACCAGTCGGGGCGTCAGATGTGCAGCGCTGCGGTTAGCTTTTCAGTCGGTCCGCAGCGGCCGTGTACTCAAGAAGCAGATCAGTGGAACTGTTCTTCTTCAGTCGAACCGGTCAGCGCGGTGACCGAAGACGAGCCACCCTGGATCACGGTGGTCATGTCGTCGAAGTAGCCGGTGCCCACTTCCTGCTGGTGAGCCACGAAGGTGTAGCCCTTCGAAGCGTCAGCGAATTCCTGCTCTTGCAGCTTCACGTAGGCAGTCATGTCGTTGCGGGCGTAGTCGTGCGCCAGGTTGAACATGCTGTGCCACATGTTGTGAATGCCGGCCAGTGTGATGAACTGGTGCTTGTAGCCCATGGCGGACAGTTCGCGCTGGAACTTGGCGATGGTCGCGTCGTCCAGGTTTTTCTTCCAGTTGAAAGAAGGCGAGCAGTTGTAGGACAGCAGTTGGTCCGGGTATTCCTTTTTGATCGCTTCAGCGAAGCGACGAGCCTCGTCCAGGTCTGGCTTGGCGGTTTCGCACCAGATCAGGTCGGCGTACGGAGCGTAAGCCAGGCCGCGAGCGATCGCCTGGTCCAGGCCAGCGCGCACTTTGTAGAAGCCTTCCTGGGTACGTTCGCCAGTCACGAACGGCTGGTCGTACGGGTCGCAGTCGGAAGTCAGCAGGTCGGCGGCGTTAGCGTCGGTACGAGCCAGGATGATGGTCGGAGTACCGGCAACGTCAGCCGCCAGACGGGCAGCGGTCAGCTTCTGTACGGCTTCCTGGGTAGGAACCAGTACCTTGCCGCCCATGTGGCCGCATTTCTTCACGGAAGCCAGTTGGTCTTCAAAGTGAACGCCGGCGGCGCCTGCTTCGATCATGCTTTTCATCAGCTCGTAGGCGTTCAGTACGCCGCCGAAACCGGCTTCGGCGTCAGCCACGATAGGTGCGAAGTAGTCGATGTAGCCGTCGTCGCCCGGGTTCTTGCCGGCTTTCCACTGGATCTGGTCGGCGCGACGGAACGAGTTGTTGATGCGCTTGACCACGGTTGGAACCGAGTCCACCGGGTACAGCGACTGGTCCGGGTACATCGATTCGGCGGAGTTGTTGTCCGCAGCAACCTGCCAGCCCGACAGGTAGATCGCCTGGATACCGGCTTTAACTTGTTGTACAGCCTGGCCGCCGGTCAGGGCGCCCATGCAGTTGACGAAATCTTTCTCAGGACGGAAGGCTGGCTTGGCACCCTGGGTCACCAGGTTCCACAGCTTCTCGGCGCCCATTTTTGCAAAGGTGTGCTCAGGTTGAACCGAGCCACGCAGACGGACGACGTCAGCAGCGGAGTAAGTGCGTGTCACGCCTTTCCAGCGCGGGTTTTCAGCCCAGTCTTTTTCGAGGGCTGCAATTTGCTGTTCGCGTGTCAGTGCCATGGAGATAAACCTCGTCGCGTCTTTATGAAAAGTTGTTCTGCGGTGGAAAATTCCTGCGCTCGCTGACCAGAAGCTCAATGGTTCGGTCGGATTCGGCGGGGCTGACGACGGGGTGGACGATGACTCGGGGGGGAAGAGAGCAGGTAGAGGCGAACTGCGGGCGCATTCGGGCATCGTGGGCCTTGGTACGAACATCAGTGTGCTGCCGGGTTACCTATTAGCTTCCGTCCCTCGGGACAACTTCGTTCCAGTCGGCAACCTCGTCAAACACACCTTGTGGGCGGTACAGACACGAAGCGGATCGCGGGGTAGCTGCGAGACATCGCTTCGAAGGCCCTTGCCAGGGCCCCTGGTTAGCGGGAGCGAGGCCATCATGCCTTTGCTTTTTTGGCGCGTCAAACGTTTTGTAGTGCTTTTTTTCAAGCACTACATTTTTCGGTGAATGCGACTCGCCAGTCAGTTTTTGGGACGTTAGTCCAAAGTGTCGACTTTCACCCGCACAGTCATGTCATTGCGGCTCTGAGTCGCATAGTTGCGGGTCATACCCTGTTTGTCGGCCTGCGTCTGGCCATTCATGCCGGCCAGCAGGATCCATTCACCCAGGCGCCCGGTGACTGTCGTGTCGGTACTTTGCACGTTCACTACATCGGGACGTTCCTGGCTCATGCGGTCACGATTGGTACTGATCGACAGGTGAACGATGTCACCGGTGACGCTGGCGGTGACGTAGAAGCCCTGGGTGACGTTGCGGTATTCGGTCTGGCTGCGCAGGTCGCCGTAGGAGTCGGTCTGGCTGCTGGTCAGCGGGATGCTCTGGCCGACCTGGATCAGCGCCGGCGCGCCTTCACTGGCCTGGATTTGCTGGATGCCACCGTCGCGGCTGTCGGTGCCATAGCTGATGATCCGGGTCTTGCCCGGTTTGGCGCCGTTCACCGAATAACCCTGACCACCCTGAACGTTGTTTTCGTTGGTGTCGACAGTGATCAGCAGGCGTTTTGGGGCGGTGTCGAGTTGGCTGAGAAGGGCTTTAAGTTCGTCGATCTTGCGCTGATCGGCGTTGACAATGAGCTGATTGCCGTAGGCGCTGACCTGGCCGTCCTTGCCGATATAGTCTTGGGCGACCGGCAGCATGTCGGCGCTGGTGTGATATTTCAGCGGCACGATTTCCGTGGCTGCCATGACCGAAAAGCTGCTGGCTACCAACAGTGTGGTGAGCAGGGTGCGTAGGGACATATCCGTTATCTCCGCAATCAAAGGCTTGATGTTGCCAGTTTGTCGGCCTGGCGGGGCGGTAGTTGAATCCTAGACGGCAAAACGCCCCGGCATCTGAAGATGACGAGGCGTTTTGATGGTGTTCACATATTGCTTTTGTGGCGAGGGGGCTTGCCCCCGTTGGGCTGCGCAGCGGCCCTGAAAATACTGGGGCCGCTGCGCGACCCAGCGGGGGCAAGCCCCCTCGCCACAGAAGCCCTCTATGACACACAAGCCCCTCCATGACAAAGAGGCCCTCTATGACACAGAAGCCCTCTATGGCACACAAGCCTTCTGTGACACACAAGCCCCTCCATGACAAAGAGGCCCGCCATGACGCAGGGCCTCTTCATCACAGGGTTCAGGCCGAATGGCGAACCATGTCCACATGAGGAATCCCGGCTTCCAGGAACTCCTCGCTGACCATGCGAAAGCCCAGGCGCTCATAGAACGCCGTGGCCTGCACCTGGGCGCTGAGCATCTGCTGCTTGAGCCCGCGCTTCTCGGCTTCACCGATCACTGCATGCATCAGTGCATCGCCGACTTTCAGGCCGCGCCAGTCCTTGAGTACCGATACCCGGCCAACGTGCCCGTCGGGCAGCAAGCGGGCGGTACCGATCGGAAAGTCGCCTTCGAACGCCAGGAAATGCACGGCGGTCGCGTCATCGGCGTCCCATTCCAGCTCGGGTGGCACGCATTGCTCGGCGACGAACACCGTCTCACGAATGCGCCGGATCTCGGCGTTGTCCTTTTGCCAGTCTGCGACACTTACGTGAATCTTATTCATCGGCGAACCCCAGGCTTCCTTGCTTGACCAGCTCGCACAGCAGGCCGCGGCCGTCTTCGTCGCTCAGCCAGGCGCCGAGGTTGTCGATGTGCAGCGCGTCGGCGGCGCAGATCATCTTCAACAGTTCGCGCAACTTGCCTGGCAGGTAGCGGCTCTGGCCGCTGGCGAACAGCAGCAGGTCGTCGTCGACTTCCGACCAGGCCAGGCGTGCGCTCGGGTTGCGGATCAGCACGGCGCCTTCTTCCAGTGCGCTGAGCACGTCGTCTTCTTCCAGATCTTCCGGCCCGACCACCAGTTCCGGGTAGCGCGGCTCGGTCATGAACTGGCCGAACCAGGTCAGCAGCAGGCGCTCGTCGCTCATGTGTTCGGCCAGCAGGCCTTTCAAGCGGTCGAGGGCGTCATGCTGGATCTGGTGCGGATCCGCCACCGGCAGGGCGTCGGCGTCGGTGTAGCGCTCTTCATCCGGCAGGAACTGGCTGAGGAAATCGGTGAAGTGGGTCAGTACTTCAGCGGCGCTCGGTGCGCGGAAACCAACCGAATAGGTCAGGCAGTCATCGACTGCAACGCCGCAGTGGGCCAGGCGCGGCGGCAGGTACAGCATGTCGCCCGGTTCCAGGACCCACTCATCGGTGGCTTCGAAGTCGGCGAGGATGCGCAGGTCGGCATGCTGCAGCAGGGCGCTATCGGAATCGCACATCTGGCCGATCTTCCAGTTGCGCTTGCCATGGCCTTGCAGGAGGAACACGTCGTAGTTGTCGAAGTGCGGACCCACGCTGCCACCCGGGGCGGCGAAGCTGATCATCACGTCGTCGATGCGCCAGCTCGGCAGGAAGCGGAAATGTTCGAGCAGTTCGCTGACTTCCGGTACGAACTGGTCCACGGCTTGAACCAGCAGGGTCCACTCTCGCTCCGGCAATTTGCTGAATTCGTCTTCGGCAAACGGACCGCGGCGCAATTCCCACGGGCGTTCGCCGTTTTCGATGATCAGACGCGATTCGACTTCTTCTTCCAGTGCCAGGCCGGCCAGTTCGTCGGCGTCGATCGGGCTTTCGAAATCAGGAATTGCCTGACGGATCAGCAGTGGTTTTTTCTGCCAGTAGTCGCGCAGGAATTCCCGTGCCGTGATACCGCCGAGAAGTTGCAGAGGAGTGTCAGGATTCATGTGTAACCTATTGAAAAAATGCACTTTTCATACGGGAATAAAAACGCCCGGCGCTGCCGGGCGTCTCAAAGGGGTCTTGCGGTCGATCAGATACGTTTGGCTTGCTCTACAGCGTTACCGATGTAGTTCGCCGGGGTGAGCAACTTCAGCTCTGCCTTGGCGGCGGCCGGCATGTCCAGGCCGTCGATGAAAGTCTGCAACGCTTCCGGGCTGATGCCCTTGCCGCGGGTCAATTCTTTCAGCTTCTCGTACGGGTTTTCGATGTTGTAGCGGCGCATCACGGTCTGGATCGGCTCGGCCAGGACTTCCCAGCAGGCGTCCAGGTCAGCGGCGATTTTCTGCTCGTTGAGCTCCAGCTTGCTGATGCCCTTGAGGCTGGCTTCGTACGCGATCACGCTGTGGGCGAAGCCGACACCGAGGTTGCGCAGTACGGTGGAGTCGGTCAGGTCGCGCTGCCAGCGGGAGATCGGCAGCTTGCTCGCCAGGTGCTGGAAAAGCGCGTTGGCGATGCCCAGGTTGCCTTCGGAGTTTTCGAAGTCGATCGGGTTGACCTTGTGCGGCATGGTCGACGAGCCGATTTCGCCAGCGATGGTGCGCTGCTTGAAATAACCCAGGGAGATGTAGCCCCAGATGTCGCGGTCGAAGTCGATCAGGATGGTGTTGAAGCGCGCGATCGCGTCGAACAGCTCGGCGATGTAGTCGTGCGGTTCGATCTGCGTGGTGTACGGGTTGAAGCCCAGGCCCAGCTCGTCTTCGATGAAGGCGCGGGCGTTGGCTTCCCAGTCGATCTCAGGGTAGGCCGACAGGTGTGCGTTGTAGTTGCCCACGGCGCCGTTGATCTTGCCCAGCAGCGGCACGGCGGCGACTTGAGCGATCTGGCGCTCCAGGCGGTAAACCACGTTCGCCAGTTCTTTGCCCAGGGTGGTCGGCGAGGCCGGCTGACCGTGGGTGCGCGACAGCATCGGCACGTCGGCGAAACGGATGGCCAGTTCGCGGATGGCGTTGGCGGTCTGGCGCATCAGCGGCAGCATCACATCATCACGGCCTTCGCGCAGCATCAGGGCGTGGGACAGGTTGTTGATGTCCTCGCTGGTGCAGGCAAAGTGGATGAATTCGCTGACCTTGGCCAGTTCCGGCAGCTTGGCCGCCTGCTCCTTGAGCAGGTATTCGATGGCTTTGACGTCGTGGTTGGTGGTGCGCTCGATCTCTTTGACGCGCTCGGCGTGCTCCAGAGAGAAGTTTTCCGCCAGGGTGTTCAACGCCGCGTTGGCTTGCGCGGAGAACGCCGGCACTTCGCTGATGGCAGGGTGAGCGGCCAGGCGCTGGAGCCAGCGCACTTCAACCAGGACTCGGGCACGGATCAAGCCGTACTCGCTGAAAATTGGGCGCAGGGCCTGGGTTTTGCCGGCGTAGCGGCCGTCAACAGGGGAAACCGCAGTGAGCGAAGAAAGCTGCATGGGGTGTTCTCGGACAGTCGGGCAACGAAATGGGGCGCGTATCATACATGAAAAAATCCGCCGGTCCGTCGCCAACTGACCGGCGTATTACGCGTTACAGATTACAAAAGCATGTTGCGGGCGCGGTTCAGCTGCTGCGCATCAGCGGATAAAGCTCTTTGAGCAGCTTGCGCCGGCTGACCACCAGCTGCCAGCGATGCCCGCCCAGCTGCCGCCACAGGCGTGCCGAACGGATACCGGCGAGCAGCAGGGCGCGAATTTTCGAGGCATTGCTCGGTTGTTGCAGGTTGCGCATGTCGCCGTGCACCTGGATGCGTTGGCGCAAGGTGCTCAGGGTATCCTGGTACAGCGCGCCACAGGCGGCGATCACGTTTTCGTGAGCCGGGCCAAAGTGTTCGACCTGGGACTGGATTTGCGGCAGGCGCTTACCGATCACGTCGAGCATGTCGCCGCGCTTGGCCAACTGACGCTCCAGGCCAAGCATGGCCAGGGCATAACGCAAGGGTTCGCGCTGCAGGGCGCTTGGATCGCGTTCGAGGGCGCCGATCAAGGCACGATAGCCTTCGCGCAGATTGATATCGTCGCCGCCGTAGACTTCCAGGGTGTCCTTGGGATCGCGAATCAGCAGGCTACCCAGCATGCAGGTCAGGCCGGCTTCGTTGGTCTGGCCGGTTTTGGCGATCTTGTCGACCAGCACGGCGGCGAGAAACACGCCGCCCAGCGCCGTCAGTTGTTCCTGGGTGGGAGTCATTGCGCCTGGCCTTTACTGGTCCATGGCTCTGCCACTTCAATGACGCCGCCGCCCAGGCAGATTTCGCCGTCGTAGAACACCACGGACTGGCCCGGGGTGACTGCGCGCTGCGGGTCATCGAAAGTCGCACGGTAACCGGTGGCGGTCTTTTCCAGGGTGCAGGGCTGGTCGCTCTGGCGATAGCGGACCTTGGCGGTCAGCCTGCGCGGCTGGCTCAGGTCGATCGGGTTGACCCAATAGATGTCCGAAGCGAGCAGGGCGCGGGAGAACAGCCAGGGGTGATCGTTGCCCTGGCCGACGATCAGCTCGTTGTGTTCCAGGTCCTTGATCAATACGTACCACGGCTCGTCACTGGCATCTTTCAAGCCGCCGATGCCCAGGCCCTGGCGCTGGCCGATGGTGTGGTACATCAGGCCGTGGTGACGGCCGATGATCTCGCCTTCGGTGGTCTTGATCTCGCCCGGCTGGGCCGGCAGGTACTGCTTGAGGAAGTCACTGAAGCGGCGCTCGCCGATAAAGCAGATTCCGGTGGAGTCCTTTTTCTTCGCGGTCGCCAGTTCGTATTTCTCGGCAATCGCGCGCACTTCGGGTTTTTCCAGTTCGCCGACCGGGAACAGGGTCTTGGCGATCTGCTCGCCGCCGACGGCGTGCAGGAAATAGCTCTGGTCCTTGTTCGCGTCCAGGCCCTTGAGCAGTTCGGTGCGGCCGTCGATGTCGCGGCGACGCACGTAGTGACCGGTGGCAATCAGGTCGGCGCCAAGCATCATGGCGTAGTCGAGGAACGCCTTGAACTTGATCTCGCGGTTGCACAGGATATCCGGGTTCGGCGTGCGGCCGGCCTTGTATTCGGCCAGGAAGTGCTCGAACACGTTATCCCAGTACTCGGCGGCGAAGTTGGCGGTGTGCAGCTTGATGCCAATCTTGTCGCACACGGCCTGGGCGTCCGCCAGATCATCCATGGCGGTGCAGTATTCGGTTCCGTCGTCTTCTTCCCAGTTCTTCATGAACAGGCCTTCCACCTCATATCCCTGCTCGATCAGCAGAAGGGCGGAAACGGAAGAGTCCACGCCGCCGGACATGCCGACAATGACGCGCTTCTTTTGTGTGTCAGAAGGGGCTGGATCACGCATAGGGATTCAATGAGTGTCTTGAAAAAGGACGAGATTCTAACAGGCTCAAGCCTGCAAGGCTAAAGAGAAGGACGGATCAGTTCGAGGCCGAAGTGATGGCCGGCCAGGTAATCGTCGATGCAGCGGATGATCAGCTCGCTGCGCCAATGGTCGCGCTGCTCGATTAATTCGTCGCGGGTCAGCCACTTGGCGCCGACGATGCCGTCGTCCAGTTGGTAATCGGGGCGGTGTTGCAGCGGTTTGGCGATGAAGCAGACTCGCTGATAAGTCACGCCGTTGCTTGGGGCGGTGTAGAGATAAATTCCCACCACGCCGGTGGCTTCGACGTCCCAGCCGGTTTCTTCGAGGGTTTCGCGTACGGCGGCTTCGGTCAGGGTTTCATTCGGATCCAGATGGCCGGCAGGCTGATTGAGCACCACACGTCCGTGCTTGAGTTCCTCGACCATCAGGAAGCGGCCGTTGTCTTCGACGATGGTGGCGACGGTGATGTGGGGTTTCCAGTCCATGAAGTTTCCTCAAATTCTGAATATTGAAACACGGTCAATGTGGGAGCGGGCTTGCTCGCGAAAGCGGCGGTTCAGTCAATGGAGATGTTCAATGATAAACCGCATTCGCGAGCAAGCCCGCTCCCACATTGGATCTTTGGTGGGGCCAAAAACACAAACCCCGGCACATGGCCGGGGTTTGTGATGTTCCCTTACAACCTTAAACCAACGCTGCAACCGCTGCGTTGAAGGTTGCGCTCGGGCGCATGGCCTTGCTGATCAGCTCGGCACTGGCGTGGTAGTAACCGCCGATGTCCACTGGCTTGCCCTGAACGGCGTTGAGCTCGGCAACGATGGTTGCTTCGTTCTCGGTCAGGGTCTTGGCCAGGGTCGCGAACTGCGCTTGCAGTGCAGTGTCTTCGGTCTGGGCAGCCAGGGCCTGAGCCCAGTACAGCGCCAGGTAGAAGTGGCTGCCGCGGTTGTCGATGTTGCCGACTTTACGCGATGGCGACTTGTTGTTGTCCAGGAACTGGCCGGTGGCCTGATCCAGGGTCTTGGCCAGAACCAGCGCCTTCGGGTTGTTGTAAGTAACACCCAGGTGCTCGAGGGACGCGGCCAGAGCGAGGAACTCGCCCAGGGAGTCCCAACGCAGGAAGTTCTCTTCCAGCAGTTGCTGAACGTGTTTCGGAGCCGAACCACCGGCGCCGGTTTCGAACAGGCCACCGCCATTCATCAGCGGCACGATCGACAGCATCTTGGCGCTGGTGCCCAGTTCCATGATCGGGAACAGGTCGGTCAGGTAGTCGCGCAGTACGTTGCCGGTCACCGAAATGGTGTCCTTGCCTTCGCGAGTGCGCTGCAGGGTGTACTTCATTGCATCGACTGGGGCCATGATCTGGATGTCCAGGCCGGCGGTGTCGTGATCCTTCAGGTAAGCCTGAACTTTCTCGATCACCACGCCGTCGTGGGCGCGCATCGGGTCCAGCCAGAAAATGGCCGGTGTGCTGCTTGCGCGGGCACGGTTGACGGCCAGCTTGACCCAGTCCTGGATCGGCGCGTCTTTGGTCTGGCACATGCGGAAGATGTCACCGGCTTCAACAGCCTGTTCCATCAGCAGGGTGCCTTTGCTGTCGGTCACACGAACCACGCCGTCAGCCTTGATCTGGAAGGTCTTGTCGTGGGAGCCATACTCTTCGGCTTTCTTCGCCATCAGGCCAACGTTCGGCACGCTGCCCATGGTGGTCGGATCGAAGGCGCCATTGGCGATGCAGTCAGCGATCACAGCCTGGTAGATAGTGGCGTAGCAACGGTCCGGGATCACCGCCTTGGTGTCGTGCAGCTGGCCGTCGGTGCCCCACATCTTGCCGGAGTCACGGATCATGGCCGGCATCGAGGCGTCGACGATAACGTCGCTCGGCACGTGCAGGTTGGTGATGCCTTTGTCGGAGTTGACCATGGCCAGCGACGGACGAGCAGCGTAGACCGCCTGGATGTCGGCTTCGATGGCTGCTTGCTGCTCGGCCGGCAGGGCCTTGATGCGAGCGTACAGGTCGCCGATGCCGTTGTTCAGGTTAAAGCCGATCTGTGCCAGCACGTCAGCGTGCTTGGCCAGTGCGTCTTTATAGAACTCGGCAACGATCTGGCCGAACATGATCGGGTCGGAGACCTTCATCATGGTGGCTTTGAGGTGAACCGACAGCAGTACGCCATTGGCCTTGGCGTCTTCGATTTCAGCGGCGATGAAGTTACGCAGGGCGTTTTTGCTCATCACGGCGCAGTCGAGGATCTCGCCAGCCTGAACGCTGGTCTTTGCCTTCAGGACGGTGGTCGTGCCGTCTTGAGCGATCAATTCGATTTTCACGGCGTCAGCGGCGTCGATCAGGGCGGCTTTTTCGCTGCCGTAGAAATCACCGGTGCTCATGTGCGCGACGTGGGACTTGGAGTCCTTGGCCCAGGCGCCCATCTTGTGCGGGTGCTTGCGAGCGTAGTTCTTCACCGACAGCGGGGCGCGACGGTCGGAGTTGCCTTCGCGCAGAACCGGGTTCACGGCGCTGCCCTTGACCTTGTCGTAGCGCGCCTTGACGTCTTTGTCGGCGTCGCAGGTGACGGTTTCCGGGTAGTCCGGCAGTGCGTAGCCCTGAGCTTGCAGCTCTTTGATCGCGGCTTGCAGTTGCGGTACCGAGGCGCTGATGTTCGGCAATTTGATGATGTTGGCTTCAGGCGTAACGGCCAGGTCGCCCAGTTCGGCGAGGTGGTCGGCTACGGCTTTGTCACCCAGTTGCTCGGGGAAGCTGGCCAGGATGCGTCCTGCAAGAGAGATATCGCGGGTTTCCACGGCGATATCAGCCGAGGCGGTGAAAGCCTCTACGATAGGCAACAGTGAATAGGTGGCGAGGGCAGGAGCTTCGTCGGTGAAGGTATAGATGATCTTCGAGCGGGTGGGCATATTCGGATTAACTCTCTCTTCTTTGCTAAAGCGTGCGCAGAAACTCGAGGGGCGCCGGGTAAGCGCGTTCGTTCAAAGTCATCCATGAGCCGAATATCGAGATTTCGTTGCTGTGATGTTGGGTGCATCAGTAGGGCGTCAAGTGGCCGGGCTGTTGTAGCAGGCCGGCTTGCCGGGCGGAAACTGTCGTCGTAGAGCCGTTCCGCCGTCGTGACCCTTTAGTCAGCGGCCGCATTATACATAGGTAGCTGGCATTCTGCCGATGCTTCAGATGCAATGATTCTCGTCCATTGGTCTAAAGGTCGCAGGAGCGGGGTCGGTGCAAGGTCAATGCTTATCCCGGGTTTTGGCATTTTTGCCTTTGCTTTCAAGCTTGTAGTGCGCCCGTTGCAAGGCTTTACCGCAGATGACAGGAACATAGGGTTTGCGCGCCGATTTAACTGGGTTACGCTCGAACCAAGCCAGATGTTCAATCCAATCAATGGAGTTCAGCATGGGTTACAAGAAGATTCAGGTTCCAGCTGTCGGCGACAAAATCACCGTCAATGCAGACCATTCTCTCAATGTTCCGAATAACCCGATCATTCCCTTCATCGAAGGCGACGGTATTGGCGTTGATATCAGCCCCGTCATGATCAAGGTTGTCGATGCTGCCGTTAAAAAGGCCTACGGCGACGAGCGCAAGATTTCCTGGATGGAAGTGTACGCCGGGGAAAAAGCGACCCAGGTTTACGATCAGGACACCTGGCTGCCTCAGGAAACCCTGGACGCAGTCAAGGATTACGTGGTTTCGATCAAGGGCCCGCTGACCACTCCGGTCGGTGGCGGCATCCGTTCGTTGAACGTTGCACTGCGCCAGCAACTGGACCTGTACGTCTGCCTGCGCCCGGTGCGCTGGTTCGAAGGCGTGCCGAGCCCGGTCAAGAAGCCAGGCGACGTCGACATGACGATCTTCCGTGAGAACTCCGAAGACATCTACGCCGGTATTGAATGGAAGGCCGGTTCGCCGGAGGCGACCAAGGTCATCAAGTTCCTTAAAGAGGAAATGGGCGTCACCAAGATCCGTTTCGATGAAAACTGCGGTATCGGCGTCAAGCCGGTGTCCCTGGAAGGCACCAAGCGTCTGGCGCGCAAGGCGCTGCAGTATGTGGTCGACAACGACCGCGACTCGCTGACCATCGTGCACAAAGGCAACATCATGAAGTTCACCGAAGGTGCCTTCAAGGAGTGGGCCTACGAAGTGGCGGCTGAAGAGTTCGGCGCGACCCTGCTCGACGGTGGCCCGTGGATGCAGTTCAAGAACCCGAAAACCGGCAAGAACGTTGTCGTCAAGGATGCCATCGCCGACGCCATGCTCCAGCAGATCCTGCTGCGCCCGGCTGAATACGATGTCATCGCGACCCTGAACCTCAACGGCGACTACCTCTCCGACGCCCTGGCGGCGGAAGTGGGCGGTATCGGTATTGCGCCGGGCGCCAACCTGTCCGACACCGTGGCCATGTTCGAAGCCACCCACGGTACTGCACCGAAATACGCGGGCAAGGACCAGGTCAACCCGGGTTCGCTGATCCTGTCGGCAGAAATGATGCTGCGTCACATGGGCTGGACCGAAGCGGCCGACCTGATCATCAAGGGCACTAACGGGGCGATTTCCGCCAAGACCGTGACCTATGATTTCGAGCGCTTGATGGATGGCGCCAGGCTGGTTTCTTCCTCCGGCTTCGGCGATGCGCTGATCTCGCACATGTAAGCGAGCGGCAGTCATGCAAAAAACCGCCCGGCTCAATCGAGCCGGGCGGTTTTTTTATGACTGGGATGACGGTGTGGTCTTAAGCTGTAACGGTCTGTTGTACAGCGGGTGCCGTGGAATTCAGGCTGTCCACGGGGTTGCCGATGTTGACTGCGTGCAGGCCCTTGGGCCCCTGGATAATCTCGAATACAACAGCTTGACCGGCTTTCAGGGTTTTATAGCCATCCATCTGGATGGCGGAAAAGTGGGCAAACAGATCGTCTGTGTTGCCGTCTTCATTTATGAAACCGTAACCCTTGGCGTTGTTGAACCATTTGACCTTGCCGCTGACCTTGACGCCTGACATACCAACTCCCTCTGCAACAGACTCCATCACTGGAGTATCATCCAGTACATCCGCAGTCGTATCTGAAAATAAGATTGACTCCGCGGACCTTTTTTACCCACTGTGGGCTCTATTGGTTGTAACACCGTTTTGCCGATAGTCAAGCAGACCCGGCACTCGGAGTTGAAAACGCTGATAGCCGCCCCCACCACTGTAATTGAACAACAGACGAACCTTTCTTTCCATGCATGCAATCAGCCAGATTCGACTAACATTCAATCAGGATCGCCCGACTCTCCAGAAGGATCGCCCGGAGGAACACGACGACGATTCCGCAGGCATTGCTGTTCAGGAGGCCAAGCCTGCTTTACAGGCACCGCCGATGTACAAGGTGGTTTTGTTCAATGATGACTACACACCGATGGATTTCGTCGTCGAAGTGCTCGAGGTGTTTTTTAACCTGAATCGCGAGCTGGCGACCAAGGTCATGCTGGCCGTCCACACAGAAGGGCGGGCAGTATGTGGAGTGTTTACCCGGGACATCGCCGAGACCAAGGCCATGCAGGTCAACCAGTACGCCAGGGAAAGCCAGCATCCGCTACTCTGTGAAATCGAGAAGGACGGTTAATCGCCGGACACTTGGGTATGAGGTGAAGCTATGTTAAACCGCGAGCTCGAAGTCACCCTCAATCTTGCCTTCAAGGAAGCACGCTCGAAGCGTCATGAGTTCATGACCGTCGAGCATCTCCTGCTGGCCCTATTGGACAATGAGGCTGCCGCCACCGTTTTGCGTGCGTGCGGCGCGAACCTCGACAAACTCAAGCATGACCTGCAGGAGTTCATTGACTCCACCACGCCACTGATCCCCGTTCATGACGAGGACCGCGAAACCCAGCCAACCCTGGGCTTCCAGCGTGTACTGCAGCGTGCCGTGTTTCACGTACAGAGCTCGGGCAAACGCGAAGTGACTGGCGCCAACGTGCTGGTCGCGATCTTCAGTGAGCAAGAGAGTCAGGCAGTGTTCCTGCTTAAACAGCAGAGCGTTGCGCGCATCGATGTCGTCAACTATATCGCCCATGGCATTTCCAAGGTGCCGGGGCATGGCGATCACTCTGAAGGTGAGCAGGATATGCAGGACGACGAGGGCGGTGAATCTTCTTCCTCGGGCAATCCTCTGGATGCTTATGCCAGCAACCTCAACGAACTCGCGCGCCAGGGTCGGATCGATCCACTGGTGGGGCGCGAACTGGAAGTCGAACGCGTAGCGCAGATCCTGGCGCGTCGGCGCAAGAACAATCCGCTGCTGGTTGGCGAGGCGGGCGTGGGTAAAACCGCGATTGCCGAAGGCCTGGCCAAGCGCATCGTCGACAACCAGGTGCCGGATCTGCTGGCCAACAGCGTGGTGTATTCCCTTGACCTGGGAGCCTTGCTGGCCGGTACCAAATACCGCGGTGATTTCGAGAAGCGCTTCAAGGCGTTGCTCAATGAACTGAAAAAACGCCCGCAGGCGATCCTGTTCATCGACGAAATCCACACCATCATTGGTGCCGGTGCCGCCTCTGGCGGTGTCATGGACGCCTCGAACCTGCTCAAGCCGTTGCTGTCGTCGGGTGATATCCGTTGCATCGGCTCGACCACGTTCCAGGAATTTCGCGGGATCTTCGAGAAGGACCGTGCCCTGGCCCGGCGTTTCCAGAAGGTCGATGTGTCCGAGCCTTCGGTGGAAGACACCATCGGCATCCTGCGCGGCCTGAAGGGGCGCTTCGAGTCCCATCACAATATCGAATACAGTGATGAGGCCTTGCGCGCCGCTGCCGAACTGGCTTCGCGCTATATCAATGACCGGCACATGCCGGACAAGGCCATCGATGTCATCGACGAGGCGGGTGCCTATCAGCGCCTGCAGCCGGTGGAAATGCGCGTCAAGCGCATTGAAGTGCCGCAAGTCGAGGATATCGTCGCGAAAATTGCGCGAATTCCGCCAAAACACGTCACCAGTTCCGACAAGGAACTGCTGCGTAACCTTGAGCGTGACCTGAAGCTGACCGTGTTCGGTCAGGACGCGGCGATCGACTCGCTGGCAACCGCGATCAAATTGTCGCGCGCTGGCCTGAAGTCGCCTGACAAGCCTGTCGGTTCGTTCCTGTTCGCAGGGCCGACCGGTGTCGGTAAAACCGAAGCGGCGCGTCAACTGGCCAAGGCGCTGGGCGTCGAGCTGATTCGCTTCGACATGTCCGAGTACATGGAGCGCCACACTGTATCGCGTCTGATCGGTGCGCCTCCGGGTTATGTCGGGTTCGATCAGGGCGGTCTGCTGACCGAAGCCATCACCAAGCAACCACACTGCGTGCTGTTGCTCGATGAAATCGAGAAGGCGCATCCGGAAGTCTTCAACCTGCTGCTGCAGGTCATGGACCACGGTACCCTGACCGATAACAACGGGCGCAAGGCGGATTTCCGTAACGTGATCGTCATCATGACGACCAACGCCGGTGCCGAAACCGCAGCCCGCGCTTCGATCGGTTTTACGTTCCAGGATCACTCGTCCGACGCGATGGAAGTGATCAAGAAGAGCTTCACGCCAGAGTTCCGCAACCGTCTGGATACCATTATCCAGTTTGGTCGCCTCAGTCATGAGGTCATCAAGAGCGTGGTGGACAAGTTCCTCACCGAGCTTCAGGCGCAGCTGGAAGACAAACGTGTGTTGCTGGAAGTCACCGATGCCGCCCGCAGCTGGCTGGCAGCCGGTGGTTACGACTCGGCCATGGGCGCTCGTCCGATGGCTCGCCTGATCCAGGACAAGATCAAGCGTCCGCTGGCGGAGGAGATCCTCTTTGGCGAACTGGCCGAACATGGCGGTGTGGTGCACATCGACATCAAGGACGGCGAGCTGACCTTCGAGTTCGAGACCACGGCCGAGATGGCTTGACGTTAAGCCGCAACAAAACAGAAAGGCGCCGAAAGGCGCCTTTTTGCTGTGTGCCGATTTTCAGGGTTCACACATACCCCTGTGGGAGCGGGCTTGCTCGCGAAAGCGGTGGGTCAGTCAACATCGATGGTGAATGTCAGGCCGCCTTCGCGAGCAAGCCCGCTCCCACATTGGCCTGGTGTGCTGCATCAAATCCCAGACAAACAAAAACGCCCGGCATAGGCCGGGCGTCTTGTATTGACTTGATTAACGGGCGCGGTAAGTGATGCGCCCTTTGCTCAAGTCATAGGGAGTCAGCTCTACGCGCACTTTGTCGCCGGTAAGAATACGGATGTAGTTCTTGCGCATCTTGCCGGAGATGTGCGCGGTTACGACGTGCCCATTTTCCAACTCCACACGAAACATGGTGTTGGGCAGGGTGTCGACGACAGTGCCTTCCATTTCGAAGCTGTCTTCTTTCGACATGCAGTAAAGCCCTCGGTGTCCAATGAATGGCCCGGTGCAACTGCGCCAGGCAAAAGCGGCGTGCATTGTGCCCGAAAAGTGGGGTTCAAGCCAAGGGGTTTAGGGAATGCTCTAGTTCAGAACCACCCAGCGCTGGTTAATCAGCAGCTCGATAGGGCGATATTGAGTCTTGTAGCTCATTTTTTTGCAGTTTTTTATCCAGTAGCCAAGGTAGACGGCTTCCAGTTCCAGGCGGCGGGTCTCGGCGATTTGCCACAGGATCGCGAAACGTCCCAGGCTGCGGCGTTCTTCGGCGGGTTCGTAGAAGGTATAGACCGCCGACAAACCGTTGGGCAGTAAATCGGTGACGGCAACCGCGAGCAACTGGCCGTTCAGGCGGAATTCGTAAAATCGGGAGAACGGCAGGTCGCGTACCAGGAAGGTCGAAAACTGATCGCGGCTCGGCGGGTACATATCGCCATCGGCGTGGCGTTGCTCGATATAGCGCTGATAAAGGTCGAAGTACTCTTCGCTGTACCCCGGCTTGGCCGGGCGTACCTGCAGATCCGCGTTGCGCTTGAGGATGCGTTTCTGCTGGCGGTTCGGTGTGAATTGAGCCACGGGAATGCGCGCCGGAACGCACGCATTGCAATGCTGGCAATGCGGTCGGTAGAGATGATCGCCGCTGCGACGAAACCCCATCTCCGACAGGTCTGCGTAGACATGCACATCCATGGGCTGGCTAGGGTCCAGGAACAGGGTGGTGGCCTGCTCCTCGGGCAGGTAACTGCAAGAGTGCGGCTGAGTGGCATAGAACTTCAGACGCGCCAACTCGGTCATGATCAACCCTCGGGAATAAGCTTTTGATTAAGTGTAAGCCACGGCGGCAAAAGTCGCTCAGCAAACCCAGGTGGCACCATTGGGTTGATCCAGATGCCTGGCAAGGTAGGCGGCGAATTCGCGGCGGGGAATCGCCCGGGCGCCCAGGCTGTGCAGGTGATCGGTGGGCATCTGGCAGTCGATCAGGACAAAGCCTGAGTCTTGCAGATGCCGCACCAGGGTGGCAAAGCCGAATTTCGAGGCATTGTCGGCGAGGCTGAACATCGACTCGCCAAAAAACAGCTGTCCCATCGCCAGTCCGTACAGCCCGCCGACCAGTTCGTCCTGGTCCCAGACTTCCACCGAATGCGCATGACCACGCCTGTGCAGCTCTATGTAGGCGTCCTGCATGGCGTCGGTGATCCAGGTGCCGTCGGCGTATTCCCGTGGCGCGGCGCAGGCGCGGATGACGGCGGCAAAGTCCTGGTCGAAGGTCACTTGATAGCGTTGTTGGCGCAGCAGCTTGTTCAGGCTGCGCGAGACGTGCAGTTCGTCAGGAAACAGTACCGTGCGCGGGTCGGGCGACCACCAGAGAATCGGCTGGCCTTCGGAAAACCACGGAAAGCAACCATGGCGATAGGCGTTGATCAGCCTGTCGGCGGACAAATCACCACCGGCAGCCAGCAGCCCGTTGGGGTCGCGCATGGCTTTTTCCAGTGGTGGAAAGTTCAGGGAGTTGCGTTGTAACCAAGTCAGCATGGCATCCGGGCTTGCAGAAGGGGAGGGCAGTGGCGGGTGTTGTCCCGCCGTTGAGTTTGCCTTCAAATGACAGGAATGTCGTCCAGGTATTTCTCGGCGTCCAGTGCGGCCATACAGCCCGCGCCGGCAGAGGTCACGGCCTGGCGATAGACGTGATCGGCCACGTCGCCCGCAGCAAACACGCCGGCAATGGCGGTGGCGGTGGCATCGCCTTCGCTGCCACCCTTGACCAGCAGATAGCCGTCGCGCATCTCCAGCTGGCCGACGAACAGGTCGGTATTGGGTTTGTGGCCGATGGCTATAAACACCCCGGCCAGCGACAATTCGCTGGTTGCGCCAGTGTGGCTGTCACGCAAGCGGGCACCGGTGACGCCACTGGAGTCACCGAGCACTTCGTCCAGGTTCTGGTTCCAGTGCAGGCGGATATTGCCGTTGGCGGCCTTCTCGAAGAGTTTGTCCTGGAGAATTTTCTCCGAGCGCAACTTGTCGCGGCGATGGATGAGATGCACTTCCCTGGCGATGTTCGACAGGTAAAGGGCTTCCTCGACCGCCGTGTTGCCGCCGCCAACGACGGCCACTACCTGATTTCGATAGAAGAAGCCGTCACAGGTGGCGCAGGCGGAAACGCCTTTGCCGGCAAAGGTTTCTTCAGAGGGCAGGCCCAAATACTGCGCCGAAGCGCCGGTGGCAATGATCAGCGCGTCGCAGGTGTACGTGCCGCCGTCTCCGGTCAGCTCGAAGGGGCGTTGTTGCAACTTGGCGGTATGGATGTGGTCGTAAACGATCTCTGTGGCAAAGCGCTCGGCGTGTTTTTGCATGCGCTCCATCAGCACCGGACCGGTCAGGCCTTCGACGTCGCCCGGCCAGTTATCGACTTCAACGGTGGTGGTGAGCTGGCCTCCTGCCTGTATGCCGGTGATGACGACCGGTTTGAGGTTGGCGCGGGCGGCATACACGGCCGCACTGTAACCGGCAGGGCCGGAACCCAGAATGATCAGGCGGGAATGCTTCGCTGTGCTCATAAAAACACCTCATAAGCCTTTGTCACAAAAGAGAATGCATGCTCAAATTGAACTGCATGTCATGTGCTGTTGACTATGCTACACCCAAGGGTCGCAAACATGGCGTCGCACGCACAAACCCGTACAATGCCTCGCTATCAGGGCATTTGTATTAAAAAGCAGTGCATGCCGTGTTTATAAAAACCGCTGTGCAGTGTTAAAAGTAGTCCCGGTTACGCATCGCAACTTTTTTACCTGCCTGGATTGGGCAGTTTTTTATAGTCAATCAACAGATGGACGCGCCGTTGGCGCAGGAATAGAAGCGTTTTGAAGAAATCCACCGCAGCACCCAAACCAGCCGTCGTTCCGCTCTGGCGCCAACATCTGCACTACCGGCTCAAGGAAGGTGCACTGATCGCCATCGGTGCCCTGTGCCTGTTCCTGATGATGGCCCTGTTGACCTATGGCAAGGATGATCCGGGCTGGAGCCACAACAGCAAGATCGACGACGTGCAGAACTTCGGCGGGCCTGCGGGCTCCTACAGCGCCGATATCCTGTTCATGGTGCTGGGCTACTTCGCCTACATCTTCCCGTTGCTGCTGGCGATCAAGACGTATCAGATCTTTCGTCAGCGTCACGAACCGTGGCAGTGGAGCGGCTGGCTGTTCTCCTGGCGCCTGATCGGCCTGGTGTTCCTGGTGCTCTCGGGTGCGGCGCTGGCGCATATCCATTTCCACGCGGCAACCGGTCTGCCGGCCGGTGCCGGTGGTGCACTGGGTGAAAGCCTCGGCGACCTGGCCAGGACCGCCCTGAACATCCAGGGCAGCACGCTGTTGTTCATCGCCTTGTTCCTGTTCGGCCTGACGGTGTTCACCGATCTGTCGTGGTTCAAGGTGATGGACCTTACCGGCAAGATCACCCTGGACCTGTTCGAACTGTTCCAGGGCGCCGCCAATCGCTGGTGGGCCGCCCGTGCCGAACGCAAGCAACTGGTCGCCCAGTTGCGAGAGGTTGATGACCGTGTGCATGACGTGGTCGCACCGACCGTCACCGACAAGCGCGAACAGGCCAAGGTCAAGGAACGCCTGATCGAGCGTGAGCAGGCCCTGAGCAAGCACATGTCCGAACGCGAAAAGCAGGTGCCGCCGGTGATTGCCCCGGCTCCGGTCAAGCCGGCCGCGCCAAGCAAACGTGTGGAAAAAGAGAAACAGGCGCCGCTGTTCGTCGACAGCGCCGTGGAAGGCACCTTGCCGCCAATCTCGATTCTCGACCCGGCGGAAAAGAAACAACTCAATTATTCGCCTGAATCCCTGGCTGCGGTCGGCCATCTGCTGGAAATCAAGCTCAAGGAATTCGGTGTCGAAGTCGCGGTTGACTCGATTCACCCGGGCCCGGTGATTACCCGTTACGAAATCCAGCCGGCGGCAGGGGTCAAGGTCAGCCGTATCTCCAACCTGGCCAAGGACCTGGCACGTTCCCTGGCCGTGACCAGCGTGCGCGTGGTGGAAGTGATTCCCGGCAAGACTACGGTGGGTATCGAGATCCCCAACGAAGACCGGCAGATCGTGCGCTTCTCCGAGGTACTGTCGACCCCCGAGTACGACAACTTCAAGTCCCCGGTCACACTGGCCTTGGGCCATGATATCGGCGGCAAGCCGGTGATTACCGACCTTGCGAAGATGCCCCACCTGCTGGTGGCCGGTACCACCGGTTCCGGTAAGTCGGTGGGTGTGAACGCGATGATCCTGTCGATCCTGTTCAAGTCCGGCCCGGAAGACGCCAAGCTGATCATGATCGACCCGAAAATGCTTGAATTGTCGATCTACGAAGGCATTCCGCACCTGTTGTGCCCGGTGGTCACCGACATGAAGGACGCGGCCAACGCCCTGCGCTGGAGCGTTGCCGAGATGGAGCGGCGCTACAAGCTGATGGCGAAGATGGGCGTGCGTAACCTGTCCGGCTTCAACGCCAAGGTCAAGGAAGCCCAGGACGCCGGCGAGCCGTTGAGCGATCCGCTGTACAAGCGCGAAAGCATCCACGACGAAGCACCGCTGCTGCAAAAGCTGCCGACCATCGTGGTGGTGGTGGACGAATTCGCCGACATGATGATGATCGTCGGCAAGAAGGTTGAAGAGCTGATCGCCCGTATCGCCCAGAAAGCCCGAGCCGCCGGTATCCACTTGATCCTCGCGACCCAGCGGCCGTCGGTGGACGTGATCACCGGTCTGATCAAGGCCAACATTCCGACCCGCATGGCGTTCCAGGTATCGAGCAAGATCGACTCGCGGACCATCATCGACCAGGGTGGCGCCGAACAACTGCTGGGCCACGGTGACATGTTGTACATGCCGCCGGGCACCAGCCTGCCGATCCGTGTGCACGGTGCATTCGTGTCCGACGACGAGGTTCACCGCGTGGTGGAAGCCTGGAAGTTGCGTGGTGCGCCGGAGTATAACGACGACATTCTCAACGGTGTCGAAGAGGCCGGCAGTGGCTTCGAAGGCAGCAGCGGCGGTGGCGATGGCGACGATCCTGAGGCTGACGCGCTGTACGACGAAGCGGTGCAGTTCGTTCTTGAAAGTCGTCGCGCGTCCATCTCCGCGGTACAGCGCAAGCTGAAGATCGGCTACAACCGCGCTGCGCGCATGATCGAAGCCATGGAAATGGCCGGGGTCGTGACCTCCATGAACACCAACGGTTCGCGTGAAGTCCTGGCCCCCGGCCCGGTGCGCGACTGACCTGATATTGAAGGGCAGGTGTCTTCAGGCACCTGCCGCACTCCCACGAATGTTATGAGGACTCCCATGCGTCTGATCCGCATGCTGTTGCTGCCGGTACTGGCTTTGACCACGCTCCAGGCTCACGCCGACGACAAGGACGTGGCGCGCCTGACTCAACTGCTGGAAAAATCCCAGACCCTGAGCGCGCGTTTCTCCCAACTGACCCTTGACGGCACCGGCACCCAATTGCAGGAAACCGCCGGTGAAATGTCCTTGCAGCGTCCGGGGCTGTTCTACTGGCACACTAATGCACCGGCCGAGCAGACCATGGTCTCGGACGGCAAGAAGGTCACCCTGTGGGACCCGGATCTTGAGCAGGCGACCATCAAGAACCTCGATCAGCGCCTGACCCAGACCCCGGCCCTGTTGTTGTCCGGTGACGTGTCGAAGATCAGCCAGAGCTTCGATATCAGCGCCAAGGAAGCCGGCGGCGTGATCGACTTCACCCTGAAGCCGAAAACCAAGGACACACTGTTCGACAGCCTGCGTCTGTCGTTCCGTAACGGCCTGGTCAATGACATGCAGATGATCGACAGCGTCGGCCAGCGCACCAATATCCTGTTCACCGGGGTCAAGGCCAACGAGCCGATCCCGGCTTCCCGGTTCAAGTTCGACATCCCCAAGGGTGCCGATGTGATCCAGGAATAACATGCGACCCCTGTACCTGTAGGAGCGAGCATGCTCGCGATGGTCGACAACGATAACGTTGGCAGCTTGACACCCAGCGGTGTCCTTGAGTCCATCGCGAGCATGCTCGCTCCTACAGGGGGGGGCGTGTTCAATTGAGGTATCAGAGATAGTCATGGACCTGTTTCGCAGCGCTCCGATCGCTCAACCATTGGCCGCCCGCCTGCGCGCGACCAACCTGGACGAGTACGTCGGACAGGAACACCTGCTCGCTCGCGGCAAGCCTTTGCGCGAAGCCCTGGAGCAGGGTGCCCTGCATTCGATGATTTTCTGGGGCCCGCCGGGCGTGGGCAAGACCACCCTGGCGCGCTTGCTGGCGGAAGTCTCGGACGCGCACTTCGAAACCGTCTCGGCGGTCCTGGCCGGCGTGAAGGAAATCCGTCAGGCGGTGGAAATCGCCAAGCAGCAGGCCGGGCAGTACGGCAAGCGCACCATCCTGTTCGTCGACGAAGTGCACCGCTTCAACAAGTCCCAGCAGGATGCGTTTCTGCCGTATGTCGAAGACGGTACGCTGATCTTCATTGGCGCCACCACGGAAAACCCCTCGTTCGAACTCAACAACGCTTTGCTCTCCCGGGCCCGCGTCTATGTGCTCAAAAGCCTCGACGAAGCGGCCCTGCGCAAACTGGTGCACCGCGCGCTGAGTGAGGAGCGCGGTCTGGGCAAGCGCAACCTGACGCTCAGCGACGAAGGCTTCCAGATGTTGTTGTCGGCCGCCGATGGTGATGGCCGACGCCTGCTCAACCTGCTGGAAAACGCCTCGGACCTTGCCGAAGACAACAGCGAGATCGGCACAGACCTGCTGCAAAGCCTGCTCGGCGACACCCGCCGACGGTTCGACAAGGGCGGCGAAGCGTTCTACGACCAGATCTCCGCGCTGCACAAATCGGTGCGCGGCTCCAACCCCGATGGCGCATTGTACTGGTTCGCGCGGATGATCGACGGCGGTTGCGATCCGCTGTACCTGGCCCGGCGCGTGGTGCGTATGGCCAGCGAAGACATCGGCAATGCCGACCCGCGCGCCCTGAGCCTGTGCCTGGCCGCCTGGGAAGTGCAGGAGCGCCTTGGCAGCCCCGAAGGCGAACTGGCGGTGGCCCAGGCCATTACATATCTGGCCTGCGCACCCAAGAGCAACGCGGTGTACATGGGCTTCAAGACGGCATTGCGCGCCGCCGCCGAGCACGGTTCGCTGGAAGTGCCGCTGCACTTGCGCAACGCGCCCACCAAACTGATGAAACAATTGGGTTACGGCGATGAATACCGCTATGCCCACGATGAGCCGGACGCTTATGCCGCTGGCGAAGATTATTTCCCGGAAGAACTTGAACCGATCCCGTTCTATCAGCCGGTGCCCCGGGGCCTGGAGTTGAAGATCGGCGAAAAGCTCAATCACCTGGCGAAACTCGACCGTTTAAGCCCAAGACAGCGGAGAAAATAGTGCTTCCCTTGATCGTTGCGGTTTCCGTCGGCGGAGTTGCCGGCACGCTGTTGCGCTTTGCCACGGGCAATTGGATCAACGCTAATTGGCCGCGGCACTTCTATACCGCGACGCTGGCCGTTAATATCGTGGGCTGTTTGCTGATCGGCGTTCTATACGGTCTGTTTTTGCTACGCCCGGAGGTGCCGATTGAGGTGCGTGCCGGGTTGATCGTCGGCTTCCTCGGGGGGCTGACGACTTTTTCATCCTTTTCACTGGATACGGTGCGCCTGCTGGAAAGCGGGCAAGTGCCGCTGGCCCTGGGCTATGCGGCGCTCAGCGTATTCGGCGGGCTGCTTGCCACCTGGGCCGGCCTGTCCTTGACCAAACTTTGATAAACGAGAAACCGACATGCTCGATTCCAAACTGTTACGTAGCAACCTTCAGGACGTAGCGGACCGCCTGGCATCCCGTGGCTATGTGCTGGATGTTGCGCGCATCGAAGCGCTGGAAGAACAGCGCAAGACCGTCCAGACCCGCACCGAAGCACTGCAGGCTGAACGTAATGCGCGCTCCAAATCCATCGGTCAGGCCAAGCAGCGCGGCGAAGATATCGCGCCGTTGATGGCGGACGTCGAGCGCATGGCGGGCGAGTTGAGTGCCGGCAAAGTCGAGCTGGACGCGATCCAGACCGAACTGGACTCGATCCTGCTGGGTATCCCGAACCTGCCGCACGAATCCGTGCCGGTCGGTAAAGACGAAGAAGACAACGTCGAAGTGCGCCGTTGGGGCACCCCGACTGCCTTCGATTTTCCGGTTCAGGACCACGTCGCCCTGGGCGAAAAATTCGGCTGGCTGGATTTCGAAACCGCCGCCAAGCTGTCCGGCGCGCGTTTCGCCTTGCTGCGCGGCCCGATCGCCCGTCTGCACCGCGCCCTGGCGCAGTTCATGATCAACCTGCACGTCACCGAGCACGGCTATGAAGAGGCCTACACGCCTTATCTGGTCCAGGCCCCGGCGCTGCAAGGCACCGGTCAGTTGCCGAAATTCGAAGAAGACCTGTTCAAGATCGCCCGTGAAGGCGAAGCCGACCTGTACCTGATCCCGACCGCCGAAGTGTCGCTGACCAACATCGTTGCCGGCGAAATCGTCGACTCGAAACTGCTGCCGATCAAGTTCGTCGCTCACACACCGTGTTTCCGTAGTGAAGCCGGTGCATCGGGTCGCGACACTCGCGGCATGATCCGTCAGCACCAGTTCGACAAGGTCGAGATGGTGCAGATCGTCGAGCCGTCGCAGTCGATGGAAGCGCTGGAAGGCCTGACCGCCAACGCCGAGAAAGTCCTGCAACTGCTGGAACTGCCTTACCGTACCCTGGCGCTGTGCACCGGCGACATGGGCTTCGGCGCGGTCAAGACCTACGACCTGGAAGTGTGGATTCCGAGCCAGGACAAGTACCGCGAAATCTCGTCGTGCTCCAACTGCGGCGACTTCCAGGCCCGCCGCATGCAGGCGCGTTTCCGCAACCCGGAAACCGGCAAGCCGGAACTGGTACACACCCTCAACGGTTCCGGCCTGGCAGTCGGTCGTACCCTGGTGGCTGTGCTGGAAAACTACCAGCAGGCCGACGGTTCGATCCGTGTGCCAGAGGTGCTGAAGCCGTACATGGGTGGCCTTGAGGTCATCGGCTAAATGAACTATCTGCCGCTGTTCCACAACCTTCGCGGCAGTCGTGTGTTGGTCGTCGGTGGGGGGGAGATTGCCTTGCGCAAATCCCGCCTGCTGGCCGATGCCGGTGCGCTGCTGCGAGTGGTTGCACCTGAAATCGAAGCACAACTGCGTGAGCTGGTTGCCGGCAGCGGTGGCGAGTGCCTTGTGCGCGGTTACGTCGAGGCGGATATGGACGGCTGTGGCCTGATCATCGCCGCCACCGATGACGAAGCGCTGAACGCGCAGGTGTCCGCCGATGCCCATCGGCGCTGCGTGCCGGTCAATGTGGTGGACGCGCCGGCCCTGTGCAGCGTGATCTTCCCGGCGATTGTCGACCGTTCGCCATTGATCATTGCGGTGTCCAGCGGCGGCGATGCGCCGGTGCTGGCTCGCCTGATTCGCGCCAAGATCGAAACCTGGATTCCTTCTACCTACGGTCAGCTCGCTGGCTTGGCGGCGTGTTTTCGCCATCAGGTCAAAAAGCTGTTCCCGGATGTGCAGCAACGTCGCGCATTCTGGGAGGACGTTTTCCAGGGGCCGATTGCCGACCGTCAACTGGCCGGGCAGGGTGGTGAAGCCGAGCGTCTGCTGCAAGCCAAGATCGATGGTGAAGCGACGGTGGCCACCGGTGAGGTGTATCTGGTGGGCGCCGGGCCGGGTGATCCCGACCTGCTGACCTTCCGCGCCTTGCGCCTGATGCAGCAGGCCGACGTGGTGTTGTACGACCGTCTGGTGGCACCGGCGATACTCGAGTTGTGCCGTCGCGATGCCGAGCGGGTCTACGTCGGCAAGCGTCGCGCCGATCACGCGGTGCCGCAGGACCAGATCAACCAGCAACTGGTGGACCTGGCCAAACAGGGCAAGCGCGTGGTGCGGTTGAAGGGTGGCGATCCGTTCATCTTCGGTCGCGGCGGTGAAGAGATCGAGGAACTGGCGGCCCATGGCATCCCGTTCCAGGTCGTGCCGGGTATCACGGCGGCCAGCGGTTGCGCGGCGTACGCCGGGATTCCGCTGACTCACCGCGATTACGCGCAGTCGGTGCGTTTTGTTACCGGGCACCTGAAGGACGGCTCCAGCGATTTGCCTTGGGCCGATCTGGTGGCCCCGGCGCAAACGCTGGTGTTCTACATGGGGCTGGTGGGCTTGCCGAGCATCTGCGAACAGTTGATCAAGCATGGTCGCGCCGCCGATACCCCGGCGGCGCTGATCCAGCAGGGCACCACGGTCAACCAGCGGGTGTTTACCGGCACGCTGGCCGACCTGCCACGGTTGGTGGCGGAGCATGAAGTGCATGCGCCGACATTGGTGATCGTGGGTGAGGTGGTGCAACTGCGCGAGAAACTGGCGTGGTTTGAAGGCGCTCAATCACAAGTCTGATCTGTGGTGAGGGGGGCTATCGGGGCTTGTGTGGCGAGGGGGCTTGCCCCCGCTGGACTGCGCAGCAGGCCCATGCTTTTTGGGGCCGCTGCGCGACCCAACGGGGGCAAGCCCCCTCGCCACAGGCAAGCCCCCTCGCCACAGAAGCCCCCCTGTCACAGAAGCCCCCCTGTCACACAAGCCTCCCTCAACACAATTGATCGCATCTGCTCTCAGGTTTCAGTGTGTAATCAGGCCCTGCGCCAAACCCCTTTGCCATTCAACCGCTCCCGATCATGGGCTGCGGTGAAATCCTGCGCCGGGCCTTTTGGCACGATCCCCGTCGGATTGATGGTCTTGTGACTGCCGTAGTAGTGGGTCTTGATGTGGGTGAAATCCACCGTCTCAGCAATCCCTGGCCACTGGTAAATCTCCCGCAACCAGTTCGACAGGTTCGGATAATCGGCAATGCGCTTGAGGTTGCACTTGAAGTGCCCGTAATACACCGCGTCGAAGCGAATCAGCGTGGTAAACAGGCGGATGTCCGCTTCGGTGAGGTACTCGCCTGTCAGGTAGCGGTTGGCGTCCAACAACTGTTCCAGGTGATCGAGCTCGGCAAACAATTCATCGAACGCCGCCTCATATGCCTGCTGCGACGTGGCAAAACCGGCGCGGTACACGCCGTTGTTCACCGCCGGATAAATCCGCTCGTTCAGGACGTCGATTTCACCCCGCAGCGCAGCGGGATAGAAGTCCAGGTCGTTGCCGGTCAGTTCGTCGAACGCGCCATTGAACATGCGGATGATTTCCGATGATTCATTATTGACGATGTGCTCTTGCTGCTTGTCCCAGAGCACCGGTACCGTGACGCGGCCGGTGTAGTCGGCGGCATCGGCGGTATAGCGCTGGTGCAGGAAGGTCAGCCCGTCGAGTTTGTCGCCAGTGGAGCCGTGGGCCTTGTCGAAGGTCCAGCCGGTCTCCAGCATCGAATAGCTGACCACGGACACGTCGATCAGGTTTTCCAGGCCTTTGAGTTTGCGCAGGATCAGGGTGCGATGAGCCCAGGGACAGGCGAGTGACACGTAGAGGTGATAGCGCCCCGGTTCAGCCGCGAAGCCACCGACACCGCTCGGCCCCGGCTTGCCGTCTGCCGTCACCCAGTTTCGGCGCTGCGCCTGTTCGCGCTGGAACGCGCCGTCTTTGCTGCTTTCGTACCACTTGTCCTGCCAGCGGCCATCGACTAATAAACCCATGTTCAATCCTCCTGAAATCGTTAAGCGTTTGAGTCGAGTCTATTCCGATGAGTTCGAACAAAAAGCGCAAAGATCGGGCGTCAATAATCGATTAAATCGATTTGTTACGGGCGGCCCAATATTTCTCGGCAGTTTCGAAGGCTTGCTCACGGCTCTGGCGGAGGCCGCGCAAGGCCAAGGCCATGGTCGAAATCAACGCCATCTGCGGATAGCTGTCGACTACATCGCCACGCCATACGGCTTGCAAATGCCCGGGATCGAGCGCGGCGGGTTTGACGTGACGCTGCGCCGACAGCTGCGGCCATTCCTCGTCCCAGCTTTCGCCGCCGGTGGTGCCATACAGGTGACTGTCGGCGTCCGGGTTGATCTCGATTTCTCCACCGTCGCCCTTGATCACGATGGCGGTGTCGCCGAGCAAGCCGCTGGCATCGCGATGCACAGCCTGATAACCCGGATGGAAAATGCTTTGCAGGCCGCAGCGCGCGCCCAGTGGATTGAGAATCCGCGTCAGCGAGTGGATCGGTGAGCGCAGGCCCAGGGTGTTGCGCAGGTCGATCATCCGTTGCAGTTGCGGCGCCCAGTCCACCAGTGGCATGAACGCCAGGCCGCCGTTGTCCAGCGCCGAGCCGACCTGTTGCCAGGTGCGGCACAGGGGGATCTGCAATTGCGCCAGTAATTGCTCGCTGTACATCCGGCCCGCCGTGTGCGCGCCAGCGCCATGCATGAAGATCCGCACGCCGTTCTGCGCCAGGCATTTGGCTGCCAGCAGGTACCACGGCAAATGGCGCTTCTTGCCGGCGTAGGTCGGCCAGTCCAGATCGACATTCAATGCCGGTGCCTGCAAGCGCTCACGCAAGGCCTCGGTGAACCCGGCCATCTCCTCGGCGCTTTCTTCCTTGTGCCGCAACAGCATCAGGAACGCACCGAGCTGGGTGTCCTCGACCTTGTCGTCGAGCACCATGCCCATGGCTTCGCGGGCTTCGACCCGGGTCAGGTCGCGGGCACCGCGCTTGCCTTTGCCCAGGATCCGGACGAATTGGGCGAACGGATGTTCGGCGGGCGTTTCGAGGGTCAGCGCTGGAAAGTCGGTCATAAGCAATTCGTCGGTTTGGGCAGGCCCGCCAGTTTCGCGGCGAGTTTGGCAGGGGTGCCTTTGAACAGTTGGTTGAGGTGCAGGCTGTTGCCTTTTTCCGGGCCGAGCTTCAATGCGGTGTACTTGATCAGCGGACGTGTCGCCGGTGACAGCTGGAACTCGGCATAGAAGCTGCGCAGCAGTTCGAGGACTTCCCAGTGCGCAGGCGTCAACTCGATGTCTTCGGCGGCCGCCAGGGCACCGGCCACGTCAGCATTCCAGTCACTGAGCTCGACCAGAAAACCGTCCTTGTCCAGTTCGATGGCGCGGGCGCCGACCGTCAGGGAATTCATAGCCAACTGTTTACCTTGTCGTGGTGGATCGTCAGTTCGACGAAGGTCGGGTAATCAATGGCTTTGACCCAGTCAGGGGCTTGAAGCGCCCGGGCCTGGGCATCTTCTGCCAGAACGTAGAGTTTCAGGCCGCTTGCCTGCAGCGTGGTGTAGGGCGCGGTGGCGGGTTGCAGGGCATAGGCGGCGTCACCGGACAGCAGCAAGGCGTCGCCGGCGCCAATCACGCGCAGGCAACTGGTCAGGCGATCGTCGCCGAACGGGGAATGAGACAACACATGCAAAGTCGACATCAGAGGGTGATCACCTGGTCGTAACGGTCAATGAGGGCGGTGATTTGCTGGGCAGTCAGCACCTGGGCTTCTTCCAGCGAGAGAGCGCTGGAATCCAGACCACGTTGCGCGGCGCTGTCGGCACAGAAAAACAACTCTTCGACACCGAACATCGGGAGAGCCTGAAGGTTGGCGCTCAGGTCTTTCTGCTGCAGGGCCTTGGCATCCTGTTGCGCGGCCAACTGGAACACGCCGTCATCGAGAAACAGCAGGCCGATCGGCAGATCGAAGGCGCCGCCGGCCAGCACGATGTCCAGCGCTTCCCGGGCACCCGGCCCAGACCATGGCGATTGGCGGCTGATGATCAGCAAGGATCTGGCCATCTCAAGCACCTCCGAAACAGATCAGGCGGTCAGCATCCTGCACCGCATCGTGCAACTGGCCGAGGCCGGACAATTCCCAAGGCGCGCCGACGGCAACCGCCTCACGTTGATAGCGCCTGGCTTCTTCTTCGTTCAACACACCACGGCGCAAGGCGGCGGCGATGCACACGACGCCGTCGAGTTGATGGTCGCTGACAAAGGCGCGCCATTGCTTGGGCAAATCCAGTTCATCCTGAGGCGTGACCACGCTGCCGGAGGCGTTGCCGACACCGTCCTGATAGAAAAACAGCCGGACAATCTCATGCCCGCCGGCCAGTGCCGCCTGGGCGAACAGCAGGGCGCGGCGCGAGGAGGGCGCGTGGGCGGCGGAAAATACGGCAATGGCGAACTTCATGGCGGACTCGATCAGCGAAACTGCGGCCATGATAATGCTTTATCGACGGGGCGGCTAAGTCGATGTTGTCTGTGCCGGCGCCTTCGCGAGCAAGCCCGCTCCCACAGGAGGACTTACTATCGACACAGAACCAATGTGGGAGCGGGCTTGCTCGCGAAGGCGGCCTGACCGTCACACCTGAATCAACGCGGCATATAACCCAACTGCCAGCGCCGCGGGATCTTCAACGACAACAGCCCCAGCGCGGCAGCCAGCAGACCACTGGCAAACAACGCCTTGAGCCCCAGGTGATGTTCCAGCACGGCACCGAGTACCGCGCCGGCGAACATGCCCGTCCAGGGGATCAATTGCACGCGCCAGCCATTACGGCGCTCGCCGAGCATCCAGCGGCCCAGCCCGCGACCGAAGCGCGACAGGGCACCGGTCACATAGGTCAGGCCGACCGGCAGGCCATTGACCTCCTCGACGGCCGCATTGAGCATGCCCATGGCGATGATCGCCGCCAGCAGCGCGGGCAATTGCTCGTCGTAAGGCCAGGCGCCGGCAGCGCAGAGCAGGGCGGCGATGCACAGCAGCAACGGCAGCGCCCGCCGTCCGCCGAAACGGCTGACGACGATGCCCAGCGCATTGCCGATGACGAACATGAGCACCAGCAGCAACCGCAGGATCAGCCCCAGGTCACCGACGCTGATGGCGACGGCAAGGCGGGTGGTGTTGCCGCTCATGAAGGAGACGAAGTCGCCCGTTGCCATGAAGCCGATGGCATCGGTCATGCCGGCCAGTACCGAGAGCATGGCCACCAGGCTCAGGCCGATACGCCCGCGCCATTTCTGTGTGTGCAGGTGACCGGGGCTGGCGTGGGTTCTGGAAGCGGAAGGCAGCATCGGCGATGGCACTCCTTGAGCGGTGATTACGGTGTTATTCCATATAAATCGCAATATTCCAGCCAATCCATGCCGGCCATCTCCGCCACTTCCCGGTGCACTTCAAGGCGCCGGGCTTCGTATTCCTCTGGCGTGGCGGCCGTCAGTTGCAGGGTCAACTCCCAGGCGAACAATCCCTGTCGCTCTGCCTCGGCCTCGAACGCTTCATGCAAGCGTTCTTCACGGTACTGCTCCGAGGTTTCGCCCTTGGCTTGAGCCAACAGCGGATTGAGGTGGTCGAGTTCGACGCGCAATTGCGGGCGTTCGTCGAGAAACTTCTTCAGCGCTTGTTCGTGTTGCAGCTCGGATGCCGCCATGGTCGCTCCTTGAACAGGGATTACGAAGACTGCTTTTTGCTGGCCTTGGCGGCAGCCGCCAGGCATTCGAGGGCAAATTGTTCGGTGTAGGTCATCTGGATCGGCGTGGTTTCGCCCTTGACGGTTCTTTCGCCGTCGAGGATGTAACGGATGCGCTTGTCGGTGACGCCGATTCGCTTGGCGATCCAGGAAGGTGTCTGGCCGATCTGGCTGATCAGCTTGTCGGCATATTCAGTGGTTGGTTTGTAAAACTCGGCGTTGGGTGTCATTGGGGTTCCAGTCAGGTATTGATGTGGCGGGATTGGCGCGACAGGGTGCGCGAATCGTCGCGTGGTGTCGCGTTATAAATGCAGTAAAGCAGAACGATACGCCGCGCCACGGTGATACAGTCCGCTTTTTCCTCATGAGTGAATGCAATGCGAATTCTGATGGTGGCGCTGGCCGCTGCCTTGCTGGCGGGATGCGCGGGCTCGGCGATGAACGATGCTCGCACCAAGGCGCCCTACAAGACCCTCAACTCGAGTAAACCGGCCAAGGATGTCGCCCAGTGCGTGCAGTTTTCCTGGCAGGACGAGGCCGTCTTTGGCGTCGACGCCGCTGCCTACCTGGAGCCCGGCGAGAAGGGCGTTACTACCGTTTACACGCGCTCGGCCGAGTCCTTCGTCGACGTGACGACCGACGCCTCGGGAACGGTCCTGAGCTACTACGCCCAGCAGGATGACTTCGTGGCCAAGCGCCGCCTGGCGGCGTTGGCGACCTGCCTGTGATCTGAAAATTGATGCATTACCCCTGTGGGAGCGGGCTTGCTCGCGAAAGCGGTGTGTCATTCTAATAGGATGTCGACTGGCACACCGCTTTCGCGAGCAAGCCCGCTCCCACAGGGTTTTTGTGCGTTGATCAGTAACTCAGGCGCTTCTGTAAAAAGAAATGCTTGTACCCCGGCGGGTAGTCGGCAATGTGGCCAATCTCGCTATAGCCGCATTTGCTGTAGAACGCCGGGGCCTGGAATTCAAAGGTATCGAGCCACAGCCCGACGCATTGGCGCTCGCGCGCAAGGTCCTCGGCCATCTGCATCAATTTCGTGCCCATGCCTTGTCCCCGCGCCTGTTCCGGCACCGACAACAGATCGATGAACAGCCACTGGTAAAACAGGCGCGCGTACAGGCCGCCGAGGATCTCGTCATTGTCATCGCGAATCAGCAGGGCGACATGCTCAGGCACCGCGCCAGGTACCTTCGAGGCGTTGTAGGCGCGTAACGGCTGCAGGATGGCCTGGCGTTGTTCTTCCGTAGGGTTTTGCGTCAGCTCGATTCGCAGGGTCATGGCTATATCCTTATGGCATTGAAGCGGCAGCCTATCCCGCTTGTCGCGATGGATCCAGCCCCGAAAAGTTGAACCCTCGATCGTGTGCAGCTGTCATTTCTCAGGAAGCCCACAACGCGCTCCTTGAGGAAAAACCGTGAACATTTTTGAAGCCTTGCGCGAAAGCCATGAACGCCAACGCACTTATGCCAAAGCGCTGATCCGTACCAGCGGCGATACGCCGGAGCGGGTCGAGGCATACAAACAGCTCAAGTCTGAACTGCAAGCCCATGAAACCGCCGAGGAACGTCACTTCTATATACCCTTGATGGAGTTCGACAACGGCATCGATCTGAGCCGCCATGCGATTGCCGAGCATCACGAAATGGATGAGATGATGGAAGAGCTGGATCAGACCGAAATGTCCAGCCCGGCCTGGCTGGCGACCGCGAAAAAGCTGTCGGAGAAAGTTCACCACCACCTTGAGGAGGAAGAGCAGAAGTTCTTCCAGATGGCCGGCAAACTGCTCGACGACAAGCAGAAAGAAAAGCTGGCGGGGCAGTATGAAAAGGAATACCAGGCGCAACTTTCTTGAGCTGCGCGCTGCCGGGTTTCTGCATTTTCACCTAACATGCCTGCCTTCAGGACAAAAACGGGGTGGGTTGTCATGGCGAAGAACACAGCCGAGCGGGTCAACATCGTCGAATCTCAGGTGTTGTCCCACGACTGGTATCTGTTGAAGAAAGTCACCTTCGATTACCTGCGCAATAACGGCGACTGGCAGCGTCAAAGCCGGGAAGTCTATGACCGCGGCAATGGTGCGGCGATTCTTTTGTACAACCGGGAAAAGCGCACCGTCGTGCTGACGCGTCAGTTTCGCTTGCCGGTGTTCGTCAACGGTCACGATGGCTTGTTGATCGAGGTGGCCGCCGGCCTGCTGGAGGGGGCTGCGCCCGAAGAACGCATCCGTGACGAAGCCGAGGAAGAGACCGGTTACCGCGTGCACCACGTGCAGAAGGTCTTCGAGGCATACATGAGCCCAGGCTCGGTGACAGAAAAGCTGCACTTCTTCATTGCTCAATACGATGCGTCGTCGAAGGTCAGCGATGGCGGTGGGCTGGAAGAAGAAACCGAGGAACTGGAAGTGCTGGAGTGGACATTCGAGCAAGCGCTGGCAGCATTCGAGCGCGGTGAAATCTGCGACGCCAAGACCATTATGTTGTTGCAGTACGCGGCCATGAAAAACCTGTTCGCGCCCGCGCGCTAGACGACTCCCCGCTGCAGGCGACAGGACCTCGAGCCTTGCACCGCACTTGCGGCCGTCATCGCCGGCAAGCCAGCTCCCACACAATTGCGGTGTTCGTTGCTCTCGGAGTTTGACGCAGATCTGTAGGAGCCGGCTTGCTGGCGATTGGACCACAAGCCTTGCATCCCACCCCAGGCCACCATCGCTGGCAAGCCTGGTCTTGCGAATCAGAAACCCGGCAGGCGCGAGGTTCCAGGCCACAGTCCGCCTTCAAGGGTGAGCAGCAATTGCTTGGCCTCAAGCCCCCCGGCAAACCCGGTCAGCTTGCCCGAGGCGCCAATCACCCGGTGACAGGGCGCCACGATCGAAATCGGATTCTTGCCATTCGCCGCACCCACCGCGCGGACCGCCGCCGGGTTGCCGATCTGTTCGGCGATCTGGCTGTAGCTGCGCGTCTCACCGAACGGGATGGTCAGCAGCGCCGCCCAGACCTTCTTCTGAAACTCCGTCCCGACAAAGTCCAGCTCCAGGTCGAAGCAATGGCGGGTACCGGCAAAATATTCGCGCAACTGCCCTGCGGTGCGGATCAGCACCGGATCGTCCGGCGCCTCGCGCATTGGTCCGAGCCGCACCCGCCCGGGTTTGTCGTTTTCCCAGAGGATGGCCGCCAGTCGTGAACCGTTCGCCACCAGCTTCAGTTCGCCGACCGCAGACGCAAAGGTGGTGCAGGTGTAGGTCATGCCGCAGGCCGCGCCGAATTGCTGAACAGCTGTCAAGCATACCGCCTCGAAGGGGAGGCGCAATACGCAAAGCCGACCATACTTGCCTACTGCTCCTCAAGCGCTCCCCTGTTCAATAACAAGAAGAGACCGACTCAATGAAGTACGAACCTTTTTCCAAATCGCTGATTGCGACCTCATTGGCGCTCAGCTGCCTGACGGCCCATGCGGCCTCCGTAGCCCCGGTTGCCGGCGAAAACGGCATGGTGGTCACCGCCCAGCATCTGGCCAGCCATGTTGGCGTGGATGTGCTGAAGAACGGCGGCAACGCTGTGGATGCCGCCGTGGCTGTGGGTTATGCGCTGGCGGTGGTTTACCCTGCGGCCGGTAACCTCGGTGGCGGTGGTTTCATGACCATCCAGCTCGCGGACGGACGCAAGACCTTCCTCGATTTCCGCGAAAAGGCCCCACTGGCCGCCACCGCGAACATGTACCTCGACAAAGAGGGCAATGTAGTCCCGGACCTGAGTACCCGTGGCCACCTGGCGGTCGGCGTGCCGGGCACGGTGTCGGGCATGGAACTGGCATTGTCCAAGTACGGCACCAAGCCACGTAAAGAGGTGATCGCCCCGGCCATCAAACTCGCCGAAGACGGTTTCGTGCTGGAACAGGGTGACGTCGAACTGCTGGAATACGCCACCGACGTGTTCAAGAAAGACATCAAGGATTCCGGCTCGATCTTCCTCAGCAACGGCGAACCGATGCAGGTCGGGCAGAAACTGGTGCAGAAGGACCTGGGCAAAACCCTGCGGGAAATTTCCGAAAAAGGCACTGATGGTTTCTACAAAGGCTGGGTCGCCGACGCCATCGTCACTTCAAGCCAGGCCAACAAGGGCATCATCACCCAGGCTGACCTGGACAAATACAAGACCCGCGAACTGGCGCCGATCGAGTGCGATTACCGTGGCTACCACGTGGTCTCGGCACCGCCACCGAGCTCCGGGGGCGTGGTGATCTGCCAGATCATGAACATCCTCGAAGGCTATCCGATGAAGGAATTGGGCTATCACTCGGCCCAGGGCATGCACTATCAGATCGAAGCGATGCGCCATGCCTACGTGGATCGCAACAGCTACCTCGGCGACCCGGATTTCGTGAAGAACCCGATCGCCCACCTGCTGGACAAAAACTACGCGACCAAGCTCCGTGAGGCGATCAATCCGCAGAAGGCCGCGGTATCCAGCGAGCTCAAACCGGGCGTAGCACCCCACGAAGGCAGCAACACCACCCACTATTCGATCGTCGACAAATGGGGCAACGCGGTGTCGGTGACCTACACCCTCAACGACTGGTTCGGCGCCGGGGTCATGGCCAGCAAGACCGGGGTCATCCTCAACGATGAAATGGACGATTTCACCTCGAAAATCGGCGTGCCGAACATGTACGGCCTGGTTCAGGGCGAAGCCAACGCCATCGCCCCGGGCAAGGCGCCGCTGTCGTCCATGAGCCCGACCATCGTCACCAAGGACGGCAAAGTGGTGATGGTGGTCGGCACCCCAGGCGGCAGCCGGATCATCACCGCAACCTTGCTGACCATGCTCAACGTGATCGACTATGGCATGAACATTCAGGAAGCGGTCGACGCGCCGCGTTTCCACCAGCAATGGCTGCCGGAGGAAACCAACCTGGAGTTGTTCACCACCAGTCCCGATACGGTGAAGTTGCTGGAAAGCTGGGGCCACAAGTTTGCCGGTCCCCAGGACGCCAACCACCTGGCGGCGATCCTCGTCGGCGCACCGTCCCTGGAGGGCAAGCCGGTGGGCAAGAACCGCTTCTACGGGGCCAACGATCCACGGCGTAACACCGGGCTGTCGCTGGGTTATTGAGGCTTGTGTTTAAAAGGGGCGGCCCTATGGTCGTCCCCCTGTTCAACGACACTTCAAGGAGGAATCATGGCCACCGCGCTGCTTGTCATCGACGTCCAGCAGGCTCTGAGCTGCGGCGAATACGAGTGTTTCGACATCGCCCGGGTCATCAATACGATCAACGACCTGTCTGCCCGGGTGCGCAAGGCCGGGTTGCCGGTAGTGCTGATCCAGCACGAGGAAGAGGGCGGTCCTTTCACCCATCAAACGCCCGGCTGGCAACTGGCCGAAGGGCTGCAAACCGCAGCCGGTGACCTGCGTGTACGCAAGACCACCGGGGATTCGTTCTACCAGACCAATCTGCAGAAACTGCTGCCCGCGCAGGACTTCGAACGCCTGATCATCTGCGGTCTGCAAACCGACTATTGCGTCAACGCCACGGTGCGCCAGGCCTTGAAACTGGGTTACGACGTGGTGCTGGCGGCCGACGCGCACTCGACCATGGACAACGGCACCCTCACCGCCGAAGACATCATCGCCGAACACAACAAGGACCTGGCACACCTGACCGGTTCGGTGGCGCGCATCGATGTGATACCCGCCCAAGACATCCACTTCTGAATCACCGCAATCCCCCCTACACGGGAGTGGACGTTGTTGCTGCGGCTGTGGCATGTTCGAAAAATCACGTCATGTAGCCAGCAGGATCAAAATAATGGGGGAGGGTGACAAGGTCAGCGCAACGATGCCAATGACCACGCTAAAGGCGTTCAACCGCTGTGTATTGCACCTGGGCCAGTTGGCGCGCGATGGCGGTGCCTGCGGGTTCATCGCCGATGGCCTGCAGTCGTTCGCAGAGCTTGTGCCTTTCACCTCTGCCTGGTGGGGCGAAATGTCCACACCGGGGGTCGATGTTCCCCCGCAAAGCTGGATGCACGGGCGCATCAACCTGCCCGAATCCTTTGCCGCCGAATGGCATCCAGTGGCGGCCAACGACAAATTTTCCCACGACACCCTGAGCCAACCCGGCGAGGTGTTGCGCGACACCGGCTTCAACGACCCGTGCGAAGCGGTTAACGACTTCGCCCGGCGCTACGATCTTTTTCACCTGATGTGCGTCACCTACGAGTTGCCCGAAAGCGGTCTGATGTTCTTCGTCTGTCTCTACCGGGGCGAGCACGAACAGGCCTTCGATGAAATCGAGGCGCAGCTGTTTTCGGCTTTCTGCGATCACCTGTTCCAGTCATGGCGGTTTCAGGTGCAGGACATGATTCGCTTCGACACCGGCAACGGCGCCAGCGATTTCGGTGTCGCGCGCAGGGATGGCAGCCTGCTGTTTGTCGGCGCCCACCTGTGCGCCGCGATCCAGCGCGAGGTACCCGGCTGGAGCGGCTCGATGCTACCGGCGCAGGTGATCGCGCAACTGCACAAGGCACCCTGCGTGACTCGTTTGGGCCGCTGCGCGCTGACCCTGAGCTCCAACGCCGAACACGTCATCCTGTCCCTCGAAGCCCCCACCGGCGGGGAGGGCCTGGCACCGCGGGAGCGCACCGCAGCCATGCTGTTCGCCGCGGGCCACTCCTACAAGGAAATCGCCAAGCTACTCGCCCTGAGCCCTGCCACCGTGCGCACCTACCTGCGCAATTGCTACTTGCAGCTGGGGGTGAAAAGCAAGGTGGAGCTGGGCTCTGCGCTGCGTTTACCGAACTCGCCAGCGGAGTTTGCACGCAAGGATTGAATGTCGCGGATTGTGAACTGCTGCGATTGAATCTGTGGTTTATCAGTCCAATTGCCTATCAGTTCTGATAGTTCCAGTCGTGGGTAAAGTATTTGATACTCATCTCCTTCAGCTTTGGTTCTGAAGGAGTAGACGCTCATGACCTGTCCACCTGAAGCGATTCTGCGCAAATATCAGTACGACGCATTGGATCGACTTGCCAGCGATACACTGACGGATATTTCCGTGCGGAAGCGCTTTTACTGTCGTAGTCGTTTGTCTACCGAAGTACAAGGAGCTGTTACCTATTCACTGTTCCAAAGTGGTGATCAGTTGTTGGCGCAACAGCGATTTCACGGCGCGATACGTGAAGCCATATTAATAGCCACTGATCAGCAACGTTCGGTTTTGCGTAGCGTTGATGTCAATGCGCCCGAAGCCAGTGCCTATACGCCCTATGGCCATCGCTCTGGTAGAGATGAGTTTACCAGTCTGCTGGCATTCAACGGCGAATGGCGGGATGCATTGACTGGGCACTATTTGTTGGGCAACGGGTATCGGGCGTTTAATCCGGTGTTGATGCGGTTTAACAGTTCGGACAGTTTCAGTCCGTTTGGGAAGGGGGGAGTGAATGGGTATGCCTATTGTCAGGGGGATCCGATCAACAATAGCGATCCGACTGGGCATATGATTTTGCCAAGCAGAGTTAAAACGTTGGTCTCGGGGTGGTTAGGGAAAGTCAGAGCCAACTTGCGTGTTCGAGTCGGAGAGTCAATGCATAATTATTACTCTGTCGGGCCAGCCGCGATCAAGGAACTGGGTATTCGCACAATAAACCCACTCGATCCGATGTCTGGACCAGGCAATAAACTAGGGAGTTATTCAACGAGGTACGCTGATGAACCGGGAGTCAGATACCAAGAATACAGCTCCGGCGTGACCCGCAGCACAGTGCTTGATCCAACACCAGCCCAAGTACTGTTCGATGCTACACCAGGCTCAGAACTTGATCGCATTTATATGAACCCGCGACATCCGCAGCACCTAGAAGTACACCATGTGCATCAGCGAAGTTCCCAAAGAAATATTAGCAATCATTTATCTGTTCCGAACCCAGCCACGACCAATACTAATGGAATTCGTGAACCTAGCCTTGTATTTGCGCGAATTGATAGCGGGCTGGGGGGTGATATCCCAGGTGTTATGCCAAGCCAGTTGCTTCGTAGGATCACGTCTGGACGTATACCGGGCGTATCCCCAGCAGCAATACAGCGGCGATACCCTCAGTTTTTTTTCCGCTGAAATTTTCAGAGTAATGGAGGGTCGGGCTCGCCAGTAATAGTGCTTTATACCCACTTGTGCAAATTTGAGCCGGAGGGTTGCCACCTTTGCATAACCATACTATTTACCCGACCCTCCTCATTTGCAGAGGTCCATTCCAACGCTGCGCCCTATAGGGTAGGCCCTGTCTTTCAAGGGCTTGCGCAGTCGCTTGCGGCCGTTTCAAAACAATAGGAACAGTGTTGGCCAAGCTGGCGTTGCAGGCCATTGCGCAAACCGCTACTTCCCGATTCGCCCAATAATAATCAGAGAGCGTTCCGATGCAGCGATTCATTCCCAATCTGTTGGCCGCCGCGCTGGCCTTGTCCTCGGTGCACGCCATGGCGGCCGCGGACCTTGTGCTGTTCAACGGCAAGGTATTCACCGCCGAACCCGGTCAAGGACTGGTACAGGCCGTCGCGGTGCAAGACGGCAAGATTCTGAAAGTGGGCAGCGATGCCGAAATCAATGCCCTGGCCGATGCCAGTACCCAGCGCATCGACCTGGCGGGCAAAGTGTTGATGCCGGGCATGATCGATACCCACAGCCATCCCGTCTCGGGCGCTTTCGACAGCATGAAGGCCAACCTGCTGGACGAGGTCAAACCCTTGCCGGAACTGGAGCAATGGTTGATCGAAGAAGACAAGGCCGGGCGTGCCCGGTCCGGTGATGTGATCAGCGTGGCCGGGGTCAGTTCGGCCTACTGGGAGAAAAGCCGTGAGCTCGGCAAAGTGTTCAACCAGGGGCGCTGGGCGGATCAACCGATTGTCTTCGGCGGCATCGACGGCCACACCGGTTGGGCCAACAACGCGATGCTCAAGCGTCTGAACATCGACGCGGCACTGGTCAAGAGCCTGCCGGAGAAAGAGCGCAGCTTCGTCGGCCATGAAGCAGACTTCACCCCTAACGGATACTTCGCCGAATCGCGCTGGGACGTGGTGCGCAACGGTATTCCGGCGCCCAGCCCGGAGGCCATGCTCAAGGCCGCTCGCGAGGCGGTGAAGATCAACAATCAATTCGGTGTCACCGCCTGGATGGATGCGGCGGCGAACGGTGGCAGTGAAGATTCGCTGTTCGACTTCCATGCCACCGCCGAAAGTGTCGGCGTGCTGCCGCTGTACAAGGAGCTGGCGCAGAGCGGCGAACTCAGCGCCCACGTCGCCGCGTTGATGGTCACCAATCCGAAGAGCAAACCCGCCGACCTGGAGGTGATCGCCACGGTGATGAAGCAATTCGAGGGCGTGCCTAACCTGACGTTCCCCGGCGTGAAGATATTTGTCGACGGTATTCTCGAGTTCCCGGGGCAAACAGCGGCGGTCGTGGTGCCGTACAAGAACAGCCACAAGGACGGTCAACTGCTGACCGACCCGGCGCATTTCGGCGAACTGGTCGTGGCGGCAGAAAAACGCGGCTGGATCGTGCACATGCACGCCGTCGGCGACCGCGCGGTGCGTGAAGCGCTCAATGGCGTGGCGTATGCGCGCAAGCTCAGTCCGACGCCCGTACCCCACAGCGTCGCGCACCTGCAACTGGTCAATCCCAAGGAGTTTCCACGCTTCAAGGAACTGGGCGTGATCGCTTCGATGCAACTTCTGTGGGCCACCGGCGAGTCTTACACCGTTGAACTGGTCAAGCCTTACATCAGCGCCTTTGCCTACGGTTACCAGTATCCCGCGCGGTCCTTGCAAAACGCCGGCGCGACGATTGCCGGTGGCAGCGACTGGCCGGTGTCGAGCGCCAACCCGTTCAACGCCATTGCCCAGGCCAGCACGCGCAAAGGTCCGTTGGGCGTACTCAATGCCAAGGAAAGCATCGACCGTCAGACCATGTTCTACGCCTACACCATCAACGCGGCGAAAACCCTGCGCCTGGAGCAGCAGATCGGTTCGCTGGCACCGGGCAAGCAGGCCGACCTGATCATCCTCGACCGCGACGTGTTCAAGGTCAGCGATGACGAACTGTTCGAAACAAAAGTCCTGAACACCTTCTTCGCCGGTAAGCAGGTCTACGCCCCCGCGTCCTGACCTGCGTACACCCGACACTTGTAAAAAAAACGGCCAGCCCCTCGTAGCGCGAGGGGCCTGGCTTGGCCATGCCTGAAATTCCCCGTACGCCATAACAACAAGAGAACTGTATGAACGCACTTTCAGCATTGACCCTCGCAGCACTCGCGCTGGCCCCCTTGACCAGCCAGGCCCTGACCCTCAACGATGATTTCAGCCTGGAGATGACCCTGGGCGTCGTCAGCGATTACCGCACCCGGGGCATCTCGCAGACTCTGGGGGATCCGGCAGTGCAGGGCGGCGCAACGCTGCTGCACAGCAGCGGTCTGTACATTGGCGCCTGGACCTCCAACGTCGATTTCGGCGGCGGCTTCGACACTCGTCAAGAACTTGAGTACTACGCCGGTTACTACTGGCAGGCCACGGACGCCATCAGCCTGGATTTGGGCTACATCAAGTACGACTACCCGAAAAATGCCGAATTCAACCTCAGCGAGGTCTACGCCGTCCTCGACCTGTACGGCGTAAAGCTGGGTGCCTATTACTCCAAGGACACGCCGAACTTCTTCGGCGAGGACCAGGACACCCTTTACACCTACCTGGGCTACAAAATCGATTTGCCGGCCGAAGTCGGCCTGGACCTGCGCTTTGGGCGCAACGATGTGAATGACCCCGCGTTCTGGTCCGCCAGTGGCGATAGCCGTGAGTCTTACTACGAGTGGGAAGCCAAGCTGACCCGCGACTTCGTCGGCGTGACCTGGGGGCTGAGCTATGTCGACACTGACCTGTCGAAAAGCGAGTGCAGCAGTTGGTACGGCTATAACGACCTTTGCTCGGCAACGGTCGTAGCCAGCGCAACCAAGACCTTTTAAATTCCGTCCCTGACAACAAAAACAGTTCCACAAAGGAAACACCGTCATGAGTGCGCAACGCAGTCCCCTGATCGAGACCCGCTCGATCGATTTCATTCCCGAGGCTGAGCGACACGGCAGTCTCTACAGCCAGTTCACCCTGTGGCTCGGCGCCAACCTGCAAATCACCGCCATCGTCACCGGCGCCTTGGCCGTGGTGCTGGGCGGCGATGTGTTCTGGTCGTTGATCGGCTTGCTGATCGGGCAAGTGCTCGGCGGTGCCGTGGTGGCGCTGCACGCAGCGCAAGGGCCGAAGCTCGGTTTACCGCAGATGATCTCCAGCCGCGTGCAATTCGGCGTGTATGGCGCGGCTATCCCGATTGTCCTGGTGTGCCTGATGTACCTGGGTTTCAGCGCCACTGGCGCGGTGCTGTCGGGGCAGGCGATCGCGCAGTTGATCAGTGTCAGCGACAGCACCGGCATCCTGATCTTCGCGGCGAGCATAGCGTTCCTGACGATCTTCGGTTATCGGGTGATTCACCTGGTCGGGCGAGTGACCAGCGTGCTGGGCATCATCGCCTTCGCCTATCTGTTCACCCGGTTGATGAGCCTCAACGACATCGGGCTGCTGCTCGACAATCGTCATTTTGGCTGGAGCACCTTCCTGCTGGCGGTTTCGCTCTCGGCATCCTGGCAGATCGCCTTCGGCCCCTACGTGGCGGACTACTCGCGCTACCTGCCGAGCAAGACTTCGTCCTGGAAAACCTTTACCGCCGTGGGCCTCGGCACAGTGCTGGGGGCTCAGACTTCGATGGTGCTGGGGGTGTTCGCCGCCGCATTGGCAGGGGCCAGTTTCCGTGGACACGAAGTGGCGACCATTGTCGGTCTGGGCAGTAGCGGAGTGATCGCGTCCTTGCTGTACCTGAGCATCGTGTTCGGCAAGGTCACAGTGTCCACCCTCAACGCCTACGGCAGTTTCATGTGCATCGCCACCATCATCAGTGGCTTTCGTCGTCGCCTGGAAATCACCGCCCGCCAGCGCATGCTGTTTGTGCTGCTGATCGTCGCGGCGTCCACCGCGCTGGCATTGCTGGGGCAGTACTCGTTCCTCAACTCGTTCAAGTACTTCATCCTGTTTTTGCTGACGTTCTTCACCCCGTGGAGCGCGATCAACCTGGTGGATTACTACTTCATCAACAAGGAGCGTTACGACATTGCGGCACTGTCCGACCCGAACGGGCGCTACGGTCGCTGGAACGTGCTGGGGATCAGCGTGTACGTGATCGGCGTGTTGATCCAGTTGCCCTTTGTCGACACCCATTTCTACTCCGGGCCGATGGTTGCGCAGTTGGGCGGCGTGGATATTTCCTGGATCGTCGGGCTGCTGGTGCCGGGTGTGATCTATTACGCGCTGGCCAAGCCATCGATGGCTGCCGTGGCGGTCGAGCGCGGTTAATACCGGCAAGCACGGCTAGCTCTTGTAGTCAGGGGCTGCCTGTGGCGAGGGGGCTTGCCTGTGGCGAGGGGGCTTGCCCCCGCTGGACTGCGTAGCAGGCCCAAGTTTTTTTGGGGCCGCTGCGCGACCCAACGGGGGCAAGCCCCCTTGCCACAAAAGCCTGTTCGCCACAAAAGCTCCATTATCTCAGGCAGCGCTTCACCACAGGCAAGTCCGCTCAGCGTCCTGTTCAGCGCTCGGGAAGCTTCCAGTCTTCGTCCAATTGTGGCGAGGGGGCTTGCCCCCGCTGGACTGCGTAGCAGGCCCAAGTTTTTTGGGGCCGCTGCGCGACCCAACGGGGGCAAGCCCCCTCGCCACAAAAGCCTGTTCGTCACAAAAACTCCATTATCTCAGGCAGCCTTTCGCCACAGGCAAGTCCGCTCAGCGCCCTGTTCAGCGCTCGGGAAGTTTCCAGTCTTCGCGCAATTGTGGCGAGGGGGCTTGCCCCCGCTGGACTGCGCAGCAGGCCCAAGTTTTTTGGGGCCGCTGCGCGACCCAACGGGGGCAAGCCCCCTCGCCACAAAAGCCTGTTCGCCACAAAAGCTCCACTTTCTCAGGCAGCCTTTCGCCACAGGCAAACCCGCTCAGCGTCCTGTTCAGCGCTCGGGGAGCTTCCAGTCTTCGCGCAATTGTGGCGAGGGGGCTTGCCCCCGCTGGACTGCGTAGCAGGCCCAAGTTTTTTGGGGCCGCTGCGCGACCCAACGGGGGCAAGCCCCCTCGCCACAAAAGCCTGTTCGCCACAAAAGCTCCATTATCTCAGGCAGCGCTTCACCACAGGCTCAGCGTCCTGTTCAGCGCTCGGGAAACTTCCAGACTTCGCGCAACTGCTCGTACTGCGCCTCGGGCAGTTGCACTAGCACGGGTGATTTTTTCGGGTCCAGCCACTCGAACAAACGGGCGATATCGGCCGGGTCCATGGCGGTGCAGCCACGGGTAGGCGCGGTGGGGCCGCGCCAGATGTGGAAGAAAATGCACGAGCCGGCGGTGGGCGAGGCCGGGGTGTTGTGTTCGATGAAGATGCCTTGTCGATACAGCTCATCGCTGCGGCGCATGCGTTCGGAACTGTGCCAGTCCCTGGTGACCGCAGCACCGTCGACCAGTTGGTTGTAGCGTGCTGAGGCGCTGTCGTCCACGCACTCGATGGTCGACGCCAGGGGCAGGTAGGGCAGCTTGGTCACAGCCGTGCCGGCGTAGCCAAACGCGCTGCCCAGCCTGAACATCCCGGCCGGGGCTTTGCCGTCGCCTTCCTGTTTAACCGGCCCGGAGTTTTGCTCAATGTCGAGCAAGCCCTTGCCCCAGCCCATGCCGTTTTTGCCGAGCACCACCGCAAAAGGTGCTGCAAACTTTTCGAAGACCTTGCCACGCCGTTCATAGCGCTGGGCACTGCCCTGGAGGTCATCCCAGTTTTTGCTGGTGACCACGATCAGTTGTTCGCTGTCGTCCAGCCCTTGGGCCATGGCCGCCAATGGAAAACACAACAGCAACAGGATGCTGACCAGTTTGTTCATGGCGCGGGCGGCGTAATGGGGAAATCCATGACGTCCGGCTTCGGCGCATCTGCGCGGTAGGTGAAGTGCCACCACTCGGCCGAATAACCGCTGAAACCCTCTTTTTCCATGGCGCTATTGAGCCGTTGGCGGTTGGCTTTGGCCGTCGCGCCGATCAGCGCCGAGTCGGTGTGCGCGCGTTCATCGAAGCAGTCGAAGCCGGTGCCCATGTCGAGCGCGCCGTCGCGCCAGCGCTGGCCGTAAGGGGCGGTGCAATCGACAGGCGTGGCAGCCGGCGTCCAGGCTGCGGCGGGCAGGGCGTCGGGCCCGGTCAGGGTCAGGTCGACGGTGTTGCCCCGGGAATGATTCGACACCCGGGCTACATAGCCCAGACGCCAGAAATCTTTCTTGTCCAGGGTCGGGTAGAACTCGCTTTTCAATGGGTCACCCGGCTGCGTGGCGAAGCGTCCCATGTCGGCCACGGCCCGGGTCGGTCGGTAGCAGTCGAAGACTTTCAGTCCGTAACCCTGGGCTTGCAGCGCCGTCTGCACCCGGGCCAGCGCCTGGGCAGCGTCCAGGGACAGCAGGCACTGCGGCGCCTGGTAGCCGTCGAGTGGGTGCCCGGTGAAGTTGTGGGCGCTGGCGTAACGGATGTCCTGCTCAATGCTTGGGGCGACCGAGCGCAAGTACACCATATGGCCGGGCCTTGGCTCGTCGGCCAGGCACGGCAGGGCGAGGCTCAGGCACAGCAACAATAACGGACGTGAACGGGCGGCTGAAGACATCGGCAAGGGCCTCAGGGCAGGAGCAGTCTGCTTATGATGGCTTGAAACCGTCTGCACCTCCATGAAGTTGTTGATCGGCATGGTAGGACGAGCGCACCAGCGGGCCGGACGCGACATTCTTGAAGCCCATGCGCATGCCTTCCTCGGCGAACCAGGCGAAGGTGTCGGGATGCACGAAGCGCTGGACCGGCAGGTGACTGCGCGAAGGCTGCAGGTACTGCCCCAGGGTCAGCATGTCGATCTCGTGCTCACGCATGCGCTGCATGACTTCGATGACTTCCTCGTCGGTTTCGCCCAGGCCGAGCATCAGCCCGGATTTGGTCGGCACCCCGGGCACTGCTTGCTTGAATTTGTGCAGCAAGTCCAACGACCACTCGAAGTCCGATCCCGGCCGTGCGGCCTTGTACAGGCGCGGCACGGTTTCCAGGTTGTGGTTGAACACATCCGGTGGTTCGCTGGCGGTGATTGCCAGCGCCACGTCCATGCGCCCGCGATAGTCAGGCACCAGGGTTTCCAGCGGCACCCCCGGCGACAGCTTGCGGATTTCCCGCAGGCAATCGACAAAATGTTGGGCGCCGCCATCGCGCAGGTCATCGCGATCGACCGAGGTGATCACCACGTATTTCAGGCGCAGTTCGGCGATGGCCACGGCCAGGTTCATCGGCTCATTGGTATCCAGCGGTTTGGGCCGGCCATGGCCGACATCGCAAAACGGACAGCGGCGGGTGCAGATGTCGCCCATGATCATGAAGGTCGCGGTGCCCCCGGAGAAACATTCGCCCAGGTTCGGGCACGAGGCTTCTTCGCAGACGCTGTGCAGCTTGTGTTTGCGCAACAGTTGCTTGATGCGCTCGACTTCGGGAGAGATCGGCATGCGCACGCGAATCCAGTCGGGTTTGCGCGGGAACTCGTCGGTGGGGATGATCTTCACCGGAATCCGCGCGACTTTTTCTGCGCCGCGCAGTTTGGTGCCGACTTCTACTTTGGCCGGGCTGTTTGCGACTGATGACACAGGTGTACTCATGGGTATTTTCTATAGGTCGAGTGGGGAGAGGTGAGTGCAGTCACGGACCCTGTGGGAGCGGGCTTGCTCGCGAAGAGGGAGTGTCAGTCGATATCAATGGTGACTGGCACACCGCCTTCGCGAGCAAGCCCGCTCCCACAGGGTTTTGTGCTGTGGTGCTCAGTCGCGGTAGACCGGGAAATCAGAACACATGGCCGCCGCTTGCTGTGCGACCCTGGCTTCTACACCGGCATCGCCGAGGTGGTCGAGGATGTCGCAGATCCAGCCGGCCAGGGCAATGCTTTGCGCTTCCTTGAAACCACGGCTGGTAATCGCCGGGGTGCCGATGCGCAAGCCGGAAGTCACGAAGGGTGACTGCGGGTCATTCGGCACGGCGTTCTTGTTTACGGTGATGCCGGCACGCCCCAGGGCCGCGTCGGCGTCTTTGCCGGTCAGGCCCTGGCGGATCAGGCTGACCAGGAACAGATGGTTGTCGGTGCCGCCGGACACCACGTCATAACCACGCTCGATAAAGACCTTGGCCATGGCCTGGGCATTGCGGATCACCTGCGCCTGATAGGTCTTGAACGCCGGCTCCAGCGCCTCCTTGAAACACACGGCCTTGGCCGCGATCACGTGCATCAGCGGGCCGCCCTGGCCACCGGGGAATACCGCAGCGTTGAGCTTTTTCTCCAGTTCCGGGTTGGCCCTGGCCAGAATCAGGCCGCCGCGAGGGCCGCGCAGGGTCTTGTGGGTCGTGGTGGTGACCACGTCGGCATACGGCAGCGGGTTCGGATACAAACCGGTCGCCACCAGGCCAGCGACGTGGGCCATGTCGACGAAGAAGTAAGCGCCGACCTTGTCGGCAATCTGCCGGAAGCGCGGGAAGTCCAGGGTCTTGGAGTACGCGGAAAACCCGGCGATGATCATCTTCGGCTGGTGCTCGACCGCGAGGCGCTCGACTTCGTCGTAATCGATCAGGCCGGTGACCGTGTCGATACCGTACTGCACCGCGTTGTAGAGCTTGCCGGAGAAGCTCACCTTGGCGCCGTGGGTCAAGTGGCCGCCATGGGCCAGGCTCATGCCCAGCACGGTGTCACCGGCTTGCAGCAGGGCCAGATACACCGCCGCGTTGGCCTGGCTTCCGGAGTGCGGCTGTACGTTGGCGTAGTCGGCGCCGAACAGCTGTCTGGCACGGTCGATGGCCAGTTGCTCGACCACATCGACGTGTTCGCAGCCGCCGTAGTAACGCTTGCCCGGATAGCCTTCGGCGTACTTGTTGGTCAGGCCGCTGCCTTGGGCCTGCATCACCCGTTGGCTGGTGTAGTTCTCCGAGGCAATCAGCTCGATATGGTGTTCCTGTCGTGCATCCTCGGCGTTCATCGCCGCCAGCAGTTCGTCGTCGTAGCCTTTGATCTGGTCGTGTTTGCTGAACATGGTGGGGTCCTTTTGCGTATTCGGGAAATGGCGAAGGGTTTTCAAGCGTCTGCGTGTTCGGCGGTCAGGCGTTCATAGGCGTCTTGATCCAGTAAATCGCTCAACGCCTCGACATCGACCGGCTTGAAACGAAAGAACCAGCCTTCGCCCAGTGGATCTTCGTTGACCAGTTCAGGGGTGCTTTCCAGCGTTGCGTTGACGTCGACAACCTCACCATCGAGCGGCATGCCGATACTGCTGGCGGCTTTCACCGATTCCAGTACCGACACTTCAGCTCCAGCTTCGAAGGCGCCCGGTTCAGGCACCTGAACGAACACCACATCCCCCAGCGCCTGCTGGGCAAACGCAGTGATGCCCACGGTGACCAGACCATTGCTCTCAAGGCGCAACCATTCGTGATCGACGGTAAAACGCAGTTCGCTCATCTCAATTCCTCATTGTTCTGACTCATCCGCTGCAGGTGGCGGATGGCGATTGACGGGCTCGTGGCGAGGCAACGAGCGGGGCTGAGGGGGAGATAGCAAGGGTGATGCCAATGTTTGTTTATTGTTTTAAATCAATGAGTTGGCAGTTATTTAAAAAGGACGGTCAATTATTTTGTATTGAAATCAATACAGACAGGTCAAGCTCTGGAGGCAAGCAGCGTGATTGCTGGCAGGGAAGAGGGTGTCTTGATTTCGCTACGCTGTAGCGATTTGCGAACGCAGAGCGCGGGCACGGCTCATTCCACTGTGGGAGCGGGCTTGCTCGCGAATGCGGGGTGTCAGTCAAATCAATAGTGACTGACACCCCGCATTCGCGAGCAAGCCCACACACACACACACACAGTGGAATTGTGTTGGCGGCGACAATCTGTTCCGACAGAGAACTCAGGCCTTGCCGGGGATGCCGTATTTGCGCAGGCGAATGGCGATTGCGCTATGGGATGTCTGCAACCGCGCTGCGAGCAAACGGCTGGACGGATAGCTGCGATACAACTGCTCCAGCAGGTTCTTCTCAAAGTCGCCAACGGCCTCTTCCAGACTGCCGACTTCACCATCATTCTGTCGCTCCACGGCGGTGCGGGCGATGTCGAGGTCGTCGATGTCCACCAGCGGATTTTCGCAAATGGCCGCCGCCCGGAAGATCACGTTCTGCAGTTGCCGCACATTGCCCGGCCAGCGATTGCCGAGCAGGGCGGAAAAGGTACTCGGCGCCAGGCGACACACCGGGCGCTGGATCTGCGCGCAGGCCTGCTGCATGAAGTGATTGGCCATCAGCAGAATGTCGTGGCCGCGCTCGCGCAATGGTGGAACCTGCAGGTTGAGCACGTTGAGGCGGTAGAACAGGTCTTCGCGAAAACGTCCTTCTGCGACCATTTTTTCCAGGTCGCGGTGGGTCGCACTGAGCACCCGCACATTGACCCGGACCTCCTTGTCGCCTCCCACCCGACGGAAGCAACCGTCACTCAAAAAACGCAGCAACTTGGCTTGCAGGTACGGCGACATTTCACCCACTTCATCGAGGAACACCGTGCCCTGGTCGGCCAGTTCCAACAGGCCGAGCTTGCCACCCCGTTGCGCGCCGGTGAAGGCGCCGGGGGCGTAGCCGAACAGTTCGCTCTCGGCCAGGCTCTCCGGCAGCGCGGCGCAGTTAAGGGCCAGAAAGGGCGCGTCGTGACGCGGGCTGATGGCATGGCAGGCGCGGGCCACCAGCTCCTTGCCGGTGCCGGTTTCACCCTGGATCAACAACGGCGCATCGAGCGCCGCCACTCGCTGCGCCCGGGCCTTGAGCGCACGAATCGGTGGCGATTCGCCGAGCAGTGCATCGAAGCCTTCGGCGTGGTCATGGTGCAGCGCCGACAGGCGTTCGCCGATACGGCTGGGTTGATACAGCGTGAGCAGGGCGCCGGCGTCGGTGACAGGCATCGCATCGAGGAGCAAGGTCTGGCCACCCAGGCTGACCTCGTGCATCGGCAGGCGAAAGCCGTGTTCGATCAGATTGCGCTGCAAATCGGCATCATCGAACAGTGCCGTCAGCGGTTCTCCGGCCGGTTCCCGACCGCAGAGGGCGATCAGCGCCGGGTTGGCCAGCAGTACATGGCCGCGATCATCGACGGCCAGCACCGGGTCGGAACTGGCCGCCAGCAACGCATCCAGTTGCAGGCGCCGGCGTTGTCCCGGAAGGATGTCGACCATGGTCACCGCTTGTACGCCACGCACACCGAACAGCGCCTCGCGTAACTCTTCCAGCACCTCGGCGCCGAGGGTCGGCGCGTCGATGTAAACGTTCGGCGGCACCATTTCCACCGCATCCAGGTTGAAACTGCGCCCGCCGAGCAGGGCCAGCACTTCCTGGGTAATACCGACGCGGTCGATGAAGGTAACGTGAATGCGCATGACGGGCCTGCAAGGTTGGCGGACCCAATCAGTATGCCCGGCCAATTTTCCTTTTGGCGAGCGTCACGTCAGCCGTTGGCGGTTTTGCGCGAGCTGGCCGCCAGGTCTTCGAGGAAGGCCTGCAGGATCGGCGGCGGGGCGACGCCGCGTCGGGTGATGACGTCGAACGGCGACTTCAGGCGCAGGCTGGCGGGGGCAAGCTGGTGCATCTCGCCGCTCTTGACCCATTGCGCGGCGAAGTGCTCGGGCAGGAAGCCCAGGTAGGCGCCGGAAATGATCAGGATTGCCGTGGCTTCGATGTTGTCCACCGTGGCGGCGGCCTTGCTCACGCCCAGGTGCTCGAGGTCGTATTGCTGCATGTAGCCGCGCACCACGATCCGCCCCGCAGCGACCTCTTCGAGTAGCTCCTGGCCTTCTGCCTGGCTGCCGTACAACGGGTGCCGCCGGCCGCAATACAAACCGAGGGCTTCCTGGTACAGCGGCGATTGCAGCAGCCCCGGCACATGGATCGGAAAGTGCCCGATGGCCAGGTGCAAGCGGCCGTCGAGCACCCGTTCTTCGAGTTCCGCCGGGGTGCCGACGTACACGTTCAGGTGCACGTCATGACCCCGGGAGACGAAGCGTTGGGTAGTGCGCGGGATCGGCGACTCGGGGTCGGTGATGGTGGTGTCGATGATCCCCAGATTGAGCTTGCCGCTGATGTGCTGCTTGAGCACATCGGCGTCCATGCAGAAGTTTTCCACCGCCGAGAGCAGGCGCTGGGTGGCTTCATGAATCGCCACGCCTTGCTCGGTCAGGCGAAAGCCACTGCGCCCGCGCTGGCAGAGTTTGACCCCGAGCCGGGTTTCCAGATGGGTCATCTGTTCGCTGATGGTCGACTGCCCGGCGTTCAAGGCCGCCTGCGCGGCCGAGAAACCGCCGCAGCGGACAATCGTGGCGAACACCCTGAGCAGTTTCAGATCGACATCGTGCAGCTGGATCACCTGGGACCTCCGGCGTGTGGATGCATCGGTTATGCCGATATGAGTATCTGATGTTTAGCATTTTTTCCACGAAAACCTGCGCCCATAGTCACTCCAACGGCGGTCGCCTTGCAGTCCGCCAAGCCGATAACAAGAAGTGGAGAGGCTTGAAATGTCGAATAACGGTTATGAATCCGGTCGCCTGAACCTGCCGTTCGTAGGTCACTGCACCTTTGGCAAATCCCCGGTGTGCACCGATTGGGATGCCCTGGACGCCGACGTCGCGGTGCTTGGCGTGCCCAACGACATGGGCACCCAGTGGCGCTCCGGCGCCCGCTTCGGGCCACGCGGGATTCGTGAAGCATCGACGCTGTTTTCCTTCGGCCATGCCGGCGCCTACGACCACGAAGATGACGTCATGTACCTGACCGCGTCCGACGTGCGCATGGTCGACGTCGGTGATGCCGACATCGTCCACACCGACATGCAAACCAGTAACCAGAACACCGAATACGCGGTCCGCAAGATCCTCGATGCTGGCGTGATGCCGGTGGTACTCGGCGGCGACCACTCGGTGCACGCGCCGGTGATCAAGGCCTTTGAAGGCCGCGGCCCGATCCACATCATCCACTTCGACGCCCACCTCGATTTCGTCGACGAACGCCACGGCGTACGCTACGGCCACGGCAACCCGCTGCGTCGCGCGTCGGAAATGAACCACATTGTCGGCATGACCCAGATGGGCATCCGCAACGTTTCCTCGTCCAATCGCGATGACTATGAAGCCGCCCATGAAGCCGGTTCGAAGATCCTCTCGGTGCGTGACGTACGCCGACTCGGCGTGGAAGGCGTGCTGGCGCTGATCCCGCAGAACATCAACTACTACATCACCATCGACATCGACGGTTTCGACCCGTCCATCGCCCCTGGCACCGGCACCCCGAGCCACGGCGGTTTCCTCTACTACGAAGTGCTGGAAATCATCCAGGCCCTGGCCAAGCGCAGCAAAGGCAACATCGTCGGCATGGACCTGGTGGAAGTCGCACCGGTGTACGACCCGACCGGCATGACCTCGATTCTCGCTGCGCAACTGCTGCTCAACAGCATCGGCTTCATCTTCCACGAGCGTGGCCTGGTACGGGCAGCCGCCGTGAGCGAAACGACGCTGGCTTAAGAGCTGAGCCTGAACATCGAAACCACAAAGCCCCGGCAGGACCTGACTGCCGGGCAGAGAGAATAAAAAATGGACACGATCGTCAAAAGTTACCTGCAAAAATTCGGCGTCAGCGAAGCCACCCAGACCTTCCTCAGCAAGGTCCAGAAAATGTTCATCGGTGGTGCCTGGGTCGAGGCCAGCGACGGCCAGACTTCCGATGTCATCGAGCCATCCACCGAAGGCCTGATCACGCGCATTCCCATGGGCACCACCGATGACCTGGACCGCGCCGTGCAAGCCGCCCGCGCCCAGTTCGACGGCGGCGCCTGGCGTCAGGCGAAACCGGCGGAACGCGAGCGCATGATGCAGCGCCTGGCCGACCTGATCGAACAGAACGCCGCAGAACTGGCCGAAATCGAATCGATCGACATGGGCAAATCCGTGGCCTTTGCCAAGGATGTCGATATCCAGGGCACCGTTGATACCTTGCGCTACTTCGCCGGTTGGGCCACCAAGCTTCACGGGCGCACCGTCGAGCCCTCGCTGCCGGGCAATTACCTGGCCTATACCCGCAAGGAAGCGGTCGGGGTGGTCGGCGCCATCGTGCCGTGGAATTTCCCGCTGCAGACCATGGCGTGGAAGCTCGGTGCCGCCCTGGCCACCGGTTGCACCGTGGTGGTCAAACCCGCCGAACTGACCTCGCTGTCGGCCCTGCGCTTTGCCGAACTGGTGCAGGAAGCGGGCATCCCTGACGGCGTGATCAACATCGTCACCGGGCGCGGCAGTGTGGTTGGCGCGGCCATGGCTACGCACCCGGGCATCGACAAACTGACCTTCACCGGATCGACTCCCGTAGGCCGCACCGTCGGCCAGGCGGCAGTGGACGAAATGAAGCGACTGACCCTCGAGCTCGGCGGCAAATCACCGGTCATTGTCTTCGCCGATGCGGATATTCCAGCTGCCGCCCAAGCGGTCGCAAACGGTGTGTTTTTCAACTCGGGACAGGTATGCGACGCCGGTACACGGGCTTATATTCATAGCAGCGTCTACGAGCAATTCCTGGGCGAGCTGATCGCCTACACCCGCACCCTGAAGATCGCTCCGGGCCTGGACCCTGAGTGCTTCATCGGCCCGCTGGTTTCGGCCCTGCAAAAGCAGCGCGTGACCGAGTACATCGAAACCGGCAAGCAGGAAGGCGCGCAACTGGTCTACGGCGGCCAACCGGTCGATGGCCCGGGCTTCTTCGTCGAGCCGACCATCTTCGCCAACTGCCGCAACGACATGCGCATCGTCCAGGAAGAGATCTTCGGCCCGGTGCTGGTCACTGCACCGTTCGACGACGAAGAGCAAGCGCTGGCCCTGGCCAACGACTCGCAATATGGCCTGGCTGCAGCGCTGTATTCCAACGACCTGGACAAGGTGCACAGCCTGATCCCCCGCCTGAAGGCAGGCTCGGTCTACGTCAACGCCCACGGCACCCTCGATCCATCGATGCCGTTCGGTGGCTACAAACAGTCCGGGTTCGGCAAGGACCTGGGCGCCGAGCAGCTCGACTACCTGCTCGAAACCAAGGCGGTGTGGATCACGCTGCCTTGAGTCACGGTTGACTCTGCTTTTGTGGGAGCGGGCTTGCTCGCGAAGGCGGCCGGTCAGTCGACATGGATGGTGCCTGACACACCGCTTTCGCGAGCAAGCCCGCTCCCACAGGGGCGTCGTTCACCCGAAACAACGCGGTTTTTATCGTCATGATCTTCCAACAATAAGAGTCCATCATGAACACAAACGCCAAGTCCGCCACGAGCGTGTCCGCCCTCGATGACAAGTCCGTCGTCGAGGGGCATTCGATTGATTTCATTCCCGAGAACGAGCGCACCGACAAACTGTCGAGCCAGGGCCCGTTCTGGTTCCTCGGCAATTTCACTTTCTTCACCATGACCATCGGCTTCGTCGGCCCGAGCGTCGGCCTGACTGCGCTGTGGACCACGCTCGCCGGCACCCTGGGCATCATGTTCGGCACGCTGTTCATGGCTTTCCATGGTTCGCAGGGCCCGCACCTGGGCTTGCCACAGATGATCCAGTCCCGTGCGCAGTTCGGTTATCGCGGGGTGATTCTGGTACTGCTGGCGACGCTGTTCGTGTTCGCCGGGTTCAATATCGTCAACCTCGTATTGATGATGCAGGGGCTGCATACGCTGTTCGGTTTCGACCCTGCGGTGATCGCCGTGGCGGTGACCCTGCCGGCGGCGGTCCTGGCGATCCTGGGCCATGACTGGATGCACCGCAGCTTCAAGTGGGCGCTGTACCTGTCGCTGCCGTTGTATGGCCTGGTGACCCTGGCGGTGTTGATGGGTTGGGTTCCGGATGCGGTGTTGCCGGCGCTGGCAGAAGGTGAAGTGGCCCGGGAACCGCTGGGCTTCAACTGGACCGGTTTCATCGCGCAATTCGCCGCGGCCGCCAGTTACAACATCGCCTACGCCCCTTATGTATCGGACTACTCGCGCTACCTGCCGAAGAACACCTCAAGCGGCAAGCTGATCGCCGTGGTGTTTCTCGGGGCTTCGTTGTCCGGTGCGTGGATGATTTCCGTGGGCGGCTGGCTCGCCGATCACCTGCATTCGACCGACGTGCTGGTGGCCCTCGGGCAAGTGGGCAACACCGTGTCGCCGCTGATGGGTACGGCGGTGGTGGTCGTGACCATCCTGGCATTCCTGCCGGTGATCGCGATGAATATCTACAGCGCCAAGCTGACCACCCTGACCTGCGTCGACTCGATCAAGCACATCGAGCCAACGCGCAGGGCGCGCATCCTCGCCATTGCCTTTGTGATCCTGCTGCAACTGGGTGTGGCCCTGAGCATCCAGAGTTCCGGTAAAGGCCTGTCGGTACTGGGCATCTACCTGGTGGTGATGCTGTACTTCCTGGTGCCCTGGACCTCGGTCAATCTCACCGACTACTTCTTCGTGCGCAAGGGTCGCTACGCCATCCCGCACTTCTTCATGCCCAACGGCAACATCTACGGCAACTGGGGACTGCGCGGCATCGCTGCCTATGCCATCGGCTTCATTTCGATGATTCCGTTCTTCTACATCTTCGACGGCGTTGAACAGCGCGAAGTCTATGTCGGCCCGCTCGCCAAGGCGCTGGGCAGCATCGACATCGCCTGGCTGGTCGGTTTGATCGTATCGGGGCTGGCGTACTACTGGCTGAGCCGCTCGATCGATCTCAAACGCGAAGAAACAGTGATCCAGCAGATCGAGAAAACTTCCCCGCAATTCACCACCGGCGACACGCTGACCCACAAACAGCAACCACTGCCGGTATTCACACAATCGTCGGTCGGGAGATAGTCATGACCACGCAAAAATACGACTACATCATCATTGGCGCAGGCTCGGCTGGTTGTGTGTTGGCCAACCGCCTGAGCGAAGACCCGGCCACCTCGGTGCTGGTCCTGGAATTCGGCGGCAGTGACAAGAGCGTAGTGATCCAGATGCCCAGCGCCTTCTCGATCCCGATGAACACCAAAAAATACAACTGGCGCTACGAGACCGAGCCGGAGACTTACCTCAACGGCCGGCGCATTCACTGCCCACGGGGCAAGGTGCTCGGTGGTTCGTCATCGATCAATGGGCTGGTGTACATCCGTGGCCACGCGTTGGATTTCGACGAGTGGGAATCCCTCGGGGCCGAAGGCTGGGGCTATCGCAACTGCCTGCCGTACTTCAAGCGTGCCGAGAGCTACGAGTCCGGTGGTGACAGCTATCGCGGGCAGACCGGGCCGCTGCACACCACCAACGGCAACCACATGAAAAACCCGCTGTACGGTGCCTGGGTCGATGCCGGTGCCGAGGCGGGCTACATTAAGACCGAGGACTGCAACGGCTACATGCAGGAGGGTTTTGGCGCCATGCACATGACCGTGAAAAACGGTGTGCGCTGCTCCACGGCCAACGCCTATCTGCGCCCGGCCATGGACCGTCCCAACCTGACCGTGATCACCCACGCGATGACCCGCCAGATCATTCTTGAAGGCAAGCGCGCGGTGGGGGTCATCTACGACCACGGCGGCCAGACGCAGCAGGTCTATTGCAGCCGCGAAGTGCTGGTGTCGTCGGGCCCCATCGGTTCGCCGCACCTGCTGCAACGTTCCGGCATCGGCCCGGCCGAAGTCCTGCGCAAGGCCGGGATCGGCGTACGCCATGACCTGCCGGGAGTAGGGGAGAACCTGCAGGATCACGCCGAGGTGTACATCCAGTTCGGCTGCAAGGAACCGGTGACCCTCAACAGTAAAATGGACCCGCTGAGCAAGCTGATGATCGGTTTGCGCTGGCTGCTGTTCAAGGACGGCCTGGGCGCCACCAACCACTTCGAGGCCGGAGGTTTCATTCGCTCCGAGAAGGGTTTGCGCTGGCCGGACATCCAGTTCCACTTTCTGCCGGCGGCGATGCGTTACGACGGCAACAAGCCGATCAAGGGCCATGGCTTCATGGTGCTCACAGGTCCCAACAAACCCAAGAGCCGCGGCTATGTGCGGGTGCGTTCGGCCGACCCGTACGAGCATCCGGAAATTCGTTTCAACTATCTGGAGCGCGAAGAGGACCGCGAAGGTTTCCGCCGCTGCATCCGCCTGACCCGCGAAATCATCGGCCAGAAAGCCATGGACCGCTTCCGCGACGGCGAAATCGCCCCGGGTGCTCAGGTCACCAGCGATGAAGACCTTGATGCCTTCGTACGTGACAACCTGGAAAGCACCTACCATCCGTGCGGTTCGTGCCGCATGGGTGAGGACGACATGGCGGTGGTCGATTCCGAGTTGCGCGTGCGCGGCATCGCCGGCCTGCGGGTGATCGACTCCTCGGTGTTCCCGACCGAGCCCAATGGCAACCTCAACGCACCGACCATCATGCTCGCCGAGCGGGCCTCGGATCTGGTTCGCGGGCGGAACATGTTGCCGGCGGCGGACGTGCCGGTGGGGCTGGTGGAGAACTGGGAAAGCAGCCAGCGCACTTCATTGCCAGGGCGCAACGTACGGGTCTGACTGCGTCGTCGACCCAAGTGGGAGCGAGCCTGCTCGCGATGAGGCCATCAGATTCAATAGTGATGTTGACTGACGGACCGCTATCGCGAGCAGGCTCGCTCCCACAGGGGGGCGGTGGTGTTTTCAGAAAGTTTTACGTCGCCGACCCTTCGCCATTGCTAGTCTGAAGATCCCTGAGACCGCAACGGAGCACCCTCATGGCTATTCAGGCCCTGCGCGCCGACGCATCCGACATCGACAAAATCGCCAGCCTCTTCGACGCCTACCGGGGCTTCTACGGCCAGCCGTCAAACCTGGCGCAGTCCCGCGCATTCATCGCCGAGCGTATCGCCCGGGATGAATCGGTGATTTTCTACGCGCAAGAGCAGGGCGGCGAAACCCTGGGCTTCGTGCAGATGTTCCCGACCTTTTCCTCCATCGATGCCCACCGCACCTGGCTGCTGGGCGACCTGTTCACCACCCCCGCCGCCCGCGGCAAAGGGGTAGGGACCCTGTTGATGAATACCGCCCGCGACTTTGCGCGGCTGGCCGGTGCCAAAGGCATGACCCTGGAAACCGCCACCGACAACTTCACTGCCCAGCGTTTGTATGAAGCCCGGGGCTGGGTACGCGACACCGGTTACTACACTTATTGCCTGGATTTGAACAAAGGCTGATTCAGCGACCTTGTTCCCCGAACACCGGTCGCAGGAACGAGCGCTCGTAGCTGAGGATGAATTTTTTCTCCTCGGCATACTTGAACGCCGCGATGCACTGCGGATCGCTCATCGACTGTTGCCGGTAATCCTCGTACGCCGCCAGGCTGGGGAAGGTGAATAACGCCAGGGCGATATTGTTGGCGCCCTCGGACGGCAGGAAGTAACCGTGATGCTGGCCGCCGAATTTCTCCACCAGTGGAATCCACAACTTGCCGTAATGCTCGAACGCTTCGAGTTGGTAGGGATCGATGACGTATTTCAGGTAGCAGGTGACCATGGTCTTTCCTTGATCGAGGTTTGAGGGAAGGCCAACACTGTAGTGGACAGTCGCCAAAGTCCATAGCCATGCACTCGACTTTGAGCGGTGAATTTGCGCCAATCACGCCACGCGCAGCACTATTGCTTCAGTCAATAGTCATCATCAAAAATCGCAAGTTCTGTTTTTTCGGCAAAGGCGGACAATCACCTTCATCGAATACGCTGCCAAAGGAATTTGCGCGATGAAGATGCTGACCCGACTGTTTGTGATCGCCCTGCTGCTGGGTAATGTTGCCACCCCTGCATCGGCGCGTGCCGAAGACGCGCCGGCCTGCCATTTGCCGCCGATCGCCGGCAGTGGCGGCGAATTGAGATATGGGCAGACAGTCGGGGTGCTCTACAGCGAAAACACCGTGCAAAACCTGCAATACCTGGAGCAGTACCACTCGGTGGCGTTGAACGGTGCAAAGAACGCTCTGGATGTGCGGATTCGCCAGGCATTCGTCAACAGCTCCGATCCGCAACTGGCGATCGACTGGCTGATGAGCTCGTTGCAGCACAGGTTCCTGTCCGTGACCGTCTATGACAACCTCGATGCACTGCTGCAAGCCCGCCCGGACGTAGTGGTCATGCTCGATACCCACAACCAGTTGCTGACCCGGCGCAATGACCGGGTCGAGGCACGATTCGCCGCGCGGTTCTACGACGCCAACCTGCAATACATCGGCAAGGCCGAAGGCGCGTTGGAAAAACAACTGCCGTCGGTATGGGGGAGCCACAAGGCCGCTGCGCAAATCGCCGCACAAATCGAACAGCAGCGCGATCTGCAGCTGAGCGCATTGAAGCAGTTCGATGCATCGTTGAAGGCGCTGGTAACAGCGGGCTAGCAAGAGCCGGCAACATGTCCCAAACCGGCGAAATGGTCCTGCTGGCACACATAACCTGTGGGAGCGGGCTTGCTCGCGAAGGGGGCATCAGCTTCAACATGGAAGTTGCCTGACCTGCCGCCTTCGCGGGCAAGCCCGCTCCCACCGTGACCCTGTCTAACCGACAGGCACCAGTTCATTTGGGTTTCCGCCGTGTGCCATGTTCCAATAGTCCGCACCACCGGACTGGATATGGACCATGAAGAAAATCGCCGCACTGACCTTCGCCGCAGCCATCCTGCTCAGCACCCCCGCCAGCGCCGCAGGCGATGCCCAGGCCGGGCAAAAGGTGTACAAGCGTATGTGCAGCGGTTGCCATCAGATCGGCGAATCGGCCCGGGCTTTTTTTGGCCCACAACTCAATGGCGTGATCGGTCGCCCCTCAGCTGTCACCACAGACTACGTGTATTCCGACGCAATGAAATCCGCCAACCTGGTCTGGGACCGCGACACCCTGATCGCCTATATCGAGGCGCCGAAGAAGGTGGTACCCGGCACGCGCATGATTTTCTGGGGGCTCAGTGACCCGGAGAAAATCGACGATCTGCTGGCCTACCTGGAAACCTTCAAGACCCAGTGAGCCTTTTGGCATCTGTGGTGAATAGCCAGCACGCTAGCAAGCGCTTGTGCAGATAGCGGTCGAGGGTGAAGAACGCCCTGGGGTTTTTGATGACCCGCAAAATTGCCCATCAACTATCATTCGAAAAAGCGCTTCACTCGATCCAGTCTGATTTTTCACAAGTGTCCATAGCAGACTTTCACCAGCTGATCGGCACTACTGCGATTTCGTTTGAGCGAGAGGCGCAACGGATTTCAAAGCAGACTCTCCCGGTCGCACCGCGCGCTTCTCGAAAACGCTCCAGCGGGAAATAGGAGGTGTAATGTCTGAACCATCCGCTCCTGTGAAAACATCTCGGTACTCCGGGATCAATGCAGGAAAAAGTAGCAAATGGATGGCCCTCTTGTTTTGGTCAACCCTCGTCGGGGTCACCGCCCTGCTGCTTATCAGCGGATACAGTGCGTTCACCGGGGGGAACCGGGTCAACTTGCAATATGCATTTCTAGGCGGTCTCTGCGGTTTTGGCGCCACGGCGTTTGGCGCCATCGCAGCGGTTGTGTTGCGCGACATCACCGCGCGTACCCAAGACATTATGCTGGGTTTCGCCGCCGGCATGATGCTCGCCGCCAGTTCCTTCTCGCTCATCCTCCCTGGCATCGAGGCAGCCCAGTCCATTTGCCATAACAAGTTACTGGCTGCGTGTGTCGTGGTATCAGGCTTGGGATTGGGCGTGGCGCTTATGGTCGGTCTGGATCGTTTCGTACCCCATGAACATTTGCAGATTGGACGCAAAGGGCCTCAGGCGCAGCGCTTCAGTCGGGTGTGGCTTTTCGTCCTGGCTATCACGCTGCATAACTTGCCAGAAGGCATGGCCATCGGTGTCAGCTTCGCCAACGGCGACATGAAGGTGGGATTGCCGCTGACAACGGCGATTGCCATACAGGACATTCCGGAGGGGCTTGCTGTCGCATTGGCACTGCGAGTGACCGGCATTGGCGCGTTGCGCGCTGCGTTGATTGCCGTTGCATCAGGCCTGATGGAGCCATTAGGTGCTGTAGTCGGCCTCGGCATTTCCAGCAGTTTCGCCTTGGGCTATCCCGTCGCTCTGGGTCTTGCTGCAGGGGCGATGATCTTTGTGGTCTCCCATGAGGTCATACCAGAGACACATCGCAATGGCCACGAAACGCCCGCGACGTTAGGCCTGATGCTGGGGTTCGGGGTCATGATGTTTCTTGATACAGCATTGGGCTGAACGCGATCCGGGTATCAACGCCATTCGAAGCCGGCGACTCACCGCCGTGCTGCTGGCTGAGCAATTCGATGCCAATCGGCTGGCCGATGCAGCAAAAGGCATGAGCCTTACTGGGCGATCAAGATCCGGAGACTCCCGGCACATCCATGTTTATCTTGCGCCAGGCAGCCTCGGAAAAGCTGTAAGCCGAAAAGGCGATCAAGCCCAGAGCCATCACCATCAAAATCAAAGCGCCGGCTGGCAGGTTCTGGAGAGCATCAAGGGCTTCCTTCATGCCAGGGGGATCCGTGGCTTTATAGCGCGAGCCGCTGATTGCCAGCAGCAGCGCTATCTCGATAAACACTACGCCGCGGGCTATGAGTCCGAACCGAGCCACCGGGCGTATATAGCGCATTACGTCTTCGTCCGCCTCAAAGTACTTCTCGAACGACGCCTTCCATCCTTTGATGATGTGAGCAATGCCTACACCTAATGGCACGAGTGCCACGAGGTAGACCAACACGTTTGAGTGATCCCAGGACAAAAGATGCGCCAGTAAATCCTTTGTCTCCCCACCTGCGGAGTGACCTGAACTTCTGACGCCGCTAACGAGCAGGCCCAATGCAAAGAACGCCAGCGCGCCGTTAACCAAACCTCCCGCCAACAAACCTGCACGAATCACCAGCCCCTTGAGTTTCGTACCGTGATGATCAACGTCGCGAATCGCTTGCAGCACTCGCCACCCGGCGAAGGCTACCAAACCAGCCACCACTAGCCCGACCAGGACATATCCGAATGGCTGGCTTAACAGCGCCTCAAGGCTTTTGTGACTGTCCTTCGGTTTTGTCGAGTCTTGAGCTGCCAGCAGAGCGAAGATACCTATGATCAGATACAGAACACCTCGAGCGACATATCCGCCCCGAGCGAGTAGGACAAGCGTGTGTTGAGTGGACATTGGATTATTTCCGAGGAGCTATATAGCAGCAGACCCCATCGCTTGGAGAAGGGTTCGATAAAGCTCGACACTCTTGAGCAACTGACCAACCTCGCTCCCACAGGGATGGTGGCGAAGAGGTATTCGTCAGGCCTTGCTGGCCTTGAGGTACGCGCCCAAACGCTGCCCCATCTGCTCACCCAGCGCCTGCAAGCCACTGAGCGGGCGCACCATCACTTCAAATTCGACAATCTTGCCCTGCTCATTGAAGCGGATCATGTCGATGCCTTTGAGCTCCTTCTCCCCGACCTTCGCACTGAATTCGAGGATGACGTTCAAGCCATCCGCCGTCGCCAGCTCACGGTAATAGGTGAAATCCTCGAACACGTTCATCACCGTGTTGAGGATCATCGACACCACGGGCGCCCCGGGGTAGGGCGTGTGGGCCATCGGCGAACGAAACACCGCTTGCGGGTCCAGCAGTTCGGGCAAGGCACCCAAGTCTTTTCGACTGATCATCGCGTGCCAGTGCTTCAGGGACGCCGCGGCGTTGGGGTGCAGGTTCAGTTCGGACATCTTCAACTCCTGTTTATTATTGTTTTACTGACGGGATATTCTAAAGCGTCTATCAATGACCTCGGCGGCATCGTCGGCCCATTGACCGTAGATCTGCGGCCCGGGATGAAAGCCATCGCTGGCCATCAGCCCTGCCTCGGGCGCCAGGCGGATTGTCAGCATCGTACATTGATCCACGCGCTGCGCCAGATCCGCGAGATGCGCGTTGAAACGCCGGGCCCTGTAGCCCAGGTACCAGCGCAGCGGCTGCGGCAACGCGGGGAACAGGTGCATGGGCGGCAACGGCGACAGGACAATCTGCTTCACCGCGAACTTGTCGCACAACAGCGTCATCAAGCGCTGTTGCCGGGCGAGCCACTGATCAAGCGTCAGGGTACTGGTGACGTCGTTGACCCCGATCGACAACAGCACCACATCGAAGGGCTCTGGCGCGTGCTGTTCCAGCAGCGCCAGCAATGCTTGTGAATCCAGGCCCGAGCGCGCCAGCAATTTCCACGACACCTGATAATCAGCCGCCAGCCGACTGACCAGCCGACCGCTGAGCGCTTCGTCCTGAGTCGACGCACCCACGCCCGCAGCGGCACTGTCGCCGACAATCAGCAACCGCAGGGCATCGCCGCTGCCGGCCACGCCCTGGCGTTCGCCTTCGGCTTCCGGCAGCTTGGGCGTGATACGCCGGGTGTATAGGCCCTGCATCAGTAACAGGGGGCCGAGCAGGATTTTTGCCAAGGTTTCAATGTGGCTCATAAGACATTCCTGGACCAGCATCCGGAAAGCAACCTGACATGAATCACCCTGCGAACTCATCGTCGAAAATATGCTCGATGGGCAGCGCAAACGCCCGGGCGATCTGAAATGCAAGAGGCAGACTTGGATCAAAACGACCGTTTTCGATGGCGTTGATGGCTTGCTGGCGATGTGCTCGCCTGCGTTGCGCAAGCCAATGAACCGAGCAGGGTGCACGTCGGCAGGTACCGCAGGCGTGGAGAACGGGGCATGGGCAGAACCTCCTTGGACGCGGACTCACAACGGCATCTTGTGTATCACAACTGCGGCCAGGGAACGACAGGTTGCGATGTATTCAATCGATCCCGGGCGCGGGATTGCCTGATGCAGGCACCAGCCGCTTTTCTATCTGCGCCAGTTCCCAGGTGCTGAGCAGGCTGACCGGGTCGGTGCCGAAGCGTTGCCCGTTGTCGAACGCATACTCGCGGCCATCCGGGCTTTGGCCATGCAGGCAGTGGCGCAGATGCCCGGCGTCGACCTCAAGGGTCAGGCGCCAGCCATCGATGTCGACCAGGACGTGGCCGGGCCCGCACTGTTCGTCGAGCCGCTCGAAAGCGCGAATACCCTGGGCGACGTCACGCATTTGCTGGTAAACCTCGCGGGCGGTGAGGGCGGGCACGGCTGTCTCCAGTGTGGAATCAAGGGTGCTCAGGATAAACGAAGAGGATGCCAAAAAGCCCGGCTGATGAGGCCGGGCTTTTCGTGGAGTGCAGCGGCGAAGCCACGCAATCACACAGTGCGGTTCTGGATCAGGCGATCAGAGCCCCCTTCAGCGATGCGGTTTTCGATCAGGCGATCGGAACCACCTTCGGCCACACGACTTTCAATCAGGCGATCCGAGCCGCCTTCAGCGACCACGGGTTGAGCAGAGGTAGCGGCGAAAGCGTTAACTGCAAAAACCGAGAAAGCGATGCTGAGAAGGACTTGGCGTTTCATGATGGTGTGCTCCGGGGCGCTCATGGGTTGGTATGGAGCAGATGTTACGCCGCGGATTTTTTTAGAGAACTTCATTGAATCAATGGTGACTATCGATGCCGCTAATGGTTTACGCAAAGGCCCGGATGATCGGGCCTGATGTTGATTTACTGTAGGAGCGAGCCTGCTCGCGATGGACTCAAGAGCGCCGCGTTTAGTCAGTAAGCACGCGTTATCGTTAACGTCCATCGCGAGCAGGCTCGCTCCTACAGGTGGATCACAATTGCCCGCAGCGGACTTCAGTTCGGCTTATTCAGCGCCGCTTCCGCCGCAGCAATCTCAGCCTGGCGCTTGACGATCATGTCGCCTATCGGCGGCCCCTGGAAGCGCCGGGCTTCGAAGCCGAACCAGACGATCGCCGTCAGCACCAGGAACCCGATAGTGATGTACAGCGCCCAATCATTCGGTGGCTGGATGCCGATGACGAAGATGATCACCATCGACAGGATCGATAGCAGCGCGAACACCGTGTACCAGAAGCGCCCCATGTTCCATGGCCCCATGGTCGGCCACTTCGCCGTCCCGTAGGCAAACAGGCCCAGCACGATGGGAATTACGAAAGAGAAGAACAGGAAGATCACCGTGCAGGACACCACGATCGTATAAACCGGCGTTTCCCCGACCGAGATCACCGAGGAACCCCAGTCGAACAACACAGCCAGAGTGGCACCGGTCCAGATCGCCGCTACCGGGCTGCGAAAGGTCGGCGAAACCGAGGACAGGGCTTTGGAACAAGGCAGGCCACCGTCCCGGGAGAACGCGAAGATCATCCGTGAAACCGAGGTGACCGTGGCCAGGCCACAGAGCACCTGCGAGATGAAAATCGCCAAGAACAGCACCAGCTTCAACGTCGGGTTGACCTGGGTGTTCATGGCCCAGAAAAATACGTTCCAGCCTTGCTTGGCCGCCTCATCCATGTTCGGCAGCATCAGCACGAAGGCGCTGAGCATCACCCAGCCGAACAACAGCGACCAGACCACCGACATGACCATGCCCCGTGGCACCGACATGGCCGCGTTGCGGGTCTCTTCGGAGGTGTGTGCCGAGGCGTCATAACCGGTGATGGTGTAGATCGGCAGCAGCAGGCCGAGCATGAAAATCCAGCCGTTCGAAGCCTGCGGCCAGACACTGCCGCCGGCCTCGCCAGAGTAGTTGCCGAAGGTCCATAACCGCGCGAACTCGTAGCTGGGCGCGGAGATCAGGCAGACGATGGTCAGCGCCAGCGCCGTAGCGAAAATCAGGTAGCCGGAGAAGTCGGTGAGTTTGGCGGTCAGGCCGATGCCCAGGTGATTGCACAAGGCCTGGAGGCCAGTGAGGATCGCCAGGAAAATCACCCGGACCGTGGTGGTGTCTTCCATGCCCAGGGCCGGTCCGAAGGCGCCGAAGAAAAAGTAATAGGTGCCGACGTTGATCGCGCCGAGTACCGTGACCAGCCCCAACAGGTTGAACCACGCGGTCAGCCAGCCGGTGAAGCGGTTACCGAGAATCGAGCCCCAGTGATACAGGCCGCCAGCGGTGGGGTAGGCCGAGGAAATCTGCGCCATGGCCATGGCGAACACCCCGGAGATCAGGCAACCGATCGGCCAGCCGATGCCGATCGATGCTCCCCCCGCGCCCGAGGTGCCCTGGGCCAGTGAGTTGATGCCGCCGGAGAGGATGCAGATGATCGAAAAGGAAATGGCGAAGTTGGAGAAAACGCCCATTCGTCGCGACAGTTGCTGGGCATAGCCCATGCTGTGCAGCACCTTGACGTCATCGTCGTGGGCGTCGGTGCCGGGCTGGCTTGCTGGGTTCATGGTATGGGTGCCCCTTTTCAGGTTTTGGACAGGCCGAACTGAGCCGCCGTAGGCTCGACCTTGGTTTTCTGTAGGAGCGAGCCTGCTCGCGATGGACTGAGGACGACGCGGGGTGTCAGGCTCCCCGCGTCATCGTTGACGTCCATCGCGAGCAGGCTCGCTCCTACAGACGGCCGTGAAGTGCCGCGTCGAAAATCTTCGCCACACCGTCCCGGGTCAATGGCAGCGGGTTGCCGCCGGCAGAGGGGTCGACAATCGCCATGTCTGCGATCAGGTCCGCCTGCAGGTCATCCACACCCAACTCGACCAGTGTGTGGGGAACGCCGATGTCCTTGCGCAGCTTGAGGACGAAGGCGAGGAAACTGTCGAAACCCGGGGAGGGCAGGCGCAGATACGCCGCCAGCCGGGTGATGCGTTCCTCGATGACCGAGCGATTGAATTGCAGGACATAGGGCATGAAGGTGGCGTTGGTCATGCCATGGTGGGTGTCATACAAAGCGCCCACCGGATGCGAAAGCGCATGCATCCCCCCCAGGCCTTTCTGGAACGCGGTGGCACCCATTGCCGCCGCCGCGAGCATTTGCGCGCGTGCCTCAAGGTCTGACGGCGTGTGTACTGCCTTCACCAGAGAGTTGGCCACCAGGCGCATGCCCTCTAGCGCAATACCATCGGCCAAGGGATGGAAACCGGGGGCGCAATACGCCTCCAGGCAGTGGGAGAGGGCGTCCATGCCGGTGCCGGCGGTGATTTTCGCTGGCATGCCGACAGTGAGCGCCGGGTCGCTGATCACCACCCGCGGCATCATTTTCGGGTGGAAGATGATGCGCTTGGTGTGGGTGCGGTCGTCGATGATCACCGCCGCGCGGCCAACTTCGGAACCGGTGCCGGCGGTGGTCGGTACGGCAATCACCGGGGCGATGCGATCGGCATCGGCGCGGGTCCAGTAGTCGCCGATGTCTTCGAAATCCCACACCGGTCGGGTCTGACCGCTCATGAAGGCGATGAGCTTGCCCATGTCCAGACCACTGCCGCCGCCAAACGCGATCACCCCGTCATGCTTGCCGGCGCGCCAGGCATCGAGCCCGCCAGCGAGGTTGGCTTCGACCGGATTGGGCTTGAGGTCGCAGAACAATTCGACAGCCAGGCCTGCGGCGCGCAGGGCGTCCAGCGCCGCCGTGGTGATCGGTGCGCGGCCCAGGCCACTGTCGGTGACCAGCAACGGGCGCTCGATGCCCTGGCTGCGACAGACCTCGGCCAGCTCGGCAATGCGCCCGACACCGAATCGAATGCTGGTGGGGTAGTTCCAGTTTCCAGTCAGGCTCATGGTCTACACCTCGTGACGCAGATGAAAGGATTTGGCCCGGGTCAGGTGCTCGTAGCCAAGGCGCGACAGGGTGACGCCGCGCCCGCTGTTCTTCACCCCGGTCCAGGCCAGTGCCGGGTCCAGGTAATCGCAGCGGTTCATGAACAGAGTGCCGGTGGCAATCTCGTCGCCCAGGCGTTCAGCGGCGGCGAGGTCTTGGGTCCAGAGGGCGGCGCTGAGTCCAAACGCGCTGTCGTTCATCAGGGCGATGGCTTCGTCGTCACCGGCCACCGGCATGATGCCGACCACCGGACCAAAGCTTTCCTCGCGCATCACTGACATCTGGTGGCTGACGTTTACCAGCACTTGTGGTGCAAGGTAGGCGCTGCCCGGCACATCAGCGGCAAAGGCCTTGGCATCGATCAGCGCCTTGGCCCCCAGGTTCAATGCTTCGGCGATCTGCGCGCGCACGAAATCCGCTGCGCCCGGTGAAACCAGCGGGCCGAGGGTAGTGGCCTGGTCCAGCGGGTTGCCCAGCACATACTGCCGGGTCAACTCGACGAACCCCTCGACAAAGGCCGGGTAGATCTTCTGGTCGACATAGATGCGTTCGATGGCGCAGCAACTCTGCCCGGAATTGAAGAAGCTGCCGTCTACCAGGTTTTCCACCGCATGTTCGAGGTTGGCGTCGGCCCGCACATAGGCCGGGTCCTTGCCGCCGAGTTCCAGGCCAACACCGATGAAACGGCCCGTGGCGGCGCTTTCCATGGCCCTGCCGGCTTCGACCGAACCGGTGAAATTGACCTGATGCACGCGGCCCGAAGCGATGATCGCGGCGGTCTGCTGATGGTCAAGCAACAGGTTATGGAACAAACCATCCGGCAGATGGGCGCGGCGCATGGCCTCGGCGAAACGCTCGCCAACCAGCAGGGTTTGCGTGGCGTGCTTGAGGATCACACTGTTGCCGGCCATCAGCGCCGGGATGAGGGTGTTCACCGCAGTCAGGTAAGGGTAATTCCAGGGTGCGACGACCAGCACCGTGCCCAGCGGCTCGCGTTTGATGCAACGGCGAAAACCCGCAATGGGCTCGGGCTCTATCGCTGCAAGCGCCTCGGGCGCGATTGCGATCATATGCCGGGCGCGCTCGGCAAAACCTCGCAGCTCGCCGGCGCCGAAGCGTACGGGGCGACCCATCTGCCAGGCCAGCTCCGGCACGATATCGGCCTGCATCGACAGCATCGCCTCGACCACTGCGCTGCAAAACGCCGCGCGCTCGTTGAGTGGGTACTGTTTCCATAACGCCTGTGCACTGGCAGCGGCCGTCAGCGCCTGTTCGATCTGCGCCGCGTCAGCACGGTCGCGTTCGACATACACCCGGCCATCGACCGGTGAGATCAATTGAATCTTTGCAGTCATGGTATGTGCTCAATAGCGCTCGAAGCCGCGTTGCAGTTCCCAGTCGGTGATCCGCCGGTCGTACTCCTTCTGCTCCCACTCGGCGGTGTGAACGTAGTGATCGATCACCTCATCACCAAAGGCTTCGCGCAACATGCTCGAGCCCTTGAGTGCGGCGCTGGCATCACGCAGGGTCTTGGACACCTCCGGCAGATGCTCGTCGAGGTAGGCGTCACCTTCGAACGGCGCCGCCAGTTCGAGCTTCTCGTCGACACCGGCCAGGCCCGCCGCAATCAATGCGGCAAAGGCCAGGTAGGGGTTGAGGTCGGCGCCGCCGATGCGGCATTCGATGCGGATCGACTTGCTGCTTTCTGCGCACAGACGAAAGCCGGCGGTGCGGTTGTCGCGACTCCACACGGCCCGCGTCGGCGCAAAGGTGCCGGCCTGGAAGCGCTTGTAGGAGTTGATGTAGGGCGCGAGAAAACAGGTGATGTCGTTGGCGTACTTGAGCTGCCCGGCGACCCAGGAGCGCATCAGTTTCGACATCCCGAACTCGGCCTTGGCATCGTAGAACAGCGGCTTCTTCGCGTTCTTGTCCCACAGCGAGTTATGGATATGACTGCTGGAACCGGCGGCGTCGTAGCGCCACTTGGCCATGAAGGTGATCGCCTTGCCCTGCAACTGCGCGATCTCCTTGCAGGCGTGCTTGATGATGACGTGGTGGTCGGCCATGGTCATGGCATCGGCATAACGAATATTGATCTCTTCCTGGCCCGGGCCCCATTCGCCCTTGGAGTTTTCCACGGGAATGCCCGAGGCCTGCAAATGCTTGCGGATCGCTCGCAGCACGGGCTCTTCGCGGGTGGTCTGGAGGATGTTGTAATCTTCGATGTAATGGCCGGCGGTTTTCGGTTTGTGATAGTTGCGCTTGTGGATCGCCTCGTAGGTCTCGTCAAACAGATAGAACTCCAGCTCCGAGGCGAACATGCCGGTGTAACCGCGCTGGCGCAGGCGTTCGACCTGCTTTTTCAGAATTGCCCGGGGGCTGTGGGGCAGGTCCTGGCGATGGTGGTGGTCGAGCACGTCGCACAGCACCAGCGCCGTGCACTCCAGCCAGGGCACGCGCCGCAGGGTGGACATGTCGGGCTTGAGCACAAAGTCGCCATAGCCCTTGCTCCAGCTGGCCGCCGCGTAACCGGGCACGGGCTCCATGTCGATGTCATCGGCCAGCAGGTAATTGCAGCAGTGGGTTTCTTCGTGGCCGCTGTCGATGAAAAACTCGACCTGGAAACGCTTGCCCACCAGTCGACCCTGCATGTCGACCATGCAGACCAGGACGGTATCGATTTCGCCGGCGGCAGCGGCGCGCTTGAGTGCATCAAAGCTGAGGAGGGGCTCGGTCATCACGTCAATCCTGCGTGAAAGGTATGGGCCAGTCTGAGATAGCTGTTGCAGACGCTCTCCAGAAAAAACCAAAACCTGCAGAATCGAGCATCGTGAGCAACGAGTTGCTCAAAGCTTAGCCTACAGTGGCAAAGTGCAAGTTTTGCCAGTTCGAAGCGGCGTTGAACGCACGAACGCAGCGCATGAAAAATCCCGGTGGGGGAGGCCGGGCTTTGCGTGGGTGGATTTTTTCACTTGGCGGGGAGTTATGTGGTGTGGCGAATATCCACTCCCCTCATCGGAACGCCGCCCGCCCATCCCTCTCCCCACGGGGGAGAGGGAGCCGATCTCCAGTGTTTTCGGATGCTGGGTTCGACTTGAGTTTGGAAGCGTTGTTTTCAAACCCGAGTTCAACCTGAACCAGGCTGGGCTGTTTTCAAACCCGAGTTCAACGCGATCTTTCAGGTCGATGTAGCCCGACTAAACACCTCGGTCAGTCCCTTCTCCCAGTGGGAGAGGGCTAGGGTGAGGGCTGGTTCCAAAGTGAAAACCCATACCCGGACCACCGCGAAAACCCCATCCCCTCAGGCAAGCCCTGGCAACCCGATCAAGCCTCCCTGATCTGACTGACACTGGTAATCTGCCCATTCCACACCATCTCGTAATGCGCCGACTGCACAATCGATGCAACCGGCCGCGGGGTCATCAACGCCCAACAAAAACTACCCTGCATGCGCACCGAGTGATACCGCAAGCCCGGGCAGCCGGCATCCCTGACCGCCCGGCCCAACAACCGGGAATGACTGTAATCATCCAGCGCATACACCGCATCGCTGATCGGCAGGGCCGTGGCATCCTTCATTCCGGTATCTACAAATGCACAAGACAACCCCCGGAACACAAACCGCTCATAGTTCAGCCCCGGCACATTTGACCAATACACACTCTGATGATGGCGCACCTCAGCCAGCGCCGCCTCCATCGAATCGGCCAGGTACAGAACCCCGAAACTGCCATCGCTGAACCGCGAACCCGCAGGATTCACATGAGTAAAGGGCGCCGTCGCGTAAGAACAGCCAACAATTCCGAACGGGATCTCGCCCCGGGCAATCCACTCAAGCTGACCCACCTCATTCCTCAGCCGTGGATTGGTCAGCGCCTGAATCTCGAACAAAACGTCAAACTCATCGGCGTCCGCCACGTCTTCAAACAGCGCAATGGGTGGAAATTTCGAATTGACCAGCCGATAAGCCTGCAACGATTGCCCGGCAAAGGTTGGCAGTTCGCCCACCGTTACCATTGCGCGCCCCGCAGCACATCAATGCGGCGGAAGGTTTCATACAACGAGACCATGTCGCCCTGGGCCATGATCTCCAGCGGTGAACGCCCGTTGAAAAACTCGTTGTGGTTGGCCATCGACACAAAGCCATAAACGTTTTCCGGGTTATCGAACACCAGGCGCAACGTGGCATGCATGTTCAGCACAAAACTGATGCGCTGCATCTGATCAGAATCCAGTGCTACCGCCCATTCGACGTCACGCTGGCGCGCGCGGGTGTAGGTGCTGCGTGAAATACGCAGGATGCGACAGGCCTGATCGCTGGACGCGGCCCATTTTTCCAGAATGCCGACCGCTGCCCGCAGGCCCGCCACGCACTGGTTCTTGGTGAATGCCTGTTCTTTGAGAGGGACTGCCATGTTCAATACCTTCCTCTGAATCCATAGACTCAAAGATAGGTAATTAGAATCTATAGATCAAGGCGAGGTCGACCAGTGGGCGCACAGGAGGCTTGTGAGGGGGGAATCTTCTTACGATCGTCCAGGACAGACACCGCAGGTGTTGAGCGCTTGCGTCTCAACACCTGCGTGGGGGCGTCAGAAATCGAAGAACACGGTTTCCGCTTCACCTTGCAGATGAATGTCGAAGCGGTAAGCCAATTTGCCATCCACAGTGCAACGCCTGGCAATCAGGGATTCGCGACGGTGGGGCTGTTCGATCAGGTTCAATACCGGGTCCAGCGCATTTGCCTGGGATTCGTCATCGAAATACAGGCGGGTTTGCAAGTGGATGTTGATGCCACGGGCAAACAGCGCCACGTTGATATGCGCGGCCATAGGGACGCCCGCAGCGTTTTTCACAACGCCAGGCTTCACCGTCTTGACCGTCCATTCACCGGCTTCGGTGGTGGCGGTACGGCCAAAACCGTTGAACGGTTTATCCAGGTCGTAAGCGCTGTCGTAGACACCCTCATGATCGGCCTGCCAGAGCTCCAGAAAGGCGTCCCGGATCAGCTGACCATTACCGTCATAGACGTGGCCCATCAATAAAATGTGCTCGCCCGGTGCGCCAGGCTTGGCCATCTCGTTCCAGATTTCCTGCTCGCGCGGCTCGTTGCCGGCGGCTTCCAGCGCCAGGCCGATATGCACATAAGGGCCGGCGGTTTGCGATGCAGTTTCCGGCAGAAGTTGAACGGGCATACGCAGGCCTCCTCAGCAGTTTTCGAAGTGGGTCTTGCGCTGGCCGCGCAGGACGATATCAAAGCGATAAGCCAGGCAATCCATGGGATTGGCCATGCTCATATCCAGCCGGGCGATCAGGCTCTGCACCGCCTCCGGATTGGCGATCGACTTGACGATCGGGCACATGGGAACGAGCGGATCACCTTCGAAATACAGCTGGGTAATCAAACGCGTGGCAATGGACGGGCCACTGATGGAGACATGGATATGCGCCGGGCGCCAATCGTTGGGACCGTTGCGCCATGGGTAGGGGCCGGGTTTTACGGTGCGGAAGCTGTAGTTGCCATCGCGGTCGGTCAATGCACGGCCGACGCCGCCGAAGTTGGGGTCAAGGGGCGCCAGGTAACTGTCTTTTTTGTGCCGGTAACGGCCACCGGCATTGGCCTGCCACATCTCCACCAGAGTGTGAGGAATCGGCTTGCCGTACTGATCACACACGCGACCGGCGACGATGATGCGTTCGCCGATGGGCAGGCCGCCGTGGTTGAAGTTCAACAGCAGATCGTTATCGTGCTGGCCCATCTTCAGATGGGAAAAGTCCGGGCCGCTGGTCTCGGATACCGATTGCGGGATGCTCACCAGTGCCTGGCGAGGGGATCGCAGGATCGAAGTCTTGTAGTCCGGAGTCAGGGCTTTGGGATGCCAATTACGGTCACGAATGACGAAGCGGCTGTCGTGCGCATCAGACATGTCGTTTTTCCTGTTGTTATGGTTGGACAGAGGCAGGCACTGCGCTGGCAGTGACATGTAGGCCACTTTCCTCTAAAAAAAGCCGACCCAACATTGAAAAAAACGACCTTATCCATATCCAGATGGTTATGGATACTTCCCTTCCCGGTACTCCTGGCCGACCTCGCGCAGGGCCTCCACGCACCATTGCGCCGCCTGGTTCAGCGGCAATGCAGGGTTGGTGCAAAGCCCCACCGAACCCCCAGGTTCACGCATACCCAGGTCCAGTTCCACCAGTTCACCCTGGCGCAAGTCCTGTCTGACCGCGTCCAGCGGGGCGACCCAGATGGCCTGGCTGCGTTGCACGTAGCGCCGGCTCAAGGCAACCGACAGGGTCTCCAGGCGCTGACGGGAGGGCGTTATCCCGTGCTGCACAAACAGGCTGTCGGCGAATTTGCGGATCGTCGTGCCGGCCGACGGCAATACCAGCGGATAGTCTTCGAGGTGTTTATGCCCCGGTGACTCAGCGAGCGCCGGATGGCCGTTGCGTACGACCAGCGTCATGGATTCACTGTAGAGATGTTCGAACGACAATCCCTGAATCAACGGGCTGTCGGTCATTCTGCCCACCACCAGGTCCAGCTCACCGACCCGCAGGCGCGACAGCAGATAGGCACTTGGCCCGGTCACCACACTGATCACCAGGGCGGGGTGGCGCTCATGCAAGCGGCAGACAACCTCCGGAATCAGCAGGCTTTCGACAGTGGACAGCACACCCAGCTGCACGGTAATGGGCTCATGCACCCCGGAGCGCAAACTGTTGACCCCTTCGCGCAGCGATTGCACGCTCGGCCCGGCATAGCGCAAAAAGGCCACGCCGGCCTCGGTCAGCGTCGAGCCCTTTTTACCCCGTTCAAACAGCGTGGCTTCGAGCAGGGACTCCAGCTCCTTGAGGGTCTTGGACAGAGCCGGCTGGCTGATGGCCAACGTGTCGCAGGCGCGGGCCAGGCTGCCCTGGCGCGCCACTTCGAGAAAACACACCAGGTGCCGGAATTTTATGCGGGTATCGATGTTCAATCCGCTGCTCTACTTTCGGGGTATGGCATCCATTATCGCTGGATGCGCAGCTTAGATGCCACTGAACATCCCGATGATCACGGCGTTGACCAGGTCAATGAAGAAGCCGCACACCAGCGGCACGATGAGGAAAGCCTGGTGCGCCGCTCCGTACTTCTGGGTGACGGTGGTCATGTTGACGATGGCCGTCGCGGTGGAGCCCAGGGCAATACCGCCGAAGCCTGAGGCGATCACGCTGGCTTCGTAGTCACGGCCCATGCAGCGGAACACCACAAAGTACGTATAGAGCACGGTCATCAGGATCTGCAGGGACAAAGCGCACGTAATGAACAGCAGCGCACCGCTGAGCTGCCACAACTGCAGGCCCATCAGGGCCATGGTCAGGAACATGCCCAGGCTGACATCGGAAATCAGCGACAGGCCCTGGCTGGCGCCGCTCCAGGATTTCAGACGCTTGTCGCCAATCAGGGCATGGACGATGTGGTGAATGACGATACCGGCGAACAGGCAGCTGACGAACTTGGGCAGGGTGATACCGCTGTCGGCCAGCAGCAGGTTGAGGCCGTAGCCGAGCATCAAGGCCAGGTTGAGCCACATCCATGCCCAGAGCACATCGTAGTAATCCAGAGGCTTGCTTTGCTGATGCTCCAGAACGCCGACTTCCAGCTCGGGATCCTTGGAAGGGGTGATGTGGTGGCGACGGATCAAGCGGTTGGCGATAGGACCGCCGATTACACACGCGGCAATCAGGCCGACGGTGTTGCTGGCGATCCCCAGTTCGTGGGCGTTCTCAATGCCCAGCTTTTCGACGAACAGCGGCGCCCAGGCCAAAGCAGTACCCACCCCACCGGTAAGGGAGATGGAGCCCACCATCAGGCCGGCCTTGGGGTCCAGCCCGAACAACTCGGCCATGCCCATGCCCAGGGTGTTCTGCAGCAAGATGAACACGGTCGCGAGCACCAGCAGGATCAATAGCGGGCGCCCGCCCTTGATCAGTTGGCGCATGTCCGAGCGCAAGCCGATGCCGGCAAAGAAGTAGAGCAGCAGGGTGTCGCGAACTGCCAGGTCGAACTCGACCTGAATACCGAGGCCGAAATACAGAATACTCGTGACCGCCGCACAGACAAACCCGCCGACCACCGCTTCGGGAATGCAGTAGCGGCGCAGCAGGGTGCTGTGCTGGACAAGCGTCTTGCCCAGAAAGAGCAGAAGAATGGCGAGGGTGAAACTCACCAGTCCGTGAACAGTAAAGATCTGGGCGGTCATCTATGGCCTATCTGAAATCCAAAAAAAGAAATTATCCAGACTCGATCGCACGTCTTTCAGACTTGGGTCAATGAAAGTGCAGATCGTCGACCAGGCCGAACCTTGCCGAGGTAATATGATGGCGCAAGCCTCCGGCCGGCTATCACATTCCTGCGAGGCTCTTGAGTTTCCCGGGCAAGACGACTGCTGGTCAACACCCCGCGACTTTGCCTGTTTGCCGGGGTGAGTCAAGCACCTGATCCGGCAACATGCAAACACCCGGGCAGGAGAACATCTGCATGAAGACGCCGTAGTCGGACGGCGTGTAATTGACCACCCAATCACTGTTCCAGCATCGATGCAAAGAGGTCGCGTCAGCGCAGGGGTGATCGCGCCTGGCGATGACGCTCATTTCATAGGTCAACAACGGCGTGCTGTCGAATTCCTGTAACGACATGGTCGGCGTCACAGGGCCGCCGGCAAAATCGAGCGGGAGGGGGCCGGCAGGTGTGCATGCGGCGTCCGAGTTGCTGGCGTCGCGTTGCCTGAACGAACGGGTGTCGGCGAAGTTGCTGCCGAGCCTGTAAGAACCAACCCCCTCACCCCAACCCTCCCGAAACGTCGGACCGCCCCCAAGGGGGAGAGGGGAAAGGGAGCAGATCTGCATGTTTTTCCAGACCTGAGTTCGGCTCGAACTTTCAGGTCGATGCAGACCGGAAAAACACCACGGTCAGTTCGCTCTCCTGCACTCGATCCTCATGTTTTTCCAGACCTGAGTTCGGCTCGAACTTTCAGGTCGCAGAATATCGAACATTCAACCGGGTCAGTCCCCTCTCCCTCCGGGAGAGGGTTAGGGTGAGGGGGCTCTTGAGGGCTCCTCGCCACCGTCGCCATCACTGATGAAACGTACGCCCCAGCGCATCCAGCCGCGTGGCAATCGGTGGCAAGCGCCGACTGCTCAAGGCCAGGGACTCAACGTCGTCCGCGGTCTCCTGCGCAATGTCCTGCACTGACTGCAAGCGCCCGACAATCTCCAGGCTCACCGTGGATTGCTCGCGGGTAGTGCTGACAATTCGCCCGTTAAGCTCATCGATCCGTGCGATATCACTGCCCACTGCCAGCAACATCTGCGCCGCCAACTGACTGTCTTCGACACAACGCTCCACACCTTTGTGACTGTCCTGCATGGCCTCGACGGCTTGGCGACTGCCTTGCTGCAAGGCCTCGATGATGCCCCTGATTTCCTTGGTGGAAACAGCCGTACGCTGCGCCATACGGGCTACTTGCGCATTTTCAGAATCTTCTTAGTGGCCTTTCTGCCTAGATTTGAGGTATCGGCGTGCACGTGATGCGTGTGGTTGTCAGCGCGCAACTGTTGAGCGGGCAGATCGGCAGGGCACAACCTATATAAGAAAAAAAGGGAATGACCATGAATCATGTATTTCGCGTTGTATGGAGTGCCAGTGCTGGTACTTTCGTAGCAGTCAGCGAGTATGCGAAATCCCATGGCAAAGGCCGCAACGGCGGGCGGCGGGGGGGCAAGCTACGCAAGGTAGGCCTGGTGCTGTCGGCGGGCATGGTTTTCAGCCCGATGCTGCAGGCAGTCGACCGGTATTGGGATACCAATGGCACGGCACTGGGCTCCGGTGGTAGCGGCGCCTGGAATCTCACCAGCGCTTTCTGGAGCCCCAACGGCGACGGCGCCAGCGGCCCCTACAGTTCCTGGAACAACGCCGCCCTGTACGACGCCATTTTCGCCGGCACCGCCGGTACCGTGACCCTGGGCACACCGATCACCGTTCACAACCTCACTTTCCAGACCACCGGTTACACGCTCACCGGCAGTACCCTGACCCTGGGGGGGATCACGCCCACCATCAACACCAGTGGCACCGTTACCATCAACTCGATCCTGGCGGGCAGCGCGGGTCTGACCAAGACGGGGGCCGGCCTCCTCAGCCTTAACGGCGTCAACACCTTCAGCGGAGACGTGCTGGTCAATGCCGGTGGCCTGGCCCTCAACGGCGATTCGGCGCTGGGTGTGGCGGGCAACGGCGTCACCATGGCCAGCGGCACAAACCTGAGCAGCACGGCTGCCCTCGCCGCGAGCCGCAACATCACCGTCACCGGCGGCACCCTCCTGCTGGCCGGTGCCGGCGTGGGCTCGGCCCGCTTCACCGGCGCTGGCGGGCTCAGGCTCAATAATGGTGTCAGCCTCACCAACGCCGCCAGCAACTATACCGGGGCGACCATTTTCGGTAACGGGAATGGCGGCAGCTTTTCGTTCAACTCCATCGCCGATCTGGGCGTGGCCAGTTCCCTGGGTGCGCCAACAACAGTGGCCAATGGCACCATCACGCTTGGGTCCGGCGGTGGTGTTGGTGCAACCCTGAGCTATTTCGGTGCCGGCAGCAGTTCCAACCGCAACTGGCAACTCAGCGCCGCGGGCACCGTAGCGCCGCTCACCTTCCGCAACATAGGGACAGGCACGTTGACACTGACCGGCAACATGGTCGTGTCCGGTGGCAGTAACTTTGGCACCAGCTTCAGTGCCAATAACGCCGACATGTCATTGCTGGGCATCATTTCAGGCAATGGGTCGGTCTCCTATACCGGTGGCGCCGGAAGAACCATCACGCTTGGCAACGTCAATACGTATACGACCGCCACCGGCATCAACGGCGTAACCGTACGGGCCGGCTCGCTCAAGGACACTGGCACCGCCAGTTCCTTTGGCACCGGCACGGGTGGTGGCATCGGTATCACCAATGGCGCCTTGTCTTACACTGGCGCTGGCGATAACAGCAATCGGACATGGGGGCTCAACGGCGGCGCGATCAACAATGACGGCACCGGCGCGCTTGCGCTCAGCGGCACCCTGGCACTCACCAACACCGGCACGCTCGGCGGAAGCTACACGGGGGCCGACAACCTTTTCTCGGGTGTCATCTCGGGTACGGGCGGCGTGGCCAAGAGCGGCGCTTCCACCTGGGTGCTCAGCGGCGCCAATACCTACACCGGTAGCACCACGGTCAATGGCGGCACACTCCGTGCCGGCAGCAACACGGCCTTTGGATCAACCAATGGGGTCGTCGTGAACAGCGGCGGTACGCTGGACCTCAACGATCTGGACAACACGGTGCGCTCGTTGGCCGGCACGGGCGGCACTGTCGACCTGGGATCGGGGGAACTGACCCTGAACGCTGCCGCGGGTGTGAGTACCGCCTACGCCGGCAACATCACCGGCAGCGGTGGCCTCACCAAAACCGGGGCCAGCACACAAACCCTCACCGGGACCAACACCTATACGGGTGCGACCACGGTCAGCGGCGGCACGCTGCGGTTGGACTTCGGTGCAGCCACCGCGCCCACCAGCAACATCATTTCCAGCGCCTCGACCCTGAACCTGGGTGGCGGCGTACTCAATGCCATCGGTGCCGCCAGCGAGGCCAACACGCAGACGTTCAACGGTGTCCTCGTCACCGCAGGCAACAACACCATCGGCGCGACATCCGGCACCGGCGGCAGCATGACGGTCAACCTGGGGGGGATCAACCGCACCGGTGGCCTGGTCAACTTCAACCTGCCAGGCAGCGGCAACATCACCACTACCAATACCACACTGGGTGGTTGGGCTACTGTCAACGGTACCGACTACGCCAAAGTGGTTGGCGGCAACATCCTTGCGTTCACGAACTCCGACTACATCGACAAGGACAACGCGGCGACCTGGTTGAGTGGCGATTTCATCTCCGACAGCGATGCCAATACCGAAAGCTTTTTCGGCACGGTTGCCGGCAGCAAACAACTGGGCGGCCTGCAGTTCACTACGGCAGACCCGACGACCACCATCACCGTAGCCAATGGCCAGACACTGGGGGTTGATGGAACCATCCTCGTTGCGCCGTCGGTCGGCGCCAACAATCAGACGATCACGGGTGGTTCGCTTACCGGTACCTCCGGCGGTGGCGTGCTGGGCATCCAGCAGAACGGCACCGGCAACTTCACCATAGCGTCTCAGATCGTCAACAACGGCGGCGCAATCGGTTTCACCAAGGCCGGTACCGGGCTGGTCACGTTGACCAATACCAACAACACCTACACCGGTGCCACCACTGTGTCGCAGGGGATCCTCTCGGTCGGCAACATCGGCAACGGCGGCACCGGGAGCGGCATCGGCGCCTCGTCCGCGGCGTCGTCCAACCTGTTCCTGGAAGGCAGCACACTGCGCTACACCGGTCTCAACACGACCAGCGACCGCGGTTTCACCATCGCCAAGTCCGGCGCGATCCTGGGCAGCATCATCGATGTCACCGGTACCACCAGCAACCTGACGTTCAACGGCCAGGTCACCAGCACCGATGGCGCCACGTTCACCAAGACCGGCGCCGGCACGCTGACGTTGGGCAACGCGGGCAACGACTACACCGGCATCACCACCGTCACCGGCGGCACGCTGGCGGTCAACACCCTGGCCGATGGCGACCTGGTCAGCGGCATCGGTGCGTCCAGCAATGCCTCGGGCAATCTCGTCCTCAATGGTGGCACGCTCGGTTACCTCGGTGGTACGACCAGCACTGACCGTGGTTTCACCCTCGGCACGCCCGGTGCAGGCGGCAGCGTGGGTGCCATTGGCGTGAGCAACGCTGCCACTACACTGACCATCAGTGGTACGGCAGTGGGTGATGATGGTTTTCGCAAGGACGGGCCGGGTACCCTGGTGCTCTCCGGCACCAATACCTACTCGGGCGGTACCACGGTCGCTGCCGGCACGCTGCGTGCTGGGTCCACCCAGGCTTTTGGCACTACAAACAACGGCCTGACCGTGGCGAGCGGAGCCACGGCGGATCTCAACGGTTTCAATATCTCGGTCGGGGCGCTACAGGGCCTCGGCAACGTGGCCCTGGGCTCCGGCACGCTAACGTCGGTTCTCGGCGGAACCTTCGGCGGGGTCATCAGCGGTAGCGGCGGCTACAGGCAGGGCGGTGGCACCCAAACAATGTCCGGTTGCAACAATACCTACACCGGCGTCACCGCCATGAACAACGGTGGGATTAGCGTTGATTGTCTGGCCAATGGCGGGCAGGCAAGCGGTATCGGCGCATCGACCAGCGCTGCTTCCAACGTTCTGTTCAATAGCGGTACGCTCAATTACACCGGTGGCAACGTCAACATCGATCGCGGGCTGACGATGCAGAGCGGGTTTGGCGTGCTTACCGTCTCTGACGCGGCGACCACCCTGGGCATCAGCGGAGCGGTGGGCGGCGCCGGCACCCTGTACAAGAGAGGGCCCGGCACGCTGGTGCTGTCCGGTAACAATACGTATACCGGCGGCACAGTGGTCGATCAGGCCGGTATCCTGCGCGCCGGCTCAGCCACGGCCTTTGGCAACGGCTCCCTGAACATGGGCAACGTGGCCGGCGCCACGCTGGATGCCAACGGTTTCAATCAGTCGTTCACGTGGTTGCAAGGGGGGGGCACCACGGGCGGCAACATCAACTTGGGCGGACAGACGCTGACAATCAGTCAGGGTAACAATACGGCTGGCGTTGCCTATGCAGGCAACATCATTGGCGCCGGTAACCTGGTCAAGAGTGGCGCGCAGGTCCAGCGAATGTCCGGATGCAACAACAGCTACACCGGCACCACCACCATCAACGGCGGCACCCTGGCCGTCGACTGCCTGGCCGACGGCGGCAGCAACAGTGGCGCCGGCGCCAGTAGCGCGGCGGCAAGCAACCTGATCATCAACGGCGCCACCCTGTCGTACACCGGCGCGAACCAAAGCAGCGATCGCCTGTTCACCCTCGGCACGGGCGGTGGCTCGCTGGACGCCTCGGGCACAGGCGCGTTGAACCTGACCAACGCCGGCGCCATTGCGTTGTCCGGCACCAACGCGGCGCGCACCTTGACGCTCAACGGCACCAACACCGGCAACAACACGCTGTCGGCGCAGCTCGACAACAACGGCACGGGTCTCAGCTCGCTGACCAAGACCGGCGCCGGCACCTGGATCCTGACCAACAACAACAGCAGTTACACCGGTGTCACCACCGTCACCGGCGGCGTGCTCGGGGTCAGCCAACTCAGCAATGGCGGCACGGCCAGCGGTATCGGCGCGGCGTCCAGTGCGGCCGCCAACCTGGTGATTGGCAACGGCTCGACCTTGCGCTACACCGGCGCGGGCGACAGCAGTGATCGACTGTTCACGCTGGCGGGCGGCGTTTCGTTCCTCGAATCGTCCGGTACGGGCGCGATCAACCTCACCAATCCCGGCACGATCGGGCTATCGAATCCGAACGTGGCGCGCACCGTCGCCCTGGGCGGCACCAACACCGGTAACAACACCGTGGCCGGCGTGATCGGCAACAGCGGCACCGGCATCACCACGCTGGCCAAAAACGGCGGCGGCACTTGGGTCCTGACTGGCAACAACACGTACACCGGCGACACCGTCATCAATGATGGCAACCTGATGATCGGCGATGGCAACACATCGGGCAATTTAGGCACCGGCAACGTGATCGTCGATGCGGCAACTTCGACCTTGTCGATGAACCGCAGTGACACGGTCATCTTCAATGCCATCATGAGCGGTCCGGGCACCTTTGCCCAGGTCGGCGGCGGCACCACCACGCTGACCGCGAACAACAGCATCGGCGCCACCACGGTGAGCGCGGGTACGCTGGACGTCAATGGCGTGCTGAACACCGGCACCATCGGTATGAGTGGCACCTCCATCCTTAACGTGGACGGCACCGTGCAGGCGGCGGGCGGCACGACTGCCGCGATCACTGGCGACACAGGCACCAGCACGATCAACGTCAGCAGCGGTGCGACCCTGCGCGCCAACGGCGACCTGGGCGATGGCAGCGATGCCCTTACCGTGACCGGCACGCTGGACACCGGTGCTGCGGTGTTGAACCTGGGCGCTGGCAACGACACCCTGACCATCAATGATGGCGTGATCAACGGCGTCGGCATCGACGCGGGGGCCGGCACCACCGACAGCCTGGTAATCAACAACGCCCTGGCGAAGACCTTCGGCGGTTTCAGCGGCTTCGAGCAACTGACCAAGAATAACGCGGGCATGCTGACCCTGACCGGTAACCAGAATTACAGCATCGGTACCGCGATCAACGGCGGCACGCTGGATGTGAACGGCACGCTCGAAACCCCGGCGCTATCGATGGCGGACGCCACCACCTTGAATGTGGACGGCACGGTGCAGGGCACAGGCGCGACGACCGCCACCCTTACCGGCAGCGCCGGCGCCAACACTCTCAACATCAGCAGCGGCGCGACGCTGCAGGCGAACGGCAGTTTGGGCGACGGCATCGACAACGTCACCCTCGCAGGTACGCTCAACACCGGCAGTGCCGCCCTCGACCTGGGCGCGGGGGACGAAACCTTGATCCTGCGTGACGGCACCGTGATCAGCGGTGTGGGCATCAACGCCGGGACCGGCAACGACCAGTTGGTGCTCGACAATGCCCTGGCGCTGACCTTCAGTGGCGGCGCGACCGCGGGCTTCGAAAGCCTGCTCAAGCAGAACAGCGGCGTCACTACCATGACCGGCAGTCAGAGCTTCAGTGCCGGCACCACCCTCAACGGCGGCGTGCTGAATGTGGTGGGTGCGATGGAAACGCCCACCGTGGCACTGGCCGACGGCACGACGTTAAATGTCAACGGCTCACTGCAAGGTGCTGGCGCAACAGCAGCCACGATAACCGGCAGTGCCGGCGTGAATACCTTGACGGTGGGGGCAGGTGCCAACCTGATCGCCAGTGGCGATCTGGGTGACGGCAACGATGTCCTGGACGTAGCCGGCACGCTCGACACCGGCGGCGGTACTTTCGCACTCGGCAACGGCGATGACACCCTGAGCATCCACGGCGGCACCAGCCTCATCGGGACCGTGACGGCGGGCGCGGGCACCGATACTTTCGCCACTGATATCGCTACCAGCGCAGACGTGGGCGCCGTGCAGGGGTTTGAAACCCTGACCAAGACCGGCGTCGGCTCACTCAGCTTCACAGGTCCTGCGGCTTCGGACTTCACGACCGTCAACGTTCTGGCCGGCAATTTGAATATCAATGCCGCTGCCGGCTTTACCGGTGTAACCAGCGCGACGGTCGCCAGCAACACGACGCTGAACGTCGACGGTAGCCTGGGTTTCACCGCAGGCGCTGACAGCTTCACTGTTGGCGGCAATGTTACGGGGGCAGGCACCATCGCCATGCTCGATGGCGACGATCAATTGCTGTTGCAAAATGGCGCGGATCTAAGCGGTCTGACGACCGCGATCGACGGCGGCCTGGGCAACGATACGTTGACGGCCAACATCGCCACCACCGCGGCACTGGGCGGCGCGATCAATTTTGAAACCCTGATCAAGTCCAATGTCGGCACGCTCAACATCAACGGCCCGGTGACTTCGCAGTTCGGTACGGTATTGGTGCAGGGCGGGACGCTACACATCGCTGCAGGCACCATCGTCGATCCGCAGACCACTGTGGTGTCCTCGGGCGCGACCATGACCGTGGACGGCACGTACCAAGGCACCACGGGCGACGACACGTTCACGGTGTCGGGCACGGTCGATGGCGCGGGCACGATCAACCTGCTCGGAGGTGACGACGTACTGACCTTGAACGACGGTGCCGACCTGAACGGGCTGGCCAACCCACTCGACGGTGGCGCGCATGGCACGGGCGACACGGTCGTGTTGAACAACGCCGGCGCATTTGCCCTCGACGGCAGCGACATCGTCAACTTCGAACGCCTGCAGAAGAACAACATCGGCACGCTTGCGCTGAACGGTACACACAGCTTCAGCGGCGGTACCGCGATCAATGGCGGCACGCTGGATGTGAACGGTGCGCTGACTACATCGACCGTGACGCTTGCCGACAACACTACGCTCAATGTTGATGGCTCACTGCAGGGCACGGGCGGCACCGCCGCGACAGTCACCGGCAGTGTGGGCATCAATACCGTCACTGTGGGATCGGGCGCGACCTTGCTGGCCATCGGCGATCTGGGCGCCGGCAACGATGTCCTCGACGTGACTGGCACGCTCGACACCGACGGCGGTACTTTCGCACTCGGCGACGGCGATGACACCCTGAGCATCCACGACGGCACCAGTCTCATCGGCACCGTGACGGCGGGTGCGGGCACCGATACTTTCGCCACTGATATCGCTACCAGCGCAAACGTGAGCGCGGTACAGGGCTTTGAAACCCTGACCAAGACCGGCGTCGGCGCACTCAGCTTCACAGGTCCTGCTGCTTCGGACTTCACGACCGTCAATGTGCAGGCCGGCAATCTGAACATCAATGCCGCTGCCGGCTTTACCGGTGTAACCAACGCCACGGTGGCCAGCGCCGCGACGCTGAACGTCGACGGTAGCCTGGGTTTCACCACCGGAGCTGACAGCTTCACCGTTGCCGGCACTGTTGCGGGGGCAGGCACCATCGACATGCTCGATGGCGACGATCAATTGCTGCTGCAGGAGGGTGCGGATCTAAGCGGTCTGACGACCGCTATCGACGGCGGCCTGGGCAACGATACGTTGACGGCCAACATTGCCACCGCCGCGGCCCTGGGTGGCGCGATCAATTTCGAAACCCTGATCAAGTCCAATATCGGCACGCTCAATGTCGACGGCCCGGCGTCGTCGTTCACCACGGTCAACGTCAGCGGTGGCGTGCTGGATATCGGTGCCGCCGGCGCGATCAACGGCGTGGTCACCACCACGGTGGCGAGCGGCGCGACCTTGAATGTCGATGGCGGCTACACAGGCAGCACGGGCGACGACACGTTCACGGTGTCGGGCACGGTCAATGGCGCGGGCACTATCGACCTGCTCGATGGCGACGACGTACTGACCTTGAATGACGGCGCTGACCTGAGCGGGCTGGCCAATCCGCTCGATGGTGGCGTGCACGGCGCAGGCGACGCGGTCGTGTTGAACAACACCGGCGCATTTGCCCTCAACGGCAGCGACATCGTCAACTTCGAACTCCTGCAGAAGAACAACACCGGCACGGCTGCGCTGAACGGTACCCAAAGCTTCAGCGGCGGCACCGCGATCAATGGCGGCACGCTGGATGTGAACGGTGCGCTGACGACGCCGACCGTGACGCTTGCCGACAACACGACGCTCCTTGTCGATGGTTCGCTGCAGGGCACGGGCGGCACGGCCGCGACGATCACTGGCAGCACCGGCATCAATACTGTGACGATCAATGGCACCGTGGCCGCGACCGGCGATCTGGGCGCCGGCAACGATGTGCTCGAGATGTTCGGTACGCTCGATACGCAGGCCGGAACCTTCGCACTGGGCGACGGCGACGATAGCTTCATCGTGCACGATGGCACTGTCACCGGTACTGTCGATGGCGGACTCGGCCTGGATACCCGCGTTTACGACATTGACCTGACGGCGGACCTGGGCGCGCTGGTGAGCTTTGAAGGCGTGACCAAGACCGGTGCCGGTACCCTCAACATCAACGGCCCCGTCGCGACCGACCTGCAACAAGTCAGTGTGCTTGACGGCACGTTGAACATCGGCGCCCTTGGCAGCGTGGTGGGGACCCCCGGCAGCACGCTCACCACCCTGGTTGGCAGTGGCGGTACCTTGAACGTGGATGGCAGCTACGGCTGCAGTGACGGCGACGACAGCATGACCGTGTCCGGTACGGTGTCGGGTAGCGGCACCGTCGATCTGTGTGGCGGCGATGACACGCTGACCCTCAACGATGGCGCTGTGCTGAACACTAATGTCGTCAGTGGTGGCAACGATGGCACAAGCGGCGATACCGTGGTGCTGAACAACGCGCTGGCAGCGACGTTCGACCTGAGCAACACAACCGAATTCGAAACCTTGCGCAAGGACAACACGGGCACGGCGACCCTGATCGGACTGCAGGATTTCGGCAGCGTCAATGTGATGGCTGGCACGCTGGATGTGGACGGCACGCTGGAAGCGTCGAATATATCTCTGGCTGGCGGCACGACGTTCAACGTCGACGGCGTGGCACAAGGTTCAAATGGCACCGAAGTGTTTGTCGGCGGCGACGATGACGTCAACACGGTAACGATCGGGGCCGGCGGCTTGCTGTTCGCGACAGGCGACTTGGCGGGCAGCAACGACGTGCTGGACGTGTTCGGTGAACTCAATACAAATGGCAGCAGTTTAAGCGGCGTACTTTCGCTGGGCGACGGCGCCGATTTGTTCACCCTGCACGACGGGGCGGTGGTGGATGGCGTCGTCTACGGCGCTGATGGCACCGACACCGCCATCGCCGATATCAACCTGACTGCCGATCTCGGCGCACTGGTTCAGTTTGAGGTCCTGACCAAGACCGGAGTCGGCACCCTCAACATCAACGGCGATACCGACGGCGTTATATTCCCGTCCAGCATCCAGAACGTCGACGTGCAGGAGGGCACGTTGAACATCGGGCCGGATGGCACCGTGGAGGGGCCCGCCGACGGTAGCCCGCTCAGTACGCTCGTCGCCAGTGGCGCCACCCTCAACGTGGATGGCAGCTACGGCTGCGGCACTGGCAACGACACGATGACCGTCGGCGGCACGGTGACGGGCAGCGGCACCATCGACCTGTGCGCAGGCGACGACACCTTGACCCTCAACGACGGCGCCGACCTGTCGGGCCTGGTCAACTCGCTGGATGGCGGAGACGGGACGGCGGACACGGTGTTGGCCGACATCACCGGCACCGCGGTCCTGGGTGGCGTGGTCAACTTCGAGACCCTGATCAAGTCCAATATCGGCACGCTCAATGTCGACGGCCCGGCGTCTTCGTCGTTCACCACGGTCAACGTCAACGGCGGCACGCTGGACATCGGTGCCAGCGGCGCGATCAACGGCGTGGTCACCACCACGGTGGCGAGCGGCGCGACCTTGAATGTCGATGGCGGGTACACTGGCAGCGCGGGCGACGACACGTTCACGGTGTCGGGCACGGTCAATGGCGCGGGCACTATCGACCTGCTCGATGGCGACGACGTACTGACCTTGAATGACGGCGCCGACCTGAGCGGGCTGGCCAATCCACTCGACGGTGGCGCGCATGGCGCAGGCGACACGGTCGTGTTGAACAACGCCAGCGCATTTATCCTCGACGGCAGCGACATCGTCAACTTCGAACTCCTGCAGAAGAACAACACCGGCACAGCTGCGCTGAACGGTATACAAACCTTCAGCGGCGGCACCGCGATCAATGGCGGCACGCTGGATGTGAACGGTACGCTGACTACGCCGACCGTGACGCTTGCCGACAACACGACGCTTACTGTCGATGGTTCGCTGCAGGGCACGGGCGGCACGGCCGCGACGATCACTGGAAGCACCGGCATCAACACCGTCACTGTGGGGACGGGCGCTACCTTGCTGGCCAGTGGCGACCTGGGCACGGGCAACGACGTGCTGGATGTCGCCGGCACACTCGACACCTTGGGTGGAGCCTTTGAACTGGGCGACGGCGACGACAGCTTCGTGGTGCACGATGGCACCGTCGCGCTGGGCACGATCGATGGCGGTGCAGGGCTGGATACCCGCGTCTACGACATCAACCTGACCGCCGACCTTGGCGAGTTGCTGAACTTCGAGGGTGTGACCAAGACCGGGACGGGCGTACTCAATATCGTCGGGCCGGGCGCGACCGATCTCCAGGAGGTCAGCGTGCTGGGCGGTACCCTGAATATCGGCGCCACCGCCAGTGTTGTGGCGACCGCTGGCAACACGCTTGCCACCGTGGTGGGCAGCGGTGGGACCTTGAATGTGGACGGCAGCTTCGGCTGCGGCGCCGGCAACGACACGATGAGCGTGTCGGGTACCGTCAGTGGCAGCGGCAGCGTCGACCTGTGTGGCGGTGACGACACCTTGACCCTCAACGACGGCGCGGTGTTGAACAACGCCATCGACGGTGGCGCGAACGGCGCAGGCGACACGGTGGTGTTGAACAACGCAGCGGCGATGACACTCGACGGCGCCAACACGACCAACTTCGAATTCCTCACCAAGAACAACGTTGGTGTCGCGACTCTGATCGGCACCAGTGCCTTCCTGGGCGGGACATCGCTCAATGCCGGCACCCTGGACGTGGACGGCACGTTGAATACACCGACTTTTGCGCTGGGCGACGACACCGTGCTGAACGTCGACGGCAGCTTGCAGGCGGTCGGTGGTACTGCGGCGACACTCACCGGCAGCGCCGGTATCAATACGGTGTCGATCGGTGCGGGCGGCACGCTGCTCGCCAGTGGCGACCTGGGTGCAGGCAACGACGTGCTGGATATCACCGGCACACTCGACACCGCGGGCGGGGTCTTCGGGCTAGGTGATGGCGACGACACCCTGACCATCCACGACGGTACCAGCATCCTCGGCACCGTGGCGGCAGGAGCAGGCAACGACACCTTCAATGCCGACATCGCGGCGAGCGCCAACCTGGGCGCCGTGCAGGACTTCGAGACCCTGAGCAAGACTAACGTCGGCGTGCTCAACATCAACGGCCCGGCGAGTTCGGCCTTCACCACGGTCAATGTGCTTGGCGGCATCTTGAACGTGGGCGCAGGCGGCAGCGTCTCGGCGCAGACTACAACGGTTGCCGCAGGCGCCACCCTGGACGTGCAGGGCAGTTACACCGGCACCGCAGGCGATGACGTGCTGGACGTGGCCGGCACGCTGGACACCGGAGCAGGCAGCTTGCTGCTGGGCGATGGCAACGACACCTTCACCCTCCACGACGGCACCGTTGTGCAAGGTACGGTGGACGGCGGTGCCGGCACAGATACCTTCAACACCAATATCGCCACCGTCGCCGACCTGGGCGCCGTGAGCGGGTTCGAGGCGCTGGACAAGACCGGCGTGGGCACATTGAACCTCCATGGTCCGGCGATTTCGGATTTCAGCCTGGTCACCGTCAGCGATGGCATGCTCAACGTGGCTGCCGGCGGCAGCATCGTTGCCGCAAGCGGCGGCGTGCTGGGCACGGTCATCGCCAGCGGAGCGACGTTGAATGTGGAGGGTAGTTATGGCTGCGGCGCCGGCAACGACACGATGAACGTGTCGGGTACCGTCAGTGGCAGCGGCAGCATCGATCTGTGTGGCGGCGACGATACGCTGACCCTCAACGACGGCGCGCTGCTGGCCAACGTGATCGATGGTGGCGCGAACGGCGCAGGCGACACCGTGGTGTTGAACAATGCAGCGGCGATGACGTTCGACGGTGGCAACACGACCAACTTCGAATTCCTCACCAAGGACAACCTCGGCGTCGCGACTCTGGTCGGTACCAGTACCTTCCTGGGCGGGACTGCGCTCAATGCCGGTACCCTGGATGTGGACGGCACGTTGAATACACCGACCGTCACACTGGGCGACGACTCCACCCTGAATGTCGACGGCAGTTTGCAGGCGGCCGGCGGCACTGCGGCGACACTCACCGGCAGCGCCGGTATCAATACGGTGTCGGTCGGTGCAGGCGGCACGCTGCTCGCCAGCGGCGACCTGGGCGCGGGCAATGACGTGCTGGATGTGGTCGGCACACTGAACACCGGAGCAGGCAACTTACTGCTGGGCGACGGCGACGACAGCTTCGTGGTGCACGACGGCACCGTGGTTCTGGGCGTGATCGATGGCGGTGCAGGGCTGGATACCCGCGTCTACGACATCGCCCTGACCGCTGACCTGGGCGAATTGCTGAACTTCGAGGGTGTGACCAAGACAGGGACCGGCGTGCTCAACATCGTCGGGCCAGGCGCGACAGACCTCCAGGAAGTCAGCGTGCTGGGCGGTACCCTGAATGTCGGCGCCAACGCTGGTGTGGTGGCGAGCGCTGGCAACACGCTCGCCACCGTGGTGGGCAGCGGTGGGACCTTGAATGTGGAGGGCAGCTACGGTTGCGGCGCTGGCAACGACACGATGAGCGTGGCAGGCACCGTCAGTGGTAGCGGCACCATCGATCTGTGTGGCGGCGACGACACCTTGACCCTCAACGACGGCGCGGTGTTGAACAACGTCATCGACGGTGGCGCAAACGGTGCCGGCGACACAGTGGTGTTGAACAATGCAGCGGCGATGACACTCGACGGCGCCAACACGACCAACTTCGAATTCCTCACCAAAGACAACGTCGGCGTCGCGACCCTTGCCGGCACCAGTACCTTCCTGGGCGGGACAGCGCTCAATGCCGGCACCCTGGACGTGGACGGCACGTTGAATACACCGACCGTCACGCTGGGCGACAACACCGTGCTGAACGTCGACGGCAGGTTGCAGGCGGTCGGTGGCACTGCGGCGACACTCACCGGCAGCGCCGGGATCAATACGGTGTCGATCGGTGCGGGCGGCACGCTTCTGGCCAGTGGCGACCTGGGTGCGGGCAACGATGTGCTGGATGTCGCCGGCACACTCGACACTGCAGGCGGCATCTTTGCCCTGGGCGATGGCGACGACACCCTGACCATCCACGACGGCACCAGCATCCTCGGCACCGTGGCGGCAGGCGCAGGCAACGACACTTTCAATGCCGACATCGCGGCAAGCGCCAACCTGGGTGCCGTGCAGGGCTTCGAAACCCTGAGCAAGACCAACGTCGGCGTGCTCAACATCAACGGCCCTGCGAGTTCGGACTTCACCACGGTCAATGTCCTCGGCGGCACCTTGAACATCAATGCCGCTGCCAGTGTTACCGGTGTATCCAGCGCGACGGTCGCCAGCAACTCGGCGCTGAACGTCAACGGCAGCCTGGGTTTCACCACAGGCGCTGACAGCTTTACTGTTGGCGGCAATGTTGCGGGAGCGGGCACCATCGACATGCTCGATGGCGACGATCAGTTAACGCTACAGGATGGCGCGGATCTAAGCGGATTGACGACCGCGATCGACGGTGGCCTCGGCACCGATACGCTGACGGCCGACTTCACCGGTTCTGCGATCCTGGGCGGCGCGGTCAATTTCGAGACCCTGATCAAATCCAATGTCGGCACGCTCAACATCAACAGCCCGGTGACTTCGCAGTTCGATACGGTGCTGGTGCAGGGCGGGACGCTGCACATCGCCGCGGGCACCGTCGTCGATCCGCAGTCCACCGTGGTGTCCTCGGGCGCGACCATGACCGTGGACGGCACGTACCAAGGCACCACGGGCGACGACACGTTCACGGTGTCGGGCACGGTCAATGGCACAGGCACGATCAACCTGCTCGGAGGCGACGACGTACTGACCTTGAACGACGGCGCTAACCTGAGCGGGCTGGCCAATCCACTCGACGGTGGCGCGCATGGCACAGGCGACACGGTGGTGTTGAACAACGCCGGCGCATTTGCCCTTAACGGCGGCAACATCGTCAACTTCGAATTCCTGCGCAAGTACAACACCGGCACGGCGACGCTGACTGGGACACAGAGCTTCATCGGCGGCGCCACGATCAACGGCGGCACGCTGGATGTGGACGGTGCGATGACGACCCCGACCGTCACACTGGGCGACAACTCCACGCTGAATGTCGACGGCAGGTTGCAGGCGCTCGGTGGCACTGCGGCGACACTGACCGGCAGCGCGGGCACCAATACGGTGTCGGTCGGTGCGGGCGGCACGCTGCTGGCCAGCGGCGACCTGGGCGCGGGCAATGACGTGCTGGATGTAGCCGGCACGCTGAACACCGGAGCAGGCAGCTTGTTGCTGGGCGATGGCAACGACACGTTCACTATCCACGATGGCACTGTTGTGCTGGGTACGGTAGGCGGCGGTGCCGGCACGGACACCTTCAACACCAACATCGCCACCGTCGCCGATCTGGGCGCCGTGAGCGGGTTCGAGGTGCTGGACAAGACCGGCGTGGGTACATTGAACGTCAATGGTCCGGCGGCCTCCGATTTCAGCCAGGTCACCGTCAACGCTGGCACGCTCAACGTGGGCACCAACGGCAGCGTCATGGCGCAGACCACCACGGTCGCCGCCGGTGCCACGCTCAACGTGCAGGGCCGTTACACCGGTACCGGCGGTGATGACAGCTTCACCTCCAGAGGCATCGTGCGCGGCATGCTGGACTTCGGTGCCGGCAACGACTCGGTCAGCCTGATCGGTGGCGATGTCAGTGGTCTGAGCCGCTTGGATGGCGGTGATGGCAATGACCACCTCAGCTTCAGCGGTCTGGACCTCACTACCGGTGCGCCGGGGCTGGACAATTGGGAGCAGCTCGATCTACTCGATGGCAGCGCTCTGGCGCTGGCCAATCCACTCAACCTGAACGGTGGTCAACTGTCCATCGACAGCACTTCGCGCCTGCTCGCCAGCTCCGGTTCAAGCGTTGGCGGGAGCGTCCATAACGACGGCCTGATCAATGTCGGATCGCACCGCCTGGCGATCGGCGGCGACTACGCCGGTAACGGCAGCTTGGACGTGCAGGTGGCTGCCTCTGCCGGCGTGTCTGGCGGCTTGGACATCAGCGGCGATGTGCAAGGCATGACTCGTGTCAATTTCGTCAACGATGGTACAGAGGCCACGCCGGGCACAACGATCCGGGTCATCAGCAGTCCTAATGACAATCCGTCTACCGCCGGAGGCTTCGTGCCGGACAATACCGTGCGTTTGAACGGTAGTGTCCTGGCCTGGAATTTCGCCAAGGGCGAGAGTGACCCGAACTGGTATTTGAGTTCGGCCGAAAATCTGCTGTTGCCGGAGATTCCCGGCTATACGGCGGTGCCGGATATCGGCTATGCCATGACTCTGGATAACAACCGACTACTGTTTGACCGCATGTCCGGAGTCCGTGGCGACAACCCTTACTGCAACCGCAGCGAGGAGGAGCGCACGCGCATGGGTATGGAGTGGTTCGGCAAATGCGAAGGGCTGTGGCTGGCCGCCACCGGTAGTCACTTGGAGATGGATTCGAACCCCGGGGTCGAGTTCGATGGCAACAGCACGGGTCTCTATGGCGGCTACGACCACCTGTTCGTGGACGAATATGCTTATCGCCTGCGTGGCGGTGTGTTCATTGGCCAACAGCGGGGCAATTACTCGACCACAGGCCAGGGTTCGCCCGGTCTGATGAGCGTGGGCAGATCCAGCGTGGACATGGACGCAGTGGCGTTTGGCGCCTATGGAAGCATGGATTGGCAAGGCGGCAGCTATGCCGACGTGAGTCTGTCGGCTCTGCTGCCCGATGCTCAGGTCAGAGCGTCCGATGGCTTCAAAGAACAGTTGCATGGTGACATCTTGAGTCTGAGTGGCCAAGTGGGGCACAGGTATCCCCTGAGTGCCGGATGGATGCTGGAGCCGCAGCTGCAGGCGAGTGCCATCCACATGCGCTGGGACGACAAGACCGACTCGAGCGGCAAGCAATTGAATATTAAGGACGATGTACTGGGATCAGTCAGGGCTGCGGTGCGCGTCGAGAAGACCATCAAGACCGATGGCGGCGCGACCCTGAGGCCTTGGCTGGCCGTAGGCTTGCAGGACACCCTGGGGGAAAACTCGACAAACCTGGTAGTCACACTGCCGGGCGCGGACGGGGCACAGCAGAGCTTCTCCGGACATGACCTGGGATTGAACGCAACGCTGGATGTGGGGCTGGAGGCCCAGGTAGCCAAGGATCTGAGGGTATTTGGCACCGCTTCGGTAATAGGCGCGAACCTGGGCGGCAGCGATGTGAGTCAGCAGCAGGTCAGCATCGGAGTGCGCTGGACTTGGTAGGGGGGACCGGCGTTTGCCTTCCAACAGGATCGCAGCGCCAGATCTGGTAATCGAGGGTGCGATCGCCCGGTGCTCCGGGGCGATCGCGCTTGACACCCAACACAGAAAAGCAGCCGCGGCGCGACTGCTCCTGTGGCGGTTGCAGTTACCTGCGGCTGGCCGCAGAAGCCTGTAACGGCCGTTTGTAGCGGTTTGGTACTGTGTCGGCAGTCAACTCGTCGAGTAGATAACCCAATCCCTGGGAAGCGAGATAGTTCGCCAGCTCCACGCCGGTACTCAGTCCGAGTTTATTCAGTGCATTGTATTTGTGAGCGGCGATGGTCTTGTAGTCGCGGCTCTGGCGTTCGGCTACCTTGTGCAAGCATTCACCACGGGCCAGCGACAGCAGCACATACCACTCCAGATCGCTGAGTGAATACCAGGGATGCTTGTGGGCGCTGGCAAGGTCGATCGCCGGATCGCAAAAAACATTCCCGGCTTTGAGCGCCTCGATGGCCTCGACAATCAGATGAGGTCCGCTGGATTTGCAGACATAGGCACGAGCGCCCTGTTCCAGTGCGGCGAGCGCCAGGCAGGGTGACTTATAGCCCGAGAAGATCACCACCCCCAGATGCGGCGATTCGCTCAGTGCTGCCCGTAACATGGCAATACTTTGTCCGGCGCCAGGCGTAAACAGATCCAGAATGAGAAAGTCGTAATGCTTGCTCGCCAGGCATTTGAGCATTGTCAAACTATCGGCAGCCACGTCGATGCGGGCTGCATCGGTGAATGCGCCCTTGAGCAGTTCACTCAAGGCATAAGTGATGATGGGCTGATCGTCTACCAACAAAAAGGCCATTATTTTGCTACCTCTGCCATCGTGCTGTTACACATCAAATTTCTCCCGGTAGAGCATAGTCAGGTAGGGATGGGCTGCAATCCATTCACTCTACGGCTTGTGGAGAAGGGGGTTGAATAACCCATTCAACGCATGGCGATCGGGTCCGATTGTAGAAGAGTCCGCTTTTGGCCCAAAGTGTGTCAGTACACTTTGGGGGCACAGATTTGGGTTATTGGCAGTTTTTCGCGGGCACTGGAGGTCTCCAGAAGCCTGGAACAGCAGCGTCAGCATGCGCAGCGTCGCTGCGCCACAACCGCCCATACCTGCTGTCGGACACGATTGATCTCGCGCTTGAGGCTATCGGCCTTTTCATAGAATTCGCCCACCGCAATGACTTTTCCGTGCTTGAATCGCGCAGGGGTGCGTAGAACTCATAGAGCGGGATATCGAGCTTGCGCTCGACCTCGTCCTCATCCGGGCTCAGTTCTTCAAGGTCGGTGACCACTTTGCCCTTGAGTGCCTTGGTCACATGTTCCAATGGGAATGTGTGGTGGGTGACGGCTTTATTCGTGCTGTAGACCACCGTGCCATCGCCTCGCCAGACCTTGACCGAGACAATGTGCTGTTTAAGCGAACTACGTTGCGTGAGGCGCTCCAGGGGCTGGGCGCTTTGCGCCGAGAGCTTATCGTCGCGGCTTCTCTCCTGTAGTGGTCGAGGATGGGAGGGGGAAAGGGCATTGGTGGACTATTGCGGGTGATACGCCCTGCGGTACTAGCGATGGTTGCGATAGCGCTCGGTCAAGGACTGCACGCGGGTGACGTAGGATTGCGTCTCGGCGTAGGGAGGCACCCCGTTGTATTCGACCACGGACGCCTCGCCGGCGTTGTAACCTGCCAACGCCAACACCTGGTTGCCGTTGAAGCGCTTGAGCAGCCAGGCCAGGTAGCGCACACCGCCACGAATGTTCTGTCGTGCGTCGAACGGATGGTCCACGGCGAAGCGCTCGGCGGTGGCGGGCATCAACTGCATCAGTCCTTGGGCGCCGGCTCTGGAAATGGCGTTGGGGCGAAACGCCGATTCGGCATGGATCACTGCGCGGACCAGTGCCCTGTCGACACCATAATGACCCGAAGCGGCTTCGATCTCCCGCCGATAGGACTGGGTGTCCAGGCGCAGTGAGGCGACCTTGAAATCCTTCGGCGCCATGCACAGATAGCAGCCCTTGATGTAATACAACTCAAGGACATCGACCCGTGCGGAGATCCCGACAGGGCGCCGGCTCACATATTGACGAACACCCCTGTGGATGAAGGTGTACACCCGAACCCGCACCGCACCAGACTTGTCGTCCCCCGCCCGCCGTGGCAGGGCCCTTGCCTTGGCGTTGGCACCGGCGACTGCCGTGTCATTCTGGCGAGTGCAACGGGCGCTGGCGATGGCTTCGCGGGTGTAGCTGACGGCTCCGTCCCTGGTTTGGCACTTGTACATGGCGCTGGCGCACAATGGAGCGACCAGCAAGGTCAGCCCGATGCCGCCAAGAAGGCTCTTGCGAGCCCATCGCCATGTTCTGCAACTCATCACATCGCTCCGCGCCGCAGGCGCCGATCAGATCTGGGGCGCCAGGTCCGGGCGCCGTCTCTGGCGGGCCTGCTCTGGGTCACTCGCCTTTTGTTCTGATAGTTATACCCCTTGTGACCGGCCTTGGAACTTGCGTTGACGTACGGGCTGCCGGCGAGACCGGCGAGACCCGGCCGCACGGTGCCTTGGCTGGCCGGTCCGGCTCATTGGCCTGGCCGCTATTCACTGCGCAAAGCCGCCACCGGATGCAGGCGGGCGGCCCGCAGTGCCGGAGCGAGGCCGGCGAGAATGCCGATAACCGCCGCCAGCAGCAGCGCCAGCAGCAGAAACAGTGGCTGCACGGCCAAGGGCAGGCTCGGCATGGCCAGGTGCAGTAGCCCCAGCAAGAGGCCCATCAACAATAGACCCAGCAGGCCACCGGCCAGGGACAGCAGCGTCGCTTCGGCGAGAAACAGCCCGAGCACCTGCCGCGGACTGGCACCAATGGCTCGCAACACGCCGATTTCCGCCGTGCGCTCGCCCACAGTGGTGGTCATGATGGTGAGAATGCCGACGGCGCCGACCAACAGGGAAATGCCCCCCAAGGCACCGATGGCCAGGCTCAGGGTGCCGAGCACGCGGTTGAAGCTGCGCAGCATGTCGTCCTGGGTGGTCAGGCTGAAGTCCTCCTCGCCGTGCCGTTCGCCGAGCACCTGGCGAATCTGCCGACTCAACGTTCGCGAAGTGGTGCCGGCGCCGAACACCACATGGACTTTGACCACCCCGGTGCGGTTGAACAGGCTTTCGGCCCAATCCACCGGGATGTAGGCGATATCGTCGAGGTTGAAGCCGAGTAACTGGCCCTTCTGCGCCATCACGCCGATCACCCGGAAACGCACGCCGCCGACGCGGATCAGTTCGCCCAGCGGATTGCGTGTACCGAACAGCTCCACACGCAGCTGATGGCCGAGCACCACATAGGGCGGCGAACGACCGTCACGGGGCGCGGGCAGGAACTCGCCCAGGCTCAGTTGCATGCGCCAGGCCTGCGCCAGCTGATGGCCGCCACCGATAATGTCGCTGCGCCGGCTCAGTTGGCCGAACTGGATATCCCCGCTGCCCTGAATGATCGGCACCGCCGCCTCGACATGCGGCAAGCGCCGCAGGGCGTCGGTATCACTGATCGTCAGTGGCCGGACGCTGCCGAGCAGACCGCCGAGCCCGCTGGTCTGGGTCTTGCCCGGGCGCACGGTGATGATCCGTGTACCAAACTGCGCGAAGTTCTCCAGCACATAGCCGCGCACGCCTTCGCCTATGGCCGTGAGCAGTGCCACGGCGGCTATCCCGATCGCGACCCCGAGCAAGGTCAGCAGGCTGCGCAAGGGGCGACAGGTCAGCGCCGAGCTGGTCAGCCGCAAACCATCCAGCCAGCGCATCAGTGCGCTCCCGGCGTGCGTAGCGCCGCCACCGGCTCCAGCGCCGAGGCCCGGGCCGCCGGCAGCCAGGCGAACAGCAGCGCCGTGCCGAGTGCCAACAGCACCGCGCTGGCCCGCGCCCACCAAGGTGCATAAAGCGGCAGGTCGAACGCCAAGCGTCCCAGCCAGAGCAGGGTTTCGGCCAGAAGCAACCCAGCCACCGCCCCCGTCAGGGCGAGCAGCGCCGCCTCGCCAAGGAATAGCAGGCGCAGTTGCGCCGCCGTCACACCTATGGCTTTGAGCAGGCCGATCTCGGCGCTGCGCTGGCTCACTGCAATCCAGGTCACGTTCATGATCAGGATGCCTGCCACCAACAGGCTGATCGCGGCAATCCCGGCCACCGCCAGGGTCAGCACCGCGAGTATCTCGTCGAAGGCACTGAGCAGGCTGTCCTGGCTGATCAGGGTGACGTCTTCCTCACCCTCGTGGCGCTCCTTGAGCGTGGCCAGTATCAGCCGCTTGCTACGCTCGAGAAAGCTCGGGCCACGTACCTCGACAAACACCCGCTGCAACCCCTCGCGATTGAACAAGGCCTGGGCACTGGCCACCGGGATGATCAACATCTCGGCGAAATCCATCCCCAGGGATTCGCCTCGATCACTGAGGATGCCCACCACCCGGAAGCGCCGGTCGCCGGCGCGCAACCATTCACCCAGGGCCGGGCGCGTACCGAACAGCTCGCGCCGCAGTTTACCGCCGATCACGCAGACGGCCTCGGCCTGCTCAGGGTCAAGCGCCGGCAGGGGCTGGCCCTGGACGACTGTCAGTTGGCGAATGGCGAAGAAGTCGCGGGTGGTGCCCAGGGTCAGCACCTCGCGATTGCGGTTGCCGACTATCACCTCCATCTGCCCGGCCTGCATCGGCGCGACCCGGTGGATGCCCGGCAAACGGGTGATGGCCTGGACATCCTGCAGGGTCAACTCGTGCGGGGTCAGGCCGGTGAGCGGCGGAATGCGCCCCGTGGTTTCCTTGCGGCCCGGGAAAACGATCAGGATGTCGCGCCCGAGCACAGAGAATTCGTTCAGGACGAAGGCCCGCGCCCCCGCGCCGAGACCGGTGAGCAGATTGACCGCAACCACCCCGATAGCGATGGCCAGCAGCAGCATCAGGCTGCGCGAGCGATGCCCACGCAAGGCGCCGAGCCAGAAGCCCAGGGCATCGGCGGCGCGCATCAGGCCAGCGCCGGCTGCGGCGCAGCACTGTGGATCCGCCCGTCACGCATGTGTAACTGGCGTTGCGCGCGGGCGCCCAGGCTGGCGTCGTGGGTTACCACAATCAGGGTCAGACCCTCGCCGTTGAGTTCCTCCAGCAGGTTGAAGACCTCGGCGCCGGCCTGGCTATCGAGATTGCCGGTGGGCTCGTCGGCCAACAATAGCGCCGGTTGCATGACCATCGCCCGGGCGATGGCGACGCGCTGGCGTTGACCACCGGACAGCTCACCCGGGCGGTGGGCAATGCGCTCGCCCAGCCCCAGACGCGCCACCAACTGGCTGCTGCGCTTGTGCCGTTGCGCCGCGCCGATGCCGGCGAGGACCATCGGCAGCTCGATGTTTTCCAGCACCGTCAGCCGTGCGAGCAGGTGGTAAGACTGGAACACGAAACCTATCAGTTGGCTGCGTAATTGGGCGCGCCGCGCTTCGCTCAGCGTCGCCGTGGCCTCGCCCTGCAGCCAGTATTCGCCGGCGCTCGGCGCGTCGAGCAAACCGAGGATGTTCAGCAGGGTCGACTTGCCCGAGCCCGATGGGCCCATCACCGCCATGTAGTCACCGGCGGCGATGTCCAGATCCAGGCCGTCGAGCCCCATCACCTGCTGCTCGCCCAACTGGAAGCTGCGGCAGCCGCCGCGCAGGCGGATCATTGCTCAGTCTCCGGCGCATCCATCGGGATCACCGCCACGGTGTCCTTGAGTCCTTTCTGCTCAAGGCTGGCGACGATACGCGAGTCGTCGTCCAGCCCTGCGAGCACCTCGGTCCAGCGCCAGTTGCTCAACCCGGTTTGCACCTGCACCTCGCGCAACACTCGGGCGCTCGGGTCATACCGCAGCACGCGCTGCCCCTCCAGCAGGGTCTCGGTGGGGATGCGCAAAGCAGCTGCGCGCTGTTCCAGGAGGATCTCGACGTCGGCGCTATAGCCGGTGAGCAGGGCCAGATCGGCCGGCGGCTGGTCGAAGCGCACCTCGACATCGACGGTGCGCGCCTGCTTCTCCAGTTCACGCACATAGGGCGCGATGCGGCTGACGCGGCCGGCGAAATGCTGGCCACGGAAGGCATCCAGGCTGATCCGCACGGCGGTTCCGGGGCGAACCCGGGCAGCGTCCACTTCATCGATCGGCGCCTCGACATACAGGCAGCTGTCGTCGATCAGGTCGACTGCCGGCGGCGTGGGAATACCCGGCGGCGAAGGGGTGACGAACTCGCCGAGTTCGCCGTTGATTTCTGCGACGATGCCGGCGAATGGCGCACGCAGGGTCGTCTGCTCCAACAGTGAACGCTGCAACTGCACGCTGGCGTCGGCCTCGCGGATCAGCACGGCACTGGCACTGCACATCAGCTTCGCCAGGTGAGCCTTGGTCTGGGCCTGATCGAGGCGATCGGCGGCAACCAGCTTGCGGTCGGCCAACTGGCCCAGGCGATCGAGGTCGCGCCGGTCCAGATGAGCCTGCTGGCAGCGCTGTTCGCGGGCGTTGCGTTGGGCCTCCAGCCGCGCCTCGGCCTCCTGCAGCCGGGCCTGTTGCTCGTCCTGCCGCAGGCGCATGAGTACCTGCCCCGGCTGGACTCGCTGGCCCTCGGCAATCAGCAACTCGGCAACCTGGCCGCCGACATTGAAAGACAGATGCGAGCGTCGACAGGACTTGAGCGTACCGGCGCGTGTGTTGGCCACCAGTGTCTCCACCGGCCCTCGGTCAACCTCCAGCAGCCTGACCGGCAACGGCTGTGGTCGACTCAACCAGCCGCCCAGCACCACCAGGCAGGCCAGCATCGACGAACCAATCAATACTTTGCGCATGGACTTCACCTCCACCCCACAAGGCATGAGCCTAGGTCAGGAGGTTGAAAGCTCAACTCGAAACGTCATTTATCCGACGATTTTCAGACGGGCGTCGTAAGTGCGTCAGATAAATGACGAATGAGATTTATTTCTTTCGCAATTGCTGTTCCCCAGCCATTGCTACCGCCATAAAAATTCTTTGCCGCAGCGCCACCGCTCAATGTTGTCCTTGGCCTTGCTCAACAACAGCGCACTGCGGCCTTCGAAATCCCGCAGGTTGACGTCGTTGCCCAGGCTGGCGCCATGGATCTGGCCACGGCTGTTGACGGCCAGCACCACCTCCGGCTCCGGATTGTTCCATTGCGAGCCTGGATGAATGCCGATGTGGCTGCCAGTGCCGACGGCGGCGAGAACCGGTGCCTTGGTGAAAATTTCGGCGTCCGGGCCGATACCGACTTCCAGGTATTGCGACCACATGCCTTGTTCGATCAGCAGGGCTTCGACGCTGCAAATGAAGGTGCCGGGTGTCTGGCGAACCGCCGTCGCGGAAAACCTCACCGGCAACATCAATAACGGTACCTGCGTGTTGGCCCTGTGCCTGTTCTTCAGCGGCGGTTTGATCCTGGCCATTCCCGCGTCGATGCTCGGCAGAACTGCGAAAACCGCGCGTACCACCGCGAGCCTGGAGACGGCATGAACCTGCAGGACTAACGCGTGCTGGTGACGGCCGCCGGGCAGGGCATTGGCAAGGCCTGCGCCATTGTCTTTGCCCGGGCCGGTGCTGAAGTGTTTGCCACTGACATCGATGACGAAGCACAGGTGTATCAGCAATTTCTCGATCGCCAACCCATGGGTAGAATCGGCAGCGCCGACGAGATCACCCGGTTTGCCTTGTACCTGGGCAGTGATGAGTCGGCCTACACTATCGGGGGCATGCATGTCATCGTTGGCGGCATGAGCATCTGAAGCCTGGTTTGCACTTTCAGTTTGAGCAGGAGAAACACATGAAGCTGTTGCGTTATGGCGAAAAAGGTTCGGAGAAGCCCGGCCTCCTGGATGCTGATAATCAGATCCGCGACCTTTCGGGCCACGTGGCGGATATCGCCGGTCAAGTCCTGAGCCCGCAAAGCCTGGCAGCGCTGGGCGCCATCGATCCGGCCAGCCTGCCGCTCGTTGCCGGCCAGCCGCGTATCGGTGCTTGCGTAGGGCAGGTGGGCAAATTTATCTGCATCGGTCTGAACTACGCCGACCATGCGGCCGAGTCGAGCATGGACGTACCGAAAGAGCCGATCATCTTCAACAAATGGACCAGTGCGATCTGCGGGCCGAATGACAACATCGAGATCCCGCGTGGCTCGCTCAAAACCGACTGGGAAGTGGAACTTGGTGTGGTCATCGGCAAAGGTGGGCGTTACATCGATGAAGCGAACGCCATGGAACACGTCGCCGGCTATTGTGTCATCAACGATGTGTCGGAGCGCGAATGGCAACTGGAGCGCGGTGGCACCTGGGACAAGGGCAAAGGTTTCGACACTTTCGGCCCGCTCGGCCCGTGGTTGGTCACTCGCGATGAAATCAACGATCCTCACGCGCTGGATCTTTGGCTGGATGTCGATGGTCACCGCTACCAGACAGGCAATACAAGGACACTGATCTTCAATGTGCCGCAGTTGATTGCCTATCTGAGTCGTTGCATGAGCCTGCAACCAGGCGACGTAATCTCCACCGGCACGCCGCCTGGCGTGGGTCTGGGAATCAAACCTGCCCCGGTCTTTCTGCGTCCTGGCCAGACCATTCGGCTAGGCATTACGGGGTTGGGTGAACAGCATCAAGTCACCGTGCAAGCGGACTGACGGGGCACGGCTCATGCGCAAAGAACCGTCCTTGTATCAATGGCCGGATGTGAAGTGAGCCGAATCCGTCCTGATCACGCGCTCAGTCCGGACGATAAATCCGTTGCCAATGCCCAACGCTGGTCATGGAAGGTCACCGACCAGCGTTCCAGCACCGCCTTGTTTCCCGCTGAGACCGGTGTACCGGCGAGCCCCTGCCTTTTGCCTGTAGTCCTCAAAACAGCCTGGTGATTTCATTCAAGATCCGATCCTGGGTTTCAGTGGTTGGTCTTTGGCGATAAGCGACGGCCAAAAAAGCAACGCCTTCATAGTCGCAGCGAATCGAAACAGTCATACCCTGACGAAACCCGAAGACGGATCGGTTGCCGGCCTCAACAAAATATCTCGCTTTTGTAAGCGCCACTCTGGCGTGCTCCAGACAGCCAGTTTGGCTAAGGGAGTGCTGTAGCCAACTGGTAGTGAGTCGCACAGACGAAGTCTCGCTGTCATCGATGGGGGGGCGAGTAATTGCTTTATTCGGTGCACTAGCGTTCTCGTCGCTGGCGCAAGCGACCAGCCCCATTGAGATAACACCCAGCAAGAAACCAAAACGAACGCTCGAATGCTTAAGTGGATTTCCCATGGTGAGGCGTACCTGTGACGGACTGCAATGAATGAAGTGTTTGGCCGCACTTGCCGCGCCATTTCAGTGCTGCCCTCAGGTCGAACCCGAAGACGCGCAGTTGCTGGTCGCAGCGACAGGCCTTGGCGATGCGCGCCACCCACGCGATGGAAGGCTAGCGCATTGGGCCGCCGCAGAGTTGCCGCTCGTCGGCGATAGTTTCTGGCCGGTTGTTGCCTTTCGCGGCTGGCAGCAATCGGCCAATTCTGTTGAAAAAGTCGGTTCTTCCAGACTGCCCGCATACTAGCCGCTGAAAGCGCCTTTTTTACGCACCGCTATGCGAAATCTGACCCAGGAGCCCTCTGATCAAAGTAAAGACTTCAATTTCAAGCGCGTACTTTTCTGTCGTGGAAACCATGGCCGACTGTTTTCAACAGAATTGGCCAAAAGCGGACGTTGGAGCGAGTCCGCTGCCAGTGGATTTGGACATTCATAGGGGCTACGCTTCGGCCTGGGCAGAGCCATAGCGAGACAGAACCAGAGAAATTTTGTGGATCGATCCAGAGTCTCAAGATTAATCGCGCGAAGGAGTTGAAACTGAGTACGGCATCGCGATCAATAGGATTGATCCGGCTATCACGTAGATTTTTGACAGTCACCGGCCATCCGGCAGGGCTGTAGTGAAATTGAACGCGCGCTTGGTAACAAACGCATCCGGGCTATGGAAGTCGTAATGCCGAAAGATAAAAATAAAACGGTTATCGATTCGCAACCGACGACGATTAACAGCTATCTGTTTCCCGTCACTATCGGCGTTCTGCTCATGGCCATTGTGGGCATCGGGTGGTTCCTGGTCAGCAGCAAACCTGCTCCAGTGACTTATGCGCCGGTTGGCACACCGGTCGTCCAGCCGGCCACTCCACAACCTGGTGCCGTAGTGCAGGAAAAGGCGCTGGCAAAAATGGTTGATGAGCAGCAATGTCAGGGTTGTCACAGCGCCCAAGTCAAGGACTGGCAAGGCTCCCATCACGAACTGGCGATGCAGGTAGCCAACGCTGAAACCATGCTGGGCGACTTCAACAACGTCACCTTCCATGCGGAAAAAGAAACCACCCATTTCTCCCGCAAAGGTGACGAATTCTGGGTCAACACCCCCGGCATCGATGGCAAGAACGCGGACTTCCAGGTCGCTTACACCTTTGGAATTTCGCCGCTACAGCAATACCTGGTGGCGGTTGGTGACGGTCACTTGCAAGCTCTGGGCGTGGCTTGGGATACCGAAAAAAACCGCTGGTTTCACCTCTATCCAGGCCAGGGCGTGAGCTTCAAGAACCCGATGCACTGGAGCAAACCGAGCCAAAACGCCAATTTCATGTGCGTCGAGTGCCACACCACGGGTTACAAGCGCAATTTCGATACGGCAAAAAATACCTTTGACAGTCATTGGAACAGCCTCGGTGTCGGCTGCCAGGCGTGCCATGGCCCGGCCTCCAATCACCTGGAATGGACGACGAAAAAAGGTGACTTGATCCACGCCGGGTTTCCCGTCGGCCTCAAGGACAAGAATTCAACCGTAGAAATCGAAACCTGCGCACGCTGCCACTCCCGACGTGCGCCGCTGGGCGATGGTTTCACCGTCGGCAATCGCCTGATGGATGACTACCTACCGAGTCCCCTGACCCGCGAACTGTATGCACTGGACGGCAAGATCAAGGATGAAGTATTCGAACATGGCTCCTTCACCCAGAGCAAAATGTCCGACAAGGGTGTGCGTTGCAGCAATTGCCACAATCCCCATAGCAACGAACTCAAGGCACCGGGTAACGGCGTATGCCTGCAATGCCACAACACTGCCGGCAAGACCTCGGTGGATGGTGTCGATGGCAAGGGCCTGCAAGCGAAGAATTATGACTCCATCGAACACACCCGCCACCCCATGGGCCAACCCGGCTCGCAGTGCGTGGATTGCCACATGCCTGGCAAGTTCTACATGGGCAACGACTTCCGGCATGACCATAGCTTCAGCATTCCCAACCCCGAGCGGGCGAAAAAACTCGGCACGCCGGATGCCTGTTTGAGTTGCCATCAAGGCAAGGTCGGCGACAAAGTCATCGAACAGTTCAAACTCTGGAACGCGGCCACAGTTGCACATATGCCGCGCTACGACGAAAGCCTGTGGCGGATCCGCAACGGTGAACCCGGTGCGGCACAAGCGTTGTATGAGCAATTGCATCGCAGCGACCTGCCAGCGATCCAGCGGGCGACGTTGCTGGTCGAGTTGCCGCTATACCCCAGCGAGCAGGCGTTGAACCTGGCGACCCAGCACCTGAGCAACCCGGCACCGCAAGTGCGAGAAAGTGCCGTGCGGGCGATCAGCGCGTTACTCCCGCCACCGGAGCGGGCGCCGCTGCTGACGCCATTGCTGGGTGATCCTGTGAAGGCCGTACGCATCGCCGCAGCGCGAGATTTGTTGAGCGTGGCTCGCACTGGTTTAGGCAGTGCACAAAGCAACTGGAATGCCGCCATTGCCGAATACGAAGCAGTACAGAAGAGCCTGGCCGAACGCGCCGAAGCCAACCTCAACCTGGCAATGCTCTACCAGGCCAGCGGTCGCAGCGGCGAAGTCGAAGCGCTGCTGCGCACGGCCCTTAAGCGTGACCCGGATTTCTACCCGGCACTGGTGACGCTGGTGCAATGGCTGGAAGCGGGCGGACGCAGCCAAGAAGCTCAGGCGCTGCTCGCGCAAAGCCTGAAAGAACACCCGGAGGCTGCCCTGCTGCAACATACCCAGGGTTTGTCGCTGGTGCGTGCGGGTAAAACGGATCAAGCCATGCCGGCTCTGCGCAAAGCCGCGCAACTGGAACCCGATAACGCCCAATACGGTTACGTCCTGGCCGTGGCACTGCATGACAGCGGCAACGTTGAGGCGGCATGTGAGGAATTGGAAAGGCTGTTGAAGGTGCATCCCGCCAACCGCAATGCGCGGCAGGCGTTGATCCATTACTACCTCAAAGGCGGGCAGGAACCGAAGGCGAAGATGCTCGTGCAGGGCTGGAAGAAAATGAACATGGATGATCCATCGTTGAAATGATCCGTCGCGTCTGGAGCAACTGCCGAGCAGGGAAAACATGCATTTGGTGAATCGATGCGCGCCCGTATGTTGTTTTATTCAACCACTGAATTACATGACCCAATACTGGAGCATCGCTTACTCCTTCGCAGGTGTTGAATGGGCGCGTCCAGGCAGCGGGCGCGCCAAGGTTGTTGACCCTTTAGCGGGATTAAGGGCGCGGTCCGGTTACTGCTTTGTACCCGGCAGTAGTTCAAAGTCCGGGGCAAACGGCGTCATGGCTGCCATCAGCAGTTCGAACGGTTTGTGATTGCCCGTGAAGCTAGCCTTGCCGTCCTTGACGAGCTGATTGAAGCTGGTTTTTCTTGCCATCACGCCTTCAAGCGCAGAGCGATCTAGGGTGATGGTCAGGTCGGCGTTTTTGGCCTGCTGTCCCTTGATGCTGGTCAGGGTCGAGTTACTCAACTCGACCACGAACTGTTCGCCATTGTCCGGCGTCTTGAGATTCAGGATGAAGTGTTCACCCGCAACTTTGCTGCCATCCAGGCTGATGCCGAGATACTCCAGCCACAACTCCGTGCTCATGGCGCGGATCATGTCAGGTCCACCGGTTTTTGGCGGTACGCCTTTGGGCGCGCCGTGGCGCAGTTCGTACGCCGCGGCAAGGAAACTGTTGCGCACGCCGGCACTTTCCTTCTGATAGCCGACCTGCTCATAGACGTCCGCCAGCAGATCCTTGGCCTGGCTGTTTTGCGGCTCGGCATACACCAGTTTATTGAGGATCTCGTAGGCTTCGCGGTATTTGCCCTGGTCGAACAGGGATTTGCCCTTGGCCATGATCTTGTCCGCGCCGCCCATCATTTCGACATACAGCGGTGCCGAATCTTTCGGTGAAAGCGGCATCAGCGTCGCCGGGTTGGCATCCCAATAGCCCAGGTAGCGGTTGATCACGGCACGGCTATTGTGCTCTTCCGAGCCGTGGTAGCTGTGAGTCGCCCAATTGTTTTTCAGGCTTTCGGGCAGCTTGTAGACGTTTTGAATCTCGTTGATGGTGACGCCCTGGTTAGCCGCATGCAGCACGGCATTGTTCAGGTTGGCGTAGGCATCGCGTTGCGCGCGCATTACTTCTTGAATCCGCTCATTGCCCCAACGTGGCCAACTGTGGGACGCGAGCATGACATCGGCCTGTTGTCCGTAACGATACAGGGCGTTGTTGATGTTCTTCGACCAGACCAGCGGATCACGGACCAGGGCACCGCGCAGCGTGTAGATGTTATGGATCGTGCCGGTTATGTTCTCGGCGGCCCAGAACGCCTTGAACTGTGGAAACCAGGTGTTCATTTCCGATGGCGCTTCGGTGCCCGGAGTGTTCTGGAACTCCATCACCACCCCGTCAACGGTCAGGGTTTCGAAATCTTTCTCGATATAGCGATTGGGCTCAATCAGCCCCATGGCGCCCATCGAGGCATTTTTCCCTATGGCCATGTCGACATGGCCGTATGGGCTGTGCGGCAACATCACACCGTACTGCAAGAAGGCGCGCCGGGTCATGGCAGTACCGGCGTAGACGTTTTCAGCCACGGCATGCTCCATGAAACCTGTCGGTGCTATCAACGGGACCTTGCCGCTGCGCACATCTGCTTCATCGACCACTGCGCGGATACCACCGAAATGGTCGGCATGAGAGTGAGAGATTACTACCGCCACGACCGGGCGCTTGCCAAGTTTTTCATTAATGAAGTCCAGGGCGGCCTTGGCGGTTTCCTTCGACATCAAGGTATCGAACACAATCCAGCCGGTATCGCCCTTGATGAAGGTGATGTTGGCCAAGTCAAAACCGCGCACTTGGTAAATCCTTTCCGGAACGACCTCATACAGACCGAAGGCCGTGTTGAGTACTGCCTGGCGTTGCAGGGACGGATTGATACTGTCGTAGTCCTTACCTTCCAGCAGGAAGTTATAGCTCCCCATGTTCCAGGCGACGTTCCCGGCCTCGGCCATGATCTTGTTATAGGACGGTGCAGCAATGAAGCCTTTTCTCGCTTCTTCAAAGTCGCGTTTGTCCGCAAACGGAAGAGCCTTGCGCACACCATTTTGCAGTTCGATCGTGTAAGGCGAAGGGGCTTTGCCTTTGCTGTCGAAATGCGCGTTTTGTGCGGAGGCGGGATCAGAACTCACGACGTTTGCATCGGCAGCAAAAATGGCCGGGCTGACGCTACCGCCAAGGGTAATCGCCAGTGCCAGATGAAGGGTCTTGTTGGACATGAAAGGGTTCCTGCGCCAGAAGGTTTGCCAATGAGCGTCAATGCCGTTGAGTGCCCATAGCGCTTGTTTATGTGCGTCGTCAGCTTGACCAGTACGGCCATGAATAGCATATTCATTTCATTACGGAAAATTCCGTTTTGATGCTTATCGATAACACAAAGGTTATGAGATGACGCCACGCCGCTTACGTCAGTTTTTGGCATTGATTGAACATGCGCACTTTGGTCGGGCAGCAAAAGCGTTGGGGGTTTCCCAGCCGGCACTGAGCAAAAGCATCCAGTTACTGGAGAGTGAACTGGGGGTCACGCTGTTCGATAGACGCACCGAAGGCGTCGTGCCGACTGCGTTTGGTCAATTGCTTCGTGAAAAGAGCCAGCGCCTGTTGATGGCCGAGGAGGACCTGCGTCGAGACATCGCTTTGCTGGCGGGAGGCGATATTGGAGCACTGAGGGTAGCGTTGGGTCCCTACCCAAGCATCGCCAGCGGTTATGCCAGCCTCGCGCGATTGCATGCCCGGCATCCTCAAATCAAGGTCACTGCACATGTCGCCGGTTGGCGTGAAGTTGCTCATCAGGTCGCCACAGGGGCAGTGGATCTGGGGATTGCCGAAATCAGCACGTTGCAAGGCAGGGAAGAGTTCACCTGCGAGCTGTTGGGTGAGCATGAGGGGCGTCTGTTTTGCCGTTCCGGCCATCCGCTGCTGTCGCAAAATCGTTCACTGACATTGGCGCAAACACTCGATTACCCGTGGGTGGCCTCGCGCATTCCGCTGCGGCTAGCGACCCATTTGCTCCCGGCAACGTTGGGCTGTGCGGGCGCTTATGATGCGGTGACGGGTGATTTTGTACCGGCGATCGAAATAGACGTGCCGATGCAAATCGTTAAATTCCTCGAGAACAGTAATGCCCTGGCTCTAGGGAATTTATCGACTTTTGAGCAGGAAATCATGGCGGGAGAAATCGCACCGTTACCCATCCATGACCTCGCACTGCGAACCCGTTACGGCTTCATTTACCTTAAAGAGCGCTCGTTACCACCCGCGGTAGAGGTTTACATGAGGGAAGTGAGGGCCGTGGAAGAAGAAATCTGTCAGCGGGAAAGCCTTCTCGTCCAAATGAGAATGGAGTGAATTCAGCGGTACGCCTGGGCTTCGAAGATACCCAGGAACAGCGAATACGAGGCCTGTGGAATGGCGAAATGCTTAACGACAGCTGTCGCCGCAATATCTAATGGCATCAGTGCCGTATTTTCGCCTGCCACAATTGCATGCGCTTTTGCGCGACCGTGGCATCGTACCGAAACCACCCACTTACTTGCAGGTGCTCCGGCAGTTGAGCGTTCGGGTTCAATAGTCTGATCGATAAACCGGGGTCTTCATAAGTTTGGGGGCTGTAAAAGTAGATGCTCATGAGCGCTACGCTATTAATGAGCTATACCCAATAGTTCCCCCACAGCACTTCTTCCATTATTGGAGGTTGGCAATGAAAACCTGCTCCCCCTTGGCTACGCTGTTCGTCACCGCGATCCTCTTTGGCTGCACAAGCTCATCAAACCATTCAATGAACCTTCCTCTGGCAGCGACTCACAAAAATCCAGGGCATGTTGCCAATACCACGTTGACCGGCGTAGGCAATCAAACTAACTTTGACTTCTACGTTACAGGTGTTCCAATCGGAACCATCATGCCTCCGCGCTTGTACACGTTCATCAATAAAGGCAGTTGTCAGCAACCAGGACCAGCCGCCTACGCAATGAACGACAAGGTCGACACTCAATCCGCCACTGGTGCCAGCGGTTGGAGCTTTTACAGAAGCGCGCCGATAACAATGCCAGATCTGCTCTCGGGTAATTATTCGGTTGTCGTGCGAACCTCACCCGAAGATGGCAACGTCGATATTTTTTGCGGCGATATAGCGCAAGCAACCCGCTGACGCTGCTTAGTTCATTTGGAAATAGAGATAACACCATTTCCGGTGAATTCAGTGCGGTTTATTGGATTAATAGTGGGTGTACATACAGCTTGTAACCCTGGCTTTACATGCTGCCCAAAAAACATTACGAGTGGCATGTTCAACAGAAAAAAGCGCACTAGACTCCTTTTGCGCCTTAATTCGTGCGAGGGTCAGGCAATAAGAAAAAATGATTCTGGACGCACTAACTTGGCGAACTACTCGGTGGTTAATGCACTAAAGATCGATGTTGATGTGCACTCAGCACCCGGTCGCTAACACCATGAAACAACGAGGAATTCTGGTATGAAACAGCTTAGGGAGCATTTCAGGCTATCTGTCGTATTTGCTGCACTTTTGTCACTGAGCGGACTGGCCCACGCGGCTCAAACGGAAAAGACCAACATCCTGTTTATTGTCTCCGATGATACCGGCTACGGCGACCTTGGCCCCTACGGAGGCGGGATCGGTCGAGGTATGCCTACGCCAAGCATCGATGAGCTGGCGGCAGAGGGGGTCACTTTTTATTCTTTTTATGCCCAGCCAAGCTGCACGCCCGGTCGAGCGGCCATGCAAACCGGACGTATCCCCAATCGTAGCGGCATGACGACCGTGGCCATGCAGGGCCAGGGCGGTGGTTTGCCAGCGGCGGAGTGGACGTTGGCCTCGGTGCTGAAAACCGGGGGCTACGACACCTATTTCACCGGTAAGTGGCACTTGGGCGAAGCAGATTACGCCTTGCCCAATGCGCAAGGCTACGACGTGATGAAATATGTCGGCCTGTACCATCTCAATGCCTACACCTATGCCGATCCGCAATGGTTCCCCGACATGGACCCTGAAACCCGCGCGATGTTTACCAGAGTGACCAAGGGCGCGTTGTCCGGCAAGGCAGGTGAAAAACCGATTGAAGAATTCAAGGTCAATGGCCAGTACGTGGACACACCTGTCGTGGATGGCAAACCCGGTGTGGTCGGTATCCCCTTTTTCGACAACTATGTCGAAAAAGCCGCACTTGAGTTTCTCGACACCGCGTCCAAATCGGACAAGCCGTTTTTCATCAACGTCAACTTCATGAAGGTGCACCAGCCGAACATGCCGGCACCGGAGTTTGTTCATAAGTCCATGTCTAAATCCAAGTACGCCGACTCCGTGGTCGAACTGGATACCCGCATCGGTCGCATCATGGACAAACTCAAGGCGCTGGGGATGGATAAAAACACCCTGGTGGTCTACACCACGGACAACGGCGCCTGGCAGGACGTTTATCCGGATGCCGGCTACACGCCATTCCGCGGGACCAAGGGCACCGTGCGTGAAGGCGGTAACCGGGTACCGGCAATTGCCGTCTGGCCATCGAAAATCAAACCCGACACAAAAAACCACGAGATTCTTGGTGGCCTGGATTTGATGGCGACATTCGCTTCCGTTGCTGGCGTGAAGTTGCCTGAGAAAGATCGCGAGGGTCAGCCAATCATCTTCGACAGTTATGACATGACACCTGTGCTCACCGGCACTGCCCCTTCCCCACGCAAAGAGTGGTTCTACTTTACCGAGAACGAACTGACCCCGGGTGCGGCCCGTGTTGGAAACTATAAAGCCTTGTTCAACTTGCGCGGTGACGATGGCGCACATACCGGTGGTCTGGCGGTGGACACTAACTTAGGGTGGAAAGGCGCAGATAAGTATGTAGCGACCGTGCCACAAGTCTTTGACTTGTGGCAAGACCCGCAAGAGCGCTATGACCTCTTCATGACCACCTTTACGGAACGGACCTGGACGATGGTGCCGATCACAGCAGCGATCATGAAGCTGATGAAAACCTACGTCGAATACCCTCCGCGAAAACTGCAAAGTATGGGTTATGACGGACCTGTCACGCTGTCGCAGTATCAGAAATTTCAATCCGTGCGTGAGTCTCTGAAGCAAGAGGGCGTCAACTTGCCGATGCCTGTTGGCAACTGATTCATCAGCCGAAAAGTGGCGACCTCATCAGAGGTCGCCACTTCGCAGCATGAAGTCGGCGTGTATGCAACACGCGTGAAAAATAACGCAGTGGATATTTAAGGGGTCAACTTTTCGCCCGATTTTAGGGGAGTAATCCATGAACGACATTTCATTGGTTCGTCCGGCAATGCGCTGGCTCTGGCTTGTCTTGTTGTGGCCGCTGCTGCTGCAAGCGGCCGAACCCTTACCCTCTTGGCGTGAGGGACCTTCCAAACACGCCATTGTTGAGTTCGTCCAGGCGGTGACAGTTGATGGTTCCAAGGATTTTGTGCCACCGGCTGAACGCATTGCAGTGTTCGATAACGACGGCACGCTGTGGAGCGAACAGCCCATGTATTTTCAGATGCTATTCGCCCTTGAAGAGGTCAAACGCCTGGCACCCCAGCATCCTGAATGGCAACAACAGCAGCCGTTCAAGGCAGTTCTGGAAAACGATCAGAAAACGTTGGCTGGCAGTGGTATGGAGGGACTGATGAAGATCATCGATGCCACCCATACCGAGATCAGTACTCAAGCCTTTTTGGCCAATGTCCGAGCATGGCTCGCCAAGGCCGTGCACCCCAAAACCCATAAGCCCTACACCGAAATGGTCTATCAGCCAATGTTGGAATTGCTCGCCTATTTGCGAGCTAACGGCTTCAAAACCTACATCGTGTCCGGAGGCGAAGTGGCGTTCATGCGCGCCTGGGCAGAGGAAGTGTATGGCGTTCCACCGGAGCAAGTGATCGGGACTACCTTCACCGCTGAGTATCAATATAACGCAGGCAAGCCGGTGATCATGCGCATGCCCAAGCTCGCTCATAACGACGATGGGCCGGGTAAACCCGTCAGTATTGACGCCGTTATAGGCCGCCGCCCGATCTTCGCTTTTGGCAACTCCGATGGCGATCAGCAGATGTTGCAATGGACCGCCGCGGGCGACGGCAAACGCTTCATGGGACTTGTGCATCACACCGATGCACAGCGTGAATGGGCGTACGACCGTGATTCAAAGATCGGCAAGCTGGACAAAGCCTTGGACGAAGCCCAGGCGCAGAACTGGACAGTGGTTGATATGGCGAAAGAGTGGGTAAAAATCTACCCTTTTGATACCGTAGCTCCGTGAAACCTATCGCCTCTAACGCCTCAATGCGGCTTGGGCCGTGACGATTGTAATTGGAGTTATTTGGGAAACAACAGCGTTAGTGCCACCCGAAACCCCCAGCCCTCAGCACCATCTTTCGGGCTGTCAACCCAGTAGCGAGGACCTGCTTGCAGGCTCATGGGCTGATGACCCACCTTGAACAACTGGGTGACGGATAGATTGATCGGCACTGACCATTCGCGGGCTTGCCAGTCGTAGGTGGATTCTGTGTTGATGCCGTAGGTGGTGTAGGTATGGGTGGTGTAACAAAAGAACGGTTGCAGAAAGGTTTGGTTGATTTTGTCTTTGTCATCGGGCGGGCTGTTTTCCAGCGACCTGATGTGGTTAGCCAGAATGTCGCGGGTCCAGCCATTACTTTGTTTGAGGGCAACCACAGTGGGACCCGCCCCCCATTGTTCACCGCTCAACAGGTCATCGCTAGTGAAGTTACATACCTTATGGCGAGGGGGCTCGCCCCCGTTGGTCCGCGAAGCGGCCCCAAAACATGCCACCGAGGCGTATCAGATACACTGCCCGGTAGAACCAGCTCCGTACTTTGAGTCGAGCTAATGGCCGGCCGTGGCGGGATCGCCCTCGTGACGTTTGGCCATTAACCCTTATAGAGCAACGCCTCTACCACCACCCCAAATGCTGACGAATGCTCACGCCGGTTCGGATAGTAAAGATGGTAGCCCGCAAAGGGCTGGCACCAATCCTCCAGTACCCGCACAAGGCTGCCGTTGGCCAATTCCTTCGCGACCATATCTTGCGGCAGAAACCCCAAACCACACCCCGCCACGGCCGCACGCAAAATCGGCACACTGCTGTTGAACGTCCATTGCCCGTCAACGCGTGCCTTGAGTTCGTGACCGTCCTTTTCAAAGTCCCATTGCATCAAGCTGCCATGGGTAGGCAGCCGCAGATTTATGCAGTTGTGCGCAGCCAGATCCCCCGGCGCCATTGGAAACGGGCGCTGGGCGAAGTACTCAGGCGAACCCACGACCGCGATTCGCAACGGCGGCCCGATCGGTACGGCGATCATGTCCTTGGCGACCTGGTCGCCCAGCCGCACACCCGCGTCATAGCGCTGCGCGACGATGTCGGAGAGGGCGTAATCGACGGTGATTTCGACCTTGATGTCCGGGTAGTCGGGCAGCACTTTCAACAGCTTCGGCCAGAGAATATTGTTCGCCGCATGTTCGGACGCCGAGATCCGCACATTACCAGCCGGGGTGTCGCGAAATTCGCTGACCGCTGCCAGTTCAAGTTCGATCTCATCGAAGCGCGGCGCCATGGATTGATACAAACGCTGACCCGCCTCGGTCGGGGACACGCTGCGTGTGGTGCGAGTGAGCAGGCGCACGCCAAGTCGGGTTTCCAGCGCACGCATGGTGTGGCTCAGCGCAGACTGCGAGACGCCCAACTGTGCAGCGGCGCGGGTGAAGCTGCCTTCGCGGGTAATCACCACGAAGGCTTGCAGGTCGTTGAGATTGGCGCGGGACATTGATGAGAGCCTCGCATGAGGGGCGCGGGATTATTCCATGAAAGCAGGTTCCGGCTGGATGCGCGACCCCCCCGAAGCGCGCGCGGGCAGGTCACCCTGGAGGGGAGTGAGCAATGTGTGAAAACCTCTTCGCAACAACGTCACTCACTTTGGAAATCTTAAAGCGTACCGAGCAAAACCGGACGTCATCCCCGCGCTTTAAAACACTGTAGAAATCGCAAGAGATCCAAATTGATCGTGCTGGTTTTGCCCCTCAAACTCACGGGTTCGCCACACGGTAGAAAATGCGGCCTGCCATTGACTCCAGATCATCGCTACCCCGACTTGCGCATCACCGACCCATTCGCGTCGATCAACAGAGGCGCTGTCTTTCCAGGTGTTGCCATCGAGCAACATGTTATGCGCCATATAGCGACCCTGAAGGTTGGCAAAGCCATACCAGGCGAAACTGCCACCCTCCTGGAAGTACAGGTTGCCACTGAAAGAGGGGGCCACATTCGGCAGGCTATAACTGCGCTCAAGCCCTTGTCCGATGCGTAGGCCCATTCCACTTGCAGCGTAGGTGTAGAGATTGCCCGCCGTGAGACCGGCACTGGGGCCGTACTCAAGATCCAGTCCAGCGAGTTTGGTTTGCAGCCACCAGCGCTTTTCGAAGCCGACATTTACATAGGGCTCATTATGTAATTGATGGTCCCAGCCATTAGGCTCATCACTGCCCGTCAGATGGTGCACCCCTCGCTGAATTTTCTCTGCCCCCGTTGCCGGGCCAACGATACCAAGATCGATATCCAGTTCCCCGGTCTCTCGCCAGCCCTGCAGTTGAGTGTTCTTAAAGACTGAAACACCGAAATACATGAGACCCGCATAGGGGCGATCTTCCGGTTGCAGTTCTGATTGCTCAATGTCATCCGGCGTGTAGATCTGATGGCCGAAACGGTAGGCTGCGAGGTCGACACCTGCCGGACCCCAGCCTGGAATCAACGATCCAATGTTTTGAGTCCAATGATCGCTCTGCGGTTTAAAGGTTGAAGCCAGCTCAAGTCCATTGGAGTAATGACCGTCGTCACCACCGGAAAAAACATCATTTTCGAGTTTTAACGACAAGACATCCGACAGTGCAACAGACGGTGTTGTGAGTGCGATGACCACCAAAAGTTTTGGCATCCATAATTGCATTAGGGAATATCCTTTTTTTGTTTGGACTTGATAAATAAACCGCGAGTTTGGGCTGGTCCATGTATCAAATACTGAGCAGCCGATTTCAGTCTGTATAAAACTTCATTCCCAAATTTGGAACGTACGTGCCTGAAATTTTACTCTTGGCCTCAGTGCAGGGAGCATGCCAACTTACTTGACTTACGGGGTGTAAGAGGGGGCGTGGCCTGCGTCGAATACGGACTATTGCGATGGTTGCAAATTGCCCGATTAGCGGATAATGCCTATTGCAAGTTGCACGGAGAAACGTGGGCGCATTCTCACACCACAGCTTTGGCGTCAGCCTTGATAGCTGATCTGCGATACGTCAGCAAAACGATACCGGTGACCACAATTACCCCGCCCAGAATCTGCCCCGCACTGAGCATTTGATCCAGCACAATCCAGCCCATCAGCAACGTCGCCAACGGCTCGATGTTCATTACCGGCGCATTGCGTGGCATGTCCAGCCTGGGCACGGAAATGAACAGCACGATAAAACCGGTGCCGTACAGCACCACCAGGGTGGCCAGGGCCAGCCATCCGGTGGAGGTTGCGGGCAGGTTCAGTCCGCCTGGCAGGGCGCCAGTCAGTCCAGCCAGATTGACGCTGCTGAAGACGATGAAAATGGTCAACAGACTGCGTACCGAACCACGTACCTGAGACAACTTGTGGTCGGTGATCCATAGCGCGCAGGCAAACACGGTGGCGGCGCAGAACGCGAGCGCGACGCCCGGCAGCCATTGCGGGCCGACGCTGTTCTGGGTCGAAAGACGCCCGGGGACATCCAGTACAAACACCAGCCCCACCAGAATCAAACCCATCAACGAAGCGGTGCGTGCGGTCGGTCGCGGGCCACCCAGCGCCCAGGTGAGCAGCGCCAGCAGGATGGGAAACACGTTGCCTACCAGCAGCGCCAGCGCCACCGGCACCCGTGCGACGGCAGAGTACAGACACAGGCTCTGCGCGGTAATCAAAAGCCCCAACAGCAATTGCCAGCGCCATGCACCCGCCGGCAGACGCAGACTTTGTCGTTGCCACAGCACCACGCCTGCCAGCACCAGCAAGGTCCCGCCAGAACGCATCAAAATCGCCAGCAACACACCCGCGCCATCATCAAAAGCGACTCGCGCCGCCACATGGTTACCGGCGAACGCGCAGCCCATGCACAAAAGAATGATCACCGCGAGATGGCGAGGGAAGGGTGGCGATACGGGTTGCGCAAGTGTAGGGCGGGACATGGCAGATCTCGAAGGGTGACAGGCCAACTGGGGAATGGCGTGGGTGTTTTTATTATGTCGTCGTACAACTTCGTCGATTTGTACCGTATTCGGGTAGGTCGGGCAAGAGAGGCAGGGAGGTGGATTGCCTTTAGTGGAAGGCTTTGGTCGGTTTTTTTGGTGCCCTGGCTAAAAGGAGGAGAGATCGTATGACTAATTTGTCTCGGCTAATCATGAGCCTTTCGCGAGCAGGCTCGGCCACGTCATCAATCACCCAAAAACGAAAAGCCATTGACGACCCTCTTTAGTAACTGATACGTTTTTTAAAGACGAAACGTTTTTTAGGTATCACAAAATAATAATAGGGAATTTTATGAGAACCCTCATGCCGTCACGATTCGCCCTGCAGCTTTCCACCCTTTTTTTTCTTGGCGTCCCCCTTGTTCCTGCCCAGGCTGCCGACGTCACGATCAAGCGCGACGAGTACGGTACCGCTCACGTTTACGCCAGTGAGGTTTATGGTGTGTTCTATGGCTATGGCTATGCCATCGCTCAGGATCGCTTGTATCAACTGGAGATATCCCGACTCAGTACCCAGGGCCAGGTGGCGCAGGCATTGGGCAAGGACTACGTGAATTTTGATATCGGCATTCGTAAAAACTACTCGCCGGCGAGCATCAAGGAACAACTGGCCAAGTTGCCCCAGGCTGATAAGGACATTCTTGAAGGCTACGCTCAGGGCATCAATAAATGGCTGGACGAGATCGACCGCAATCCGGCCGCGTTGATGCCAAAGCAATTCATCGACAATGGCTTCACCCCGCAGCGGTGGACCTCGTTCGACGTGGCGATGGTGTTTATCGGCTCAATGATCAACCGCTTCGGTGACTACAACAGTGAGTTGCAGAACCAGCAGTTACTCGATGGAATGATCGCGCAAAGCGGGGACAAAAACGGTAAGGCGCTCTTCGAAAAACTCCTGTCCGTCGATAACCCGGATGCCCCTACCACGGTCCCCAAGGGCGAGTGGCAACCGTCCGTGCGCAATGGCGCTTACGTACCGGCCAAGACAAAGGCAGTCGCGCAGCAATCGCCCAAACCTCTGCCGTTGCTGGCGCTCAATGACCCAACCCTGGCATGGGAATCACCGAAGGAGCGGGCCTTCAGTAACATCATCGTGCTCGGTGCGAAGAAGTCTAAGGACGCCAAGGCGATTCTCCTCAACGGTCCGCAGTTTGGTTTTTATCAGCCGGCCTATACCTACTCGATTGGCCTGCACGGTGCCGGTTATGACGCGGTCGGCAACAGCCCGTTCGGCTACCCGATGGTCGAGTTCGGTTACAACAAAGACATTACGTGGGGTAGTACCTGGGGGGCAGGGGACAACGTCGACATCTATCGCCTGGAACTGAACCCGAAAAACCCGGAAGAATACCTTTATCAGGGGCAATACCGGCCGTTTGAAAAACGCATCGAAACCGTCAACGTCAAGGGTGAAAAAACCCAACAGGTCACTGTCTATCGCAGCGTGCAGGGCGCCGTCGTCGAGTATCAACCCGAAGCCGGTGTTGCCTACGCCAAACGACGGGGCTGGGAAGGCGAAGAAGTCGCCACCTTGATGAGCTGGAACAAAGTCAGCAAGGCGAAAAACCACGAGCAATGGGTCGATCAGGTTCAACATTCCGCGATCAACGTCAATTGGTACTACGCCGACAACAAGGGCAACATTGGCTACGCCCTTGGCGGTCGGTATCCGGTGCGCGTGCAAGGTCACGACAACCGTTTGCCGGTATCGGGCAGCGGCGATTTCGAGTGGCAGGGCTTCATGCCGTTCGCCACTAATCCTCAGGTCTACAACCCAAAAACCGGCTACATCGCCAACTGGAACAATCGTCCTGCCGAAGGTTTTCCTAATCCGGATCAATGGTGGTACTCCTGGAACACCGCGGACCGTGTCCAGACGCTGTTCACGCGCCTGGACGGCCGTCCGGCCTTTACGCCCTCCCAGGCCTGGGACTTGATGATGGAGGCGGGGTTCGAAGACCCGAATGCACGGTTCTTCGTGCCGCGTCTGGTGAAGGCCGCCGAACACAGTGACCAGGCAACAGTGCGCGATGCCGCTGCCATCCTCGCCGGATGGAATTATCAAGACCTCGATGCCGATGCTGACGGGCGCTACGATTCGGCGGCGACACCCATTTTCCGCACCTGGCTCAAACACATGCTGGCGCTGTCACTGGGCGACGTGCTGCCCAAGGACCAGGTCGGGAAATTCCTTTCAACCGGCCACTTCACACCGGGCGGTGGCACGCCGGGCAGTCAGAATATCGAGGTCGGGACCAAGGTCATGCATCAGGCGATGATCGCCACGGCGGCCGGGAAAGCCAAAGGTTTCGATCTGTTCAAGGGCAAGGATGTCGACGCACTGATGCTCAAGGCGTTGCAGCTGAGTATCGATGAGTTGAGCGCGGAACAAGGGCCGGATGCAAAATCCTGGCACACGGAGATTGCGCATACCATCTACGCGCCGAAGAACTTCCTGGGCATTCCTCAGGCGGGTGAAAAGGAACAGATGAATAATCGTCTGGCAATGAATCGCGGCACCGAAAACAACCTTACGGTGTTTGCCATGGACGGTGTGCAAGGCTTTGAAGTGGTCGCACCCGGGCAATCGGGTTTTATCGCTCCGGACGGTACTCGTTCCAAACACTTCGATGATCAATTGGCTCTCTATGGCGATTTGAAAAACAAACGCACATGGCTGACCGAGGAAGATATCAAGGCGCATACGGTCGAGGAAAAAACCCTGACTTATTGATTGGGGTTCGCCACCCGGCGGCACTGCTCCAGATTCAAGCTCTGGTAGCGGGGCCGCCTCCCTTCGCATTCAAGCACCGTGCCGTTGAAATACACGTCCAGTGTGGATGCCTCCAAAAATAAAAAGATCCATAGGGAAGCAAGACATGCATATCGTTCGTTCGACCCAAGTGGTCGCAGGGTTTTCGGCCGTCCTTTTTTTGACGCCAACCATGATTCAGGCCAATGAAGCCGGCTTTATCGAGGACAGCTCGCTGACCCTCAATACCCGCATGTGGTACTCCCACGAGATCGGACACAAGAACACTTTTTATCGCGCCCAGACATCCGAAGGCCCCCGCAAGGTGCGTGATCGCACCGCATGGCTTGAGGGATTCAAGCTCGATTATGTTTCCGGGTTCAGCCAGGGCATGGTCGGTTTCGGCCTGGATCTCTCGACGTTTTCCGCCGTCGCTCTTGAGCGCAGCAAACTGGCGACCGCAGGCGGGAGCAACCGCCTGCTGGTCGACAAGGACGGTGATGTGGTTGATGACTGGAGCAAGGTGGGCGTAGCGGCGCTGAAGGTCAAAGTCGCCGATACGCTCATCAAGGTTGGCAGGCAGCAGCCGGCCAGGACACCGGTCATGGGATATTCTGATACTCGAACATTGCCAGCTTCATTTGATGGTGTATCGCTTGAAAGTCATGATATCGAAGGTCTGACGATCAAGTCCGGTTATTTCGATGAGGCCACGCCGCGAACCGGTGCTGGCAGTCAAGACTTGAGCCCCTCGTTCGGATCGCGACTGGTCACCAGCGACTCGATCGCTTACGCCGGTGCCGACTACCTGAGCAAGGACGGCTGGCGCGCCAGTGCCTATGTGTCGCGCTTCGATGATATCTGGGACCGCCAGTACCTGGGCCTGGGCAACAAATACACGTGGGGCGGGTTCTCCACTAAAGTGCAGCTCGATGCCTACAACACGCAGTCGAGCGGTAGCGAAGTGGCCGGGAAGATAGATCAGCAAGCTTACGGGCTGACGATCGCGCCCAGTTATCAGAACCACACCTTGCGATTTGGCTTGCAGCAAATCAAGGGCGATGAGTATTTCGACTACGTAGGCGAATCCAACGCCATCACCCTGCCCAACATCTTTCTCTCCAACTACAACGGCCCGAACGAGCGCTCGTATTCCGTTAACTATATCAATGACTTCGCAGCCTACGGCGTGCCCGGTTTCACCACCAGTCTCTGGTACGCCAAAGGCTGGGGTATCGATGGCACTCACTATAACGGCGGGGCCAATGGCATCTATTCGTCTGTGCTGAATCAAAGCGACGAAAGCCACGATGAAATCGGAACCCTTGTCACCTACACCGTTCAATCCGGTTATTTCAAAGGGGTGAACGTGCTAAGCGGTTACGCTTGGCATCACGCCAGCCAGTATCAAGCGGAAGGCAACGTGGATGAGTTCCGACTGATCGTCAACGCCCCCATCAAGATCTTTTGATCCGCCATTGTTGCAATAAATACGAATTACAGATCTGCGAACCCAGTCGGTGCCGTTATTGACTGTCATGCCCTCCGTTACACAGCTTGTGAAGTGGGAACGATCAATTTGCCGGGTGTTTTGCACTGGTGAGTCGTAGCGCGCCACCTCGGCCACCAGCTAACGAGGCAATGGCGCAAGCCGGCAACGTGAACATCAACTCGCCCTTAGTTTCGAGCGAGTTATCAAGAGCCGTGACCACACGCGACACAATGTCGGCGATGCTGTCGGTCTCGACAGAGGCCAGGGCGGGCTCAATCGCTCATCAAGTCAGGTTGGTTGATCGTGTCCGAGGCGGCTGACCGTATGTATCTTCACTTGCATTGACGCCCAAAGGGAGAAAGGAGCTGTCTGGCCGATTTGGGATCACAGTTGATAACCAGGACACGGAGAAAGCCGGCGTGCGAAATGTGACGCAACCCGCCGAAGCGGGTTTACCGATGTCCTGACTACTCGCGGCTTGACCTGGGCATACCGTAACCAGCCCTCTGGACGTGACGCATCAGGAAAACTGAGGGTAGCAATGGAGTAAAAAATTCACAGATAAGCGGTATTGAATTAAACATTCCATTGGTTTACTCTCGATCCCACGTTGTACGAAATCAACCGCTGTTAGCACCTAAAAAAACAAACAATCGGGAGCAAACATGAAAGCGAAAGTGTTGTTGGGACTGTTCATGACCGCCGCAGTGGCACTGCCAACCTGGGCAGCTGACTGGACTGTAGGTGCTAACGTTGGCAACGTGCCCTGGGAATTTCAGGACGCCAAAGGTGAGTTCGTCGGCTTCGAAGTCGATGTTGTAAAAGAAGTGGCAAAGCGCGCCGGGAAAACCGTCGAGTTCATCAATATTCCTTTCAACGGCCTGTTCAGTGCAGTGCAATCAAAGCGTGTCGAGATCGCGATTTCATCCATCACCATCACCCCAAAACGTCTGGAGTCGGTTGCTTTCGCGCAGCCTTACTTTGACAGCGACCAGTCCCTGACCTCGCTGACTACGTCCAAGGTCAAGAGCCTGGCCGACATGAATGGCAAAGTGGTTGGCGTCGATACCGGCTCGACCGGCGACATGTGGATCGGCCAACACAAGGACGAGTACAAGTTCGCCGATGTCTCGCGATACGAAGGACTTTCGCCAGCCATGCTTGACCTGGCTTCCGGGCGCATCGATGGCTACCTCAGCGATATTCCGGCGCTGCTCTACTACATCAAGGACAAGCCGCAATACAGCATCGTCGCGCGTATTCCCACCGGTGAACGTTACTCGCTGATGCACGCCAAAGGCTGGGCAATGACTGATCAGGTCAACGACATCATCAGCAAGATGAAAGAAGACGGCACACTCGGAAAGATCCATAAACAGTGGTTTGGCACCGAAGCCGATAAGGATTCGAGCACCATGAAAGTGACCGCTGTCCTCAAGTAAGCCCTGCCGATGCTGCATGTAAGTGGCGACACCTGTTCGCCACTTGTAATGACCGAGGTATCCCATGGATCTTTTGCAGACATTTTTTAACTGGAACGTGCTCGTCGAGTCGCTTCCGCTGATGATGCGCGGACTGGGCGTGACCATTTTGCTGGGGGCGGTGAGCATCGCCCTGGGCCTGGTGGGTGGGCTTTTGCTGGCCTTGTTGCGGTTGTACTCCTACGCACCTGTCCGAGCGCTCGCACGTATCTATATCGATATCATGCGTTCCATTCCATTGCTGGTTTTGCTCGTCCTCATCTATTACGCGTTGCCTTTTGTCGGCATTCGACTGTCGTCTTTTGCGGCTGCCGCCAGTGCGCTCTCGCTGGTCTCCTGCGCCTACAGTGCAGAGATTTTTCGCTCCGGCATCGAGGCCATTCCCCGTGGCCAGTTCGAAGCTTCGGCTTCTCAAGGCATGAGTTTCTTCAACACCATGCGCGATGTCGTGTTGCCGCAAGCCATCCGCATCGTCATGCCGCCGATGACGAGCAATTGCATCAACGTGATGAAAGACACGGCTCTGGCCTCGGTCGTAGCCATGCCTGACTTGCTCAAGCAGGCGACCCAGGCACAGGCGCTGGCTGCCAACCCGACACCGCTGGTAGGGGCCGCCTTGCTGTATCTGTTGCTGCTGTTGCCGCTGGTGCAAATGGTTAGCTGGGTTGAGCGTCGTAACGCCTCTGGAGGAAAAACCGCATGAGCACGTTGATCGACATCGAAAAACTCGACAAGTACTACGGTAACTTCAAAGCGTTGAGCGATATCAATCTGCAGGTCGAAGAAGGTGAGGTGGTGGTCATTCTGGGCCCGTCCGGCTCGGGTAAATCGACCTTGATCCGTTGCATCAACCTGCTTGAGAACTACCAGAAGGGGCATATCCGCGTGGCCGGCGAGCGTGTTGAAAACGGTCCGCGACTGGCCGCCATCCGCAGCGAAGTGGGTATGGTGTTTCAGAGTTTCAACCTCTATCCGCACCTCACAGTCCTGGACAATGTGTCGCTGGCGCCGATCCGGGTGCGCGGCTTGAGTCGGCGTGATGCGCATGCACGGGCCAAGGAATTATTGGTGAAAGTCGGCATGGGCGATCATGCACACAAATACCCGAGCCAATTGTCCGGCGGCCAGCAGCAACGTGTTGCCATCGCCCGCACCATGGCCATGGAACCTCGCGCGATTCTGTTCGACGAACCGACTTCGGCGCTGGACCCGGAAATGGTTGGCGAGGTTCTGGACGTCATGCAAAACCTCGCGCGCTCCGGCGTCACGATGGTCGTGGTCACTCACGAGATGGGCTTTGCCCGTCGGGTTGCCGATCGGGTGATCTTCATGGAAAGCGGACGCATTGTTGAGCAGAACATCCCTGAACCCTTTTTTACCGCACCTCAGGAACCACGCACGAAAGCGTTCCTGCAGGCCATCCTGCACCACTAAATCAGCTGGAGAAAGTAGAGTGAATCCCCTCGATATCGAATACGTTCGCAAGCAATTTCCAGGTCTGGCCGGTGGATACACCTACATGGATAACGCCGGTGGTTCGATGGTACTCGGTGCCGTCGCTGAGCGGGTCACTGATTACCTGCTCAACAACAGCGTGCAACTGGGCGCTTCCTACCAGCCTTCCGTAGACGCCGGCGAGCGAGTGATGCAGGCTCGTCACTCCGTCATGCAGTTGATCAACGCCGAGCATCCCGAAGAAGTCATCATGGGCGGCTCGACCACCCACTTGCTGCAAATACTGTGTCGCGCCATCGCACCGTCAATTGTCCAGGGCGATGAAATCATCGTCACCAATTGCGATCACGAGGCGAACATCGGCCCATGGGTCAAGCTTTGCGAAAGCCGTGGCGCGACCTTGCGCGTATGGCAGGTCAACCGCGACAGCTGTGAGCTGGAGCTGGACGACCTGCAGGTTTTGCTCAACAACAAAACCCGTTACGTGGCCATGACGCACACTTCCAATATTCTCGGCTCGGTCAACCCGGTAGCCGAGGTTGCGCGGCGTGTTCATGCAGTGGGCGCCAAATTATGCGTGGATGCCGTCGCTTATGCGCCACACCGTCTGGTTGATGTACAGGCCAGCGGTGCCGATTTCTACGTCTATAGCTTCTACAAAACCTTCGGTCCGCACTTTGCTGTGCTGTGGGGGCGTCGCTACCTGCTGCTGGAGCTGCCGAGCCTTAACCATTTCTTTATTGGCCAGGACGTGGTGCCTTACAAATTGCAGCCGGGCAACGTCAATTATGAGTTGTCCTTTGGCTGCATCGGCATCACTGATTATCTGCTCGATATCAGTACCCGAATCGGCGCAGAAGGCAATGAACGCAAGCGCATGCAAGCTGCTTTCGATGCCTTTGAAGTGCAGGAAGACTTGCTCTGCGAACGTTTGCTGGCATTTTTGCGTCAGCGCGAAGGCGTGCGCATCATTGGCAAGGCGCAACCCCACAATCGAGTGCCAACGATCAGTTTCGTGGTTGAGGGCGTTCAATCCGAGGCTATTGTGCGCCAGGTCGATGAGCACCGTATTGGTATCCGCTTTGGTGACTTCTATGCGCGGCGACTCATCGAGGCGCTTGGCCTTGATCGATTCGGCGGGGTAGTGCGGGTGTCGCTGGCGCATTACAACACCCTGGAAGAAGTCGACCGCCTCATCGCCGCGCTGGATCAAGCAATCAATGCGTTGCGTTGACGGGCGTACACTCTTCTAATTTTACGAGCTTTCATCATGGCCTTACCTGAAACCCTTGCAGAGCTGCGTGACTGTATAGCGTCCCAGCACGAGCAACTGACCGGTCGTCTGCGCGATGCTGCGCGATTCCTGATCGACAACCCGCATGAGATCGCACTCAACACGGTTGCCGAACTGGGTAAGCGCTCAAACATCGCGCCCTCCGCTTACATTCGGCTGGCTCAGGCCCTTGGCTTTGCGGGTTTCAAGGATTTACAGCGCCTGTTCCGTGCACCGCTGCAACAGGCTGCCGACACCCACAGCGAACGTATTCGGCACTATGGCGGTGAAACTTTGCTGGAGGACCCGAGTGACGTCGGCGCGATTCTGCGTGAGTTCAGCCAGGCCAATATCGTTTCTCTGGAACACCTGGCCGAAGGCGGCGAACAGGCCAATATAGAAGCCGCCATCGCCCATCTGCAAGTCGCGCGTACGACCTTCGTTATCGGCATGCGGCGTGCTTTTCCGGTGGCGGCATATCTGAGCTACGCGTTGAGTCGTGTGGGCCGGCGAACCGTGCAAATCAGTGGTGCCGGCGGCACGTTGCCCGAGCAGGTCAGCGCCATTGCCAATGATGATTTGTTGATAGCCATCAGCTTTCCGCCGTACGCCAGTGACACTGTCGAGGCTTGTCGCCAGGCGCGCCAGGCAGGCGTGACGTTGGTGGCGATCACTGACAGTGTTCTGAGCCCTATCGGGCAGATGGCCGATACGGTGATTGAGGTCAACGACGCCGAACTGCTTGGTTTTCGTTCACTCACCGCTTCGTTCTGTATTGCGCAAACCCTGGCGATGGGGCTTGCCTTCAGCGAGTGGGAATCGGACAGCACCTCCAGTCATGACCGACTGAAGGATATCGACTGCTAAGCCGCTACCTTCGCTACGTACTTATAAAACCCGTCACTTCAGGAGAAGATCCCGATGGTTTCACCTGCACGCGATTTAGTGGGCTACGGTAGACAACGCCCGCAAGGCTCCTGGCCGAATGGCGCACGATTGGCCGTCAGCCTGGTGATCAACTACGAAGAAGGCTCCGAGCGCTCGCTCGCCATGGGCGACCCGGACCAGGAATCAATGACCGAATGGGGCAGCTATTCAATACCCGACGGCACCCGCAATCTGGCGATGGAATCGATGTATGAGTACGGTTCTCGCGTCGGGATCTGGCGAATCCTGGATATTCTCGACCAGCAATCGGTTCGCGCGACCTTTCATGCATGCGCAGTGGCCTTCGAGCAGAACCCTGATGTTGCTCGCGCCGCCGTTGCCGGTGGCCATGAGATTTGCAGTCACGGGTATCGCTGGGAGGAAGTGTTTCGCCTGACCGAAGAACAGGAGCGTGAACACATACGCTTGGCAATCGAGTCCTTCGAACGCACCTGTGGCAAGCGCCCCGTTGGCTGGTATTGCCGGTATGGTGCCAGCGTCAATACCCGTCGGCTGGTCGCTGAGGAGGGTGGCTTTCTCTACGACTCCGATGCCTACAACGATGATGTTCCCTACTTTGTCGAGGTCGAGGGTAAGCGCCACCTCGTTGTGCCTTACACCGCTGACGTGAACGACTTCCGCTACTGGAACTCTCCGGGGCTGTCGCAGGCATCGGACTTTCTCGAGTACATGAAAGAAAGCTTTGAGGTGCTTTATGAGGAGTCGGCTGAAGGACCGCGCATGATGTCGATCGGACTGCACCCACGCATGGTGGGCCGTCCCGGCCGGGTCAGGGCGATCAAGCAATTCATCGAGTATGCCAAGCAGCACGGCGGTGTCTGGTTTGCTACGCGCGAAGAAATCGCCCGTGCCTGGCTTGAGCGAGCTTGATGGCGTGGCAATCACACTGTGGCGCCAGCCGTTCGATAGAAGTCGCCATTCAATCCCGGGCAATCTTGTCATTTGCCAAGGCTTAGGGCAGGGTCGATACCACTGACATCTCTGCCAAAGGAGTCACTCCATGTCAAAGCTATATCCCAGTATCGATCCTGAGGGGCTGGTCGAGTACTCAGTGGTCTACACCGACCGCTCGCTCAACCATATGTCGCAGTCGTTTCAAGGCGTGATGAAGAACATTTCCACGACCCTCAAACAGGTCTACAACGCCCAGGCGGTTGCGGTGATCCCGGGCAGCGGCACGTTCGGCATGGAAGCGGTGGCGCGACAGTTTGCCACCGACCAGCAATGCCTGGTGATACGCAACGGCTGGTTCAGCTATCGCTGGAGCCAGATCCTCGAGATGGGCAACATCCCGGCGGCCACCACGGTGCTCAAAGCCCGACCGGTCGACACCGGTAGCCAGGCTGCCTACGCTCCACCGCCTCTGGACGAAGTGCTGGCAGCCATTGCAGCGCAAAAGCCGCAGATTGTCTTCGCCCCCCACGTTGAAACCTCATCAGGGATCATCCTGCCCGACGACTACCTGCGGGCCGTCGGCGACGCCGTGCATGCGGTGGGTGGCCTGTTCGTGCTGGACTGCATCGCCTCGGGCACGATCTGGGTTGATATGCACAAATGCGCAGTCGACCTGCTGATCAGCGCACCGCAGAAAGGCTGGAGCGCCTCCCCGTGCTGCGCCCTGGTGATGCTCAGTTCCCTGGCCCTCGAGCGCATCGAACAGACCCAAAGCAGCAGCTTCGCCTGCGACCTGAAAAAGTGGCTGCAGATCATGCAGGCCTACGAACAGGGCGGACATGCCTACCACGCGACGATGCCCAGCGATTCCCTCGCGCGATTCAACGAAGTGATGAAAGAGACCCAAGCCTACGGTTTCGACAAGGTCCGCGGCGAACAACAGGCCCTGGGCGATCGGGTGCGTGCAATGTTGACCGGCAAAGGCTTCAAAAGCGTGGCCGCAGCCGGCTTCCAGGCCCCTGGCGTCGTGGTGAGCTACACCGATGACGCGGACATCAAGAGCGGCAAGAAATTTGCCAATCACGGCCTGCAGATCGCCGCCGGAGTGCCGTTGCAATGCGACGAGCCGGCCGACTTCCAGACCTTCCGCATTGGTCTGTTCGGCCTCGAAAAGCTGAACAATATCGAGCGCACGGTCAGCACCCTCGAGCAGGCGCTGGACGAGGTGATGGTTAGCTAAGCGGGTATTCGACACCGTTACCACCGTGGTCCCGGACATGTTCAAAAGCACGGGCGTAGACATGCGCCGCCTGACCGGCCGGGGCCGGGTACTTCTGGAGTAGGGCTGGTATGCAACCTTTTGATACGGTGATTCGCAACGCCCGCGTGGTAACCGCCGCGGACACGTTCACCAGCGATATCGGTATTCGCGACGGGCGCATCGTTTCCCTTGGCCTGGACCTGGCGCAAGGTCTCCAGGAAATCGATGCGGCAGGCCGGCATGTCACCCCGGGTGGCATCGACAGCCACGTGCACCTCGACCAGCCGACTGGCGACGGCTCGGTGATGGCCGATGACTTCTTCAGCGGCACGGTCTCGGCGGCCTGCGGCGGCACCACCACCGTCATCCCGTTCGCCTGCCAGCAGAGGGGCGAAAGCCTGCGCGCTGCCGTCGATGACTACCATCGTCGGGCGGGTAACAAGCCGGTGATCGATTATGCCTTCCACCTGATCGTCACCGACCCCACCCCGCAGGTGCTGCGTGAAGAACTGCCGGCCTTGATTGCCGAGGGCTATACCTCGTTCAAGATCTACATGACCTACGATGCCCTGAAGCTGGGCGACCGGGAGATTCTCGAGACGTTGTCGGTCGCGCGCCGTGAGGGCGCCATGGTGATGCTCCACGCCGAGAACAGCGACTGCATCGCCTGGCTTACCGAGCGACTCCTGGCGGCCGGGCTGTCTGCACCGCGCTACCACGCCGCGTCGCGGCCGATGCTGGTGGAGCGCGAAGCGACCCATCGTGCCATCGCCCTTGCCGAGCTGGTGGACGTGCCGATCCTGATCGTGCACGTGTCGGGGCGCGAGGCCGTGGAGCAGATTCGCTGGGCCCAGAGCCTGGGGCTGAAGGTGTACGCCGAAACCTGCCCGCAGTACCTGTTCCTGACCGCCGACTCACTGGGGTGTGACGACAGCTTCGAAGGTGCCAAGTGCATCTGCAGCCCACCGCCGCGCGATGCCGCAAACCAGCAGGTGATCTGGGATGGCCTGGAGAACGGCTCGTTCGAGATTTTCTCGTCCGACCACGCACCCTTTCGCTTCGATGGCCCGGATGGCAAGAAGGCCCACGGTGAACAGGTGTCGTTCGACCAGATCGCCAACGGCATTCCCGGTGTCGAAACCCGCATGGCGCTGCTCTGGTCCGAAGGCGTGCGCAGTGGGCGCATCACCGCGCAAAGCTTTGTCGCGCTGACCTCTACCAATGCCGCCAAGATGTATGGGTTGTATCCGCGCAAGGGCAGCATCGCCATTGGTGCTGATGCTGACCTGGTGATCTGGAACGAAGGTGAATCGGTGCACCTGAGCAACGCAATGCTGCACCACAACGTCGATTACACGCCTTACGCCGGCATGACGCTGAGCGCATGGCCGGCCATGACCCTGTCTCGCGGTGAGGTGGTCTGGGACGGCGAGCCGCGTGGTGAGGCGGGTCGCGGCCTGTTCCTGCCGTGCGAGCGCCCGGCACCCGCGCAACTGCGCCGACGCAAGACTGAGTTGCCATTGTGAGTGCGGTCGCGCAGGTGGCCGCCAGCCTGATTCGTGCTTGGCGTGAGGGGCGCCAACAACCGTTGCCAACCCTGGAGCTGGCTAGCGAAGCCCAAGCCTACGCCGTGCAGCACCAGGTAGCGGATGCCCTCGGCTGGTTCGCTTCCGCGTCGCCAGCGGCGTGGAAACTGGGTGGCGCGCCCGGAGGGCTGATCAGCACCGCCGGGGTTCCGGCAATGGCAATACACCCGTCGGGTTGGCAGGTTCCGCCGGGCGATGCCTTCGGTTTCGGGATCGAGGGAGAGCTGATCGTGCGCCTGTCCCGCGACCTCGACGAGCACACTGATCTGGCCACGGCCTATGCGGCGGTCGATGTATGGATGCCGGGCATCGAGTTGTGTGGCACGCGCTGGCTGCAGGGTGACCAGGCCGCGCCATTGCTTCGGCTGGCCGATCAGCAACTCAACCGCGCGCTGGTACTCGGTGCCCCGCAAACGCTGGGGGACATGCCGGATTGGTCAAGGCAACAGGTGGCGTTACGGGTGGCCGGAGAGCCTGCATTCGTCGGCGTTGGCAGCCATCCATTCGGTGATCCGCTGAGTTCCCTGCCGTGGCTGGCGCGTCATGCAGCAGCACAGGGCCAACCCTTGCGAGCCGGTGACTTGGTGGCTACTGGTAGCTGGACCGGTATCTACTGGGCGCCGGCCGGGGTGCAAGTGGAAGTTGAGTTTGCCGGGGTAGGGCGGGTTGCCTTGTCGACTTGATGAACTTCAAAGGCTTGCTGATGTTTTTGTTTACAGAGCGCCAATGGCTGCGCGACTAATCAGGCTGATTCGGACTTCTCGACTGCTGAAACGAAAGCGACGCCTGCGCGCCGCTTTCATTGGCTCATCGCTGATCAGTGCTCCTGCAAAAGGCGCTTTTTACGCGGTGCCGGGGCAGGCTCATGGTGTTCTTCGATTTCCACAATCGGCACTTCTTTGCCGTCACAGTCGAACAATTTGCCATCGCGAAAGAAATCACCATCGTTGAGCGCGGCGATATCCCTGTAGCGCAAAGTGCGCTCGGTGGCGGCGACGAACACTGACTGCTGGTCGGAGTTTCCGGCCCGCAGGTGGTTGAACAGCAGATTGAGCGCAATGGCCATGATCGCTGCCGAACTGATGCCGGAGTGGAAAATAGTCTCGAACCAGGTCGGGAAATGGTGGTAGAAACCTGGCGCGGCGATCGGGATCATGCCGAAACCAATCGATGTGGCAACGATGATCAGGTTCATGTTGTTGCGATAGTCCACCTGGGCCAGGGTGCGGATGCCACTGGCTGCGACGGTGCCAAACAGTACCAGGCCGGCCCCACCGAGGACAGCGGTGGGCACGGCTGCGACCAGGCGCCCCATCACCGGCAGCAGGCCGAGAGTCACCAGGATCAGGCCTGCGGTGGCTACTACATAACGACTCTTCACGCCGGTTACGGCGACCAGGCCAACGTTCTGCGCAAAGGCACTCTGGGTAAACGAGCCGAACAGTGGCGCCAGGGCACTGGAAATCATGTCTGCCCGCAGGCCATTGCCGAGGCGTTTGGAGTCGACCCGGGTTTCGATGATCGCGCCGACGGCGAGAATGTCGGCGGAGGTCTCGACCATGGTCACGATAATCACGATCAGCATCGACAGGATCGCGGCGAGATGGAACTGGGGGGCGCCGAAGTGCAGGACTTCAGGTAGTGCGACCAAAGGGCCTTCAAGCACTTGGGAGAAGTCGGCCATGCCCAGCGCTGTCGCGACCAGCGTCCCGATGACGATCGCCAGCAGAATCGACAGGCGCGAGAGGCTGGCGCTTCCCAGCTTGCTGAGCAGCAGCACCGTAGCCAGCGTGAACGCCGCCAGGGATATGTTGGACGTGCTGCCAAAGTCAGCGGCCTGGCTGTTGCCGCCCATGGCCCAGCGCGCCGTCACCGGCATCAGGGTCAGCCCGATAGTGGTAATGACAACTCCCGTCACCAGCGGCGGGAAATACTTGATGATGCGCGAGAACAGCGGTGTGATCAGTAGACCTATTAACGACGACGCGATTACCGCCCCGAACACGACTGGCAGCCCGCCAGAGCCGTCATTGCCGATGATGGTGATCATGGTGGCGACACCGGCGAAGGAAACCCCCTGGACCAAAGGGAGGCGGCAGCCGAAGAAGGGAATGCCCAGTGTCTGCAGCAAGGTAGCCAGGCCGCCGGCGAACAGCGATGCGGCGATCAACATACCAACTTCGGCGGGAGCAAGGCCGGCAGCCTGACCGATGATCAGGGGCACCGCGATGATGCCCCCATACATCGTCAGCACATGCTGAAGACCGTAGGCCAGGTTGGCGCCAATTCCGAGGTTTTCGTCCTCTGGACGAGTTGAAGCGGGAGAAGTCATGGTGATTAGCTCGCTTTTGTTATTGTCATGCGTCTAACAGCACTGTCTCAGTTGCACTCCGAGAGTTGTCGGTGCAACCGTTTTCCCGCCGTTGCGCTCAATGGTGAGCGCAACGGCATGAATCCTTCACTCGCCGCTGACCAGTTGGTGGGCCAACTGATTGTGGCGTTCCAGTACCAGGGGCAGGTCGACCGTCGTGATACGACCGTCTTTGACCACTACACGACCATTGATCACGCTGGTGTCCACTGTGGTCGGCGTGCAGAACACAAGCGCCGCCAATGGGTCGTGATGGGCGCCGGCGTAGCCCACATGGCCAAGGTTGAAAGCCACGAAATCCGCAACCATGCCCGGTGCCAGGGCGCCGATATCATTACGGTTGAGCACCTTGGCGCCACCCAGCGTGGCGATTTCCAGCGCCTCGCGAGCGGTCATTGCATCCGGGCCAAAACCGACACGTTGCAACAGCAGCGCCTGGCGGACTTCGCCGATCATGCTGGCGCCATCGTTGGAGGCCGAACCGTCGACGCCCAGGCCCACCGGGACACCGTGGTCGCGCATCTTGCGGATCGGCGCGATTCCCGAGGCCAGGCGCATGTTCGAACACGGACAGTGGGCGACCCCGGTTCCGGTACGCGCGAACAGTTCAATGCCGTGCTGGTCCAGTTGCACACAATGAGCGTGCCAGACATCGGGGCCGACCCAGCCCAGGTCTTCGGCGTATTCGGCAGGCGTCATGCCGAACTTCTCACGGCTGTAGGCGATGTCATTGACGTTCTCGGCAAGGTGCGTGTGCAGCGACACACCATACTGGCGTGCGAGCACCGCTGCTTCGCGCATCAGGTCGCGGCTCACCGAAAAGGGTGAACAAGGCGCCACGACCATGCGCAGCATCGAACCGTGGCTGGCATCATGGTATTGCTCGATCAGACGCTGCGAATCCTTGAGGATGGCGCTCTCTTTCTCCACCACTGAGTCGGGCGGCAGACCGCCCTGGCTACGGCCTACACTCATGCTTCCGCGTGCAGCGTGGAAGCGCATGCCAATTTCCTCGGCGGCATGGATACTGTCGTCAAGCTTGCAGCCGTTAGGGTAGATGTAGAGATGGTCACTTGAGGTGGTGCAGCCAGAAAGAATCAGCTCGGCCATCGCCGTCTGGGTCGATACCGAAATCATTTCAGGCGTCAGGCGTGCCCAGATCGGGTACAGGTTGTTCAGCCAATTGAACAGCTCGCCGTCCTGAGCCGCCGGCACTACACGGGTGAGGCTCTGGTACATGTGGTGGTGAGTATTTACCAGTCCTGGAATGACCACTTTTCCCGTCATGTCCAGAATCACATCGGCCTGTTGCGGCAGCGTTTCACTCGGGCCGACCTGCTTGATCAGATTGTCCTCGATATACAGGCCACCGCGCTTTATCTCCCGGCGCTCACCATCCATCGTCACCAAAAGTTCGGCGTTCTTGATCAATAGAGTCTTAGGCATACTTGCTCCTTTCCTGCTTGGAGTTTGGTTTCAACTTGACGCTGTTACAGGCACCGGTTTTCGGTTTGAGCGAAGCTCTTGCAACCAGGCACTGCGTGGGGATAATTCCTGGGTGGCCGGGATCGGTCAGTGCTGTTACACACGCACACGCACGGACACTGGCGAGGCACATGTACTCGACTGCCCCGCGCAGTGGCGCAAGGTAATGGGTAGGTGATCCAGGTGACCCTGCAAACCCTTGCACCTCAACAGGCTTTCGCCTGTCAGGTCACTGCCGCCCATTGAATCAATGCTGGCATCAGTCAAGGGGGTGAGGATGTTCCAGGTGGTCTGGGCGAACGGGGTAAACACGAATGCGTCGACCGTTCGATAGCTCAGGCAAGCATCGAAGTGAGTGACGAGCGGCATTGCTGGAAGATTCTCAAGGGGGGCGAGCAGTTGCGAGTGTTCCATGGCTTGAGACCAGCGCAATACGCAGCGGCGATGACCGATGTCGTAGGCGCGGCAAAATGTAAACACAATTAAATCGCATTGTATACATTAAAGGCGCGCCTGGATTTCACGGGTAGCTTGGCTGCCATTCCAGCGAGGTGGTGTACACGCCATTTATGGGCGGTACCACGCCACTCGCTGGGCGCGCGAAAAACGGTGACGGAACTACGGTAAAAAGATGGAGGATCGACGCGTAAAGGCGAATGGGCGGTCTCGGAAGTGGTGGTAATGCGCTAAACAGCGGCTCGCCCACGCAGTAGCAATCGTGATGAAAAACGAGTATTCGCAGGGATTTCTAAACAAACGAAAGGCCCGCTTGTGCGGGCCTTTCGTTTGCAGGGGGTAAAAATCCCGGCAGCCGTGGCCTTTATTGTGCTGCTTTCTCGATCAGACTGGCGACAATCTCCGGGTTGGACACCATCACCACATGTGAACCACCCTCGACTACCACTGTTTGCCTGGCGTGCGCACGTTCGGCCATGAAAGCCATGGCCTGGGGTGGGATGTTTTTGTCTTTGTCGCCATAAACAAACCACGATGGAATGGTTTTCCAGGCCGGCTCGCTAGCGGCCTCGTTCAACGCGGCAACAGTGATGGGGCGCTGACCGGCAGCCATCAGGCGAGCGTCCGCCGCAGATACGTCCGCCGCAAACTGGTCGTGGAATTTGTCTTGCTGGATATAGAGATCTTTGCCGCCGTCAGCAAGATCAACAGGGGCTGCCAAAGCCGAGGCCAGCGTTCCCCCAGGGAAACGTCCAGACAATTGCGCCGCCGTTTCGCCCTTTTCTGGCGTGAAGGCTGCGACATACACCAAGGCTTTTACATTCTGACCGCCGTAAGCCGCTTCGCTAATGACTGCTCCACCGTAGGAGTGGCCAACCAGCACAACGGGTGTTTTGACGCTTTTGACGATGCTCGCAACAGACTGGGCATCACTGGCAACGCCACGCAATGGATTGGCGGCGGCAATCACTGGATAGCCATCTTTTTCCAGGATCTTCACCACGCCATTCCAACTTGATGAGTCAGCAAAAGCGCCGTGCACAAGAATCACCGTTGGCTTTACGTCAGCCGCATTGGCCAGGCAGGTGGTGGCGAGTGCGGTAGCGATGGCCAAGCCAGAGAAAATCTTTTTCATGGGATATCTACCAATGAGGAAGGGACGTGGAGTTAGACGGTGACGTGCAGACGGACGTCGACGTTGCCGCGTGTGGCATTGGAGTACGGGCAAACCTGGTGAGCTGCGTCGACCAGCGCTTGAGCATCTGCTTGATCCAGACCCGGCAGGTTGATGTTCAAGTCGATGTCCAGGCCGAACCCGCCAGGGATCTGACCGATGCCAACCAGGGCGGTGATCGAGGCGTCAGCAGGGATGCTGCGTTTGCTCTGGCCTGCAACGAATTTCAATGCGCCGATGAAGCAGGCCGAATAACCGGCGGCGAACAGTTGCTCAGGGTTGGTGGCTTCACCCCCGGCTCCCCCCAGTTCTTTCGGGGTAGCCAGTTTTACGTCGAGAATCTTGTCGCTGGAAACAGCACGACCATCACGGCCACCGGTGGCGGTTGCGACTGCGGTATAGAGAGTTTTCATGGTTGCTTTTTCCTTACGATTTTTGACTGAAGGGGGTTGTCTTTAGTGCTAAATGTTTGTGCGCTAAGCAAGTGATATAAAGTTAACGCGTGAATAGTTAGCGCGCAAGACAAATTGCGCGATAATTTTAAGTGGATTTTTATCTTGTTGATTTAAAAGGGTTTTGTTTGAAAGAATTTTTATGGATCTTGGCTGAGGAGGCCACGAGGGCTTGCCGAGCTGCGCGATGGAGGCCGCTGCCAGTCATCGCTCAACAGCGCGTTAGCTGGAGGCTCAGCGTCGTCGTCCTGCATTGCGCATTGACGTCAACGTACAAGAAGGAGATTCGTGAACAGCCCTCTGTTACGCAACCAATAGCCCCCTTTGTATCAACCCACATCCCAATAGGGCGGGCTGCCGAAAGCCTCGCGTAGCGCCGTGACAAGTGCTTGAAGTTTTTTCGAGGCCCTGCGGCCCTCGGGGTGCGCTACATAAATCATTTCTTCTGCGGATTCACTTCCAACGTCCACCCTGACGAGCGTGCCTTTTTTGATGTCTTCTCCAACGATAAAGCTCGGCAGAAGTGCCAACCCCAGGCCGGCCAACGCGGCATCTCTCATCATGTCGCCGTTGTTGACCCGCAACGAAGCCGGTGGCCGGACGAAGGCATCCGGGCGCAAGTCCGGAAACCGCCAGTCAGCAACGTTTCGATTGGTGTAGTAAATGGCTTTGTGGCCACCCAAGTCGTCAAGCGTCGTCGGTTGACCGTGCCGCTTGATGTAGGCCGGGGATGCCACAAGAAATCGCCTGCTGGAGGCGAGTGGCAACGCGACAAGTCGGGAGTCTTCGATCGTACCGTGGCGTATGACGGCGTCATACCCCTCGGCCGCCGCGTCAATTCGCCGGTCGTCCAGCTCCAGCGTGAGCGAAATTGCGGGATGCCTGGACAAGAAAGGGTACAGCGCCGGGCCAAGGTGCATGCGCCCAAACGTGACCGGGGCAGACAACCGCATCGGTCCGCTCAACGTGCCGCGGCGCTCCGAGACCTCTGCGACTGCGTCTTGAACCTCCAAAACGATGCGGCTGGCCCTTTCGAAGAAAGCTATCCCGTCCTCTGTCATGCTGAGCTTGCGCGTTGTTCGATGAAACAACGGTGCTCCAAGACTTTGCTCCAGGGCAGCGAGCCGTTCGCTGACAACCGACTTTGAAAGGTGCAGCCTTCTGGCGGCTTCGCTGATGGAGCCCGCTTCCGCTATGGCAACAAAGTTCGAAATTCCGTCCAGCTTGACCATACAGCCTCGTCCCCCGGCGCCCCTGCGGTGTGTGCTGTCACCGGGCCAATCCGGTGGCGTCACTTGATTGTTCGATAATACCGAACACAAGCTCCTCTATTTGCCTGCTTATCCGGACATACGTCAACTACTACACTGGGCTCAGTAAGTTATTTCCGATAAACACTTTTCAGGAGATTCAAATGAGCAAGCGACTAGAGGGCAAGGTTGCCATCATTACCGGTGCAAGTGCAGGCATCGGCTTTGCAACGGCACAACTGTTTGCCGCTGAAGGGGCCAAGGTGGTCGTTGGAGCACGCCGACAGGCCGAGCTGGACCTTTTGGTCAGCCAGATCTCAAGCGCGGGCGGCGAGGCCGTGGCGCTGGCCGGCGACGTTCGCTCCGAGGAATACGCCCAAGCGCTGGTGGCATTGGCAGTCGAACGCTTTGGCCGCCTGGACATTGCATTCAATAATGCCGGCATCATGGGTGAAAGCGGCGCGTCCACTGACGTCTCCGAAGCCGGTTGGACGGACACCCTGGCAATCAACCTGACCGGCTCCTTCCTCGGCGCCAAGCACCAGATTGCCCAGATGCTGAAAAATGGCGGCGGCTCGGTCATCTTCACTTCCACCTTCGTGGGCCATACTTTTGCTTTCCCGGGGTTGGCCGCCTATGCGGCAAGCAAGTCCGGCCTCATCGGCCTGACCCAGGCGCTGGCGGCGGAGTTCGGTCCCCAGGGCGTGCGTGTCAATGCGGTGCTGCCTGGCGCTGTAGACACCGACATGTATCGAGGCATGAATGACACTCCTGAGGCGCAGTCTTACGTGACCAACTTGCACGCTCTGAAACGTGTCGCCACGCCCCAAGAGTTGGCCAGATCGGTTTTGTACCTTGCTTCGGACGACTCGTCCTTTGTCACTGGCACCGCCTCACTGGTGGATGGTGGCGTCTCGATCACACGTACCTGACCCAGGGAAAATTGCACCACATGACCTCGGGCATTTGGTCGGTGGTGCAATGGATGCGTTTTTTGCCGACGAGCTTTCCCTTGTTCCACGGCTGATAGCGACGTGTATCAATTGGGTCAAAACCAAATCAGCACCAACGGCCAGCTGCGATAGTGGCGGTTTTTTTCTTCAGTCATCTACTTCTCCCTTGATGGCCAAAACGCTGCAAGGCACCTGATACAGAACATGCTCCGTGGTACTGCCAACCAGCTTGTCCACCCCTTTGTGATGGGTATTTCCCATCACGAAGACATCCGCTCGAGCATGAGTGGCAAAGTTGGCCATTGCTTTGGTTGGTGGTCCTGCAATGAAGTGTTGTCGCTCCGGGGGCACGCCATAGCGTCCAGCCAAGGCAATGAAGCACTTTTCGAGTGACCGGCGCACGTCGTTGCTGAAGCCTGGCATCGTCACAGCGCCAGCACCTGCATCAGAGAAGTGTGTGTGTGTCAGTTCATAGGCATACAGCATGTGCAATTCAGCATCACATTGCGTCGCCAATTCGTTCGCCGCCTGAATGATGCTGTCGTTGATTCCGCTGATCTGCCCCTCTGGATGCGATGGGTCAACCGCTGCCACAATCACCCGAGGAAGCGGACACCTGACTTCGCTGACCAGATGTATGGGGGTCGGACATTCGCGCAACAACTGCCAATCCAAAGGCGTGACGAATACGCGTTTGAGCGCTGATTCATGATGTACGTCCTTGATAATCAGATCCGGCTGCATTTGAGCCACATGCCTGAGGATCTCTTGCAGCGGGTCAGGGGTCAATGCAACTTCGGTGGTCACATTGATGCCCTTCCTGCGCATGAGTTCGGCCTCATCCGTCAACCACAGCAGGTTCTCCTGCCGGCAACTCTCACGAAGTTGTTCACTGTTGCTCATTAACCGCATAAGGTCGAAGTCTTCGATGAACACCGTGATATGCAGCGCTGCACCTGTAGCGTCGGCCAGTGCGATCGCCCGCTCCATCGCCGGCGAGTGACGCATGGTCGGACCTGCGATCAGAAAGAGTCGTTGATACTGCCTCATGTGACACCTCCAAACGTTCTGGGTTATTCGCTAGTGCCCCCAGCACTTTCGCTTGTCCCACCATTGGCGATCTTTTATCGCCTCAACTACCTGGGTCGACATTATCAATATACGCCTGCATCACCGGCTTACCAGTTGCCAAGCCTGTCGAAGGATGTAGTAGACCTTTTCATCACGATCGAGCAGGAGACGGGACTGCTGGAACTGCGCACCATGCCACCCGCGTTGACCACGGAGCAGAACCAATGCGATTGCCGGTAGTTGAGCACCTGAATCAACACTTCGTAAAAAACGAACTATTCGTAACGAATAAACGATTTTTGTTGATGTAACAGGCTCCATCTTCGCATCACCGACGGCTTTCATGGCGAGCGCTTCTTAGTGCGCCAGAACGGCCTGCTCTGGGCGACGCCGATGTTCCTGGTGCTGGTACTGATCGAGGCCAGCGACGTGGTCTTCGCGGTCGATAGCATCCCGGCTATCTTCGCCGTCACCACCGACCCCTTCATCGTGTTCACCTCCAATATCTTCGCCATCATGGGCCTGCGTGCACTGTATTTCGTGCTTGCCGACATGGCCTACCGCTTCCACTTGCTCAAATATGGCCTGGCCATCGTACTGGTGTTCATCGGCGGCAAGATGCTGATCGCGCCGTGGTGGCACGTGCCGATCCAATGGTCGCTGACCACAGTCGGCGGCATCATATTGATTTCGGTACTGTTGAGCCTGACTTTGACGAAGAGCAAAACACGGGTTACGGGAGAACAATGATGAATCAGGGATGTTGGCGCTGATGCGGTTTTGACCCAGGCGACCGGAAATCAATGACCTGCCCGAATACTTGGTAATCGATGGTCTTATGTATGTCTTCACAGACCGCCTAAGGGTTAGCTGAAGTCAGCAGCTTGGGTCAAAACCGAACGAGCACCAACAGATTGATAAGCACGGTGCTATCCGGCTGGATGTATCAGGTGTATGGGCGGAGGGCATGCTTATGGATATCAAGTGCATTCGCTCTGTTTGCGGCTTTGATTCGATTGCCTTGCCTCGTCACGGATTTAGTGAGTGACTGTTTTTGGCCGTTCGTGTTGATTTATTGGATTGAAAGGCGCGTGGTGTACTGCCCGCTGTTTTTCGAAGTGCCGCCACATTAGCGGCTGTGATTGCAAGCGAGTGTACTCAAACGCTGCCTTCGCGTTCGATCACCAATATCCGTGCTTGTGCGCGAGGATGCGCAACATGTTCACATCCAACGCCGGCAAAAAACACGTCGCCAACCTCCAGCGTCACGACGCGCTCGATGCCTGACTCGCGGTAATGCATATCGACCGTGCCGTCGAGAACAGCGAATACTTCCTCACCATCGTTGACGTGCCACTTATAGGGCTGGTCAGTCCAGTGCAGGCGGACCGTGGTGCCACCCATGTTCGCGATGTCGTCAGCACCCCAGGCGCGAGTGGCGGTGAAGTCTTTGCTTCGAATAACTCTCATTGGTCGCGGTTCTCCAACAGGCAGTGAATTTTCATCAATTTATTTAGCGCCTCCATTCGAGGGCCATGCGTACGGCCAAGCCCGCAAGGACCGTCCCCATGAGCCAGCGTTGCACGATTTGCCAGACGGGTCTGCTTGCGAGAAATGTCGCGATGGAGCCCGCCATGACGGCAATCAGCGCGTTGACACCCACGCTGATGATGATCTGGGTAAAGCCCAGTACGATCGATTGTGCCAGTACGCTGCCGTGGTCCACGGGGTTAATGAACTGGGGCAGCAGCGACAAATACATGACGGCGATTTTTGGATTCAGCATGTTGGTGGCAAAGCCCATCATGAACAGCTTGCGCGGGCTGTCCTTGGGAAGGTCGCGCACCTGAAACGGTGAACGGCCGCCGGGCTTGACCGCCTGCCAGGCGAGATAGAGCAGATAGAGCGCGCCGCCGAGTCGCAGGGCGTCGTACGCATACGGAACCGCCAGCAGCAAAGCCGTGATGCCAAAGGCGGCGCAAAGCATATAGACGACGAAACCCAACGCCACGCCGCCCAAGGAAATCAGTCCTGCCATTCGACCCTGGCAGATCGACCGCGAGATGAGATAGATCATGTTCGGGCCGGGAGTCAGCACCATGGCCAGTGAGATCAGACCGTAGGCCAACAGGGTGGACAGCTCGGGCATGGCGTAACTCCAAAGGAAGACGTGACGGATTGGAAGTTGGGTCAGGTCAGCGTAAAACGGCTTGCGCCTCTCGGGTGGGATGTACCTGGGTAGAGTAGGGGATAGTAGTGGAGTCAGAGGGTGCGCGTTAGATACAGATTGGCTGACAAAACGTGATACAGCGGTCGCTGTACCTGGTTTCTGAACCCCGGAATACGTTGCGACTTCAAGGTAGCGCGCGAAGGGCTGAAGCCGACCCATTGCTGCCGGTCGGTGGCGATAAACATCGACTTCAAACTGTTTTTGGAGGAGCGGCGGAAGGAAGTCGAACTGCACAGATAGTCATCGAGGGAGAAAAGGGGACTCAGTCCTATCTGCCTGAAAATTTTAGGGCGAGTTGCTGCTTTTCAAACACTTCACTGATGAAGTCTATAAACACTCGGGTCTTGGCCGGCATGAGAGAGCGGGTAGCGAAATACATAGAAATGGTACCGGCATCGGCGTACCAGTTCGGCACCAATCGCACCAGGTCGCCGCATTCGAGCCAGCTCAATACATCCGGGACCGCGAGAAAGCAGACACCCAAACCCAACAATGCAGCTTCGCGCATGGCCGCAGGATCGTTGACGATGATGCTTTCTTTCACTTGGGCAGGCATTTCTACGCCTTCCTTGTCACGCATGGTCCAGTGCCTGACTCTGCCCGTTCGACTAGACCGCATAACGATTCCATTGAGGTCCTCAAGGGCTCTCGGATCAGTTGGTACCGTTTTTCCGCGCATGTATTTCGGTGATGCGACAGCGATGACATGAGCTGGGGAGAGCGGGCGTGAGATGACGCCTTGAGCCAACTCAAACCCTCCGCCGATGGCTACGTCGAACCCTTCAGCGATCAGATCTACCTGCCTGTTTTCGAAATGCCACTCAGGGCGAATCAATGGGTATTTGGCCAGAAATTTAGGGAGAAATGGCAGCACATGACTGATGCCGAAGGTGGGGGACATGCTCACCTTCAGCGCCCCGGCGGGCTCTCCGTGATCTGATGCAATTGAGCTGATGGCGTTTTGAAGGGCGTCTAGATTGCCGCCAATCGAAGCCAGGAAATGTTCCCCAGCTTCGGTCAATGTCAGTTTGCGGGTCGACCGATGAAACAACCTCACGCCAATGTTTCGTTCAAGCATGGCCACATTACGACTGACAGCGGCTGGGGTTAGCGCGAGATAGCGTGCGGTAGCGGAAAAACTGCCAGTCTCTGCGCTACGAACGAAACATTCTAGATTGGCCAGGGTTTCCATGGGTCACCTGATACTAATGCTTGAAAATGATGTAAGTCATTGCACTCTAATCAATTGATCTCCATGAGGCCATGATGATTTCACCTTACCCCAAGAGTGAAATGTTCATGTCTACCCAAACACTCCCGCTTGCTGGAAAAGTCGCTCTGGTGACTGGCGGTTCCCGTTCGATTGGCGCTGCTGTTGCCAAGCGCCTGGCTGCTGATGGCGCGTTGGTTGCGCTGACCTACAGTGCTTCGCCTGCCAAGGCTGAAGAAGTCGTACAGGCCATTGCCAGCGTAGGCGGACGCGCCATTGCGATCTCGGCTGATGCGGGCGATCCCGAAGCCGTGCGTGCTGCCGTTGCACATACCGTTGAAACGTTTGGCCGCCTCGACATTCTGGTAAACAACGCGGGCCTCGCCCTCGGTGGCCCGATCGAGGGCATCGAGTTGGAAACCTACCAGCGCATGATTGCCGTCAACGTCACGGGCGTATTCGTCGCCACCCAGGAAGCTGTTCGCTACATGAAAGACGGTGGCCGGATTATCCACATCGGTTCTTCCATGACCCGTTATGCCGCGTTCCCGACTGCATCCCTCTACACCCTGACCAAAGGCGCGATCACCGGTTTCAACCGGAGCCTGGTGCGTGATCTTGGGCCTAAAGGCATTACGGTCAATACCGTTCACCCTGGCCCGACCGATACCGACATGAACCCGGATGGCGGCCCAGTGAGTGACATCGTGAAACCCGGTATCGCGCTGGGTCGTTACGGTCAGTCCCACGAGATTGCCAGCGTTGTCGCGTTCCTCGCGGGCCCTGAAGCCTCTTTCGTCACCGGAGCAGACATCGTCGCCGACGGTGGCTTTACCGCCTGATCCACCTCTTTCATTGCATAGGGAATTTTGACCATGACCACTATCGGTGTGATCGGGGCGGGCGCCATCGGCTCCGCTTTTGCTAAGGCGCTGGCGAACAAGGGTATCAACGTCATTCTGTCCAATAGCCGTGGTCCGGCATCGCTTGCCGAACTGGTTAGTGGCTTGGGGCCGTGGGTAAAGGCCGGGACACGAGAAGAAGCGGCTGCACAGGAGATCGTGCTGGTAGCCGTGAACTGGTCAAGGCTGCCGGTTGCATTGGCGGGGTTGCCAGACTTCGCAGGGCGAATTGTCATTGATGCCAATAACCCGATTGAAGCGCCGGTGTTCAAGCCAGTTGATCTACAAGGCCACACGTCCAGCGCTGTGTTTTCTGAGCTGGTGCCAGGTGCTCGCGTCGTGAAGGCCTTTAACCATCTGCAACCGCATTTGATTTCTGGCGACCCGGCGAGCGAAGGCGGGCGTCGCGTGCTGTTTCTCTCGGGCGATGATCAGCAAGCAATGGAAACCGTCGGTGGCTTGATCAGCCGGTTGGGTTTTTTTGGAATTGACTTGGGCGCTCTTGACGTTGGGGCACGGCTTGTCCAGTTCCCTGGAGGTCCTTTGTCGGCGCTCAATTTGGTCAAGTTTGCTTGATCGCGCACTTGCCTCGGCCTGGAGCGTTTTTCACTTAGCTATTTTGCGCAATCGACAGTCAGCTTCTGGCCGACAGTTACCGCTCACGGACGACGTCTCTGGCCCAAGAACCGCCTATTATTTAAATTTTTTGGCACGCAGAATCAGGAAGCCGGCGATGACAATCAAAAAGATTCCAGCCCATGTGAAAATGTCCGGCACCTC